>JANQPV010000065.1 GCA_028285305.1 Alphaproteobacteria bacterium | reverse complement strand
GCGTTTCCAGGTGAAGTGGAATCCGGTTCACCGTCAGGAAACGCGCAAAACAAGGAATCTGGAGCCGTTTTGTGTTTCCGTCAAAGCCAAAACGGCTCTAGGCCAAAACGAGCCAAACCATACGTCGCTCGCACGCCATAATGACAGACGTTGAATATGCGCATAGATGTCATCGATCTCAGAGCCTTTTACCAGCAGCCCATGGGCCGAACGGTGCAGCGGCTCCTGCAGGATCACATTCGCAACATCTGGCCCGACACCCACGGCCTTTGTGTCATGGGGTTTGGCTATGCGTCTCCCTTTCTTGAGCCGTTTCAAGGAAATTGCCAAAGGTTGCTCAACATCATGCCTGCCGCCCAAGGCGTGACACGGTGGCCGACCACGGCCGCAAATTTAACGGCCCTCTCGGAGGAGGGCGTCCTGCCAATTCCCGACGCCACCGTTGACCGCCTTCTTCTTGTGCACAGTTTGGAGAACACCGAGCAAGTTCGAACACTCCTGCGCGAGGCCTGGCGTGTTCTCTCCGGCAGTGGTCGTTTGTTGGTCATCACGCCAAATCGCCGGGGTTTTTGGGCACGTGTGGACCGCACGCCGTTTGGTCATGGGCGTCCCTATTCCAAGCCACAGCTCACGCAGTTGCTTCGCGAAACGCAGTTCGTGCCCCTTGAGTGGCGCGAGGCTTTGTACATGCCGCCGTTCGACCTTCAGTTCTTGCTGCGCGCGGCCGGCACGTGGGAGAAGTGGGGGGGCCGCATATGGCCGCGCTTCCCAGGCGTCTATGCGGTAGAAGTCAGCAAGCAGATTTATGCGCAAAGCGGGCATAAGAAGCGGCTGCAAGTTTTAAGGCCGGTGGCGCTGCCGGCCCCCGCAGCAGCAAAGAATGGCGCTAGACGCTCGGTAGAAGACTGAGACTCAGTCTCCAGGCTCCTGATACGGACAGCCGCCTTGCAAAGCGGGAACAACTCAGATTTAGTGAGCACCAGGTAAGGCGGTTTAGCCTTCGTTAACTCTTGCGAGTTAGATGCGCAGAAAAGGAGCAATGCCATGAAAATGATCAGCGCAATCGTCAAGCCCGCGCAGCTGGACGCTGTAATGGACGCCCTTCAGGCCAAAGGCGTGACGGGCATGACCGTATCCGAAGTAAAAGGACACGGACGACAAAAAGGTCATACCGAAGTCTATCGGGGTACGGAATATACGGTAAACCTGTTGCCCAAACTCAAAATCGAAATTGCGGTGCAAGACGACATGCAAGATATGGTCATTGACACCATTCTTGAACAAGCCAACACCAACAAAATCGGTGACGGCAAGATCTTCGTCTACGATCTGACCACCGCAGTTCGCATTCGCACGGGCGAGCGGGATGAAGCTGCCATTGCTTCATAGCACCGGGCGCACGTCCTGGAACCTGATGAATTCGGGCCTCCGCGCCACGCTGGTCTGTGGCACACTAGCCCTGGCCGGCTGCTCGAATGGTCTCGGTCCAATCGGGAAAGCACCGCCTGCAAGTTGGGTGGCCAATGCTTTTTCCCATGTGGGACGCATCCACAAAGACGCGATCGTTCTAGATTCCCACGTGGATATCCCATTCTCTTTTGCGACAAAGGAGGATGATCCGGCGAACCGTCCCGATGCACAGGTCGATCTTACCAAACTCACTAAGGGAGATGTAGATGCGGCCTTCTTTATCGTCTTTGTACCTCAGACGGCACGCACATCAGAGAACTACGATATTGCGTATGAACAAGCACTGACGAAATTTAACGCAATTCGCCGGATGACCGATGAGCTGTACCCGGATCGGTCGGCTTTGGCGCTTAGCGCCAGTGACGTCCGCGGACTTCACGACTCGGGCCGCGTCGCGATCCTCATTGGAATCGAAAACGGGTATCCCATTGGGAGGGACGTGGGCAGACTGCAAGAATTCTATGACCTTGGCGCGCGCTACATGTCGCTCACCCACAACGGCCATAACGACCTCGCGGATTCAGCGATTGTGCGCCCTGATTTGAATGATCTTGAAACAGAGCATGGCGGGCTGAGTGCGCTCGGTCGAAGGGCGGTTCGGGAAATGAACCGGTTGGGCATGATCGTGGATGTCGCTCACGCCTCCCAACAGACGGTTCTTGATATCGCCCGGCTCTCGAGGTCCCCAATCATTTCCTCTCACCACGCGCTTCGCCATTTCGTTGATATCCCGCGCAACCTTTCTGACGAAGAAATGAAGGCAATTGCAGGAACGGGTGGCGTGGTCCAGATCGTGGCCTTCGACACCTATGTCCGCCCAATTGACGACGAGCGAGCCGCCGCCCGCGCTACATTGGCCGAGCGCTATGGCGTCAAAAGTTCACTTGATTTCTATGCTCTGGAGTCTTCCGAACGCAAACAGTACATCACGGACCGCCGCAATCTCGATCGCTCCTTCCCGAGAGGGACGCTCTCCGATCTCGTGGATCATATTGACTATGCCGTCGAGCTGGTTGGCATCGATCATGTCGGCATTTCGTCTGATTTCGGCGGCGGCGGCGGTGTTGTGGGCTGGGACGATGCGAAACAAACCAAGTCCGTAACGAAAGAGCTTGTACGCCGCGGCTACACCCCGGAGGAGGTCCGCAAACTCTGGGGCGAAAACTTGCTCCGGGTGCTGGAAGCTGTGGAAAACACAGCAGCCCGTTGACAGTGGCGGATCCTGCACTTCCGAGCTAACTCAACAAAATCCAAGGGTTTTAGCCAAAAGTTGAGGCCGGGCAGACCCTTTGTGAACAAGCTGTTCAGAATACGTTCAGAATGTGGCGACTACTTTTCATGAACTGTTCATAAAAGCCGAAAAGGCATTTGGTTACGACAAAGGATCCACCATGAAGAGGTATTCGAGTGGGGCTCCGACCCCTATGAAATTGCGCGCCGTGGTGTTCACTGCCGCTCTCGTGACGGTCTTGGCAACAGCCGGACTATCAGGCGAAGCCCGTGCCCACGATCCATACGGCGGTCACGGTTATGGCCATGGTTACGGCCACGGCTATGGATACAAAAAACCCAAAGTCTCATTCAGTTTGTTCTTCTCCGACCATCACGGGTACTATGGACCGTCGTTCTTTAGGTCAGGGTTTAGTTTCAACTGGTGTCCGCACCGGGGACATCGCAGCTACGGCCGTCACTTTCATCACAACAAACACGTCTATCGTTACGGCGGATGGGCAGATCGTCGGTATAACGACTATTATTACTCCCACTATCGTCACAAAAACCAGCACTATCGTTACAAGAAAAAGCGCCGCTACCATCACCACTGGTAGGCGTCGCTTAGGGATGACCAATATCGGCCGCGCTCGCTCGGAGCGCGGCTTTTATCCTGGAGCGTTTCCAGGTGTGAGCTTGAGAGTCGATTGATCGAGGATTAATCGACCAAGCGAACGGAAGCGTTCGGCGCGAATGCGCCTCACCACCGTCAGGAAACGCGCAAAACAAGGATTCTGGAGCCGTTTTGTGTTTCCGTCAAAACCAAAACGGCTCTAGGTAGCATCTAGCTCAAGACAAACATGGCGTGTTCTGCCATCAGATTTGCCACCCGGCTCTTTGGGTCGGTGGGCTTGGGCGTTTCGTCTCGAGACCAACTATAAGCTCGGTCGATACGGGCGCCTAAGTCCTCACACAGATCGACAAAGTCTCGAATTGAACACAGGTGAATATTCGGCGTTTCGTGCCATGTGAGACTGAGGGACGGGGTCATAGGCATTTTTCCACTAATGAGAAGTGATGCGCGGACGCGCCAATGGGCAAAGTTGGGGAACGAGATGATCGCGTGTTTGCCGATACGAAGGAGTTCTTCTACAACATGTTTCGGCCGCCGTGTTGCCTGAATTGTCTGTGTCAGAATGACATAATCGAAGGCATCGTCGGGATAGGACAAGAGATCCGTATCGGCATCGCCTTGAATCACGGACAGACCGCTCGCCACGCACGCGTTCACACCTTCCTGGCTGAGTTCCAAGCCTCGCCCGTCAACTTTCTTTTCCCGCTTGAGAAGATGCAACAATTCACCGTGTTCACACCCGATATCAAGAACCCGCGCCCCCTCCGTGACGATTTCCGTGGCAAGCAGGAGATCCGAGCGTTGACTTAAGTGATGGAGCGGAGGAGATGGGGACTTCATGGAGTCACCTGACCAAGGCCCCGTGCTTCCGCCGCCGAGTGGATGAAGCCCCCGACCGTTGCGAACAGTTCCGGCTCTTCCAATAGAAAGGCGTCGTGCCCCTTATCGGATTCGATCTCGACAAACGACACATCGGCGGCAACGGCGTTCAAGGCCTTCACGATGCGGCGTGATTCCGGGGTTGGAAAGAGCCAATCGCTCGTAAAGGATACGACGCAAAATCGTGTTTTGGAATCCTTGAAGGCATTTGCCAATTGGCCACTATAGTCAGCAGACAGATCGAAATAGTCCATTGCTCGCGTGATATAGAGATAGGAATTGGCGTCGAAGCGGTCGACAAACGTAAACCCTTGGTGCCGGAGATAGCTTTCAATCTGGAAATCGGCGTCAAAGCCAAAGGTCACTTTGTCCCGGTCCTGCAGATTGCGGCCGAACTTCGTATGCAGAGCGGGCTCCGACAAATAGGTTATGTGGGCGGCCATCCGCGCCACGGCTAAGCCTTTTGACGGCCGTGTATCATGACTTTGGTAGGCGCCGCCGTGCCAATCCTGATCGGCCATAATCGCTTGTCGCCCAACTTCGTGGAACGCGATATTCTGAGCCGAATGACGTGCCCCCGTGGCGATCGGCAAAGCCGAAAAGACCCGGTCCTTATAGGCCACACACCATTGCAGAACCATCATACCGCCCATCGATCCGCCGAGGACACAAAAGAGATCGGGAATCTCCAGATGGTCGAGCAACATCGCCTGGGCGCGAACCATATCTCCGATTGTGATGACCGGAAAGCTGAGCGCGTAGGGTCTGCCCGTTTCCGGATTGATGTCCGCGGGACCCGTACTGCCCATACAGCCGCCAACCACATTGGAGCAGATGACGAAGAATTTGTTTGTATCAATCGTTTTGCCCGGACCAATAAGAGATTGCCACCAGCCCGGCTTTCCAGTGACGGGATTCGGGTTGGCGACGTGTTGGTCCATTGTCAGCGCGTGGCAGACAAGGATGGCGTTCGAACGGTCTTGGTTTAACCGGCCATACGTGTTGTAGGCGATCCGAAACGGAAAAAGGGAAGAGCCGCTGTCCAAATCGAGGGGCGAGCTGCTCTCAAACACATGAGAGGCCCCGAAGGTTTCAGCCGCGGTTTTTTCACTCGTCCTTGAAGTCATCTTTGTGGCTGCAGAGCTCATCGCAAAAACAGAAAATTGTCTCCAAAATGGACGGTTTTACCGAATTTCGACCGGCGCGCATCAAACGGCGAGCGTCCTGGGGTGGAGTTCGAGCGAGAAGCGCTAGTCTTTCTGTGTTTCGCCTGTCAATGTTTTCTTTGATTTCTTATGCGCTAGTCTTTAAAGCAGCGTATCCGGTTCGAATTCAAACGTTAGGTTTTGTGGTGGCAATTCAAGGCCAAACAGAACCCAAATGTACGATGGAAAAATGGCTTTCTCTCCTTTGTCAAAGGACGCGGCACCGTCCCTTCAAGAGCTCAGAGATCAAATCGATGCAATCGACAAGCATATCCACGACTTGCTGATCGAGCGCACGGAAATCGTCCGATCGATCGCGTCGGCGAAAGGGGTGCCTTTTGGCCTCAAGAGCAGCCCTGAAGGCCCCGTTGACTTGGCGACCCGCCCGGGCCGCGAAGCGACCGTATTGCGCCAACTGGTGGAGCGTCACACGGGCGAGTTCCCCATCGCGGTGTTGGTTCATATGTGGAGAGAGATCATCGCTGCAAAGACCCATTTGCAGGGGGGGTTCACAGTGAGCCTTCACGGGGACGGACTGGACCCGAACCAGCGCGTCGCACTGTGGGATCTTGCGCGCTTCCATTTTGGAACAATTACGAAGCTCTCCTGGAGCGAGAGTTTCGAACAAACCGTTACTGGCCTTACCGCAACACGGCCAGCGACAATCGCGGTGTATCCATTGGTGACGGACGCAAGCGAATGCACCGACTGTAATGCCTGGTGGTGGCGACTGGCTCTCCAAAATGAGCGCGCCGGCGTCCCCTGTTACGTTATGTCCCGCCTACCGTTTCTTCTCGGAGGCGGGATTTCTTTTGGACTGGACGCTTTTGCGGTGTCTTCGCTGGCGCCCGAACCCTCCGACGATGACCGAAGCTTGTTGGTTTACTTCGGGGAGGATGTCGGCGAGGGGACGGGTGACATCCAAGTCTTAACGCGGGCGGATTGTCCGTCCGGTGTTCAGTCCGACGGCACGGTTCTCGTCCAGCAGGCATCCTTGCTCGATGTACCGGGATTCATGCTGGCTGGCGAGCCCCGCCTTAAGCAGATAGCGGCCGATATGAAGCTCGATCCCGCTGAGCTTCACTTTATTGGGTCCTATGCTCACGCCATTGAAGTGGCCGGCTGAGCACAGGAGAACCCCATGGCCGCAACGAATCGATCATCGCCTCAGGCGAAAAAGAGCGTTCTTTCCATTTCGCCCTATGTTGGTGGAAAGAGTTCAGTCCAGGGCGTGGAGCGAGTCTTTAAACTCTCCTCCAACGAATCTCCGCTCGGGCCGAGCCCGAGGGCGGTTGAAGCGTATCAACAAGCCATAGAGGATATTGGTCTTTATCCTGAGGGCAGTTCTAGAATTCTGCGCGAAGCGGTTGCTAAGAAGTATGGACTGGCTCCTGACCATATCATCTGTGGTTGCGGTTCTGACGAAATCTTTTCCATGCTGGGCACGGTGTTTCTCGAGCCCGGGAGTGAAGTCATCTTCACCGAACATGGATTTCTGGTTTATCGGATTGTGGCGTTGGCGAACGGAGCCGAGCCGATTGCGGTACCCGAAACGAACCTCACTGCGAACGTCGATGCGATGTTGGCGGCCGTTACCGAGCGCACACGAATTGTATTCTTGGCAAACCCCAATAATCCAACCGGGACCTACTTGCCTGTCGATGAGGTGCACCGTCTGCAAGCCGGTCTGCCGGAACATGTGCTTTTGGTCCTTGACGGTGCCTATGCGGAATACGTTCAGCGCAACGATTACGCTTCGGGAATTGAGTTAGTTGCCACTTCCCGCAATGTGATCATGACACGTACGTTTTCCAAAATCTATGGTTTGGCGGGGCTGCGCGTGGGATGGGCCTATGCCCCTTCTGAAATGATCGAGACACTCAATCGAGTCCGGCAACCCTTCAACGTCAATGTACCGGCCCAGGCAGCGGCAGTTGCGGCGCTCGCGGATCAGGACTTCGTGGACAAAGCAATCGCCCATAATGCCCACTGGCTGGAATGGGTTTGCGAACGCTTGAGCTCGATGCAAGTTCTCTTCACGAAAGGGGTGGGGAATTTCGTGCTTGTTCACTTTCCCGATCCCGCTCACCCCTCAAGTGACGCCAACGCCTTCCTGCAAAGCCGGGGGGTGATCGTTCGCGATGTCGCCAACTATGGCTTGCCGAACAGTTTGCGGGTCAGTATCGGGACGGAAGAGGCCAACAAAACGTTCGTTTCCGCTCTTCAGGACTTTCTTGATCGTGCGAGGCCCGGACTGCAATGAATTTCGAACGTGTAGCCCTTATCGGCTTAGGACTCATCGGTTCTTCGCTCGGCCATGTTATCCACCAAAAGAAGCTCGCTAAATCGGTGGTCGGCTACGCCCGCTCCAAAGCAACCCGGGCGCGCGCCCTCGAAATTGGCTTCATTGATGAAGTGACGGCTGATGCTTCCGCGTGCGCGAAAGAGGCGGACCTTATTGTTCTGTGTACCCCGGTAGGCATCATCGGGGATATTGTAAAAGAGATTGCTCCCTCACTGAAGCCGGGCAGCGTCGTAACCGATGTCGGCTCGGTTAAATCGGCCATTGTTGAACAATCATTACCGCACATGCCGGACGGCGTGTTCCTTGTCCCTGGCCATCCCATCGCCGGGACTGAGCAGTCAGGACCGGATTCCGGGTTCGCCGAATTGTTCGAAAACAGATGGTGCATCTTAACACCCGTACCAGATGCGCAGTCGGAGGAATATCAAACGGCTGTGAGCCGATTAACGGCGTTTTGGGAAGCTTGCGGCAGCCGCGTCGATGTAATGGACCCGAAGCATCACGACTTGGTGCTCGCCATCACCAGTCATGTCCCTCATCTGATCGCTTACAACATCGTTGGCACCGCCGCCGATCTCGAGCGGGTCGCTCAGGCCGAAGTAATCAAGTACAGCGCCAGCGGGTTTCGGGACTTTACGCGAATCGCTGCCTCGGATCCGACGATGTGGCGCGACGTGTTCTTGAACAACAAAGACGCCGTCCTGGAAATGCTCGGCCGCTTTGTGGAAGATTTGTCCGCTTTGCAACGCGCGATCAGATGGGACGATGGCGAGGCGCTCTTTGATCTTTTTACGCGCACCCGCCAGATCAGAAGGTCGATCGTCGAAGCTGGTCAGGACACGGCCGAACCCGACTTTGGCCGACACAGTACACCGCCGAAAGAAAAGTCCTAGGTCTGGACAAAAAAGCAGCCGGGCGGACAGCCCGCCCGGCCGAACCCATCACGCGGCCAAATCAAATCGGTCCGCGTTCATGACCTTCGTCCACGCTTCGACAAAATCGCGAACGAACTTTTCTCTGTTATCGTCCTGTGCATAGACCTCCGCATAGGCGCGCAAGACCGAGTTGGAACCGAAAACGAGATCGACACTGGTCGCGTCCCATTTCCGCGTGCCGGACGCTCGGTCACGAATCTCGAAGAGATCATCATCAACGGGGTGCCAGCTGTAGCCCATATCGGTGAGATTGACAAAGAAGTCCGTCGTCAAAGCGCCTTGCCGATCCGTGAAGACACCGTTCTCGGAACCGCCGTGATTGGCGCCAATGACGCGAAGCCCGCCGACCAACACGGTCATCTCCTGGGCCGTCAAACCCAGCAGCTGGGCACGATCGAGAACCATTTCTTCCGGGCTGACAACATAGTCTTGTTTCTGCCAATTGCGAAAACCATCCGCAAAAGGTTCGAGTACGTCAAATGAGTCCACATCGGTCTGCGCATCGCTTGCATCGCCCCGTCCGGGGGAGAAGGGGACCTGGGTGTCGACGCCGGCAGCTTTCGCAGCTTGCTCGACACCAACATTGCCGGCGAGCACGATCATATCGGCAACCGATGCTCCGACTTCAGCTGCAATCGGCTCCAAGATGCCGAGAACCTTTGAGAGGCGTTCTGGCTCGTTGCCCACCCAGTCCTTCTGCGGAGCCAGACGAATCCGAGCCCCATTGGCGCCGCCGCGTTTGTCGGAACCACGATACGTGCGCGCACTGTCCCAAGCCGTCGAGACCAGTTCCGAGATCGACAATCCGCACGCTGCGATTTTTTCCTTCGCAGCGGCAACGTCATAGTCGGTGGCGCCTGCGAGGATTGGGTCCTGCCAGATAAGGTCCTCCTCTGGGACGTCCGGCCCGATGTAGCGCGCCTTCGGACCCATATCGCGGTGAGTCAGTTTGAACCACGCCCGGGCAAAGGTGTCGCGGAAATAGGCCTCGTCGGCCATGAACTTCTGACAAATCTCGTTGTAAATTGGATCAACTTTCATTGCCATGTCGGCATCGGTCATCACAGGATTGTGCCGGACCGTAGGATCGCTGGCATCAGCAGGTTTGTCTTCCTCTTTGATGCCGATGGGTTCCCATTGTTGAGCCCCTGCTGGTGACTTTTTCAGCTCCCACTCGTATCCGAAAAGCAGCTTGAAATAACCCATATCGAATTTGGTTGGCTCTGTTGTCCAAGCCCCTTCAAGCCCCGAAGTGATTGCCGAACTTGCCGTCCCGTCGAAAGCCGGGTTGGACCATCCAAGACCTTGCTCTTCAATGCCGGCGGCTTCGGGCTCAGCACCCAGTTTACCGGCATCACCATTACCGTGACACTTCCCGACCGTGTGTCCGCCACACGTGAGCGCCGCGGTTTCTTCGTCATTCATCGCCATCCGCGCGAAGGTCTCGCGCACCTGTAGAGCTGTTCGTGCGGGATCAGGTTGCCCATTCACGCCCTCTGGATTGACATAAATCAGGCCCATCTGCACCGCGGCAAGCGGGTTTTCGATTGTGGCAGCATCTGAGATATCACCGTAGCGTTCGTCGCTTGGCGCGAGCCATTCCTTTTCCGATCCCCAGTAGGTGTCAATTTCAGGCGCCCAGATATCCTCGCGTCCGAAACCAAACCCGAAAGTTTTCAATCCCATAGACTCGTAGGCAACCGTTCCTGCGAGGATGATCAGGTCGGCCCACGAGAGTTTGTTGCCGTATTTCTTCTTGATAGGCCAAAGTAGACGGCGCGCTTTATCCAGACTCGTATTATCTGGCCACGAATTAAGGGGAGCAAATCGAAGATTGCCCGTACCGGCTCCTCCGCGGCCGTCACTGATCCGGTAAGATCCCGCCGCGTGCCATGCCATTCGGATCATGAGACCGCCATAATGACCGTAATCGGCCGGCCACCACTCTTGACTATCGGTCATGAGTGCATGGACGTCTTTCTTGACCGCGTCGAAGTCCAGCGTTTTCACCTGGTCCCGATAAGTGAAATCTGTATCCATCGGATTGGTGCGGGCGCCGTGTTGGTGCAAAATCTCCAAGTTAAGCGCGTTGGGCCACCATTTTGTCACCGGCTTGCCGAGTGTCGTGTTTCCACCATGCATAACCGGGCACTTGCCAGCGGCCTCAGAAGTCTTCGTGTCCATTGTTTTCTCCTTGGATGCGGATGTCATTTCGATCAGCGAAAGCCTTTGTTCGGCGCGCACCATCTGCGGGACGGCTTTGTGTCGATCTCGTGCCGAGAAACGCTTCTTGACGCTATAGATAGCGAAACCCTATCATAAGGCAAATTGCTTTTTCTTTTTATTATGATAAGATTATCTGATGATAAAGTTTTCTATGAAGCACCTGCTCTATTTTGATGCTTTGGCAAGGCTGGGGCACTTTGGCCGCGCCTCTGAAGCCTGCGCCGTCACTCAGCCCGCGCTCTCCATGCAGATAAAGGAACTCGAAGCGCTCGTTGGCGCCCCTTTGGTCGAACGGGCAGCGCGCAAGGTGCAGTTGACCGCTCTCGGCGAAGAGTTTGCAAGACGTACGCGTGACGTGATCTTGGCCGTGCGCGAGCTCGAGGACTTGGCTCGCTCCGCCGCGGGTTCGCTTGTGGGAAAACTGCAGATCGGTGTCATTCCAACGATTGCGCCTTACTTCTTGCCAAGACTGATCGATATTGTGTCCAAAGAGTATCCAGAGCTCGATCTGCGCCCGCGAGAGGCCATGACCCACCAACTGATCAAAGAATTGCTGGATGGCGAACTCGACTTGGCCGTGCTCGCGTTGCCCACCTCAGAGCCCTCGCTTCAGGAGTTTGCTCTGTTTGAAGAGGAGTTTCATTTGGTCCGCCCCGCCGGGAGTGAGGGAAGTCCAGTGCCCAGCCCAAAGGCACTCAAAAACATGCGTCTCTTGCTTCTCGAAGAAGGCCACTGTTTCCGCGACCAGGCTCTGTCCTTTTGTAAGGCGAACAGTTCCGAGTTGCCCAACCCAATCGAAGGCACGTCTTTGACCACGCTTGTTCAAATGGTCAGTGCCGGTATGGGGGTGACGCTCATTCCGGAAATGGCGCTGGCGCTGGAAACGCGTTCAGCAAATGTGTCGGTTGACCGTTTTTTGGCGCACCGTCCCTCCCGTACGGTCGGTATGGTCTGGCGTAAGACCAACCCATTGGGAGACGAACTTGGTCAGCTCGCAGAAACCATCGGCGCTGTCGGCAAGACGCCGCTCGATGACGGCGAGGGCGGTCACGTGAAAATCGCCTAGCCGCCCGGTAGCTCACATCCAAGCTTTTGTGACGTTTCCAGGCGAAGTGGAGGCGGGTTCGCGGTCCAGAAACCAGCAAAAAAGGAATTTGGAGCCGTTGTGTTTCCGCAAAAACAAAAACGGCTCAAGATCAGCGAAACAAGGGCCCGAGCTCGGCCACCGGAACAGGCCCGACAAAGAGCTTGCCGCGCTTCATTTCCAGTGGGGTTGTGATCCGGCCTTCGTCATCGCCCGCCGTGAGCGCCAAGAGCGCAAGCATCTGGCTGATCGATCTGGCTGCAACAGGATCCAACTGGCCCGTCCCCACGAAGTAGTCGAGGATGGCTTGATGCTGGCCAACACGCACATCAAAAGTCCCAAGCGGCCGCAATGCACCGTCCACGGAGAATGTACCGTCGGCCGCAATGTCAAGCGTTTTGGATTTAATGGCCACCTGATGCACGCGGGCTGATCCATCGTTCGTGAGCCATGCTCTGACGGCATCGGCTTCCCCCAAATGGGGACCGAGGCCCTTCAAAGTTACATCGGTCAACATTTGATCCATGGGTTCCACTGGCTGTCCGGCAGCGTCGTTGAACGGCAGGACCACACCTCGGCCCGTCACGAGAACGTCAATATCCTCGGTGATCCCCACAGTGTTGTTTTCACTTGGACGGACATAAATATCTATGGTTCGTGCACTGATGTTACCGTTTGAATCTGGATCTTCGTCCAGTTGGCCAGTCACATCTCTCAGATTTATGGAAACTTGCTGTACCGCGGTGCCGTTATGAATAACGGCAGCCCGACCCCAATCCACATCTGCCGAAGATGTATGCATAGAAGCGTTATTCCCTTTTTCCGCATACTGTAGTGTATGCTCGCCCGCGAGGTCGGCCAGAACCTTGCCAGGTTCATAGATGAGCGATTGAAGGCGCAGCTCTGCCATCCGCCATGTCCAGGGATTGGGTGCACCGGGATTGGACAGCGTCGCATTCTTGAATTTGGCGTGCAATCGGTAGGGAAATCCGGAATACGTGGCGGTATCGTAGTTGAACTGGAAATCGCTCGCGTTCTGTGCCGCACGCCACTGGTCTATCCCGTCTGCCAAGCGCGCTTTTGCACTGTTCCAAAAAAGCCAATATCCGCTAGTAAGGACAATTAAGAACAGAACGGGGGCCCAAATGTGCCAAGAGCTGCGAAGGGAGATGAGTGTGCGGTCCATAGGTCGCGATTCGTCCTCTAATTTGATTGCCGTCGAACCTACAGGGTTCGAATAAGATGGGCACCCAAGATTTGTGGGTGTTTGGCTATGGTTCTTTAATGTGGCGCCCAGGATTTCGCTATGAAGAATCCGGTCCGGCCAAATTATTCGGCTACCACCGGTCGTTTTGCGTCTATTCACACTATCACCGCGGAACGCCGCAAAAGCCGGGGCTTGTGTTCGGACTGGACCGCGGCGGCTCGTGCCGGGGAGTGGCCTATCGCGTGGCGGCAAAAGAGGCGGAAAGTGTGCGTGCCTATCTCAGGGCAAGAGAGCAAGTAACCTCTGTCTATTTGGAGAGCGAACGCCAGGTCGAATTGCTTGACGGCAGTGGCCACCGAACCCCGGCGCTCTGCTTCCTGATCGACCGGCAGCACGAACAATATGCCGGCAAACTTCCGATGGAAGAGCAAGTCCAGTTGGTCATTGGTGGTCACGGCAAGTCCGGGCGCAATCCGGAGTACCTCCGCGAAACTTTGGGTCACCTTTTGACAATGGGAATCGAAGATGCCGGCCTACAGGCGCTGTGGGCGGCAGTCGATGCGCGACTGTCAGATGGATTGTCTCACTCCGCCGGCAATCCGGATGAGACCGGGTCTTTTGCGACAACCGGACCGTCTTCGCCAAGCGACTGACGGCCTTCATCGGCCAGCTTGTTTGCCATCGTTTCAATTTCAGTTTCGAGCGTCTTCATGAAGCTTTTGCGGCTTAGACCAGGCGCGATGGGTTTTCCGAACTCAACGATAATCGTGCCGGGCCTTTTGTGTTTTCCGCGCCGCCAGTAAAGTCCGGAATTGAGCGCCATGGGAACACAGGGGACGTTCAAATGTTTGTACAAAGCAGCAACACCTGGCTGATAGGGCCCCTTGGTACCGGGCGCCATCCTCGTGCCTTCCGGAAAGATCACGACTTCTCGTCCCTGTGCACACTTTTTTTCGGCCTGGCTTAACATGGCGCGCAAGGCCTTTGCCTTTCCATCCCGATTGATCGAGATCATCCCCAGTATAGCGCTATACCATCCGTACACAGGAAGAATCATCAGCTCTCGTTTGAGAACAAAAGCCGGGTCGCCCAAGATCTGAAAGTAGGATACGGTCTCCCACATGGCTTGATGTTTGGAAGCGTAGATGGCCGCACCCTCCGGAACGTTTTCACGGCCCCGAATTTCATACGTAATACCGCACAACACTTTGAGGGCGCCGAACAAGATATGCGTCCACAGTTTGACGGTCGCGAGGGCCACCCGCCTACTGACTAAAGCGATCGGTAGCGCCACAACACCCATGATTGGGGTGTAGACGTACAAAATGGTCATGAAGAGTATGGAGCGTACTGTCTGCATGGCAACTTTATCCCAGCGCAGACAATATCCCAATCCTCGTTTTGGCTGCAAGGAACTTGTTGTATTCGTTCGCCAAAAAAAGTGCAGTCTGTGCGCGATAATACCACCGGTTTATCTCGACCCGCTCGGTTGGGATGGCATACGCGCTGATCGAAACATTCGGAAGAGCCCTTTCAAATTCAATGAGGCTCCTCGGCATATGATAGTTCGCCGTGACCACGATCAAAGAGGAAAACCCGTTATTGGTAACCCATTCAGCGGTCTCGTTCGCGTTTCCGATGGTGTTTTCCGCAGCGTAATCGATATCGACACAACAATCGAACAAGTCACTGGATATGGGAAAAAGCCGCTGCAACTCCGCTTTGGTTGCGACCGGATTAACCCCGGAAATGAGGAGACGTTCGCCTTTACCTTGTGCGAGCAGGTTAAGAGCCTCCATCAGCCTTTGCTCGCCCCCCGTCAAAACCACAATGGCGTCCGCATCGCTGGGGACCGCCCTCGGCGCTCTGACCTGTTCAGTAAATCTAAAGAAACCGAGGGCCCAAATACCCACGAGGATCACAAGCAGCCACGGAAGAAGGCGCCGGGATCGGTACTTTCGGGCTTTGATTTGGCCGTGAACTTGCGTGTTTCCCATCGGGCAACCCTATCATCGGATTGCTAATATAATATCATAAGACCCGGCCGGGTGGGGCGGGGCGATTAACCAATAAGAATGCCCTGATTATATGGCAGATTGGTGGCCACCAGGACGGCCACCTGTCCTGCCTAAAGCCGTTTTGGATTTCACCGAAAACACAACACAAGTCGGTTTGTTCTTTGTTGTGCGCGTATCCTGACGGCGCGAAGGCACATATACGCGAACGGACCTGGCTCACGGGGCCGGTTAATCCTTCAACGACCGACGATCACGCTCTCGCCTGAGTGCAAACTAGCGTTCCGGGAGGCCGCGTTTTTTTCGTTCTTCGTTCATGCGCACCGCGTCGGATTCCAGGCGTTCGCCCAACTCCTCTTCAGTCGCGGTTCCAGCCATGTGTTTGCCCGCCGTTCCACTGTTGTACATAATGTATTTTTCGGGGGTGACAGCGAGCATGACCCGCGTTGGAGAATCGAGCAAATTGTTGAAAAAGGCTTCTCCGTCGGGATTGTTGGGGTTCACCTTTTTCGCCAACGCGGGATAAAACCATTTCTTGGTCTCTTCGTCCTCAAAGAACTCGCCTTTGCCCTTGATGGTGATTGCGCCGGTGGGAGCGCCCTCTGGCTGAGTGCCGCCATAACTCAAGGAACTCACATTCACAGAAACGCGGTTGTCACGTTTGATCGCAACGGTTCTGTGGCGATGAGCTGCGAATGTCAGCCAAATCTTTCCGTCTTTCCACACATAGGCATGGGTCACACCAACGGGCCATCCGTCTTTGGTCGCCCACATGAGAACGCATTCTTGAGCGTGTTCGAGCAAAGTATCTCGTTCTTCGTCCGTGAACGGGTAGATGGAAACAATTTCATGATCGTCAGTTTTAGCCATGCGCTCCTCCGCAACGTTGTGAAAATAGACTTACGCCTCACCGCTTTTGGCAAGTTGACGAAAAAAAAGCAACTCTGACGGTAAAGTTGTCAGGGCCTAATACATTGTGCTTTTGATGACTTGCAGCACCGTGAAGCGGGCCGTAATCGTCGTGATGGCGGCTGCAACAAGGGGAACGGCATAGATCGGCGCCAGGGCTAAGGCATCAAGTTGAACCGGCGGCAGCAGAGCAGCAGATGAAACACCGGACACATTCCCCGACAAGGCGGACACCAGGGCAATCGTTCCGATTGCGCCCAAGACACCGATAACGCCCCCTTGCAGCCCGGTTATGAGAAAGCTTTTTTGGAATTCGCTGGCGATCGCTGCATCGTGGGCGCCGATCAGATGCATCACCTCTACGACTTCTTGCCGCGCGGACAACAAAGCGCGCGTGGCGAAGATCACAATAACAACCGTCGTCAGACTGATGATCACGAGAATGAAAACAGCAACGAGATGTATAATGTTGGCAAAAGACAGTATGCGATCATTCCATCTCATATGGTTGTCAAGTTCGGCCGAACTGTCGACGGTCTTTATTCTTGACTCCAACTCATCAAAGTCGGGCGGAGCTAGAGGATCGATTTGAATGTCGATGAGATCCGGAATCGGCAACGAGTCCGGAATGATATCGGGATCTAGCCATGGCTCCAGGAGCTGCTGGGTAACTTCCTTATCGATGAGTTCAACCCGTTGAACGCCGGACGTTCCGCGAATGGCTTCGATGACGAGCCCCAAACGGCTGTTCTCAAAACCTGGATCACCGGAACGCAGATCGTTCTGCGGTTTGAGCTTCACGGTAACCGTGCTTGTTAATCCTGTCGTCCAGCGTTCGGTTGCCGCTTGTATACCGATGACCCCGGCTCCTGCTAGAGAAGCCAAATAACACATGACCGCAACCACCGCGAGAAGCGAACGGCGCTCGCCGTCATGGCGTGGCAAGATCTGCATGCTGCCTTTATTTCTTTCAGCCACGTTGGGCAGCACACTTTGCTGAACGCGATCCGGCCCCTGGGTGGATTGAGAGGCCGCGCGCGCCGGGCGGGTCTCGGTACTTGTCATTGGGGTACCTCTGCCTCATCCGAAAAGCTTTCGCGCTCAGACTGAACCACCTCGAGCGGGGGAAGGACACTCAATCGGCCCCGGTCGAGACTCAGCCGTTGTCTGGGAAAGCGCTTTAAGTGCTGCGTATCGTGTGTCGCGATGACCACACACGTTCCCATTCGGTTGAGCTCCAAGAAGAGGCGCATAATCCGTGTGCCAATTTCTGGATCGACATTACCTGTGGGTTCATCGGCCAGCAGCAGGTCTGGTTTGCCAATGACGGCCCGGGCGATGGCCACGCGTTGTTTTTCGCCGCCCGACAAAGTAGATGGTTTAGCATGAAGTCTGTCGCCAAGACCGACCCAAGTCAGCAGTTCGGCGACATCGGACTCGTACTCACCGTGATCGTGTCCGGCAATACGCAAAGGCAGGGCGACGTTCTCGAAGGCAGTTAAATGGTCGAGAAGGCGAAAATCTTGGAACACAACCCCGATCCGCCGTCTGATTTCCGGAAGTTCGTTCCGGGTGAGGTTTGAAAGATCGTGTCCGAACAGAGAAATCATCCCGCGCGACGGCCGATGCCCAAGATACATAAGCTTCAAAAGGGAGGTTTTTCCGGCCCCGGAAGGTCCGGTTAAGAAATGGAACGTTCCGGGATCAAGATAAAAGGAAACATCGCTGAGGATCTCCTCGCCGACACCATACCTCACGCCCACATTGTCGAATTTGATCACGGCTTCATGTCGCCTTTCGCATCACAAATTTCTTCAACTTCCGTTTCATCCCAGCTTTGGCAACAAACCGTTAACACTTTCGCAATATCTAATTAACTTCGATTCGGTTGCTCTAGGTTTCATCGTTAACACGACCCGGCTGATTATGGACCGCGGTTCCGATTGGAATAAGCGATTGCTGTATGATTCTCACCTGTCCGTCTTGTAACACCAGGTACATGGCAGAGGGCGGCCGATTTGCTCCTTCTGGACGCACTGTTAAATGCACAAATTGCGGCCATTGTTGGTTCCAAGGGCCGCCGGACGCGTCAGCTCTGCAAATAACGATTGAAAACGAAGTCGGTGTGGCGACAGGCAACCCCTATCAGTCCGTCTTTTCAAGCGCTCTCGCGAAGCGCTCGATGCTGGCAAACATTCGCGAAATTGCAAGCTGGGCCGCCCTGGTGCTCTTCGTGGCTGTGATTGTCCAATCCGCCTATGCGTTCCGTGTTCCGATTGTGCAACTCTGGCCGAAAGCCAACGTGCTGTACTCCACACTGGGGATAACAGTGAACACCCGGGGCCTAGACCTCAAGGATGTTGTGTATGCCCAGTTCAGTGAGGAGCAGCTTCCCGTCTTGGCGATTTCGGGCCAAATCGAAAACATCGTGTCCACGACCCGGTCCGTCACACCGCTGCATGTGAGCCTCCGCGACAATCAAAAACGCGAACTCTATGATTGGGTTGTGCCTTTGCCTGTGACCGAGCTTGATCCGGGCCAGTCTTATCGTTTTGAAACCCGCCTCGGATATCCGCCCGTTGAGGCGTTCGATATCGTTGTCCGTTTTGCGGCCGCAGACGAAATCGAATAGGCTCTGCTCTCCTCAGAAGCGCGGCAACAGCCGCTCGAGATAGTCGAGTTCCTGCTCCGGCCGATGCCGCTCCGCCGAACGGCGGCGCAACTCTTCGAGAATCCGTCGCGCGCGCTGAAGATCCCTCTCTTCTGGAATTTTGACATTGTCTCCGTATTCCGGTCCCGAGCGCTGTTTTGGACGGCCAAGGGGATCATAGTCTTGTGCCTGGCGGCCTTGCTCGGATCTGCCGGATTGACCTAATTGTTGTTCCATTTGGTCCATCAACTGTTCGGCCAATGCCTGTGCCCCTTCGCGCAGCTGATCGATTGCCTCTTCTTGCTGCGTAACTGCACCGGAAGGGTCTTGATTTTCCAGAGACTCCTGGGAACCACGCATAGCTCGTTCCGCGCGTTCCAGTTCTGACGGCAGATCCACGCCATTCTCGTCCAAGTTGTCCATCAAATCATCAAGGCGCTCCCTCAGCGCTTCCTGATCGCCGGCAATGCCGGATTCGTTCGACCCCTGATCACCGTCCTGTTGCTGACGAAACGTCTCGTCCAAGAGGTTTCTTTGCTTTCCGATGATGTTGCCGAGATCGCCCAACGCGTCTTCCATCGCCTTTTCGCCAGGCCCCATATTCGGCCGGGAGCCTGGAGACACCATCTCCAGGTTTTCCAGCATATCCATGAGTTCAGACAGCAGACGCTCTGCCCCCTCCATATTGCCCGTTCGTAGCATCTCCTCAATGGCTTTCATGATGTCATTGATTTCGTTGCTCGAAATCGTGGGCGCATTGGGGTCAAGGGGCTGCGGCTCACCGCTTTGGGCCAGGCTCTTGAGGTACTCGTTTATCGCGTTCTGCAACGCACGCATGATTTTGTCGATCTCGTCTTGCGGCTTGTTTTCCGCAAGTGCATCATCAAGCTGACGCTTTAAACGACTGATTCGCTTAGCAATTTCCGCTCGGTCGCCGTCCTCGATATGCATGGCCGTGTCCCAAAGGAGATGGCTGATCTCCTTTAAGTCGGCAAGAGACTGAACGCTCTTGAGACGCCGGGTGGCGGTCCGCAAACTGAGATAGACGGTACTGTCTTTTATGTAGCGTTCGGGAAATCGGGTAAGCGCCTCAAGAAATTGAACGGTTCGGTCCGTGCGTTCCGGGTTAAAGGCGAGAGTCCTCCTCTGCTCAATAATCGCTCTTGCGAGGGGGTCCCGAAAAGTGCGCTCTGGCAGCGTGATCGAAAGAGTTTCACTCTTGCCCGACTGGTCTAGTTGGTCCGTTGCTTCTAATCGAACGCGAACTTCGCTGCCCGCCCATGGATGTGAGACCAGATCTTCAACATGCTTTGACTCTGTGCGCTGAGTGATTAGCTGGTTGAGTGGTAAATCAATGACCAGCGGCTCGTTCCGCCAAATATGTGCGATGTCAAACGCATATTCGCTCCGAGTCTCCTCTTCGTCGGACGCGGCAGGCGTTTCTGTTTCGGGAGCAGGTTCTTCTCCACTGAGTTCGGGAAGCGACACGGGATTGCTTTCCACCACCAATCGCGCCGTGACCACTCCGTAATCATCCCAAATCGCATAAGGCACCGAAAAGGAATTCGATTTGGTGGCATGCGGATCTTCTGTAAATCCAATTACAGGAGGTCGATCAGGTGACACGCGGACCAGCCAATCCGAAATGGCTTTCCGTCCACTAAACACCCTAAGGCGGGCACTTTCTTCTAAATCCGTGGAGTACTCAAAAGCTTGCTCCTCGACAGTCTCAAAAGGCGCGCGATGGGCCGATTCTATGTTGGGGCTGGGCTCTAACGCGCTTGCTTCGATTTCGGGTACGGAGCGTAGATTTTGCACGCGCATAAAGAACGTGGAGCCCGCGGGCACCGCTACCTCACTGCCGTTGCCGACGTCTCCGGTCAAATAGACCGGAGCCAAGCGCGTATAATCCGGCGGGGCGATCCAAGCCGTCTGCGCGAGGCTTGATGATCCCAATTGGCTTTGCGCTGGATCGAAGAGCGTGGCCAAGCGATCGAGTACGTTTGGTCCCGAAGCAAAAAGGCCGATCACAACGATTAAGGCCAAGAGAACCCTTATCGCATGCGGGTCTTTCGCTGGAAGCTGCGAAACCGGGGCCTTGATCGTGAGTTGGCTGAGCTTCGATCTAAGCCGGTTCTTATATGTGTTCCAAATTGAAAGAGTATCTGTGGACAGCTCTCCGTCACTCGATCCGATTGCCAATTCATCTGTATACGCAGTGAGTGGCCGTCCGGAGATTTGGCTGTACCGATCAATACGCGCGATGGCATCCTGTCGCGTGGGCCATGGGCGATGGGAGATGTCACGCCAAAACAGACACCCGCCGACAACAGGCAACAGAATCAATAGACCCCAATGAGCCCAACCAGGCAACACGTCCCAGAGGCCAAAGAGACTGAAAATAACAAGCAGTCCCAGCGGAACGATGGCGGGCCAGAGCGCATTCCAGAAATGTTCAAACGCGATGATGGCGCGTGTTAAGGCGATCTGCCGTTCCGTACGCGCGGGAAGGGTGGGGTGGTCAGATTGTCTCTGTTGGGACTCGCCCACGCACGCTTTCCTTTCACTCGCTCGTTGGGTTTAGAGCCACTCCGGAGAGGGTCCTAAAGCCAATCTGCCATTGGCTCCCGGCTCAGCATTTCTTTAAGTGTTGGCCTGCGCCGGACAACGGCCATGTTCGACCCCTTGACGAGCACTTCTGGCACAAGAGGTCTGGAATTGTACTCACTTGACTGGACCGCGCCATAAGCGCCGGCCGACATGAAACCTACTAAATCTCCCGGCTTAATATCTGGCAAATATCGGTCCTTCGCAAACGTATCTCCAGTCTCGCAGACCGGCCCCACCACGTCAAAAGGCAAATTTGTGGCATTGGCCGCTGGTTCCTTTATCGGCACAATATCGTGATGGGCATCGTAAAGGGCCGGACGGATCAGATCATTCATCGCCGCGTCGAGGATTAGAAAATTCCGGTCCGATCCGTTCTTCACATAGAGCACTCGTGAAATCAGGCATCCCGCATTGCCGACGATCATTCGGCCCGGTTCGAAGATGAGCTCCAGGTCTAATCCTTTTGTAAGGTCCTCGACCATCGCGCCGTATTCAGAAGGTGTAGGTGGAACCGTCTCGTTCGATTGACGATAGGGGATGCCCAAACCTCCGCCGAGATCAAGCCGCTCGATCGCATGACCGTCGCCGCGCAGCAATCTTGCCATCTCGACGGCTCTCCCAAAGGCATCCTTGAACGGGGTTAAGTCCGTGATCTGGCTGCCAATATGCACATCGACGCCGACAACGCGAATACCCGGCATTTCATCTGCATCCCTGTAGATTCGCCGCGCTTGGTTCCACGGAACACCAAATTTGTTTTCCGATTTTCCGGTTGTGATCTTAGCGTGGGTTTTGGCGTCTACATCGGGATTAACCCGAAGCGTGATGGGAGCCGTCCTATTGGCGGAGACGGCGACTTCATTCAGGAGCTGAAGTTCCGGCTCAGATTCCACATTGAATTGATAAATTCCCGCGTCCAGCGCCGACGCCATCTCGGATGCTGTTTTTCCCACTCCCGAAAACACGATCTTATCGGCGGGGACACCAGCCGCCAGCGCGCGCTCCAGTTCCCCTTGAGACACGATGTCCGCTCCGGCACCACAGTTCGCCAGTGTTCTGATGACGGATAAATTTGAATTTGACTTGATGGAGTACGCAACGAGCGTCTTTGTCTGGGGAAAAGACTCTTTAAAGACCCGGTAGTGACGTTCGATGGTGGCGGTTGAATAGCAGTAGAACGGCGTTCCCACCTCATCGGCGATCGCCGAAATAGGCAGGTCCTCTGCATGCAACTGACCGTCCTTGTAGCTGAAGTGATGCATTATGGGTCTCGTCGCTCAATCAGCGAACCGTCAGAACAATTTCCACCATGGATCACCGTCTTCACGCTCCTGCGGAGCTTCGCTCCGTTCCGGCGGTGCCTCCGGGTCACCTTTCACGCCGCAGCCACTGAGGGCCAAAGCCGACAACAGGAATGTGACCATCAAATTCATTTGTGCAAGTCGTCTCAACGTTATCATGAGTTCAATTTTTCCTTCCATTTTTTCACTTGCGCGCGGACATTGTCGGGGGCGGTCCCGCCAAAGCTTGACCGGCTTGCAACGGAGTTTTCAACGCTGAGCACGTCAAACACTTGAGCAGTGATGCCGGGCTCGACGGTTTGCAGCTCTTCCAGCGTCAGTTCCGCCAAGCCCTTACCTTTCTTTTCAGCCAGCGAAACGGCACCGCCGGCCACTTTGTGGGCGTCTCTGAAGGGAATATCGAGCGCTTTGACACACCAATCCGCCAGATCGGTGGCGGTGGAGAACCCCTCCGCCGCCGCAGACGCCATCTTCTCCTTGATTATGTTCAGATCACGAACCATCCCGGCCATCGCTAGAAGGCTCAAGCTCAAGGCATCGAATGCTACAAATGTCTGCTCCTTGTCTTCCTGCATGTCCTTTGAATAGGCAAGGGGCAGGCCCTTCATGACCGTCTGCAACGACGTTTGAGCGCCAAAGATTTTTCCTGTCTTGGCCCGGATCAATTCGGCCGCATCCGGGTTACGTTTTTGCGGCATAATGGAGGAACCTGTGGTGAACTCATCGGTCAATTCAACGAAGCCGAAAGGGGCCGACATCCAGATCACGATTTCTTCGGCCAACCGCGAAAGATGGACGGCGGTGACAGAGGCAGCGCTCAGGGCTTCCATGGCGAAATCCCGGTCCGATACACTGTCTAGCGAGTTTGAAGTCGGCCGATCAAAGCCAAGCGCGCTGGATGTCTGATTTCGATCGATGGGAAAGGACGTCCCAGCCAGGGCCGCAGCGCCGAGGGGACACTCGTTGAGGCGGACGCGCGCGTCTGCGAATCTTCCTTTGTCGCGCTCGAACATTTCAACGTAAGCAAGGCAGTGGTGTCCAAAGGTGACCGGCTGTGCCGTCTGGAGATGGGTGAAGCCGGGCATGACTGCGGCCGCATGGCGCTCGGCTTGCTCGACCAAGGCAAGCTGCAATGCCGTCAATTGAACGATGCTTTCGTCAATGGCATCCCGAACCCACAGTTTGAAGTCAGTAACAACCTGATCGTTCCGCGACCGCGCGGTATGCATGCGGCCCGCGGCGCTTCCGATCAAGTCCTTCACCCTTGCTTCAATGTTCATGTGAATATCTTCGAGATCGGTACGAAACTCAAAAGACCCGCTTTCGATCTCGTCTTTAACCTGGCGCAGGCCTTCAACGATCGCCGAGCCGTCTTCGCCAGAGATAACTCCTTGCGCAACGAGCATCTCGGCGTGGGCGAGCGAACATGCGATATCTTGGGCAAAAAGACGGCGATCCACACCTATTGACGCATTGATTTGCTGCATGACTTCCGATACTTGACCGGAAAATCGTCCCCCCCACATCTGTGAGGCAGATTTTTGCGTAGTAGTGGATGATGCCTTATGCCGAGTCATTTTGAGACATTCCTTCGCAAACTCACCGCTTTGTTCGGATCAATAGCGCCGCGCAAAAGTGCGTTTACGTTTGACCGCCTGCAGGTCCTTGCCCTTTATGGAACGCTGGCGTTCGGCGCTTTCTGGGTCCTATACGTTATCTTCAGCGTCGCTGGCAATCCTCCTATGGGCGCGGATGCGGCCCAGAGTGAAGTGATTTACCTGGAAGATTTTGAGATTTGGGACCGTCCCAAAGAAGTTGCCGCGTTTACCATTAAGACGGCAAGTGGGGAGCAAGTCTCACTCGACCATTTTGAGGGACGGGCAGTTCTTTTGAACATTTGGGCAACCTGGTGTGCCCCATGTGTAGAGGAAATGCCGGCCCTAGACCGGTTGCAAACCGCATTTTCGGAT
This sequence comes from Alphaproteobacteria bacterium, assembly GCA_028285305.1. GTDB lineage: Bacteria > Pseudomonadota > Alphaproteobacteria > SMXP01 > SMXP01 > JANQPV01. The sequence goes on along the minus strand of JANQPV010000065.1, from coordinate 127,517 downwards.
CAACCCTTTGAGGTGGTGGCGGTGAGCATCGATCGGGGTGGAATCCCCAAGATTGACGATTTTTATGAACGGTTCTCTATCTCGTCCCTGCAGGCCTACAGCGATCAAACGCTCAAGATCTCGCGCGACGTTGGCGATGGAACGTTGCCGGTATCTGTGCTGATTGGGGCCGATGGCCGAGAAGTGGGTCGCATGTCCGGCCCCGCCGAATGGGACGGTGAGCCCGCGAAACGCCTCATTCGTAAGCTACTCCGAGACGGCAGGCTGCGTTAAGATCCATATCGGGGCAAAAGCGTGTGTTCAGTGAGCTCACTTGTGTGACCTCGATCAAGTGATAATGTCCGCTAAGAAAAAAAGGAAAATGGCGTGAACTTCTTAATCTTGCTCAGCACCGGAGCCGTTTTTGTTGTGTTGTGTTTTGGCCTCTACAGCCTGTTTCGCGGCGGCGACTTTGCGCGCTCTTATTCGAACAAGCTGATGCGGTTACGTGTGCTGCTCCAATTTGTCGCAATCTGTGTTGTCATGCTTGCCCTCGTGCTGAGTGGGAACGGACCAGGCTAAGATCTGCCTATGCTGCGATTCTTTCGCAATATCCTTGTCTTTGCAGTGATCGTTGCTGGGATTGGCGGCTTGCTGTATTTCTTCTTCCTGCGCGGAGACTTCCCCGAAAAACCGGTGTTCGCCGGCGATATGATCGAAAACTCTCTTCAGCATCAAGACTATTGGCGAACTTACTCCGTTTACCGGCCCACTCAAATATCTGACAATCCTGCGATCATTTTTGCTTTGCACCCATCTCGCTCAACAGGTCTTCAGTTCCAAAAGCAGACCTCATATGAATTTGAACGCATTGCCGACGAGAGCGGATTTCTCATCGTTTATCCCGACGGTTTTGAAGGACACTGGAACGGCTGCCGGGCGGCGGCGATGTATGACGCCAATGTCTTAGGCATAGACGATGTCGGATTTCTTAGCGCGATCGTCGACAGATTGGTGACCAAATATGGCGCAGACAGAGAGAAAGTGTTTGCGGCGGGTTTGTCAAATGGCGGGCATATGGCATTTCGGCTCGCCTTGGAGACACCAGAGATGGTGCGCGGCATAGCCGCCATCGCTGCCAGCCTTCCAAAAGAAGAAAATATGGCGTGCACGCCCGAAGGCAAGGCGGTGTCCGTTCTCATCATGAATGGAACAAGTGATCCAGTGAATCCGTATGATGGCGGCGAGGTGAGCATTTACGGATTGGCCGGTCGCGGTCTCGTTCGCTCCACAGATGAAACGGCCGAGTATTTCCGTTCTTTGGAGGCAGCCGAAGCCAACCATCAAGAGAGCGGCGAAGTTCCAGACGACTCAGGCAGTGCGGTTCAGCGCACGCTTTTCCGTCACGGCGAAACGTCGGTCATGCAGGTACGGATAAGGGACGGCGGACACACGATCCCTCATCCGACATCCACGTTTCCCCGATTCCTCGGCCCGACCAGCAGAGCGTTCAATGGACCCGAGATGGTTGCTGCTTTTTTTGAATCCCTGACCGCTGATCCTTTACCAATCGAGAATGGAGGCTCCCATAGTCACGCTGAATAAGATCTACACCAAGACGGGCGATGCGGGTACAACGGCATTGGGGACCGGAACGCGCGTTCCCAAGAACGCTCTGCGCATTGAAGCCTATGGAACCGTGGATGAGGCAAATTCTGTGATTGGAATAGCGCGTCTCTACTTGGACGGGCCGCTCGACAAAGCCCTCTCGCGGATCCAGAACGACCTGTTTGATTTGGGCGCGGACTTATGCACACCTGATGAGGGAAAGCCCTTGGACTACGAACCTTTGCGCATGACGGAAGCGCAAGTGGAACGACTTGAGGCCGAGATCGATGAAATGAACGCACGTCTTGAACCTCTAAAATCATTCATCCTTCCGGGCGGTTCCGAAGCGGCGGCCCATTTGCATTTGGCACGCACCGTTTCACGCAGAGCCGAAAGGCTCATGGTGGGGCTCGTTCATATCGAAGGGGAACAAGTCGGTGAACCGGCACTGAAATATGTAAACAGACTTTCCGATTTTTTGTTCGTAGCAGGACGAATAGCAAACGATGAAGGTCGCGAAGACGTTTTGTGGGTCCCCGGCGCCAACAGATAGGAAACGCAAAGAAGAGGGCAGACGATGAGCGCACTCAGCGAAACAACCCCTGAATACAAAACAATAACTCCAGAGCCGGTGTCCGGCGCTTTGGGTGCAGAGATCACAGGGGTTGATCTTTCGAACGTCGCAGACGAGCAGCTGGACGAAATACACCGGGCATTTCTCCAGTACCATGTCATTTTTTTCCGTGAGCAGACGCTAACGCCCGAACAGCATATCGCTTTCGGCAAGAGATTTGGAACGCTCCATATTCATCCCTACGTCAAGGGCATGGACGGTCACCCGGAGGTTATGGAGATCATCAAAGAACCAACGGAAAAGGTCAACTTCGGGGGCGGCTGGCATACGGACATTTCATTTCAAGAAAAACCGGTACTCGGGTCTGTGCTGTATGCGCTTGAGGTTCCCTCATTTGGCGGCGACACTTTGTTTGCCAACCAACACTTAGCGTACGATCGGTTGTCGCAAGGAATGAAAGACCTATTTGCGGGTCGGTTGGCGGTCCATTCGTCTGAGCGCGAGTACGGCGCTGCTGGGAATTCGGCATTGAAGCGCAAATCCATGGCGATCGAGCAAGTCGGAGCCGAGGTCGAAGAATTCGAGCATCCCATCTTCCGAACGCATCCTGAAACGAAGCGCAAGGCGCTCTATGTGAATCCGGCATTTACCATTCGTATCAAAGATATGACGCGAACCGAGAGCCGTCCGATCCTGCAGTACCTATATGAGCACGCAACGCGGGAAGAATTCACCTGCAGGTTTCGCTGGCAGCCCGGGTCCGTCGCCTTTTGGGATAATCGCTCGGTCCAGCATTACGCCTTGAACGACTACCACGGACAGCGACGCCATATGCGGCGGGTGACGATCAATGGCGATCGTCCGTTTTAACCGGTGTGGCCGCAAAGTTGCTTGATTGTCCTCTTAGCCCTATGTTTTCCCGAGGGGGATCTGGGGCATCCGTCTGAGACGAGCATTGGATAAGATTGCTCTGAGGGGTTCAATGGCAGACATATTCGTCGCTTACGCAAAGAAGGATACGAGACGAGCGCGCTTGCTTGCGACGGCTTTGCGTGACCGCGGTTGGACGGTGTGGTTCGATCGCAAGATCACCACGTCCCACGCCTCACAATCGCTCAATCGCCAGCAGATCGAGGAGGCCAAGGTCGTGTTGACGCTTTGGTCGCGCCACTCGGTCGATGACCCGGACGTGGGGCGCTTTACCAAGTACGGCATGGAGATTAACTCTCTTGTCACCGTGCGATTGGATGGCGCCAGAGTGCCTGAGCCCTACACGCGCGTGCGGCCCTTTAACTTAAAGGGTTGGAAGGGACAGTCCAAGCACTCTGGATTTGACCAAATGATCAATTCTATTGAGTTTTATCTTCAAGCCGAGCCGGAACGGGAAGGTGTGCGTTTGGCACCGCCTAAGCGGGCACCCGCGAGACGAACGCGAGAAACGAGCGCGTGGACGGAACAAGCATTGGTATTGCGGCTCGCCTTGGCCGGACTCTTTGCCCTCTATGCTTTGATGCCCGAGAGCCCATTGTTCCGTTCGGTATTCGACCTGTTGGCCGATACTGACCTGGCCTTTCTGTCACCCGATGCCACCAAGGGCTTGCTTGAATATCCAACTTGGGCTTACCACGGGCTGATTATTCTCATGGTACTGAGCGCCGCTCTGTTGTTGTTGGGATTTGTAACGAGGTTGGCCGCGATCGTCATGCTTTCAATTGCGGTGGGTTTGTTTATCGCTGCATCGATTGTTGTGCAGGATTATATCTCGCTTCTTCCCACGTTTGGCCCCATCATAGGCGCATTGGTGCTCTTGCTGCTGTTCGGCGCGGGACGAACGTCACTGGACGCGGTGGCCCTGCGATAACGGTAAGACTTCCTCAGACCACAGACTCAGCATCGTCTTTAACGTCCGGCTCATTCGCTGCCGCACCATCAACAGGGACGTCCTCTCCGCCATCAGGTTGAGGCTGTGTCCATTCAAGGAGGATAGTGTAAGAAACGGTCAGGACCACCGGCCCCCAAAAGATTCCGGTGAACCCACCCGCAATTGCACCGCCGAGCAATCCCAAAAAGATGAGAACAAACGGCAAGCTGCTATTGCGACTGATGAAGCCCGCCTTAATGACGTTTTCAGCGATCCCCACAGGGATGCCCCAAATCACCAAAAAGAGAGCCCAAACGATCTCGCCTTGCGAAAAGAGCCAAATTGCTGACGACCACAGAACGATGCCCACCCCGAAAGGTATGACGGACAAGATCGCAGCTGCCACCCCCAGGAGAATCGCCCCCGGAACCTGAGCGATTACGAGGCCGATCGTGCAAAGAAACCCTTGAACAATGGCGGTTCCAACGATTCCATAAATGACGCCCACCATGGTGCCGTGGGCTTTTTGCAAAAGGCTTTCCGCGCGCGCCCCCGCAATTCGGCTCACGAAAACCCGGACCCGCTCGGCAATCCGGTCCCCATCCCGAAACAAGAAGAAAGTGATGAGAATACCCAGCGACAATTGTGCAATTTGACCGCCGACCGCCCCGGTCCCGGATAGAAGAGCCCGGCCAATTTGTTCGCCATAAGGAGCAATTGTTTCCGCGATATTCAGCGTACCATCGCGAAACGCCTCCCATAAGCCGGCCAGGCGATCCCCCACGATTGGCAATTGAACCAACCATGCGGGCGGCTCGGGAGGGCTCTCGACCGTCGAGCGGAACTCGCCGACGAACTGTGCAACATCGTCCGCCAGAACAATCGCCAAGCCGGTAACCGGGATAAGCAAGACCGCCACAAGCGCGCCGGTGGCGATGGCCGCCGCCAACGTGTTTCGTTCATTAAGACGGTGTTCCAGCTGTTCAAATGCCGGCCAGCTGGCAATGGTCAAAATGAGAGCGAAGAGAAGCGCATTCAAGAAAGGCTGCAACACGACGAAAGTGCCAACCGTGAGGGCCACCAAGCCCACTGTACCCAGAATTTGCTCCGTGGTTGGTCTTTGAATTTCCATCGCCGCTCTCGCCGACTCATCACAACACAATTCGCAAGTGCGAACAACTTTTCTCAGATCATCTAAGGCGCCTTGCGTCTTGGCTCCGCTCGTGTAGCTTCGGGTAAAAAGAGGAAACGCTGAAATGACGATGGAAACGCGGCCGATATCGCTCTCGCGATATTGGCCTAGACGCTATTCAGTCGTGTTCTTAAGCGCGGTCGCTATTTTCATTTGCTACATCGACCGCGCCAATATCTCAGTCACAATCCTGCCCATGGCCGCCGAATATGGTTGGGACGACCGAACGCAGGGCTTTGTTCTGTCCTCGTTTTTTCTGGGCTACCTTGTCACTCAAATTCTGGGCGGTTGGCTGGCGAATCGGTATGGCGGAAAAGCGATTCTAGCCCTTGGCGTCATTGTCTGGTCGATCTTTACAATCATAACTCCGCCCGCAGCGGCATTGGGTCTGACGATCCTTTATCTTGCCCGAATTGGTATGGGGATCGGGGAGGGCGTTGCCTTTCCGTCCGTTTACAATCTATTTGGCAAATGGGTGCCGGAAGAAGAACGATCCCGGGCGATTGGTATCGTCTTCAGCGGCATTCCCTTGGGAACTGTATTCGCGCTCGTTGCGTCACCCATCATCGCCGAGGCGTTTGGGTGGGAGTGGGTCTTCTATCTGTTCGGCGCAACCGGCTTCATCTGGTGGATTTTTTGGGACCGCCTTGTTGCCCACTCACCGCAATCCCATCAGCGGATCGCGTCATTCGAGCGGGAACGGATCGTCAATTCGGGTGCCGCCGTTGGCGAGGCGGCTGCGACCCCGTGGCGCGAGTTGCTCACCAGCTTGCCCGTTTGGGCAATCATCGTCAGCCATTTCTGCACCAATTGGGCAAGCTACGTCCTGTTGTCTTTTTTGCCCAAATACCTGGTCGAAGGTTTGGGCGTGGACTTTGCGGCCGTCGGCCTATTCGCCATGCTCCCCGCTTTGGTGAGTTTTCTTGCCCTGAACTTTGTTGGAGTTGTCGCCGATCGCGCCATCGCCAGAGGAGTTCCAAAAATCAGAGTGAGGAAATTCTGCCAGTTCTTGGCGTTCGGCGGTGCCGCGGCAGCATTGATTGCGGTTGGCGGGGTTTCATCTGCACCCGTCGCCATCGCTATTATGTGTGTCGGGAACTTTCTAGGGGGCTTTGCGGCCGGCGGCTTTGCCGTCAATCACCTGGACATTGCGCCTCGTCATGCGGGCGTCCTCATGGGGCTGACGAATACGGCGGGCACACTCCCGGGGTTTATTGGCGTTCTCGTCAGCGGACTTATTTTGCAGGCAACCGGCGGAAACTGGGCTGTGGTTTTTCAGGTCGCCGCTGCGATTTGCTTGTTCGGCTTAGTCTTTTATCTCTTGTTCGCGAAAGCCGACAAATTATTCGATTAGAAACAGAAGGCAGTATCAATGACACCTGAACTCACGTACCTCGTCTACAGCATATTCCTCATGTTCGTTCTCATTCTGGTGCCCGCCACACTGGCAATCCTGGAAAACGGCCTGATGGCGCAAGCCGGGCCAAGGGACAATTTGCCGGAGCCAAGCGTCCTCAATAAACGCGCTGTCCGTTTGCGGAACAACATGTTCGAAAACATGATCATGTTTGTCGGGTTGGTACTGGTTGCCCACGTCGCAGGCGTCACCAGCAATTTGACCATATGGGGCGCTCAGCTGTTCTTCTTCGCCCGCGTGGTGCACGCAATCATCTATTTGATTGGTTTGCCGCTTGTCCGTCCTTTGGCTTGGGCTGCGTCAGTTGTCGGCATGGGAATGATCGCTGTCGAGTTAATCTGATCCAGCGAGGCCTAGAATGCGTAGGCCGACGGCCCCAACAGCGCAGCTGCAAGGAGAAAGGCGGACACGGCAAATGCCCCCAAGAAAAGTCTGCCTGCTAACATAGTCGAAACTCCCAATTCTCCGGAGCGCGCGTTGTGCTCCTCGGTCACGTGCCTCATATAAGTCCCGCGTCTCACAATGTAAGGTCTCCTCGCGGAACTGTGTTATGCGCTCACGGAGGGTCACAAAACCCGTGCCCTGGTGTAAGAGCATAGCCACGCTGGCCTGAACGGCGCGTGAATGGTATGCCACAATATATAGTGGTCGATATTGACTGTGCTGCAACATATAGATGCAGAAGAGCGCTTTGTTTCGATTTTCTACCGAAGGAGAGGTGACATGATAGATTTGCATTACTGGCCTACGCCCAATGGAAAGAAGGTGACCATCCTCTTGGAAGAGGCGGGAGTTCCTTACAATATCGTCCCCATGAACATCTTGACCGGGGATCAGTTCAAAAAGGAGCTCCTTGAGGTGAACCCGAACCATCGCATGCCCACGATGGTGGATCATAATCCAATGGGCGGGGGTGAACCACTCACTCTCTTCGAGTCCGGCGCCATCATGATGTACATCGCCGAGAAAAGCGGCAAGTTTTGGCCTCAAGAGCCCGCGGCGAAGTACAAGGTCACGCAATGGGTCATGTGGCAGATGGCAAATCAAGGACCCAAGCTCGGTGAGTGCGGCCATTTTCGTCGGCTAAAGGACGAACAAGGTGATCAATCCTACGCTGTTAAGAGGTATACGGACGAGGCCAACCGTCTCTATGGTGTACTGAACAATCAGCTCTATCGGTCGAAATACTTGGCGGGTGACGACTATACGATTGCCGACATGATCTGTTATCCCTGGTCCGCCGGCTGGGAAAACCAAGGGCAGGACTTGGATGAGTTCAAATACGTCAAACGGTGGTTCGAAGAGCTCGGAAATCGTGAAGGCGTACAGAAAGGAATGGCCGCGGGCTCTGACTTGTCAGTCAATCCCGACGACTTTACGGACGAAGAAAAGGCGAGAATACGAAAGATGCTGTACAATCAACGAGCCATTCCCGTCCCGGACTAAACCGGTGCACAGAGGAGGCCGGGCACCATTTAGCGCACCCGGCCTAGGGGACCTTTAGTTTTCGCCTTTTCTCACTTAGACTGTAAGCGGATTATTTTTCAGCCTTCGCGATTTTTTCCAACCGCTCAAACTTACCAATCCCGCATGTCGCCAGTGTTGTTGGTCCTCCGGCCGCGCTGGTGTTCAAAACACGAATGATCTCTGTGTTGCACAGTTCGGACGTATTGTTTTTGTAAGAAAAGGCTCTGTTGAACCCAAGTTGGCTGCACTTGCGCGGAAGTTTGTTGAGATAGGTGTCGCCATTGTTCATCTTGAATAGGATATGTTGATTGTCCAAGACTTGGCTACTGCGAATTTTCGTCGTACGCAGACAAAGTTCAGTCTCACCGGTGGCAGCGTAACGCTTAAGCTCCTTTGGCTCTTCGTCCTTCTCCTTAGAAGTCGCCGTTCCTGCCACAATGAGGGCGGCAACCGCCGCTGACGCTGCAACTGTCCATGCTTTTTTCATGGCATCCTCCTGGTTAGTTCCAAAATCAGTTTGTCAGACTCACAAAGTATTGACCAATCACATTGTCATGAGCGGGTGCGGGCGGCTATTTTGTCCAAAAGGGTGACGCCTGTTCAAAGACTTGCCAGTGTTTTGCAAGTTCCGGTTCTTCGCGGGAAAGCACGGCGTGAGCCCATCCCGCCACCATGAGCGACGACTTTGCGATGTCTTTTCTGGCTTTGCCTTGTTCCTCCCGGCTTATGCGCTTCAGAAATTTCGCCGCAGTGGCAATATCGTTGAGACGGCCCAACCGGTCCTGCCAAGAACTCAATCGCCGAATGAAGGCCTTAGATTTCGTTTGATGGAACGCACTGGAAAAGAACTCCGAGGCATAGCGCAGCTTTTTCGTTTGAATGCGCAGGCGATGCCACTCAGAGTGTTCCCCGTCTCTGATGAGACGGCGCCGGCTGATCAATTCGTCATAGAGTTCGGGCAAACGTGCTTCAGCGAATTGCTTGACGTTTAATTCCATCAGAGTCCGGCTGTTGGCGTTGGACGCATCGATCCATTTCTTTTGCTCAATCCAGTGTCCGAGCTGCAGGACCTCTGATGTAAACTGAGAAGTGGTCAACCGCTTGCGCAACGTCTTCATTTTGCCGTCGCGATTCCGGACGATGGCCTGCTCAATCGTTCCCCATTGTTTCTCTGAAAGCAGACCATTCGTTTCCGGCGCGACATCTTTCATGAACACGTCCATCTCACGAATGCGCCCCAATTGAGCAAACAGCCCACGCATCTCGGAGAGCGGGCTCCCAGATGAATTGAGCGCAGTGAACTGAGAAAAAACGAAAGCAATAGTCCGAAGACGGCGAATTCCGACCCGCATTTGATGGATAGAGTCCGGGTGGCCGATCTCCACGACGGGTGTTATGTTGCGTGCAAAGTGGGTATAGGCCTGCCGCAAACTCTCAGTGGCCGCGTCAACGATATTCAGGTCTGGATCGAGCCCATGTTTCTTGGGCTTCCACGCCTTGATTTCTTTGTCTGTACACAACCTGTAACCCCGATCAGCTTTTCCATCGAACAGGAGCGTCAAGTCGTATTTCGACGCCAAATTCAAAGCGACGCCATAGAGATCCGAAATCGATCCGCCCTTGAGCTCCAGTTCGAGCTCGCGGATTCTTTCCTTTTTATCCTGAGCGCGGACTTCTCCGACATCAAGGCACGCTTCGATGGCGCCCCTGTTGCTTGGAGATTGAAGAGTGTTCTTCCAGCGTTTGAACCGGGTTTCAAAGATCGGCTGCAGCGTGCATGCCTGGGGCTTGGCCTTCTTCAAAAGGCGCGACAGGGGCCCCGGGTCGGGCAGGTCCGAGCTCACGTCGCTTTCGATCTCCGTGCGCGAGAAAGCTCTTGGGGCGGCGGGCAGGGCTTTGATGGTTTGTCTGTAGCCTTTTCCTGCCTTGCGCAGCCGAAGTTCCAGGCCATTCTGCTGGAGAAGATTCTCCGGCGTATCAAAGTACGCGCTCTCGGTGAGCTTTGGTAATTCGCTCGCAAAGAGCTCGGCAGCGAGCAACTTCGATGTGCGCTCGCTGAGCTTAAACTTTATTTCAACTTCGGTCGTCTTCGAAACTGCCACGGACGCGCGCCAATAGTGATTTGGTCATGTTTTCCACAAGGTATGATTTCCACGATTTCGCAGTAAGTTCAAATACATTTGAACAGTCCAGCTCGCCCGCATAGCGAAATGTTACGAAACTGTGACGGCCTCGCTTTTAGCAGAATTTTGCCTTCGGATGCACGCAATTGTTGGGCATTTTCCGCGCTAGACAGCGAAAAACCTGAGAGGCCCGTGAGACGCCGCACCTGGTTCGGCGATCAAAAGTCCGCCAATTAATTTCGAACGCGCGACCTCAAGTTAACTAAAAAGTTGCGAGTTTCAGGTCAAATGTCTGGGAGTTCGAAGCAACGCTCCTCTCACGTTCTAGGGTAAAGGCAGGTAGCACAATGTTCAATAAGAGCCGTGACATGGAATACGAAGATGAAAACGAGGCGCCGGTTTCCACGCGCGAAATGCGGCCTCCGGAAAAAACGTCAGGCCGCTCCGCGCCTTCTATTTTTGGTCCAGATCTGAAGCTGAATGGTGATCTGTGGACAGAAGGTGAAATTCAGTTTGATGGCAAAATCAAAGGTTCCATTCGAAGCGGAACATTGATTGTTGGCAAAGACGCCGAGATTGAAGGTGATATCATCGCCAATACGGTAACGGTCCGGGGTCGGACAAAAGGCAGTCTGCGTGCCAGAAAGGTTGAGCTTCTGGGCTCATGCCATGTCGAAGGAGACATTTTGCACACAGACCTCACCGTTGAGTCGGGTGCATTCTTCGAAGGTGGATGCCGTCATGCCGAAGATCCGTTTGCAAAGCAATCCAAGAGCGGTTCCCCAAAGTCTCAAAGGGCACAAAGTGAACCGAGAAGTTCATCCTCCGCGAGCCAAGAGGTGCTTCCTCCTGCCGGCAATGCTCCCGTTAAGTCGGTAGCCTAACGCCCTAGGTTTCTCATCGCCGATCTTATCGACCCATTAAGGTCGAGAGGGCGCGAGCCGAATGAGCTCGCGCCTTTTGTTTTTTTAGTCTGTCGCTGAGCGCCCGATCGCGCTGTGGATCTCCGTTAGATTTTGCTCAACGCCGCGTCCAGATCGGCAATGATATCGTCAGGATCTTCCAACCCGACCGACACACGCACCACATCTGGTCCCGCACCTGCGGCCGCTGCCTGCTCCTCCGAAAGTTGCCGATGCGTGGTCGAGGCGGGATGAATGATTAGACTGCGGGTATCGCCCACATTGGCCAAGTGGCTGAACAGCTCGACAGAGTTGACAAGGCTCACGCCCGCCTCATATCCGCCCTTCACGCCAAATGTGAACACGGCGCCGGCGCCGCCCGGCGAAATCTTCTGAGCCAATTTGTGGTGCGGATCTTTAGGCAAACCAGCATAAGAGACCCAGGTGACTTTGTCGTGGCCGGACAAATGCTCCGCAAGCTTTTGGGCGTTCTCGCAATGACGGGCCATACGTAAGGAAAGGGTTTCCATGCCGGTTGCAATCAAATAGGCATTGAACGGCGACAGGGCGGGGCCCAGGTCGCGAAGTCCCAGCGTTCTACAAGCGATCGCGAATGCGATCGGTCCAAACGTTTCGTGAAGTTTGACGCCGTGATAAGACGCACAGGGTTCGGAGAGAGTTGGATATTTTCCGCCTGCGGACCAGTCAAAGCTACCCCCGTCCACAATCAGGCCGCCAATGGAATTGCCGTGGCCGCCCAAGAACTTCGTTGCAGAGTGGACAATAATGTCTGCGCCGTGCTCGAAGGGGCGGCACAGAGCCGGTGTCGCCAGCGTATTGTCCACGATCAATGGAATTCCGGCGTCCTTGGCAACGGACGAAATGCCGGCCAAATCAACGACAATCCCTCCAGGATTGGCAATGCTTTCGGTGAAGATCGCTTTGGTCTTGGGTGAGACAGCGGATTTGAAACTTGCCGGGTCCCCGCCGTCGACCCATTTGACTTCCCATCCGAATTTCTTGAACGCATGACCGAATTGATTGATCGATCCGCCATACAGTTGTTTGGAAGCGATGAACTCGTCCCCGGGCTCCAGCAATGTGTGGAAGACAATCACTTGTGCCGCATGGCCGGACCCCACGGCCAGTGCGGCGGTGCCCCCTTCCAATGCCGCGATGCGATCTTCCAGTACAGCGCAGGTGGGATTCCCGATACGTGTGTAGATATTGCCGAATTCTTGAAGATTGAACAAAGAGGCCGCATGGTCGACATTGTCAAAGACAAAGGACGTCGTCTGATAAATGGGCGTCGCGCGAGCCTTTGTTGTGGGATCGGGCTGCGCTCCGGCATGGATAGTCAATGTGTCAAACTTCAGATCACTCATTTCCGTTCTCCTGGCATGATATAAACGAATGAAACGCGGCCTCTCGAGACTTGGTGCGCGAGGTCACGCTGTCAATTGTTTTAGGCCCTCGTTAACTGTGATTTGGGGTTCGTAGCCCAATTTTTGTTTTGCCTTTCCGATTTGCAAGGTGCAATCGCGCGCCATGATGCTGACGGCGAATTTGGTAAGGGGCGGCGGCGATTTGGTTGGGAGCAGACCCCACACCCCCTCGAGCAATGACGCGGCGCCCCCAAGAAGCCAGCCGGGCATGGATCGATCAGGCGGCGTGAGCCCTTGAGTGGCAAGCAATCGGGAAAGAAAATCTCTATACGTAATATATTCATCATCAGTTATGAAGTACGCTTCGCCCGGTTCCCCCTGTTGGAGGGCGAGAGAAATAGCGTGCACAACATTTTCGATATGAGCCGTCGACGTCTTGGCTTTTCCGCCATTAATCCAAGCAAACTGTCCGCCTTCGACCATCCGTACAAGCTCCGGCAAGACGGTTTGATCGCCCGGCCCCCAAATGAGGCGTGGACGCAGAGAAATGGTTTCGAACTCGGACGTATTGGCCGCCAGGACACGGATCTCCGCTTCCTTCTTTGTTTCAGAGTAGAGAAAAGGCGTGCTCGAAGGGTAGGGATAGGTTTCATCAATATTGCGCATGTGCTGACCGCGAAACAAGGCCGCCTCGGTACCGATATGGACGAACCGCTGAACACCAGCGGATTTGGCCGCGTCCAGTAATCTTTCTGTACCAACGACATTGGCCTCCCAGTAATCCCGTCGCTTTCCCCAAGGTCCGAGGAAGGCCGCGGAGTGGATCACGGCATCGCACCCTTCAAGGTGACTAGCTGAAACATCCGCAAGCGAACAGAGTGCGGGTTCAGCCCCAAGACCCTGAATAGTCTGCGCACTGTCCCGTGACCGCGCCATGGCGCGAAATGCGTGTGTCTCCCGGAACTGCTGAAGCACAGCGCTCCCAACGAACCCTGATGCTCCGGTTATGAAGATCTTCAACGCGTGTCTTTCGAAGTCTTATGGGAGTGGCGCTTCTGCGCCGTCCGCATGTCATTTTCAGTTGGTTCAGATGAGCGGGCACCCTCACCAAGAGTGCCAATCAAGTCAATGCTTTTCTGAGATGCGTGGGCAAACGACTTAACAGATTGACTTTTTCAAAAGAAACACAACCCAAGCAAGGATCACTGACACCTGCTGCACTTCCCATGGATTTCGAATATGGCATGGTCGACTTCGAAGTCTTGGGTGTTCGCCAGGCTGACAACATTCGAGTTGATTTCCTGATCGTTTATCTCTGACGTTAGTCCACAAGAATCGCAGATGAGCATTTGCACCGCATGCGTATGGCCGGGATGGGCACAACTCATAAAGGCGTTTAAAGACTCTATTTTGTGAACGAGACCGATCTCAAGCAGAAACTCCAGGGCTCGGTAAACGGTTGGCGGTTTCGCCCCGGGGATACTGTCTGACAACGCATCAATTATATCATATGCACCGATGGGGCGCCCGGCTGCATGAACGACCTCAAAAATCTTGCGCCGATTATCGGTGAGCTTAGTTCCATTCTTTATGCAGATCGACTCTGCGTATGCAATGGCGCTCTCTAGTGATCCTGTTTCCTTTGCCATAATCCCCATCGTTCAGGAAGCGGCGATTCAAACGCATCTTACTCAGACTGACACATTAGGCAAAGTATATGTATCAGTGGTTATTGGGCGAGCGCAGAGGTATGGCCGACTTGAATAACAAACACAAAGGATTCTTGATTTTCCCGCGAGTCCAACAACACATGGCCGTTCGATTGGCAGAAATGCGGAATATCGATCACCGAGACTGGATCTGAAGCGAGGACTTCGAGTTCATCGCCGGGAGCCAACTGATCAATGCGCTGTTCGGTTTTAAGGACCGGCAGAGGGCATTTGAGCCCCCGCGTATCAAGGCAATAACGCGCCATGCCTCTATCCCGGTACGATGAAGAACCCGGTTTTGGGAAAGTGCACCGCAATCTCACCGGCTCTTTTATCTTGGCGCAGGATTGTAATGTGTTGGTCCGACGAAGAAACGAGTGTCCCAGCGATTGGGTCCTTTCCGTAGTCGTCTGCCATCACGACGACTTTGTCTCCAGGAACGCGGCCGTTTGGATCGTTTGCGTCACGAATCTCTGGTGGTGAGGGCGCAGCGTTTGATCCGATGGTTAATGCCTCAGCGGAGCCGAGCTCGGTGCGCGTTCCATGGCCGATAGATTTCAGCCGTCCCTCCCAGGACGACACATATTCATACTCTGACAAGATCGCTTCCGCTGCATCGGGAAGAGCCGAACGCAGGAACCAAATGTTCATATAGCCATGAAGATCGGCCAACGTGGCCGCATCGCCAAACAAAAAGGGTTTGCCATCAGAAAGTTGCGCATCAAGCCAGCCTGCTTGAGCCCGCCATTGATCTTTCATCATAGGAACGGCTTGTTTCATGGCATCGGTATTGAACGGTGCACCGCTGAGTTGTTCGCGATCTTTCTTGAATTCCGCCGGGACAGCATCCCCAATGGTTCCAAATATCAAGGCAACCGACGCCTGAAAGAACGAGCGGTCCGTCCACAGAGCCATCGCGGGAGCGGCGCCCGCAACACTGGCGGGCAAGAGCGCGGGTTCGGGTACGCGCCGCTCAATCTCTCTCAATATGATCTGTGTATCGCAATAGATATCGGCGCCAATCTGAAGAACCGGTGTCTTTCGGTATCCGCCGGTGAGCGGCATGAGATCGGGCCTCGGCATAATGTTCGGTATCTGCACAGAGTACCAGCTGATATTCTTGATGCCGAACGCGAGCCGGACTTTCTCCGAGTAGGGCGAGGTGTCGTAGTGATGGAGGATGAAGTCTTGATCTGAGGCGCCCATGAAGAGTCTCCGGGATGTAAGGGGTTAAGCAGCTTTCGCGATCGGCTCGAACGAATGATGCGCTTTCAGTTTTGTGTTGGCGGCGTCAATTTGAGCCGCACGCATTTCAGGCGACCACTCCAGTTCTTCTGCCATAATGTCGGCGACCCGCTCGACCGCATAAGCACCCGGATGCTTCAAAGTAGCCAACCCCGTTCGCCGGAACAGGACATCCTCTAAAGAAAGCGCGAATTCATGCTTGACGGCGTAGCGGATCTGGGCCGGCACCGTCTGGAACGCGGGCGAAAGCCTCTCGCATTCCGGCGTGTGATAGCGCAAAACGCGCCGGTATTTTTCTCCATATGTCCGCACCAGGTTCGAAATGATGGGGGCGTCGATAGTATCGTTTCGTCGAACCGCGTTCTCCAAAAACGCATCGAACTTCCCCACGGCCCCCCCGAAGAGAGGAACCCGGTGCGTGCGGCAGTGGCCTTTTTCTCTGTGGAGGCGCCTGCAGGCGAGATTGACCACTTTCTTTGCCAGAGCGCGGGAAGTTGTCCATTTCCCGCCGAGCGCCGAAATCAATCCGGGCATGCCTGAGTCTGCGTGGTCCATAATTTCCGATTTTCGGCTCGCCGTATACGAATCATCTCCGGACGCTTCGCTATCGCCGATGAGCGGACGGATGCCAGCATAGGCGTGGAGCACGTCTTCCATTTTCAGATTTGTATGCGGCAAGCCAACATTGACGGTGCCGATCAACTTATCGATATCGTCTTGCGTTGCGTAGACTTCGTCGAGGGATCCTGTGTAGACAGTATCTGTTGTACCGATGAGGGAGTGGCCCCGCCACGGCATGACAAACAAATGCTCATGATCGCCGCTGATAAAGAGGGCATGCCGATCTGTGAGCGCCCGCGTGACAATGTGAATGCCTTTGGATCTCAAAAGCTTCACCCCTGGGTTTCGGCCACTGGCATTGCCCACAAACTCATCTGCCCACGGCCCAGTAGCATTGATAACGAGCTCGGACTTAAGATCGGTGGTTTCACCAGTTATTTTACTCTGTACACGAACGCCTTTGACGTGCCCCTCCTGAGTGAGGAGTTCGGTCACGGGCATGTAATTCGCCACTTCTGCACCATGGTCGACAGCGCTCAGAACACACTCAAGACCTAGCCGCTCGGGACTATCCATCTGACAATCATAATAGGTAAGTGCGCCCATCAGCTTGTGGGGATTAATCTGTGGAAAGGATGCACACGTGCGTTCAGGGGTAAAGTACTTGTGACCGGGCAGGCGCTTCGCCGGATCATTGAGAAAAATTCTGTCTAGAGAAAGAATATCGTAAAGGGTGAGCCCGGCGCGAAGCTTGTACTTTTCGAAGGTACTGTCCCCATGGATTGGAAAACAAAAGGGCAGGGGATGAACCAGGTGGGGCGCTATGATCTCCCAGATGCGCCGCTCCCGGAGCGCCTCACGGACCAAACCGAATTCGTAGTTTTCGAGATATCGCAGGCCCCCATGGATGAGTTTTGAGGAACCCGCACTCGTTGCGTGACAAAAGTCTTTGGCTTCAAGAAGCACTACCCGAAGCCCTCGCATGGCCGCATCACGGGCGATACATGCGCCGGTGACCCCGCCGCCGACGATGATGGCGTCGTAGGGGTAAAGGCTTAGAGTTTTCAGATTTTTGTGGGGGTTCATCACTTGTCACACGGGGGCCAAATAACCGTTGTCGATTACTTCAAATGGTCGTCTTAGTCACCCGAATTTTCCGTGAAGAGAAGGGGGTACAAGGACGCACTCACCTCTTTTGCAGTCCTTTCTGTTCCATGCGCCAGTTCAAGGGGCGAATGGGATTTTGTCCAAAAAATAGTTCGCCCTCACTCCCGATCAGGAGAACACCCCGATGACCGGCGGCCGTCTGATTGGCATCGTCGGCGAGAAACTGATCTTCAAACGAGGTCTGCATCAGGTATCAGTGTAATGAGCGGGGCGCTTCTCAAAGAAGGCGGCAATGCCCTCACGCATGTCGCTCGATTGCGCGCACAAAATCTGGTTGCGATCCTCCATAGCGACGGCGGCCTCCAAGCTCGAAGCATCCACGTTCATATTCAGACATTCTTTGGTCAGGCGAAGCCCAAGCGGCGTGGTCTGCAGCATTTCCTCCACATAGGGCTTTGCGGCCGCTTCCAACTGATCATCTTCCACGACCTCCGAAACCAGACCCGTCGCCAACGCCCGGTCTGCACGAATGAAGCGGCCCGTCATCATGAGTTCCGAGGCAACGGACACGCCCACGAGCCGGGGAAGAAAGTAACTCACGCCGATGTCGCAGGCGGACAAACCGATACGGATGAAGGCAGCGTTCATTTTGGCAGATTTTCCGGCAATCCTGATATCGGAGGCAAGAGCCAATGCGAATCCACCGCCGGCAGCACCGCCATGAATGAGAGAAATGATGGGCTGAGGACAACGCCGCATCCGGATAACGATCTCGGCGATACGGCGTTGACCGCGTAATCCTTCGGCAACGGACCGTCTTTCGCCGGGCTCGTTGCGTCCGGCGGCCTCTTTGAGGTCGAGGCCGCCGCAAAAGCCTTGTCCGGCACCCTTAAGGACGACAATGCGCGTGGCGTGATCTGTGTACAGCTCACCAAAATAGTGCTGCAGCTCGTCCGTCATCGTCTGATTGAGAGTATTATAAGTCTCGGGACGATTGAGAGTGACCCAATCGACCTGTCCTTGCTTTTCTACAAGCAACGCTTCGTATGCCATGGTTCGTCTTTCGTGAGGATCAGCCGGCGGGATGCTCTTCTTCGACCAGCGCTTTAAGGTTAGCCAGTCCTTGTTCGTATTGGGCTCCGATCAAATTGTCCATCATCAATCCGAAATACCGCTGAACAGGATTCATTCCCATTTCCGTATCGAACTCCCATGTGATTTCTGTGGCCTCCCCCGCAGGCGTAAGCACCCATCTTGCCTGCCCGGCTCCTTGGCCTTGAAATTCCAGGCTTGTGGCGACGTGTTGGTTTTGAACGCTTTCAACGATCTCTTGAGTACCCGAGCCAACGTTGTTGTTCTCGCTGGACCAACTCATTTTGCTCCCCACACCGGCGTCCGGTCCGCTAAACTCGTACTCGGTCTCAGGGTCAATTTCCGACCACGGTGACCATCGATTGAATTCTGACAGGCTGTTCACGTAGCTGAAAACGATCTCTGGGGATGCGGCGATTGAGGCGCTGCGCTCTACATGGACCTTCGCCGGGAGAAAGAAACTGATAACGACTAGAACAACAATGACCCCAAAAAACCAGAAGAGAATTCTTTGCAATGCGCCCATCTTACCCTCCAAATTCTATGCTCAGCTTTGGGTCCTACCATACACGACGAGTTAGACTTTGTCTTCGAAGCAATTGACCGCAAAAAAAGCGGATCAGCTGAATTCGCGCTGGCTCCACTCTCGTGTGACGTCGAGCATCACGTCCGTCAGTCGGCGCAGGTCGTCCGGTTCGATCACAAAAGGCGGCGCAACGTAGATGACATCCGCCATCGGACGAATGAAAACACCCTCCTCGACAAATCGGTCCTTGAGCCAACTTAGGTTCTTGAGTTCTTTGACCTGGATAACTCCGATCGCACCCAGCGCGCGCACATCGACAACCCCCGGCAAGTTCCGCGCCGAAGGTAGGACCGCGTTGAAATGCGCCTCAATGGCAGCGACCTGGTTTAGACGGGGCTCCCGTTCAAAGAGGTCGAGGGAGGCGTGCGCCGCCGCGCAGCCCAGGGCATGTCCCATGAATGTGGGTCCATGCATCAGTGCCGTGTCCGCCCGTTCATTGATAAACGCGGCGCTCACCCGCTCATTGGAAATCGCAACCGACAAAGGCAGCGTTCCCCCGGTGAGCGCCTTGGACAAAGTGATGATGTCGGGAACAACGTCTGCGCCCTCACACGCAAACATAGATCCCGTACGGCCAAAGCCGGTCATAATCTCATCGAAGATCAAAAGCGTACCGAATTCATCCGTTGTCTCACGAATATACCGGAGTGTTTCCTTGGAGTGAAATTTGAGGCCGCCCGCACCCTGTGCCAAGGGCTCCATGATGACCGCGGCGATATCTTCGTGATGCATGCGCAAGAATTCGCGTAACCGGGCGCGCGTTGCATCGCTCTCAGGCAAAGGCATCAGATGCTGTTCGATGAGGGCGCCTTTGAAGACTTGGTGCATTCCTCTGTCCACATCGCAAACCGACATTGCTCCCATCGTATCGCCGTGATAGCCGCTTTCGAAGCAGAGGAACTTTTTGTGGGTCGGCCGGTCCTGATTGATCCAATACTGAATTGCCATTTTCATGGCGACTTCGACGCTCACGGAGCCCGATTCGGCAAAAAACACTCTGGAAAGATCACCGGGCAAAAGGTCCGCGAGCCGTTTCGCCAGGGTGTAGGCCGGCTCGTTGGCGATGCCGCCCATCATGACATGGGGCATCCTTTTGAGCTGTTCTGAGATTCTGCCGACAATGTGGGGGTGATTGTAGCCATGACAGGCCGTCCACCAACTGGAACAGCCATCAATCAATTCGCGGCCATCCTCAAGGATCAGGCGAGTCCCCCGGGTCTCTTTGACAGGCAGGGGAAGCGGCGCGGTCTGCACTTGGGTGTATGGAAGCCACACATGATCTCGGCCTTCAAGGACCCATTCCGGCGTTTCAGTTAATGGGGGCATCGAACATTCTTTCTCTCTACCGGAGGAATTTGCTATTCCGTGTCGGATGAGTCAGTTGAGTTTCGCGAGCGCATGACGATCTTAGAAGAATTCGCTAAAAAAAAGCTAGCATCTCTGCAGAATCGGTCGTTACGCCGTCGTTTGGTCGAAACCGACCGGAGGGAAGACGCGGCGGCATTTCGCCTTGAGGACGGCTCAGAAACCCAGCGCAAGGCGCTCATCTCCTTTTGTTGCAATGACTATCTGAACTTATCACAGCACCCGGCGGTAAAGCGCGCTGCGATAGAAGCAACTGAAGTTTACGGCACCGGTGCTGGTGCCTCTCGGCTCATCACCGGCAATCACCCCCTGTTTGCCCAGCTCGAAAAGAGGCTCGCCAAGATTAAAGGGACGGAAGACGCCGTCGTCTTCGGCTCGGGCTATTTGGCCAATATTGGCATCATCCCGTCACTGATCGGCGCCCAAGATGTGATCTTTATTGATGAGTTGGCCCATGCCTGTTTGTTTGGCGGGGCGCAGCTTTCGGCGGCTGATCAGTTCATCTTTCGTCACAATGCGTGCGACCACTTGGAAAGTGTTCTCGCAGAGCATCGTTCAAAAGCAGGCAACGCTCTGATCCTCACGGATGGTGTGTTCAGTATGGACGGGGACTTGGCGCCTTTGCCCGATCTTGCCGCGCTCGCGGACAAATATGACGCATGGCTCATGACGGACGATGCTCACGGTCTCGGCGTGGTCGGAGACGGCCACGGTTCGAAAGCCGCCTTCGACGGCGCCAGCCTTTCCATACCATTGCAAATGGGAACGTTGTCGAAAGCTGTTGGGTCCTATGGTGGCTATCTGTGCGCGTCTCACGCAGTTGCCGAACTCATTCGCAATCGCGCGCGCTCCTTCGTCTATACGACGGGCTTGCCGCCGGCCAGTGTTGCGGCCAGCATCGCGGCCTTGGACATCATTGCGTCGGACAAAGAGTTTTGTGCGCAGCCTGTCCGCCAAGCCACCGTGTTCACCGATCGGATAGGCTTGCCTCAGCCTCAGTCTCCAATCGTGCCGCTCATCGTGGGAGACGCCGACGCGACTCTGAAAGCGTCGCATATGCTTGAGGCGGAAGGTTTTCTCGTAACGGCGATCCGGCCGCCAACGGTCCCGACAGGCACCTCGCGCCTGCGCTTTACGTTCACGGCCTCACATCGGGATGAGGACATTTTGCGATTAGCTGATTTTGTGCGAACGCACATCTTACCTATGAGATCGGATCAATGAACAAAGGACTATTCATAACCTCATCGGGGACGGAGATTGGAAAGACCTATGTGACCGCGCTCCTCTGCCGGCAGCTGAGGGCAAAGGGCGCGCACGTGGAAGCCTTAAAGCCCGTGGTCTCAGGCTTTAGTTTCGATGAGGTTGAAGACTCCGATCCCGGACAGATTCTGAGCGCCCTCGGCCGCGAACTGTCGCGGGAAGAGGTGGAAGAGATAGCCCCTTGGCGGTTTACAGAGCCTTTATCACCTGACATGGCAGCCGCCAGAGAGAACCGCGAGATCGAATTTGAAGAAGTCGTTGCATTTTGCCGGGCCCATCCGGTGGGCACGGGCCCGTTGTTGGTGGAGGGCGTCGGCGGTGTTATGGCGCCTTTGTGTCACGACAAACTTGTCATTGATTGGGCGGAAGTCCTCGGATTGCCGGCGATCCTTGTCGTGGGGTCTTATTTGGGGACGATCTCCCACACCTTGACGGCGTATGAAACGCTGAAGGCCCGCAATCTTTCAGTGAGGGGAATTGTCATCAGTCCGTCTCCGGAGCAACCCGTTCCTCCGGGCGAAACGGCTGAGGCGATAGGGCGCTTTGCCCAGCACACACCCATTCACATTCTCAAGCGTTTGCCAACGCAAGAGTGGGCAAAACAACCGGACCTCACATCTCTCCTGGAGGTCGTATGACGCCGCCGGTCAAACTCTGGGGCAATACAACGACACGGACGATGCGCCCCATTTGGCTCCTCGAGGAATTGGACGTGGACTATAGGCTGAACGCCTTCGGTCCGCGTACGGGCGAAACGAAGACCGCTGAGTATACGAGCCTGAACCCGAAGCAAAAGATCCCCTATATGGTAGACGGCGAATTCGAGCTATCCGAAAGCGTTGCGATCACCAACTATCTGCTTGAAAAGTATGGCGACGGGTCGAACGTCTTCCTGCCCAAGACGATTGAAGACAAGGCCAAGTGCGATGAATGGTCCTGCTTTATTCTGTCTGAACTCGATGAAACCTCGCTCTACGTCATTCGGCGTCACCAAGACCTTAAAGCGATTTACGGCGATGCGCCGGGTGTCGTTGACTCCGCAAAAGCGTATTTCTACAAGCAGTTAGGGGCGATCGAATCTCTTCGCGGGCGGGACTTCTCCCACCTGGTGCAGGATAAACTCAGTATACCGGACATCCTTCTCACCACGTGCCTCGATTGGATCGTGGCCTACAAGATGGACGTGCCAGAGTTTTTACACACCTTCCACGCAGGGATGCGCGCAAGGCCCGCCTACCAGTCTGCGTTCGAACGGAGCTACGGGGTCAGCGCCCAAAAGCTTATCAGCCGATAATCTCAAAGGACGAGGTGTCTCCCCGTCCGCATACGTTCTACCGCCCAAACACCTTAGACAGGGTCTCGGGCGAGAAGGGGAATACGATGGTATTCGTCCGGTCATTGGCAATCTCTTGCAATGCGGACAGATACCTTATCTGCAGGCCTTGTTCTTCTCCCGCAAGAATGCGCGCCGCTTCGGCCAGTTTCTCCGCCGCCTGCATCTCACCGTCAGCACTGATGACCTTAGCACGCCGTTCCCGCTCGGCTTCGGCTTGCTTGGCAATGGCGCGGATCATACTTTGGTCGATATCGACATGCTTGATTTCAACGTTGGCGACCTTGATACCCCAGGCTTCGGTCTGGCTGTCGAGAATGGCTTGAATATCCAAATTGAGCTTGTCGCGCTCTGAGAGCATTTCATCGAGATCGTGCTTACCGAGTACCGAGCGCAATGTGGTCTGCGCCAGCTGGCTGGTGGCCGCCATGAAGTTCTCCACTTGGTTGATCGCCTTGTTGGCATCGATCACCCGATAGTAAATCACCGCATTCACCTTTACCGAAACGTTGTCTTTGGAGATAACGTCTTGAGACGGAACGTCGTGGACAAGTGTCCGCATATCGACCTTCACCATCTGCTGGATAAAGGGAATGAGCAGGATCAGGCCGGGCCCCGATACACCCGTGAAGCGACCAAGCGTGTAGATCACCGCGCGTTCATACTCCCGAAGGATTTTGATAATCGCCGGAACGACGACGATGAAGAGGAAGACGCCGATCGCTAAGAGTGTAAATAAGTCAAACATATTGGCCCTTTCTGAATCCAGCCTTTAATCTTTGTGCTCCGGTTACCGAACCGGTGCAACCTTGAGCGTGAGCCCATCCATCTTGACGACTTTGACAACCTGGCCGGGCTGCAGCTCATAATCACTGACGGCGCTCCATCTTTCGCCGTCGAGGGTAACCCAGCCGGCTTTGCCTTCCCAGCTTTCCACCACTCCCCGTTGACGTAGAATATGTTCCTTGCCGGTGACGACTCTCTTTGCTTGTGCGCCCAGGGCGAAGAAAGCAATGAACGCCATAAAGACGCCGCTCGCCACCGTCGTCGCAATGATCACTTCAGGGGAAAGTTGAAACTCCGGGGACTCAGTTTCGAACAACATGGTTGCGCCCAAGGCGAAGGCTGCAAGCCCGCCCAGTCCCAGCACGCCGATCGACGGAGAAAACGCCTCCGCGATCATAAGAATAATGCCGAACACAAGAAGTCCGGCCCCGGCCATATTGACCGGCAAAACGCTGAGGGCGTAAAGGCCGAGAATCAAAGCAATGATACCCGCGACGCCGGGAAAGACAGACCCCGGATTGGCGAGTTCAAAAAACAGTCCGTAAAAGCCCAATGTCATAAGGAGAAACGCAACATTGGGGTGGGTGATCGTCGCCAAAAACTCGGTGGCCCAGTCCGGTTCATTGCGGACAATCGAGAGGTCTTTCACGTCCAAAGTCAATGTCGCATCGCCGACCATCTTAACTGTTCGGCCTTGAGATTTTTCAAGCAACTCATTGAGGTCGATCGCAACGAAGTCGATGACATTTTGCTCCGCAGCGTCGGTAGCCGTTAGGTTTTTCGCTTCGCGAACCGCTTTCACTGCCCATTCTACATTACGTTCCCGCAGTTCTGCGAGACCTTGAATATAGGCGGCGGCGTCATTCACAACTTTGGCCCGCATGCTGTCTTCGTTCGAGGGCGCGGCATCGCCGGAGTTTTCTTCCCCACCTTCCTGAGCGTCCTGCTTGTTCGCTTCTTCATTAGACGAATTACCTTCCCCATCCGCGCCTTCTTCCGAAGCTGGCTCAGCAGGGGTCGCGGGTTCCTCGTTGGGAACCGGAGAGGTACCGCCCATTTGCACAGGCGTTGCGGATCCCAAATTAGTCCCCGGCGCCATGGCCGCCACGTGACTTGCATACATGATGTAAGTCCCCGCACTGGCTGCCCGCGCTCCGCTCGGCCCGACATAACTGGCGACCGGGACACTTGAAGCAAGAATGTCTTTTATGATCGCCCGCATGCTGGTGTCGAGGCCGCCTGGTGTGTCCATTTCAAGGATGATGAGGCCGGCACCCGCATCATTTGCTTTGGAAATCTCCCTTCTCACGTAATCTGCAATGGCCGGCCCGATCGGGCCGTCTATGGTCAACACCACGGCAGATCGCGCCGACTCTTCGGTCTGTGCTTTAGCGCCAGTGAACGAGTGAAAGGCGAACCCAGCCAAGCCCAGCGCGACTAAAGAAAGAAAAAATACGTTTCTTTTCAATGCGTTATGATAGTGATTTGAGTCTAGCATTGAATTTGTTCCTCCACACGACCCCATCTGCTGACGAAGCGAATGTTAGCTTACGACACCAGACTGTCTACACTAAAGGTGGTTACGACCCACAGCTGAGGCAATATCACTTGCATACCACCGTTTTTTGTATGCGGTGGTCTGAAATCAGCTTTGGCCTGGAATTGTTTCCGAGTATGAGAAACACATGCCCATTGCCAATCACTACACGCCCCAGCCCGTTTACAAAGAAATCGGTGAAGGCTTCTTCGACGCGGTTGAGCCGGCCCAGTTTCCAGCTCACCTTGTTCGCTATCGCAACCAGCGGTGGGCGGATCGGTTAGGTCTTGGCCTGTTAAGCGAGGCCGAATGGCAAAGTCACTTCGGTGTTTTTGAACCCCTTCCCGGAAACTTGGCGCATCCCCTCGCCATGCGCTATCACGGCCACCAATTCCGATCCTACAATCCGGACATTGGCGATGGCCGAGGCTTTCTGTTTGCCCAACTTCGCGATCCCGAGGACGGCCGGCTTCTAGACCTTGCGACCAAAGGCAGCGGACAAACGCCTTACTCCCGGACCGCAGATGGCCGCTTAACCCTTAAGGGCGGCGTCCGAGAAGTGCTGGTCACGGAGCTTTTGGAAGCCCTGGGTGTGTACACGTCCAAATCGTTCAGCCTGTTGGAAACGGGTGAGGAGCTCTATCGCCATGACGAGCCCTCGCCGGCGCGCTCGGCCGTGCTCGTACGCTTGAACCACTCTCACATTCGCTTCGGTACATTCCAGCGCCAGGCCTATGAGCAAAGCACAGAGCGTCTGTGGCGGCTGGTCAATTATTCTATAGAACACTACTTCCCAGATCTGGATGGACCGGACACGGATGAAAAAGTGGGCGCCTTTTTAAGCCGTATCTGTGGGCGCACCGCCGAATTGGTCGCCTCGTGGATGACGGCGGGGTTCGTGCACGGAGTCCTCAACACCGACAATATGACAATCACGGGAGAGAGTTTCGATTACGGCCCGTATCGGCTGCTTCCCATTTACGACCCGGTTTTCGTCGCGGCCTACTTTGATCAGCAAGGGATTTATGCGTTTGGGCGCCAGCCGGAAGCGGTCTTTTGGAACTTGAAGCAATTGGCCGGTGCGCTGAGTTTGATTTGCGAAAAAGAAGTCTTGGTTGACGCGCTCGAAGCCTATCCTGCTCGCTATCAAGGGGCGCTCATCGAAAAGTTCCTCAAACGACTGGGACTGAAACCGCGCGGCGAGGGGGACGCCGAACTGGTGAATTCATCGCTCCATTTCATGCAGCGTTCGCAAGTGGGATTCGAACGGTTCTTTTTCGATTGGTATGGTGGCGCGCTTCGGGACGCGAATGCCAGCCCTGTTGCGTCAGCCTATCGACATCCTCTTTTTGCGGACATCAGGACGCGCATGGAACGCTACGAGCCATGCCGGGAAGAGGCTCTATCCCATGCCTATTTCCGAGAAGGGACGCCGTGTACGCTTCTGATCGACGAGATAGAAGCGATTTGGGAGCGGATTGCTTTGGAGGACGATTGGACACCGTTTGAAGCCAAACTTGAAGAAATCGCCACAATGCGCGAAGCGTTGGAGGACACGTCGTGAACAAAGTCAGATGGGGGTTAATCAGTACAGGCAATATTTCGCGGGCCTTCGCAGCTGGGGTCGTCGCATCGAAGACAGGCGAGCTCTCCGCCGTTGCGAGCCGGTCCGAGGACCAGGCCAAGAAATTTAAGGAAAAGTTCTCAGCCTGTAAGCCATTCTCTTCCTATCAATCCATGCTCGAAGACGACGAGGTCGACGCTGTCTATATCGCGACACCGCACCCGAGCCATGCCGAGTGGGCCGTAAAGGCCGCACGCGCCGGAAAGCACGTCCTTTGCGAAAAACCGGTGGCCATGAACCACGCCGAAGCGATGGGAACCTATGCCGCTGCCGAAAAGGCGGACGTGTTCGCAATGGAAGCCTTTATGTATCGATGCCATCCGCTAACGGAAAAACTGGTTGAGTTAGTCAAGGAGGGTATCATAGGAGATGTGCGAACGATCGAAGCTAGATTCGGGTTTGCCGCTCCCTTCGATCCGGATCACCGCTTGTTTTCCAACGCTCTGGGCGGTGGGGGCATCCTTGACATTGGCTGTTACCCGGTTTCGGCAGCGCGGCTTATTGCTGGCGCGGCCCAAGGCAACGCCTATGCAGAGCCGGTGCGTGTCCACGCAGCGGCACATATCGGAACGACTGGCGTCGACGAACATACGTTCGGGATCCTGGAATTTGAAGACGATATTCTTGCCCATGTCTCGGCTGCTACACGCGTGCCGCTGGGCGTGGGTTTGACGGTGACTGGAACCAAAGGGCGTCTTCATGTGCCGAGCCCCTGGCACGCGTCGGGCATGAAGGGAGGCTCAACCCATATTGATGTGGTGAAGCTGCCGGATGGCGGATTGGACGGAACGCCGGATCGGATCGAAGTCGTCGACCCACGCCCTCTGTATACGATCGAAGCCGATCATGTCGGTGAAGCCATATTAGCCGGAAAACGGCAAGCGTCCGCCATGAACTGGGAAGATTCCCTCGGCAACATGCGAGCTTTGGATCTCTGGCGCCAAGCCGTTGGCCTGACCTATGAAGCCGAACGATCGGCCATCCCCACACTGACCGGTGACCCACTCACCGTGGATGGCAGGAACAATATGAAGTACGGCAAGATTGACGGTCTTGAAAAGAGACTGTCGCGGCTCGTGATGGGATGCGACAACCAGACCACGTTGCCTCATGCAACGGTGATGTTCGATGACTTCTTCGAAAACGGAGGCACCCTGTTCGACACGGCCCACATTTACGAACGCGGATTGATGGAGCGTTTGTTGGGACAATGGATCCAAAACCGAGATATACGCGACGATGTGGCCATCATTGGCAAAGGCGCCCATACGCCCTGGTGCACACCCGATCACGCATCACGACAACTGCGTGAGAGTCTTGACCGTCTCCAGACGGATTATGTGGACATCTATATGCTGCACCGTGATAATCCGGACATACCAGTAAGCGAATTCATTGACGTTTTGAACGACCATGTTGCGCTTGGTCAAATCCGCATTTTTGGCGCATCGAATTGGACCATGGACCGCTTGGTCCAAGCCATGGACTATGCCTCCCAAACCGGCAAGCAGTCTTTTCAAGTTGTGAGCAATAATTTCAGTCTGGCCCGAATGGTCGAGCCCATTTGGCCTGGATGTGAATCGGCGTCTGAGCCGGCGTTTAAGAACTGGATATCGCAAGAGAAACTTTCTCTGATGGCTTGGTCGTCCCAAGCTCGCGGCTTTTTCACAGACCGGGGGGATCCCAGCAATCCAAACTTAAACGAGGATCTTCAGGGATGGGTTGCTGATGATAACTTTGAGCGTCGCCGACGGGCGATCGAATTGGCAAACAATTTGAACGTCGAGCCGGTGCAAATCGCGCTGGCCTATGTTCTGGACCAACCGTTCGCGCCTTATGCGCTGATCGGTCCGCGCACGTTGAATGAGGCGCACTCGAGTTTTGGAGCCCTCTCTATTACTTTGTCGCCGAACCAAATCGCCTGGCTAAATCTCGAATCTGATCAGCCTTGAGGTCGGCGCCCTCTCATGCGAATGAGGCTTGCCTGCATCGTCCTTCTCATCTTGTTCGGCGAGCCTTTGGTTGCCGAAGAACGGATGCGCTCCATACAGGTTACGCTCAAAGCAGCCGTGTCCGGGGACACAATCGAGCTGGCAAGCGGCGACATTCTTGTTCTGGTGGGAATCGAAGCGCCAAAGATGCCGGGTTTTGGCCTCACCCCTCAGCCGATGGCAAAGCAAGCCACAGCCTACTTGAATGCAGTTGCCGAAGGGGAAGAGGCATTTGTCTACTTTGTGGGCGAGGAGCGAGACCGTCATCGGCGTCTATTGGGCCAAATTGAGCTGAAAGACGGAACGTGGCTCCAAGGTCTCATGGTGCGCCGGGGCATGGCGAGAGTGCATAGTCTGCGATCCCATACGCGGTGCATTCGAGAGCTCCAGAAGCTGGAACAAGTAGCGCGTACGGAGCGCTTGGGCATTTGGTCGCTCGATTGGTACCAAGTGCGCTCACCGGACAGGCTTCGTCAGGAAATTGACACATTTCAGATCGTTGAAGGACGCGTGCGAGCCGCCGCGATTGTGAAGGGCCGACACTATTTGAATTTTGGTGACGACTGGAAGACCGATTTCACCGTCACCATTGCCCCGAAATTCCGCAAGGCCTTGGAAGGCGGCGACATCGATCTTAAGTCATTGGAAGGACAACGCATTCGGGTGCGCGGTTGGATCACTTCATACAATGGCCCCAATTTGGAGGTGACGCATCCGGAACAGATAGAGTATCCTCCAAACCAACGGGTAAAGAAGGGACACCGAGATGAGCCGACTTTGTGCTTCAAAGAGTGAACAAGACCGCACTCACAATTTATTGTTGCAAGTAATTCTTACTCTGAGTGTGTGTATTGCTGCAGCTTTTATGGTGTCGCCGGCGGCCGCCCAATTCACGCCATTCATGAACAAGGAATCCGAAAAGAAAATCGGTGCCCAGCAGCATCCGCTGATCCTGCAAGAGTTTGGGGGCGCGTACAAGAACAATCAAATCGCATCGTACGCCGATCAAATCATGAACACGATCGTGAAGAACTCTCCTGTGGAGCAGAGCGAGATCACGTTCACGGTCTTGAATTCTCCGGTCGTTAACGCCATGGCCCTTCCTGGTGGCTACATCTACGTAACACGTGGGATCCTGGCTCTGGCGAATTCCGAAGCGGAAGTGGCCGGTGTCTTGGCCCACGAATTGGGGCACGTGGTCGAACGCCATTCCGCCGAACGCTTCAGCAAGCAGCAAATTGCTGGGATCGGAAGCATACTAGGAGCGATTTTAACTCAGAGCGAAGCTGTTGGTCAGATTTTGGGCGCGGGCAGCCAGCTCTACTTGCTCAATAATTCGCGGCAAGACGAATATGAGGCCGACGCCGTGGGGACGGATTATCTGACGGCCGCAGGATATGATCCGTACTCTATGTCGTCGTTTCTAGGGAATCTGGAGCGGCAGCAAAAGCTTCATGCGACCGTTCAAGGCGTTGGCTATGATCCTCATCAGGTCCAGTACCTGTCCACGCATCCCAACACATTGAAACGGGTTCAACGCGCCGAGCAGAAGGCTGCATCAACAGGAATTGCGCGAGGAAGCCGTCCGGACAAATCGGCGGCCTATCTCAATGCGATCCAAGGCCTTCTTTATGGGGATGATCCGGAACAAGGCTATGTGCGCGGCACCACATTCTCTCACCCCGAGCTTCGTTTCACGTTCACCGCGCCAAGCGGGTTCAACCTCACCAACAATCCGAACTATGTTCTTGCCGTTGGCCCGAACGGCACTCAGGTCAAGTTCGATTTCGACGCGCCAAGGACCGGAAACGATATGGGCGCTTACATCAGAGGATGGGGGAAGGACGCTAATCTTCAAAATCTGCAGGCATTCAAAATCAGGGGGATGAACGCGGCCTCAGCGATCACGCGGATCAATACTCGAAATGGTACCGGGGATCTCCGTCTGGTCGCATTGGCGTTTTCGCCCAAATATGTGGCTCGGTTCCAGATCCTAACAAATCCAAACAGAACCGATGCGGTGGCGGACGATCTTGAAAAGATGGTGGGCAGCTTTCGTTCCATTTCAGCGAGTGAAGCTGGAAAACTAAAGCCCCTGCGAGTTCAACTCGTCCGAGTGCGCCGCAACGACACCATTGATGGTCTTGCCAATCGGATGGCCTATTCGAACTTCCGTAAGGAACGGTTTATGACACTGAACGGATTGGACCAAGGCGATCAGTTGAAATCAGGAGACCTCGTTAAGATCGTAAGGGAATAGCTTTGCGTCCCTCAATCGTAAGGTCTGGTATCAGTAAGACGAAGGCTGTGAGGCCTGTTTTATCCGAATCAAAAGGGGCGGACCGATAAGGTCCGCCCCGGATAACTGACTAAGGAAAAAACGCGTCTTAAGCGGCTTGTGCGCTGTGGAGCACTTCCTCGACATAAGCCACAGCTTCTTCTTCCTTGAGCTTTTCGACAGCGCCGACTTCGCGGGCCATGCGATCCAACGCAGCCTCGTAGAGTTGGCGCTCGGAATAAGATTGTTCCGGCTGCCCAGAACCACGATGCAAGTCACGAACGACTTCAGCGATGGACAGAAGGTCACCCGAGTTAATTTTGGCTTCATACTCTTGCGCCCGCCGACTCCACATGGTCCGCTTAATGCGTGCACGACCTTTAAGAGTTTCTAGAGCGTTCTTGACAATATCTTTGCTGGAAAGTTTGCGCATGCCAACGGATGTTGCCTTGGCGGTGGGAACGCGAAGGATGAGCTTGTCCTGTTCGAATTCGACAACAAAGACTTCAATCTTCATTCCCGCGACTTCTTGTTCTTCGACATCGACAATCTTGCCAACGCCGTGCGCTGGATAAACCACAAACTCTTTTGGCTTAAAGTCCAGCTTCTTCTTTGTCGCTTGTTTTTTTGCCATTCCCGCTTCTTTCCTTTTGTTCTTGGAAGTTCCTTTTGAACT
Source organism: Alphaproteobacteria bacterium (assembly GCA_028285305.1). Taxonomy (GTDB): domain Bacteria; phylum Pseudomonadota; class Alphaproteobacteria; order SMXP01; family SMXP01; genus JANQPV01. The sequence goes on along the minus strand of JANQPV010000065.1, from coordinate 95,856 downwards.
CAAACTCGCTATCTGCTCCGCCGTCAGGGGGCTCTACGAACGCTACTTTTCTTTTCCACACCGCGGCACGCATCTTGCACGCAACTGATCAGCAGAGCCTCGGTAATGTGACCCAATGTCGTCGCCGGACAAATCAACCAAAGAATCTCACGTCTGAGGTCTGCGGACAAGACAATAGCTTAACGCAAGCCTCAGATTATGACCCTTGCTGCAGCGCCTGTGGCCGCCTCCTCGATGGTGTCCGACCAATTTCTCGCACAAACACCTACTTTCTGATTATCCGGCCGGTTCGGCTCTGATCACAGAAAGTCCACCCAAACTGCTCGTCGCTGAAGTCTACAACGCTGTTTTCTTTGCGGAGCAAATGTCTAGCGAAAAACTGGACTGACAAATTATCACCAATTACCGCTGTTTCCAAGTATAAACTCAAACATGGTTAAGTTTCGGAAAGCTTTGCAGTAGCGCGATTGAACTATAGTTCGCTGTCCACGTGTACGGGTTTAACCCACTAGATTGGTACAATGTGCCGTATTTTCAACCCGTTAGACCGTATCGGAGGGCAATAGCACGCCCTAATTGCGGGTCAGCTACCGCTGCCGGGTTTCTCGCTGAAGTATTTCTCGTACTTACCTGTTTCTTGCTCAAAATCTGCTGAGTCGGCTGGAGGCGTGCCCTTCACCGTGATATTGGGCCATTTCTCGGAAAAATCTTTGTTTATGGTTAACCATTTCCCATCTGAATCGTCTTCAGTGTCGGGAACGATCGCTTCGACTGGACATTCGGGTTCACAAACACCGCAATCGATACATTCATCTGGATGAATGACGAGCATGTTCTCCCCTTCATAGAAGCAGTCCACCGGACAAACTTCTACGCAATCCATGAGTTTGCAGCGGATGCAGGAATCTGTGACAAGATAGGTCATGTGTCTTTTGGTCCCAAAAAATCTAGCCGGATCATTCGGCAAACGCGTTCAGTCAATTGACATCGATACATGTCATGCGGTTCTTAACTGAATGAATTTGTCGGATGCAATACAGTATTTCTTTCGCGATCAGACGCAAAATTGCGGCGAATATGAGTACGAATTTCATCGCCGAGTCAACCTCTCCGCGGAAATTGGACGGCATGGAGTAATCGCCGTCAAAGACTAGGCATCGAGGCCCAGCCGAGCCCGCACGCGCTTTTGAAGATCGCCGCGTGTGCGATCGGATACATGGATGAGCCCCGCGATTTTGCGTAGCAGATATGCTTCGTAATCATGAACGACACCGTCTGCGTAGACGACTTCCCAAAGCATTTCGATAATCTCCGCGCGCTCTTCGAGCCCGTAACTGTCCTTGACCACATTCGTGAAACGATGCAACTCAATCGAATCGCTCTGAGTTTGTGTTGCCAATTCCATGAGGCTCGTTCTTTGTTCATCGGAGAGATCAAATCGCTTCGCGAGCAGATCTTCAATCAGGTCCCGTTCCGAGGCGGAATAGTTTTCCTCCAAAACGGCAGCTTCGATTAGTAGCACGGCCACGGCCAGTTGGAGATCCGCCGAGTCATGCCCCGCTTCGCTCTCACTCGCGCCAGCCGGATCCAACCGACCCGTTTTCAAAAAGTTTGATATGGACTTCAACACTTTGACTTGCCTCACCAATCTACGTTGTTCTTTACCTGGTTCAGGACACGCCGGTCCTTTTTTGTGGGCCGTCGACCGCCTCGCGCAGCACGACTGGAGTCGGCTTCACCGGCCTGTGGAGAAGGGGATATGACCTCTTCATAAAGCAGACGCGCCTCTTCGGCGGGCCCTCTACGATCCCCTGGCGCCAACACCTTGACCACGCGCACGCGCCGACCCGCTGTAAAGGTCAGCGTATCCCCGACCTTGACCTGTTGGCTGGCCTTCGAAATGCGCTCGGTTTTGTCGCCGTTTGAAATGCGGACTTTGCCACCGGCTACAATCTTGGACGCCAAGGAGCGCGTCTTAAAGAACCTGGCGTACCAAAGCCATTTGTCTATTCTCTGGGAGTCGTCTTGCACGTTTGTCATAGCGTGTACAGTTGGCTCAACGGGTGGTCTGGAGTTTTTCCAGAGCAGCGAACGGGGAGTGGCTGAGTGCGCCTTTGGCAGTCTTGTTTTTCCGTTTTTTGTCTTTTTCCGGGGCGTCTTTTCGGTGTTTGTTCCGCGGCTTGTCCGCGCGGGGTACGTTGCGCTGCCACAGAACGAGCTCGTCTGCTCCCTCATGGAGCTGGTCCAAACGAAAGCGCTTAAAGCCCAGAGCGCTGAGAACCTGCGCCAGTTCCTTCTCTGAGCAACCGACCAAAGACGTCATCCTCGGGCTGGGAGCGAAAACAAAATTGGTCTTCTTACGTTTTTTCGGCTTCCCTTTTGGGGCAATCCCCAGCATCGCCCCAATGAAAGGGTCCGCACTCTCATCCCGCGGTGGACAGAAATGCTCAAAAGGTTTTGTCTCCGAACGGACAAGGTCTCCAAGCTTCTCGACAATATCGATACGGACAAAACGAGGACCACAATTCACGTAACCAAAGAGCGCATAAAGAGAAGGGTCGGCACCTGCTTCGCGTGGCAGCGAGGTCAATCCTCGATTGGTCAGAGCGGGTATCGACAATCTTTCATGGCCGTTCCAAACTTCGTAGAGCAGCCGAAGGATTGCCGAACCTTGGGGCTTTAGGATATCAGGCTGCCAAATGGCGAATTCTCCGATCCTGACGCCCATACGCCGCAGGATCGCGCGCTCGTCCTTTTCGATTTCAGAGACTTCCATCTGAACGGTCTTCCGGCGAAGCCATCCATAGTTCTCGAACAGCCGAAAAATGAGACCCCGTGCGTTCGCGCTCAGTTGCGTGGAGGAGCTTTTGCTCAGCGAACCAACAAGTGCCGCCACGGAGGGAAGCCGCGACTCGAGCTCTGTCACAAGCCAGCGATCCAACCGTTGACGGAGTTTCTTTTGGGTCAGCGAATCGACTTGCTCCAACGGAGAAAGTTCAATTTTCGGATGAAACCAGTCGATTCCGTTAGCCAATCTGCCAACGGTCGCGCCTTGCCAGCATATCTTGCCATTGTCCGACAGCGAGATTTCCGAATCGCCGCAGTTCAAAAAGAGCTCCGCACGCTTACGGATTTCGCTACTGAGCGCCTTCGACGCCGCGTGGCGCAAGGCCCGCCCATGAATGCCGGCCGCACGCGGATCCGCGTTAAACTGCAATCCCTGGAGGCGCCCGACAAAGTGGCCTTCGACGGTGACTTCGCCATCATCGGAAACGCCCGCCAACAGATCGGTCCGCTCCCGCAGGCTTTTCACCAAAATACTCGTTCGTCTGTCCACAAACCTCTGTGTGAGCTTTTCGTGGAGAGCATCGGACAGTTTTTCCTCGATTTGCCGGGTGCGGTCCCGCCAATGGGCCGCATCCTGAAGCCACCCGGACCGATTGGAAATGAACGTCCATGTGCGGCAATGGGCAATCCGATTTGCGATCGTATCGATATCGCCGTCCGTACTCTCCGTTTGCGCCACCCGCGGGGCCAGCCAATCTTCGGGGATATGTCCGTCCGAGGTAAGCAGGTGCTCGCTCAACGTTCGGAGCAGCCCGATATGTTCATCGATCATGACTTTTCTGAAATCGGGAACCTGGCAAATCTCCCAAAGCGTTTTGACGGTGGCGGGTCCGCCAAGTTTACGCTTGATGGTCTCATCGTTGCGCAAGGCCTTGAAAGAAATAACGTCAAGGGCACTTTTGGTGCGGGCAAGTCCCGGCCGCGGGGCGGGAAGCTCGAGACTCGTAATCAGAGCCGAGGGTGAGCTGAAGTTCAAAGTTCGATTGCGCCACATCAGTACACTGAGCGGGTCGAATTGGTGAGATTCAATGCGTTCGGCCGTGTCTGGATCCAATGCCGGTGCATCTGCCGTCGTGCCAAACGTGCCGTCGTTCATATAACGCCCGGCCCGGCCGGCGATCTGCGCCAGTTCCGTAACGGTCAGGGGGCGCCGTTTCAATCCGTCAAACTTGGACAGACTGGCAAAGGCCACATGGTCCACATCCATGTTCAGCCCCATGCCGACAGCGTCAGTGGCGACCAAGTAGTCAACTTCCCCTGCCTGATAAAGCGCAACTTGCGCGTTTCGGGTTTTGGGGCTGAGTGCCCCCATAACCACAGCTGCGCCGCCCCGCTGGCGTCTGATGAGTTCGGCGATCGCATAGACCTCCTCAGCGGAGAAGGCAACGATTGCAGATCGGCGGGGCAGTCGGCTCAGCTTCTTAGACCCCGCAAAGCTTAGGTTCGAATATCTGGGCCGTGTAACAAACTTGGTGCCGGGCAAGAGCAACTTAATCAGAGGGCGAATGGTCTCGGCCCCAAGCACCATGGTTTCTTCCGTACCGCGAAGATGCAAGAGCCTGTCGGTGAAGATATGGCCCCGGTCCCGGTCGTCGGCGAGCTGGATTTCGTCCACCGCCGCAAACGCCACGGGAATGCTAAGCGGCATCGCTTCAACGGTGCAAACGTAATATTTGGGGGCCCGGGGCAGGATCTTTTCCTCCCCAGTGATCAGCGCCACGGCGCCCGAACCTTTGGCATCGACCACTTTGTCGTACACCTCGCGCGCAAGGAGGCGCAGTGGCAGACCGATCATTCCAGTCTCATGGCCCAACATGCGCTCCAGCGCGTAGTGGGTTTTTCCGGTGTTTGTGGGCCCAAGGACGGCGGTCACGGGGCCGGAAGAAGGGTGACGGTGAATGGACATGACTCGCTTTTAGATTGCCGTTTTATCGTCCCAAAACAAGGCCTAGTTTGCCGACTCACCAAACTTTCATGAAGCGTGCCGCGTCCATCCAAAGAACGCGTTTGGAACGGAGCCGAAACGAATCATCAACGCACGACGGATCAGTTTGTTGATCGCAAGTCAAGAAAAGAACCATATCTTTGGTTTACGCAAGGCGGACGCAATTCGGATTGAATTTGACCCTCTAGAGCAGTTCCGCAATACTCCGCCGCAAATTGGGTCCCGGACCCGCCACACTTGTCGAAGGTTTCAGCATGGCATCAGACAACAAAAGCTACCAGGACTGGTCGGCTTTGGCCGAAAAACAGCTCAAAGGAAAACCGGTCGAAGATCTTGTTTGGCAAACGCCTGAAGGGATTGATGTTAAGGCGCTCTATACGGCGGAGGACTTGGAAGGGTTAGAGCACACCAATTCACTTCCGGGCGTCTTTCCGTTTTTGCGGGGGCCGATGGCCACCATGTATGCCGGCCGGCCGTGGACCATCCGCCAGTATGCGGGCTTTTCGACTGCCGAGGAATCAAATGCCTTCTACCGGCGCAATCTGGCGGCGGGTCAAAAAGGCCTTTCCGTCGCCTTCGACCTGGCGACCCATCGCGGCTATGATTCCGACCACCCCCGTGTGGTGGGCGATGTGGGCAAAGCAGGGGTCGCAATTGATTCCGTTGAGGACATGAAGATCCTCTTCGACGGCATCCCGCTCGATGAAATGTCCGTCTCCATGACCATGAATGGCGCAGTGATCCCGATCCTCGCCAATTATATTGTGGCAGCCGAAGAGCAGGGCGTTACACCGGACAAACTGGCGGGCACGATCCAGAACGACATTCTCAAAGAATTCATGGTGCGGAACACGTACATTTATCCGCCGGAGCCCTCCATGCGGATCGTTGCCGACATTATCGGCTATTGCTCCGCCAACATGCCGAAATTCAATACAATCTCCATCTCCGGCTATCACATGCAAGAGGCCGGCGCGACCCAAGTGCAAGAGCTGGCCTTCACTCTTGCGGATGGCAAGGAATATGTGCGCGCCGCGCTCAGCACGGGCCTCGATGTGGACGCGTTCGCCCCGCGCTTGTCGTTCTTCTTTGCCATCGGCATGAACTTCTTCATGGAAGTCGCCAAGCTGCGCGCCGCCCGATTGCTCTGGAGCCGGATCATGTCTGAATTCGATCCCAAGAACGAGCGCTCGTTGATGCTGCGCACTCACTGCCAAACCTCGGGCGTGTCTCTCACCGAGCAGGACCCCTACAACAATGTCATCCGTACGACCGTCGAAGCCTTGGCGGCCGTTTTGGGCGGCACCCAGAGTCTGCACACCAATGCGCTCGATGAAGCCATCGCTCTGCCGACGGATTTTTCGGCCCGTATCGCCCGCAACACCCAGCTCGTGCTCAACCACGAAACCGGCATCACAAATGTGGTCGATCCTTTGGGCGGCTCTTACTATGTGGAATCGCTCACCCATTCGATTGCGGCTGAAGCCTGGAAGCTGATCGAAGAAGTTGAGGAGCTGGGCGGCATGACCAAGGCGGTGGCCTCCGGCATGCCGAAACTCAGGATCGAAGAAGCCGCCGCGCGGAAACAAGCGCGCATCGACCGGGGCGAAGAAGTCATCGTTGGCGTGAACAAGTATCAGCCGGCCGAAGAAGAAGACATCGACACCCTTGATGTGGACAACACCCAGGTGCGCGACCAGCAGGTGGCGCGCCTTGCAAAAATCCGCAGCGAGCGTGACGAAGCCGCCTGCCAAGCCGCCCTTAAGGCCATGACCAACGGCGCGGAAGGCAACGGCAACCTGCTTCAGCTCGCCGTCGATGCCGCCCGGGCAAGGGCCTCGGTAGGCGAGATTTCCGACGCCATGGAAAAAATCTTTGGACGTCATAAGGCAGAGATCAAGTCCATAGCCGGTGTGTACGGAGCGGCTTATGAAGGCGATGCCGAGTTCGCCGCCATCCAGGCGGATATTGAGAAATTTGCCGAAGAGGAAGGCCGCCGGCCCCGCATGCTCGTCGTGAAAATGGGCCAAGACGGTCACGACCGCGGTGCCAAAGTCATCGCCACCGCCTTTGCCGATATCGGCTTTGATGTGGATATGGGGCCTTTGTTCCAAACCCCGCAAGAGGCGGCGAGAGACGCCATCGATGCGGACGTCCACGTGGTGGGCGTCTCCTCCCAAGCCGCCGGTCACAAGACCCTGGTGCCCCAGTTGGCGAGCGCCCTCAAAGCTGAAGGCGCTGACGACATTCTCATCGTTTGCGGCGGCGTTATTCCGCCCAAGGATTATGATGAGCTCAAAGCCGCCGGGGCCTCCGCCATCTTCGGCCCGGGCACGAACATCCCAAACGCCGCACGGGAGATCTTGGGCCTCATTCGGGAAAAACGCCGCGTGGCGGCTTAAGAGTACCAATATTCCCCCGCTTGAAGCGGGGGCCCACTTTCCGAAGTTTGGTCGTTTGATGGGATGCATGGATCCCCGGTCAGCGCTCGCGCTGCTCGCGTACCGGGGAAATGGAGTTCGTTGGAAACTATACAAAACTCCCCCAATTTCCCCGCCAAGGACCGGAGGTCCGCCGAGCGGGGATCTAGAATAGCCTCACCCATAATACACCGCCATCGTGTGCTTGGCTTCCGCAAAGAAGAGCCAGCGCTCAACGAACGCGCCAGCCATGGCGCTAACGGCGGCGAGGAGAAGGAGGGCTGATTGCACCGCGCCTGATGCTGGAAACGAAAGCAAGACGAGAATGGCGGGAGCGGCGAGACCAAGCATAACCGCAATCCGTCGCAGGGTGGCGCTGTGCTTACGGGCGATCTTGAAGCCCATTTCGTGGGTAAGGAAATTCTCCTCCGTATGGGGAGCGGAAAAGGCCGAAACAGTGCCGGCAAGGCCGGTCGCCGTGTTGGCGGTCGTCTTCGGACTCAGCCCGTCAATCGCGCTCCAATATTGCCGCTTGAAAAACCAGACGAGGCCTGACGCCGCGAGCGCAATGATCCCGTCAACAAAGTGGTAGAACCCGTTGAACGACAAAATTACGGCCAGCCATAGGCTTCCCAACTGAAGGGCAAAGGCGAAATAGACCCGAGGCACCAAAGGCTGGGACCAGGCATCAATGGATTTCAGACTGGCATAGATCATAGCCGTGCAGTTGACGGTCACGAGAGACAGCACCATCGTCACCAGAGCCGCGAGTTTGAACAGAATGCCGTCCGAGCCCAACACGGTCCATCCGTAGGCCAACAAAAGGAAAGGGCCGTAAGTCGCGATCGCAAACACACCTTCGCGGGAAAGCCACGACGAGCGCCATTGGCTGAGCGCCCGCCAGGCCCGCTCGGGATGCTTGAGGTGAAGCGTTGAAGAAAGCAAACCGGCGCTGATAAAGACGAAGGCGAGGCCAAGCCCGCCAGCCGAAAAGCCGCTGCCCATGGGTGCTGCGCCGAACCAATAGAGCAAGCAGATCAAAACCAAGAGGCCGTACCCAGCGCCGGACACAGTCGTAAAGAAGATGACGGAGAACGCGGGTCTCACGTCGTTGCTCTCTGGGCGCTTAGGCGCGCATAGCGCTCCGCCTCCCCCATGTGGGGAGGCCCAAAAAAGGCTCTGTGTCCAGAGTCTTTTTTGGGGTGGGGGTAAAACGGCGAAACCAGAAACAGGAGAGTGCTTTGGGTCCTATCGCAAGTACGAAGCTCAATCGGATTCAACCAAGAAGAATCCACAAATGTCCAACCCCCACCCGAAAAATCCGGCGCTGCGCTTGGATTTATCGACCTCCCCACAAGGGGGAGGTGGGGCTCTGCATTCGAGTCTTGTAGCCGAGAACACGGGCACGCAAAGTGCTTTGTGATTGATCCCCACACCTTTCAGTCCCCACCCAATTGCGTCAGCGCCTTATCGAGCCAGCCAAGGAATCCGCCTGCCGGTTCTTCTAGCTCCTCATTCACGACTTCGGCCCCCATCCGTTTCGCCCGGGGCGGGAGGTATTTATTCGTAGGAGAACAGCCTTGCTCGGGCGCCAGATCGAAGCCACTCCTTTCGGCGACGAGTTTGGAAACGTCTGACTCCGGATCAGCCAGGTCTCCGAAATGCCGGGCGGAGGTGGGACAGCTGGCCACACAGGCAGGGACCCGGCTCTCCTTAGGGATGTGCTCATTGTAGATCCGGTCCACGCAAAGCGTACACTTCTTCATCACCCCGTCGACCGGATCGAGCTCGCGTGCACCGTAAGGACACGCCCAAGCACACAGACTACAACCGATACACTTGTCTTCATCCACCAGGACGATGCCATCGTCTTGACGCTTATAGGAGGCGCCTGTCGGACACACCGTCACGCAAGGCGCGTTCTCGCAATGAAGGCAAGACTTAGGGAAGTAAACAGTGCGGCTCTCGCTAGGCCCGTCCGCGACTTCATAGCCATGGATCCGGTTAAGCCACGCGCCCGACGGATCCTCTCCATAGGGATGAACGTCCGACAAGGGCGCGGCAATACCGCCCGTATTCCACTCCTTGCAGGCAACGGCACAGCCGTGACAGCCGACGCACGTGTCCAAATCAATAACGAGGCCAAGGCGTTTGGTCGGAGGTTCTTTGGGAAGGCTCGTCATGACTTCCTCCGGAACCCGGCGCCGTAGCGCGATTTGGAGGCTGCCGCCTCAACGCCGGGAGGCGCGGGAACGGTCTCGAAGCGGGGCTCTGCGACATCTATCCCTTCATCTCCCGCCTTCTCGATACGGACCTTTAAGTCGAACCAAGCCGCCTGACCGGTAATGGGATCGGAATTGGAATAGCGATATTGGCCCGGCTGCTCCGGCAGCAGATCCTCAATGAGATGATTAAGCAGAAAGCCCTTTTGCGATTCCGGCGCCTGAGGATCCAGCGACCAGGTGCCACTGCGCTTACCGATGGCGTTCCACGTCCACACGGTATGGTCATTCACACCCTCCATCGGTTTCACCCGCACTTTGATCTTGCCGTGCCGACTGGTGACCCAGGCCCAATCGCCATCCTGCAGTTCATGCTGTTCGGCCACCTTGTGGGAGATGAAAAGCACATTGTCCCCTTGAATTTGCCGCAGCCAGGCATTCTGTCCGCCCCAGGAGTGATACATATGCGCCGGTCGCTGGGTGAGAGCGTGAAGAGGATACTCGTCTCCGGGGTCCCCCGAGACAAGATCGGGCGGATACCAAAAGGGGAGGGGATCGAAGTAGGTCTCGATGCGATCTTTATGCTCTTTTGGCGGAACGAAAGGGCCGTACCCGCGCGCTGCCAAACGAAAGCGCTGCAATTCCTCTGCGTAAACGTTGAGAACAATGGGATCAGTCGATGTGACGAAACCACTCTTGGCCGCATAAACGAGATAGTCGCGGTTGAAGAACCGGTAATACTGAAGTCCTTCCGGCAGCGGATCATACCAATAGCAGCCATTCTCAATGTAACGGTCAATTTGATCTGCGTTAGTTTCGCCTTGGACCGTCTTTTCCCCTTCTGCGCCCCGCCAACCCGCCAGCATGCCGACGCCCGGCAGCCGGTGGTGGTGCGTCAAGTAGTCTTTGTATCCGCCTGGAAATTTCGGGCGCCCTTCGCGGGTGATCATGGCGGAGAGGCCAAGCCGGGCGCCCAAGTCCAAGAGAACGTCCTGAAAGGGCCGCACATCCCGGTCGGGTTCAAACACCGGCTGGCGGATCGCGTCGGCCGGCCCTTCCGCCGTCGAAATCGGACGGTCGAGAAGGGAGATGCAATCCCAACGCTCGAGATACGTCGTGTCGGGAAGGACCAGATCCGCGTAGGCTGTCATCTCAGAGGCAAAGGCATCGGAATAGATAATGTGCGGGATCTTATACTCACCCGTCCGCGCGTCCTTATCCGTCAGCATGGCGATCGTGTCTTTGGTGTTCATGGCGGAGTTCCACGCCATATTCGCCATATACATGAAGAGCGTATCTATGGGGTAGGGATCGCCGCGCCAGGCATTGGCAATGACCGTGTGCATCATACCGTGGGCAGCAAAGGGGGCCTCCCAGGAAAAGGCCTTGTCGATCCGGCGCGGCTGACCTTCCCGGTCCACCAGCAGATGTTGCGGCCATGTGGGAAAGCCCAAATGAGGCCCGGCCAGCGCCGCATTGCGCAGAACGTCTTCGGCGCGTCCCGACGGACGGGGCAAGGAGCTTAGAGATTTCGGGTATGGCGGTTTGAAGCGCAGCCCGCCCGGCGCATCGATTGTGCCCAAGAGGATCTGCAACAGGTGAATCAACCGGCACGTTTGGAATCCGTTCGCATGAGCCGATATGCCTCGCATGGCATGCATGGCCACAGGTCGCCCGATGGTCTTTTTGTGCGATCTTCCGAAAGCGTCTGTCCAAGGTATATCCAGCTCGATTTGGTTCTCAAACGCGGCCTCGGCCAATTCCGCTGCAATTCGTTTCGTCGTCGCCGCCGAAACCCCCGTTTGATCGGCAACCGCTTCAGGTCTGTACTCGTCACGAAGGAACCGCATCCGAAGGAGATCGAAGGCCGGGCGGGCTTTCCGTCCGTCGGGAAGTTCGAACTCGCCGGTCAGCGCAGGCTGCCCATCCCCGTCATACGCGTTTCGAACGGATTTTTCTTTGCGGTCCCAGATGGCCGGCCGGCCCATATCGCCCAAATAGAACAGCCCGTCTTCTTCATGGCCCGGATCGTCGATAACAAGCCAAGCCACGTTGGAATAGCGCAAGAGAAAATCGAGATCCACCTTGCCCGCTCGGAGCAGTTCATGAATGAGGGCGGACACAAAAAGGCCATCCGTCCCCGGCGTAATCCCGATCCATTCGTCTGCAACCGCCGAATATCCCGTCCGTACCGGGTTGATCGAGACAAACTTCGCCCCGCGCTCTTTTAGTTTCGCAATACCCTTTTTGATGGGGTTTGACGCGTGGTCTTCGGCTACGCCGAACAGGAGGAAATAGTCTGTCCGGTCCCAGTCGGGCTCGGTGAATTCCCAAAACGCGCTGCCGATCGTATAGAGACCGGCCGCTGCCATGTTAACGGAGCAAAACCCGCCGTGGGCCGCGTAGTTTGGCGTGCCGAATTCCTTCGCCCACCAACTGGTCAAAGCCTGGCTTTGATCTCTGCCGGTGAAAAAGGCGAGCCGGTGCGGGTCCGTTGCGCGCACACGGGCGAGCCAAGCCGTGGCCGTGTCGAGCGCTTCCTCCCATTCGATTTCTTTGAACTCGCCCGAGCCCCGTTCACCCACCCGGCGCAGAGGCTTCCTGAGGCGGGCCGGCGAATAATGCTGCATGATGCCGGCCGCCCCTTTGGCGCAGAGCACGCCTTCGTTCACGGGGTGTTTTGTATTGCCCTCAATATAGCGGATGAGACCGTCTTTGATATGAACGCGAATGCCACACCGGCACGCGCACATGTAGCAGGTCGTCTCTTTGACCTCATCTGATATGGGCGCTGACAAATCCAGCTTGGGTTCCGACATTCTTGGCGTTTCGCTCCCGGGCACGACTCTGTGTTACCAGGGCCCGCCCCCTTGGGTAAAGAGGGACGGGCAGCTAATCGCAAAGTGCAGCACAATTGAGCTTTGCATGAGGATCCATGTCGAACTAGGCTATTGGTATTCAGAACGAATAACAGGACCAAAAATGCTGGACGCCTCTCTCAGAACATCCATTGAGAAGTTCTTTCGCATTTGGACGAATGCATTCGACTCATTTGACTCTGAAGCCATCGCCGATCTGATGAACGTCCCTCTTACGATCATCGGACGCGACGGGGCGATCGCGTTGACAACTCGAGATGAGATTGTTCGAAATTTCGACTTGGTGAACGATCATCATAAAAGTTTGGGTTATCACCGGGCAGAACTCTCTTCGCTCGATCTCTTTGCGACACATGGACCGAATTTGGTCCGGGCCGAGACGAAATGGTCTTTCCGCCGCAAAGACAATAGTCTCATCTACTGGTTCCGCATGCACTATATCCTTGCAGACTATGGCAATGGCTGGCGCGCGGTGGTCGCAGTCAATGCGGACGACGCCCATGAAGTTTGATGACGCACTCCGGAAACGGCTTTTCGCCAACTTGTCTCATTTTGAAAATGTGCCCGCCGAAGACAATGCTCCCCGCCGGGCCGCCGTGGCTGTCATTGTCACACCATCTCACGAAGACGAAACGAGAGCGAGTTTTGTTCTTACCAAACGCACGGCGAAACTCAGACGTCATTCGGGTCAATGGGCGCTCCCTGGAGGCAGATTGGACGAGGGCGAAACCGCGTTTGAGGCGGCTGTTCGAGAATGTCAAGAAGAGCTCGGTTTGTCACTGAACGAGGACTCGCACCTAGGCCCGCTCGATGAATATGTGACCCGCTCGGGCTTTGTCATTTCGCCCTTTGTTTTTTGGCTGCCGGATATCAGCGCGCTCCGTCCTGATCCTGACGAAATAGCCTTTGTGCAGCATGTTCCGCTGCAAGAACTCGAGAGGTCCGACTCGCCAATCTTCTTGAACGGCCCGGATCCGGCGCGGCCGATCATCCGTATTCTGATCGGAGACCGCCAAGTCCATGCGCCAACGGGCGCGCTCATCTATCAGTTCCATGAAGTGGCCGTCAAAGGCAACGACACCCGCGTGGCCCATCTTGATCAACCGGAGTTCGCTTGGAAATGACAGCGCTGCCAAGTCATCCCAGTCAGAACAACGAGGGTCCGCATGACCGATTATGAATATGCCTACTTGTTCAACGAAGTCATGAATACGCTGGTCACGAACATGATGCATTACGCCTCTATCGTGTTCGCCATGCTCGTCACGGCCTATCTCATCGGTGCTCAGCTCAGCAAACTCATGACGTGGATCGTGATTACTCTGTTCACGTTGTTCTGTTCCGTGTTTTTATTGGTCAGCAATGCGCAGGTGCGGGATGCTGTCGAATTGTCAATCGTCATGAGCGAACGCGCCGTCCCAGGATCAGCGCTCGAATTCCATAATGCAGGTCGGTCCGATCCGGAACTGTTCGGCATTCTTCTCGGCTCTAGTTACATTGGAATTATGGTCATCGCTTATGTTGGCGCGATGCTGTTCTTCTTTCACGCCCGCCGTAAACCAACCCATGGACCGCTTCTGGGCAGCCAGAAATAGGTCATCCAAGGTCGGGCAGATTACTCATGATTTTCTCGATCAGGTCGGGCCCCACCTTCTCGCTGGCGAAGGTCTTAAAGAGGGCAAGGACGTCTCCGATCTGGCCGGATTGAAGGCCGGTTTCTTTGAGTTGCGCCAGCGCTTCCAATGCTTCGCCCTTGTCCCCGAGCAGGCCGCCCAATGCACCCGCAGCTTCTCCCAGCAATCCGCCACTGTCGCCGCTTTGAATGCCATCGATCAACTCTTGGGCTCCCGGCAAATTGTCAAAGAGCGATTGCATCTCCTCGCCGGGCGCGTTGTCTTTCAGAAAACCGAGCACAATACCCACCACATTGCCGATGGAGGCTTGGTCCAGCCCCAATTGCTCTGCCGCCATCTGAAGAAATTCGTCCATATTGTGCTCCTCTGCCGCTCGTGTTTGCGAGGACTCAGCATAGAGTGGAGGGCATGGCGATATTGTGTCAACTGAAGTTGTCTTTTCCCCGACCGCGTTTGAACGAGGGCGCCTATGCGAAGCTCCAGTCAGTCCGAAGCCGTACTTCTGGATCCCCGTGTGTTTGCGATCTTCGATCGCTCCACGGTGAAATGGTGTCGACGCGGAATAGATCAATTAACGACTTGCATTTCCCCGGCCGCGCGTCAGCGCGTGACCGGGGATCCAATGCGCAAGGGTGCTATCAAGACTGTGGTGGTGCTTCTGCATCCCCAGTCTTCGTCTTGCTCACACAGCTTGCCGGGGAATTGTCAGCCGGCACTGCGCGCGAGGCCTATTCCTCAATGAATGTGGCCTCATGACCCACGGGGAAATTCACCGATTGGGCGATAAAGCACATTTTGTTGGCCCGCTCGTGGATGGCGTCCGCCTTCGTCAAGTCGGCGCCCGCTTTGACAGTGATCCTGGGGCGGAGCGTTACGCTTGTGAATTTCCCGCTGCCGTCCTTTTGCGTTTCCAACGTGCCGACAGCATCATCTTCATATTTGGTGATGACAATCTTCGCCATGCTTGCCAGGTGCAAGTACCACAGCATGTGACAGGCCGACAGCGATGCCAAGAGCATCTCCTCTGGATTGTGACGGGTCGCGTCGCCCAGATAGTTCGGGTCGGCGGAACCGGGTATCATGGGCTTACCGGCCATGTGCAGTTCGTAGTTTCGCTTATAGGACTGATAGCTCTTCGTGCCTTCACCTTCGTTGCCTGTCCAAACGGTTTTTGTGTTGTAGCTATGGATGTTACTCATGGTTCTTAACCTTTCGACCAAGGGAGTTTTGAACAGGCTCTGACCGCTTGCGTTTCTGAAAATCCCGGCATAGTGTGCCGGAAAACAAGCATGGGTGACTGATTAGGCGCCTCTTACGTTCTGGTCCGTTGCTCCATCTATTCGCACTCAAGCGTTTCCAGGTGAAGTGGAATCCGGTTCACCATCCGGAAACGCGCAAAACAAGGAATATGGAGCCGTTTTGTGTTTCCGTTAGAACCAAAACGGCTCTGGGTCAAGCGGGAGGACTCCAATGCAATTGAGCCGAGACGAACTGTTGCGCGCATATCGCCAGATGAAGATCATACGCGAGTTTGAGGAGCGCCTCCATATCGAAATCGGCAGGGGAGAGATCCCAGGGTTCACCCATCTCTACAGTGGCCAAGAGGCTTGTGCTGTTGGTGTTTGTGAAAACCTGGAGATCGACGACAAAATGGTCAGCACGCATCGCGGCCACGGCCATTGCATCGCCAAGGGCTGCGATGTCAAAGGCATGATGAAAGAGATTTACGGCAAAGATGGAGGCTTGTGTAACGGCAAAGGCGGGTCGATGCATATCGCCGATTTGGATCAGGGAATGTTGGGGGCCAACGGCATCGTCGGCGGTGGTCCTCCATTGGCCGTAGGCGCGGCGATCGCAGAGAGAAACAGGGGAACAGGCCGCGTCGCCGTTTCGTTCGGCGGCGATGGATCTATCAATCAGGGTACGGTCTTTGAGGCGATGAATTTGGCGGTCGTCCTGAAAGCGCCCGTCATCTTCGTGATTGAAAACAATCATTACAGCGAGCATACCCACTACAGCTACGCCGTAGGCAGTGGCGATATTGTCGGCCGGACCAAGGCCTTTGGCATGCCCGTCTTCGAAGCGGACGGATCCGACTTTTTCGCAGTGTACGACGCCATGAAAGAAGCGGTCGATCGTGGCCGCGCGGGAGAGGGTCCCAGCGCCCTTTACCTACCGATTGTTCGCTTTTATGGCCATGTGGAAGGCGACCCGCAGAACTATAGAGGACCGGACGAGACCAAGAAAAATCGGGAAACCATGGACTGTTTGCCAAAGTTTCGTCAGCGGGTCACGGAAGCCGCGCTTCTGACAAACGAAGACCTGGACAAGATCGATGAAGAGGTACTCGCTCTCATCGACGAGGCGGTTGCTGAAGCCAGCGCTGCACCACTGCCGCCGATGGAAATGCTGTACACAGACGTTTACAACGAATACTAAAACCATAAAGACTCATCCAGTCAGACTCTAGGGGTAAGGAACCGATGCCAGAAAAATCCATGCGGGACGCGATCAACGAGTGTCTCCATCAAGAAATGGAACGGGACGAAAACGTTATCGTTCTGGGGGAAGATGTGGCGGGCGGCATGGGGTCGCCTGGCGGGCCCGAAGCCATTGGCGGCGTGTTCAGTTTGACCGCGGGTCTTTTCACGAAATACGGCGAGCAGCGAGTCATCGACACTCCGATCTCCGAATCTGCAATTGTCGGGGCGGCCGCCGGCGCGGCTCTCGCTGGCCTGCGTCCGGTCGCAGAAATTATGTTTACGGACTTTATGGGCCTATGCTTAGACCCCGTCTACAATCAAGGCGCCAAATTCAAGTACATGTTCGGCGGTAAAGCGAAAACGCCCATGGTGATCCGGACCACGATGGGGGCGGGCATGTCCGCCGCGGCCCAACATTCGCAAACGAACTATGCGTGGCTCACATCCATACCAGGCGTCAAATGTGCGGTCCCTTCGAATGCATATGATGCAAAGGGTCTCCTCACGTCAGCCATTCGCGGCGAAGACCCGGTCATGTATTTTGAGCATAAGATGCTCTACATGGCCGCCTGCGAAGTGCCCGACGAATCCTATACGGTTCCCTTCGGCAAAGGAAATCTGACGCGCGAGGGGTCCGATGTTACTATTGTCGCGTTTGCTCGCATGGTTCATCTCGCAAACGAGGCCGCCGATGAGCTGGTGGCCGAGGGCATCTCCTGTGAAGTGATCGATCCGCGCACGACATCCCCTTTGGATGAAGAGTTGATCCTTGAAAGCGTTCAGCAGACGGGCCGTCTTGTTGTCGTGGACGAATCAAACCCGCGTTGCAGTATGGCGTCGGACATTGCCGGTATTGTTGCCTCTCAAGCGTTCGACTATTTGGATGCGCCGATCAAGCTAGTGACACCGCCCCATACACCGATCCCGTTCGCGCCCAACTTGGAATACGCTTATCTTCCGAGCAAGGATCGAATTAAGCAAGAGGTGCAGCAGGTGATGGAGGCCCTTTAAATGTCGAAGGATATTTTTCCGGTCGTGATGCCCAAACTCGGCATGGAAATGACCGAAGGCCAGATTACCAAATGGCACTTTAAAGAAGGCGATGCCCTGAACTTAGGTGCTGAGCTCGCCGATATCGAGACGGACAAGCTGTCCATCCCGTACGAAGTTGAATTCGAAGGGAACCTAAAAAGTGTCATCGCCGAGGAAGGGGTAACGTACCCTGTGGGTAAACTTCTGGCCGTCATCGCAGCCGAAGGTGTGACCGACGATCAGGTCGACGAATTCGTGTCTTCTTACAAATCGGTTGAGCCTGAAGAAGTCGAGGTGGCCGAAGCAGGTGGAGGTTACGGTTCCGCTGTTCCATCATCATCGAACGGTGCAGCGCCGGCGCAAACAGGGCCCCAAGCCTCATCCGTCTCGTCCGATGCGGTTCGCACATTCATTGAAGAGAACAATCTCAACATCAGCCCCATCGCGGCGCGTCTCGCCATTCAGGCAGGTGTTGATCTGAGCAGCGTGAGCGGGACCGGAAGATTGGGCCGGATTTCCGTTGCCAATGTAGAAGCTGCAGCGGGCGGGCCTCTCGGACGCAAAGCAAATCGGGTCAATGCCTCACCCGTGGCAAAGCGGCTTGCCAAGCAAAAGGGCGTCGACCTTGATGTTATTCAGGGGACCGGTCCGAACGGCCGCATCTTGAAGCGAGATGTGGAAGGTGCGTCAGCGGGCGGAGGGTTGGCGTCGGTGGTGCAAGTTGGCCCCGCCCGCTATCGGACGGAACCGTTGTCGGGCATGCGCAAAGCGATCGCGCGCCGCCTTGTCCAATCGAAGACCGAGGCACCGCACCATTATTTGCGCATCGAGTTGCACATGGCGGAATTGATGAGCTTGCGCGAAGGGATCAACAAGCGTCTTGGCGACAAGAAAGTCAGCGTCAACGACCTTCTCGTGAGAGCGGTTGGCCTGGCTCTGCGCGATGTGCCTGAAGCCAATGTTCAATATGCTGACGATGAGATGCGCTTTTTCAATCAAGCCGATGTAGGCGTAGCCGTCGCCGTAGAAAGCGGCTTGATCACGCCCATCGTCAAAGGCGCGTGCAAGAAGTCGGTTTTGCAGATTTCCGGCGAGATCGCCGCGCTCGCAGAGAAGGCGCGAAGCGGTGGATTGTTACCGGCCGATATCGAAGGGGGAACGATCACCCTGTCAAACCTAGGAATGTTCGGCATTCAGGGCTTTGATGCGGTTGTTAACCCGCCCCAAGGCGCCATCATTGCGGTAGGAGCGGTCGAAGAACGCCCCGCCAATGTAAACGGGCTTTTGGACTTGGCGCCCATGATGCATGTGACGATGTCATGTGATCACCGAGCAATCGACGGCGCCGTCGGAGCCAAATACCTCGCCGCCTTCAAGGATCTTATCGAGAATCCGGTCAGTCTAGTCATTTAGCGGCCCCCAACCGTAGACACGCACATCTAACACGTCACCGCCAAACGTTCGCGGAGAATCAAGCTCATGTCCAATACCTCCCTATTGTTCGAACCGTTCAAGTCTAGATCTTTGTCCCTGTCCAACCGGATCGTCATGGCGCCCATGACGCGCAGCTTCTCGCCCGATGCAACGCCTACAGACGATGTTGTTGAGTATTACCGCAAGCGGGCTGTCGGCGGGACGGGGCTTATCATCACCGAAGGCACGGCACCCGAATACGAGGCGGCTAACGATGATGGCCGCGTTCCTGTGTTCTACGGCGAGAAGCCCTTGTCGGGATGGAAAAAAGTCGTAGACGCAGTTCATGACGCCGGTGCCAAGATCATGCCTCAGCTGTGGCACATGGGCATGCTGCGCCGTCAGGATAAGTCGCCCCACAAGGACATCGCGAGCGTTGGTCCGTCTGGAACAAACAAAGCGGGCGGCAAGAAAATCAGCGAGCCGATGACGCTTACGCAAATCGAAGACGCCATTCAAGGCTTTGCGAAAAGCGCCGGGTACGCGCAAGAACTGGGCTTTGACGGTGTCGAGATCCACGGTGCCCATGGCTATCTGATCGATCAATTCTTTTGGGACGGTACGAATCTGCGCGCTGACGAGTTTGGCGGCTCCATGGTGGACCGCACGAAGTTTGCCGCTGACATCGTGAAAGCGGTACGCGCCGTCGTCGGCCCGTCGTTCCCAATCCTGTTGCGGTTTTCTCAGTGGAAGCAGCAAGACTACGCGGTCAAATTGGCGCCCTCGCCGCAAGAGCTCGAAGCCTTTTTGACGCCGCTCTCGGATGCCGGTGTTGACATCTTTCATTGTTCAACCCGCCGGTTCTGGGAGCCGGAGTTTGACGGCTCGGAGCTAAATCTCGCGGGCTGGACCAAGAAAATGACCGGAAAGCCCACGATTACTGTGGGCAGTGTTGGGCTCGACCAGGACTTTATTTCCGGCTACGGATCGCCCGATGCCGTTGCCGCGCCGGCTTCGCTGGACAATCTGATTGAGCGCCTGGAGCGAGAGGAATTCGACTTGGTCGCGGTGGGCAGAGCCCTCATCACGAACCCGGAATGGGCGAACCATGTTCGCAATGACACGTTCGACAAGCTCAAGCCCTATGATACCAAAAGCTTAGCGAATCTGGTTTAACTCGGCCTCACTCGTCGCTGCCTCAGACGTCCCTTCTGCGACAAAAACTTCGGATTCCAGCAAGTCGCCGATCTTGCGGGCATCTTCATCACTGAGGTGCAGCGTATCGATAAGATAGGCGACGATACTTTCCTTGCTGACATCCACCCGCTCAGGAGACAGCAGCTTCATGCGCTCAAATTGCTGACGGGCTCGATCAATTTCGCCCGCACGCAATAGCAATCCAGCATAAAGCCCAATCGCGGGAAAATACTCATCGTGTGCTTCAGTGGCTTTTCGGGCATGTTCCATAGCCAACTCATGATGATCTCCATACAGAGAAGACAAGGCAAAAAGAAAATGAGTCGTGTGCCGTGAAGGGTCGTGCGGCGAAAGAGCAAGGGCCCGGCCGAGTTTTTCTAGACCTTCTTCAATCCTTCCCACCTTCGCCAAATTCCAACCCAGAGTCGATAAGATCAGCACACTGTTTGGGTTTCGTTGGTAGGCCTGCTCCAGCAATATCACCGCGCGCTCGGGGTCTTTTTCCGCTTGCGCGATTTGCGCGCCTGTCAGGAACGTTTCCGCATCATGAGGCGCCAGCTCCCGCATTCTCCTATAGGACTCTTGCGCCAGTTTGAGGTCTCTTTCCCGGTCGTCCGTTTCATCGAAGATCAATCCGAGGACCAGCGCCCGCGCGCGTGATCCGTAGGCGTGCGCAAAGCTCGGGTCGAGCATGATCGCCCGGTTGGCAAGATCTAAGATCTTTTTGAGATTGGCTTGGGTATGGCGCTCGACCGAGAGCAGCATGTTTGCTTGTCGGTCCAGCGACCATGCATTGAGGCTCTCCGTTGGCTGTTTTTTTCGTTTCTCGAGTTCAGCGTAGTTTAGTTGAGGCAGGATCTGCGCCGCGATAGACGCCGTGACGTCGTCTTGCAAGGCGAACATCTCTTTCGTCGGACGGTCGTATTTTTCCGCCCAGACGTGATTGCCCGTAGTTGCATCGATCAGTTGGACCGTTACCCGAAGGTCGTCGCCCATCCGCCGCACACTGCCTTCAACGACATATTGTGCGCCAAGATCGCGGCCCACGTCCCGAATATCGACCGTTTGGTTTTTGTATGTGAAACAGGAATTGCGCGCGATGACATCAAACGCAGGCATCTTGGAAATAAGCGTAATAATGTCCTCAGTCATCCCATCGGCCAGATGTTCTTGCTGCGGATCATCACTCATATTGGTGAGTGGAAGCACAGCGATCATAGGCCGTTCCGGCTCACTTTCAGGCGTATACTTTTGTTGCTGCGGTTCCATGTCGACTTGAACGACATTCTCATGCCGCCGCACGCGCCTCAAAATGGCCCGGACACCGGCGCCGAATGGAGAGATGATAAATCCGGCCACGACAATCGCGGCTGCGATTCCGGAGAGCAAATCGGCGTTCTCAACAAACCAATCTCGGGTGGCGAGTAAAAAGTCCATTGTGCTTTATGGCACGCACGCGGTGCAATTGCAGCGAAGAAATAGAAATTCGGGCCCAGTCATACGATCGCAATGGCCGTCACCGGCACAAAGACGGCTATGACTCATCTGGATCAGATTTGACCTCGTTCAAACGAACCGACGTCGCTCGTCCGACCAGCACACCAAAGTCCGTATTTACCGACACCTTGACCGGAACCAAATAGTTGGCGTCGCGGATGGAGGCGATATGGACCGTAAAGGGTGGTATCTCCTGTGCGTCTATATCGTTCGGATGAAAGCCTGCAACTTGCTCATAGCGAACTCTGCACTTAAAGCCGGGACCATTATACCCTTGCGGATCTTTCGACCGGATCGAGACTTCTTTGACAAACTTGACTTTGAGATTGTACCGCCGCCGGCCGTCATAAATCGGAACGGCCTGTCCGCACGGTGAATTTGCATCGACGCTGGACCCCACGACCACGTGCAAATAGGCGCTCATCGGATCAACAGTGCGTCGTTTGAGCGCCCGGCTTACAGGGAACTCCAAATCGTACGGCGGCTTCGCAACCAGGGCCGTTGGCTCTTCGCCATTGAAAGAAAGATTGATGAACTGATGATCGTCGTTCGCAATAAAGTTAGACGTATACAGACGAGGCCGCACCGCCTTTCCGATCAGATTGCCTTCTGACCATGAAACATATTGGCCTTCGATCAACGCTTCAATAAGGCCTTCCGTCCTCACTTGGGATTTCAGGGCATACGCCTCCGTTGTCCAACTGGCATCAAGGGTCATGCGGCCCGTCCGGATGCCGCCCAGGTGAAAAATGTAGGCAACTCTCAATTCCCGTTCGGCCGGCCCTTTGAGTTCCGACGGGGCCAGGCTTGCGATCTGGTGTGGCTGCGGCTTCGGGACACGATCGTCAGCGCGGGTCTGCTGAGCGGAGAGCACCAGACAAAGGCAAACGGCTGCGATGCCCAGCACTAAATATGGTAGATCGCGCCCGCCTGCATCCCACAATTTGGGTCTGCGCGGTGAAATGAAATGTCTGAGTGCCCCCATCCCGGTTGTCCTTAAATGGCCGATCGGCGCTGGATAGAATATCTCTACGCAACCTTAAGAATTTCGCTTTTCACTCCCGAGAGAACGATACTACACACTGGGCGTGAACTGGAGTCCGTATTGTTGGTATTGGCATCTCTATTAACCCGGCAGCAAATAACAGCCTCGTGAAACCAAAAATCATCCTCAATGGCAATTAAGAACCTTGTTGATCAGATTGTGTCAGGAAACCGGCGGGCGCTCGCAAAGGCGATCACACTCATCGAATCATCTCGGGTCGATCAACGAAAACAAGCTGAGGCGCTGCTGACGGAGTTACTGCCGCATACGGGAGGGGCCATTCGGATCGGCTTGTCTGGAGCTCCGGGCGTCGGCAAGTCGACATTTATCGAAGCCTTTGGAATGCAGTTGATTCGCCAAGGCCTCAAATTGGCGGTTTTGGCCATCGACCCCTCCTCCTCTCGCTCCGGCGGGTCCATTTTGGGCGATAAAACACGCATGGAAGAGCTTTCTCGTCAGCCGAACGCGTTCATTCGCCCATCTCCGGCTGGAAGCACACTGGGCGGTGTGGCGCGGCGCACACGTGAGGCGCTGTTGGTGGTCGAGGCCGCTGGTTTTGATGTGGTCTTGATTGAGACTGTGGGCGTTGGTCAATCGGAAACAACGGTTGCGCAACTGGTGGACTTGTTCGCCCTTCTGCAATCGCCCGCGGGCGGCGACGAACTCCAAGGCATCAAGCGCGGCATCATGGAACTGGCTGATTTGCTCATTGTCAATAAGGCAGATGGACAGATGAAGGCCGCGGCAACAATCGCGGCCGCTGAGTACAAATCCGCCCTGCATTTAATGCGCCCTAAGTTCGAGGGCTGGCAGGTGCCCGTGCTCCTTACGTCGGCTCTGGATGGAACCGGATTGCCTGAAACCTGGGCCGCCATCGAACGGTTTGTTGAACATATGAAGCAGACAGACCAACTGGATACCTTGCGCATGGGGCAGGCCCGGTCTTGGTTTTGGTCAGAAGTGACAGAGGGTTTGTTGGAGGCTGTTAAGTCTGAAGCGGCAATAATGGAACGGGCAAAAGCGTTGGAATCCGACGTGGCGCGCGGCGTCTTAACCCCCGGTTCCGCAGCGGACCAGATTCTCACAGATTTTTTCAAGCGTCGCGAGCCATAGTCATCCAAAAAAGAATTCCCCCTTGTAGGAAAGAAGGCGAATGATCCTTCGTCGTTTAACGGTGTGATAACAATTTTCGAGTGATGTGTGACTCAACTGACTTGGGGGCCAGCGTTTCAATGGAACGCACAGAGCCATTTGAATAGAAAGACCGGGGATCGATTGGCATGGAATCCTATGAAGAGGGCGATAGCGCCGCGCAAATAATAGAGGCGACGACGGACGCCATGCGCGCAGACGGATATGATTACGGCGATGTAACGTCGGCGTTGGTTACCGTTTGTTTACAGATGATCATCGAGCATGAAGGCATCCGTGCTGCACAATTGTTCTTGGATGACCTCAGTCTCGAATTGGAGCGCCAAGCAGAGTTTGCCGAGATCGTCGGCGAAGAGGGCCCGAAAGTCGACTCGGACGGCAACAATATTATACCGTTTCCTGCAACGCGGAGAGCCGGTTAGCAACGGCTCAGGCGGACGCCGGCGTCTTTGAACGACGATCCTGCGTTAAATTAATCTTTAGCTATTCGGTTCAGCCTGAACGTGCCCAAATTTAGGGCATTCCGTCGTGAAAAACAGCGGCCGCCAGGTGACCCAGAAGATATTCGAATCATTGCTTTCCTTCGCGGACCGGGTCGGCCGCATTGATACATTCGCGAATTCACTCCAAGAAACAAGCAAGGCGCGGCTCCTGGTCCTTTGCGCTCCGATCTTTGGAGTTCAAGCCGCAATCCTGATCGGCCAGGACGTGATTGCGGGTCACGCACAGCATTGGGTGATTCGCTTGATCGGGATCGTTGCGACCGCAAGCTTACTCGCCACTCCGTTCATCGTTCGCCAAACGCGCTCAACCAAATGGGCAGGGATTAACCTATGTGTTTGGGTATGTGCCTCATTGATTCTCTCAGCGTTTGCCCGCGGCGGGTTCTACTCAAATGATATGGCGATTATTGTTGGCCTTCCGCTTTTGGTCGGGTTCATAGTCTCACGCAACGGCGCGACACTGGTTTGGGTCATGCTCCTGGGCGTGTTCACGGCCCTTTGGGCCGGCCATGTGACGGGTGCAGTCTCATCTCCCGTGATGCCTCAGAGTGCGGACTATTTTTCTAAGTTTCTTTTTGCAGTCGTGGCCACGTCTTCGGTCTTCGCAATCACCTACGCATTTTCGCTTTTGAACGAGCGTTCCTATCAAGAGTTCTTAGAAGAGAATCGGCGTCTTGAACTGTCCTTGGATGTCGCAGGCGCCGCGATTTGGAGCTTGGATCGAGAGACAGCGGAGTTTTTCTGCACACCGCGACTGCACGAGATATACGGACGCCGGATCACTCGAGAAGAGATGACGGCGGATCCCTTTGGAACAATGGTCCATGCGGACGATCAAGAACGAATTCTTGACGCCTGGGAACGGCATGAGGCGGGCCGGAGCAGCCAATTCGATGAATGTTTCCGCTTCGAAAGGGGAGACGGCGAGATCTGTTGGCTGCACTCGCACTTTCAGTTGCAGCCCTCCATGTCCGGGGAGTCGACGCGCATTCTGGGCTTCATGACGGATGTGACTGAACAAAAGCATGCCGAGCTTGAACTGGAGCAGGCCAAAGAGTTGGCTGAGGAATCGACGCGCCTCAAATCCGAGTTTCTGGCAAACATCAGCCATGAAATTCGCACACCCCTCAATGGCATTCTGGGAATGACCCAAGCCCTCAAGTCTCGTAATCTCGGAACCGAAGAAGCCGAGATGGTTGACACACTGACGGACTCGGGAAAGACCCTCATTGCCATTCTGAATGACGTATTGGATCTGTCGAAAATTGAAGCCGGCAAACTTGAGCTTTCTCCTGTCGAAGGGGATCTTCGCCATGCCTTTAACAGGGTACACAAATTGTTCTTGGCGAGCGCCGAAGAAAAGCAATTAGAGTGCTCACTGACCATAGACGACAGCGTGCCAACCATGCTTCGGTTCGATCCGGTGAGAGTGCGCCAATGCGTGTCGAATCTCGTCTCAAATGCTGTCAAATTCACAAGCGAAGGCAGCGTTAGCATACGTGTTGAATGCCGTAGGGACTCAAGAGGGAACTATGGCATACGGGTGGAGGTGAGTGACACGGGCATTGGGATGGACGAAGCCACGATCGACCGTTTATTTCAACCGTTCACTCAAGGAGACGGGTCCGCGACGCGAAGTGTCGGTGGTACCGGCTTGGGCCTTGTCATTTCGCGCCGGCTCGCGAACCTCATGGGCGGAGACGTATCGGTCCAAAGCGATGCGGGTAGGGGTTCAACCTTCACACTCACGTTCAACGCCGAACGCTCCCAAAACCAAGCCAGGCCACCAAGGGGGGAGCCGTCTCAAATCAAGAAAAACAACCTCTCGCGGTTGCGGGTCCTTCTGGTTGACGACAATTTCGTCAATCGCAAGGTCGCCAAGATATTCTTGGAACCCTATCAAATGGATATCGAAGAAGCTCAGAACGGCCGGGAAGCGCTCGAACTTTTGGCAGAACGCGATGCCTTCGATGTGGTCCTCTTGGACGTTCATATGCCGCTCCTGGATGGTGTCCAAACCATTCGCCAAATAAGAGCTTCGGAGTCAGCGTGGAAGAGTGTTCCGGTCATTGCACTGACGGCCGACGCCATGAGTGGTGACAAGGAGCGCTATCTGGAACTTGGAATGTCGGGTTATGTATCAAAACCGATCGACCAAAGCGAACTGCTCAGCGAAATGGCGCGTGTACTGAGTGTATCAATCACACCGAATGATGCGTCCGTGGATCAAGGGGGAGGCCGATCGGTCCGTTCACGATCGTAGGTGTTGCAGTCACGAGCCGATTACGGCCCCGTGACTAAGCTTGATGACCGTCTGAACGCCGACGACCCTATGTTAGCTCCACCAAAGATGGATGGAGGTATCATGGACAAACTCAAAACTTTTCTGCCCTGGGGCCTGGCCGCCTTTATTGCGGTCGTGTTTGTAACCAGCTTGTTCAGTAAGTTTACTGGAGCGCCCGAAGGGGTGCACATTTTTTCCACGATCGAAGAGTGGACGGGATTGCCGTTCGAGCCGGCGGGACGTTTTGGCGTCGGGATCGCGGAACTTATCGCATCGATTCTGCTTTTGGTTCCCGCAACCCGCGTTGTGGGGGCACTCGGCTCGCTTGGTATCATTTCCGGCGCGATTTTCTTCCACCTGTTCTCGCCGCTTGGCGTGGTCGTTACGCCGCCCACCAACCCGGCGGGAGACGGCGGCGGCCTGTTTATGACGGCTGTCGCCGTGTGGCTGGCCAGCGCCGCGCTCATCCTGTTAGACCGAGAGAAAACGCCGGCGTGGGTTCCACTGCTTGGCGTTAAGTCTTAACACTCATTTACTACTTTTAGGTGTCTGAGGTGCGGCGGATGGTCCATGTGCAGGGCGATCCGCCGCAAGCTTTTGGCCGTAATGCAATGTTTCACCGGCTTGACGGTGGAAGGGCGTTTGTCCCACATAAGCCTGTGATAGAATGACGGCCCTAAGAGGCGGAACTGAAAGAAGAGCGAGATTCGATGAGCGTTGCCGAAGATATGACGACCCACCAGGACTCAACCCTTTTGCCTGACTTATTGGTGCTGACGTCGGAGGCGGTTGCTGCCGCCGATACGGCGTTGCAGGCGGCACGCCACGGCTTGCATGCCAGGCTGGTGGGAGACGGACCGGTCACTTCCCAAGCCGTTGACCAGGACCAGTTCGCCGGGCACGGCCTTGCCTGGTTTGCAACTTACGTTGCCGCTCTGACCGAAATGCACAAATGGGCGGAGAGGCTGCAGAGCGAGGGTAAACTCGGCGAAATCGAACAGCTTATCCTTCAGGCCGCGTTTGGCGAATACCTTAGCCAGATGATCGGCGGCATTCCAATGAGCCAAAACGAGATCGTCCGGCCGAGGGATGTTGGGCTGGACGATGACGCGGTCCATGCGTTTGCGACCCCGTCCGTATGCACACTGATGGAGCACGGAAACAGCCGGCGCGTTGTGGCGCGTCTCGCTGAGCTCCTAACGGCAAGTGCTGGATCTGCAACGTTTGGAAATGTAGGGCTTGATGAAACTTACGACATGATGCGGGACCAGTTCCGCCGCTTCTGCGACGAAAAAGTTGTCGAGCCGGCCCATCAGTGGCACTTGAAAGATGAGTTGATCCCTGCGGAAATCATCAAAGAAATGGCAGAACTGGGCGTCTTTGGGCTGACAATCCCCGAAGAATATGGCGGCCTGGGGATGAGCAAGACCTCTATGTGTGTGGTCTCCGAAGAGCTTTCACGTGGCTACATTGGTGTGGGCTCTCTCGGCACCAGGTCAGAGATTGCGGCAGAACTCATACTGGGGGGTGGCACCGAGGATCAAAAGAAAAAGTGGCTCCCGAAGATCGCGTCCGCGGAGATCTTACCCACCGCCGTCTTTACTGAACCCAACACGGGATCGGATCTGGGCTCCTTGCGCACCCGCGCCGTCAAGGACGGGGATGTTTACAAGGTGACAGGCAACAAGACGTGGATCACCCATGCGGCGCGGGCCGATGTCATGACGCTCCTTGCTCGGACAAACCCGGATGAAAAGGGGTACAAGGGTCTTTCCATGTTCCTAGCGGAAAAACCTCGACAGCAAGAGAGCAATGATTTCCCTGCGGACGGCATGACCGGCGGCGAAATCGAAGTGCTCGGCTATCGAGGAATGAAGGAATATGAACTCGGCTTTGATGAGTTCGAAGTCAAGGCGGACAATCTATTGGGCGGAGAGGAAGGCCAGGGCTTCAAACAGCTCATGCAGACCTTCGAAAGCGCGCGCATCCAAACGGCGGCTCGGGCGGTAGGGGTCGCTCAATCGGCGCTGGAGCTTGGGCTAAAATACGCCCAGGACCGCCAACAATTCGGCAAGCCCATCGCCGAGTTTCCCCGCGTTTACGGCAAGTTGGTCATGATGGCCGTTGAGATCATGATCGCGCGCCAACTGACCTATTTCTCCGCCCGCGAGAAAGACGAGGGTCGCCGCTGTGACCTAGAGGCCGGTATGGCGAAGCTCTTGGGCGCCCGGGTGGCTTGGGCGGCCGCCGACAACGCCTTGCAGATGCACGGCGGCAATGGTTTTGCTCTCGAATACCCGATCAGCCGGGTGCTGTGCGATGCGCGCATTCTCAATATTTTCGAGGGGGCCGCCGAAATCCAGGCACAGGTGATTTCCAGGCGCCTGTTGGAAGTGGGACGCAATTAAGGGCTTGCCAGACCTTGCTTGACCGGGCCGGACCCGCGTATCATTCTGCCTCCTGAGAAGGAGGAACGGCATGCCCCAGGTTTCGACACCGGTTGACTTTCCGGGAGGCTATAGAGCCGCGCCGTCAAAGCGAGCCCGGCTCGACGCGGAACGCTATACATCGCCGGAATTCATGGCCCGGGAGTGGGACACCATCTGGACCAAGGCCTGGCTGTTCGTCGGCCTCATGGAGGATCTGGAAGAGCCCGGTGATTACTTCATTTATGATCTCGGCCGGGAAAGTATCATCATCACCCGGACGGATGAGGATAGGATTTCGGCATTTTTCAATGTGTGCCAACACCGGGGCAATCGCATTTTCACCAACGAGTGGGGATCTGTAAACGACATAGCTTGCCCCTATCACGGTTGGACCTATGGTTTGGACGGCCGCCTCAAGAAGGTGCCCGACGAAGACCGCTTTGCTGGGGGCGTACCGTGTGCGGAGCGTTCGCTGAAACCGGTGCGCCTTGACACTTGGGCCGGTCTCATCTGGATCACGATGAACGATGATGCTCCGCCGCTGGACGAGTTTCTGGGTCTGATCATCCCGCAATTGGCGCCGTACCGCTTCGAAAAAATGCGCCTGGTGAAACATCAGACGGTCCATCTGGATGCGAATTGGAAAACGCTTAAAGACAATTTCCTCGAACAATATCACGTGGATTTCATCCACCCTCAACACGCCTCCTTTGTTGACTGCTGCAACTCGAAAAATGACCTTTGGCCGTTCGGCCACACCCGCACGTCAGTCGAAGGCTTCGTGACCAATCCGCGCTACGGTATCCCAAGCGAAGTCCCCGATCTTATGAAGATGGGGCTCCAGGCGATTGGTCTTGACCCCGATGCGTTCAAGGGGCGTGTGCCAGCTATCCGGGAAGCCGCCAGCAAACAAAAACGCAAGATAGGCGAGGAACTGGGGTTTTCTTACTCAGAGTTCAACGACGACCAAGTGACCGATGTCTATCAGTATGATTTCTTCCCCAACCTTTTCATGACGATTAAGGCGGAAGAGCTCTGGATCTATGGACCCCGGCCCCATCCGAGCGACCCGAACAAGTGTTTCTTCGACAAATGGACCCTTCAGATCCCAGCCGAAGTCGCGGTCGACAAGGACCGAGGATTGGCATTGGGCGCGGATCCGGGTCTCCTGCGTTACGAAAACGACGACCGGCCGGAGCACGACGTGTTCACTCAGGATGACGTCATTGCGGGCAAGCACACGATGACCATCACCATTGATCAGGATATCTATTATCTGCGCGACATGCAGGCCGGTATGCATTCTAGAGGGTTCAGCCACGCCCTGCTCAACGAAGACGAAGCCCGCGTCCAACACTTTCACGATTGGGTGGACGTGTGGATGGAAGATGACCCCTTCCGGCGCCAAGTCCAAAGTCAGGCAGCGGAGTAGGATGCTTGCTGGTTTCGACCCAACCGCAGAATGTGTTCGGCTTGTATGATTGTTTCGGGATTCGTGTGGATTTCGGGTGCATGAGAGCTCTTTCCGAGCTGGCCGCCTCGCTATTCGGCGATGCCTGATGGACGATCCAAAGGCTTACGAATTACGGAGGGTTAGCAGGTCATTTGCGTGGTTGAATTTCTGGTTGTATTTCGGAGCGTTCGTTAGTTTTCCGGTGGCGTCGGCATGGACAACGAGCGGGCTAGATGCCTGGCTCTATATTTTGGCGGTTTTTGCAACTAGTTCAGCCGCTGCCGCTTTCTGTGCATGGCTGCTCTATTTGTACGCCCATTTATCAGTTCGCAACGCGATGCTCGATCACGAGGAACTCTATGAAGCCGGATATCTCAAGAAGATGTGGATGGTATGGCGAGCCTTGGGAAAATGAATCAGGGAAATTGGTACACTGCTCGAATACAGTGGCTGGGTAGAGTCTACGACCGTTATAAAATGCATCCAGTTCGCCGCACATCTAAATCAAGATCAAGATGAACGAAAAAAACTTCTTCGATGTATGTGAGGTTGGCTCCCTAGCATCCGGAAAATGTTCCGTCCACACCGTCAACGGCCGCGACGTGATCCTCGTCAATCTGGACGGCGAGCATTACTGCATCGAAGATCTCTGCAGCCATGCAGCGAGCCCTCTCTCCACGGGCCGCATACGGCGGGGCAAAATCCTCTGTCCTCTTCACGGCGCCCGTTTTGACATAAAGACCGGCGAGCATTTAGGGCCGCCCGCGACGCGCGGCATTGAAACCTTTGAAGTGCGCATTGTGGACGGCCGGATTGAAGCGGCAGTGACGGAGAAATGAACTTGAGCACACATTTGAATCGTTCAGCGGGTTTCAGAGTTGATCTAAACCCAACTCTTTCTGCTTTTTCTTCGAGAGACCTGAAGCAACTATTTTATGAGACAGCCGCAAATAGTCTTTGAGGTCATCGTCTGAAAGCCCCGGCTCGTCGTAATGTTGGATCCAGGTCATACCCCGGGAGGCGAGATAGGGGGCAGGGCGCAGGCCCGGCTGGTCTTTTAAGATATCAAACGCCAGTTCCGTCACTTTGAACGTAATGCCGGAGCGTTCTTCGTTGTTCCAGCCGCCGATCGCAAAGACTTTGCCGCCCACTTTCCAGACGTGGGCGCCGCCCCACTGCACCACATGACTGGTGGCGGGGAGATGGCCGCAGAAGTCATTGAACTCTTCATACGTCATAAGTTCTCTCCAAGTCACCTGAGAGCGTAATAGAACAAGGGCATGGTCACAATGGCCAGCACCGTCTGAAGCGCAATCAGACTGGCGGTCAAATCCGCATCACCCCCCATCTGTCGCGCCAGTACGTATCCGTTTGCGGCTGTCGGTGTCGATGCCGCGATAAGGATGAGTGCCAGATGCACGCCGCCCACACCCAAGAGGACTGCAACGGCACCGGCAATAATCGGCAAACCCAAGAGGCGGACGACGGACCAAAGGATCACTTGAAGCTTTCCCGCCCACAAGGACGCGAAGTTGATCCCAGCGCCGGCGGCCAGAAGCCCCAGTGGAACCGTTCCTCTGGACAAGAGTTCTAGAACTTCTTCCGCCAGGCCTGTTGGCGGTATTTTAAGAACATTCAAGGAAAGTCCGATCGCACAGGCTATGATCAAAGGATTGCGAAGCATTTCGCCGAAGGGATTGCGTCTGCTCTCTCCGTTATCACCGAAGTGACTAAACCCGTAGACGGATAAAATGTTTGCTGTGGGAATCATGCAAGCTGAAATGATCGCCATGATTGCCACGCCTTCTGCTCCGTACAAAGAGCCCGCGAGCGAAAGTGCAATGAAGGTGTTCCAGCGTACGTTCGATTGGATGATAGAGCCTACGGCGGGCCTGGAGAGACGCGGAACCAAAGCTGCAAGAAGGGCGACTGCGCCCATGAGCAGTTGTGCACCGATAAGGGACAGGGCAACAAACAGTGGCGCTTTTTCAAACTCAGCCGTGCTCAGCACAAGAATGATGAGCGCCGGAAAAAGCACCATAAG
Source organism: Alphaproteobacteria bacterium (assembly GCA_028285305.1). GTDB lineage: Bacteria > Pseudomonadota > Alphaproteobacteria > SMXP01 > SMXP01 > JANQPV01. Next base: position 63,377 of record JANQPV010000065.1, on the reverse strand, counting down.
GCTGAGGCGTTCGATCGCCTGCCAGCCGTCTCGAGACAACACGTTCAGGGAGGCCAAGACACGCCCTAAAGCCACAAGCGCGATGACCGGCAGAAGCGCCGTCAGAAATGTCATGAGAGGGGCCCCTGGAATAGATGCTCGGATGGCCAAGAAGGGAAGACCTCATATCTCTCTTCTTCCAGGTGCGCAACCTCCCTGCTGGGAACGAGAGGCTTGGTGGTCCGCTGTATTTCAAACTTTCTTATTCCCCTGCCAATCGAGCGAAACGAGTACCGAGCGGAGAAATGCCGGTTCCTGGATTTGCGTGTCCAACGAACAAGCGTCCTCCGAGGAGAAGGCCTTCGGTTATGGGACATCGGAGGACCAAAGAGGGACCATGAAAAGCCGGTCGAATCGCTAGCCGCGTCCGTTCGAACTCGTCTTCCCATTCTTGCCCTTGCTGACCGATGGCATGCCATTGGTCAGCACTGCAGCTTCGGCCAGAATGACCGGCAGGGACCAGGGTCCAGGAGCGGCCAGATAGCGTGGCTCCCACCAGGGATCGAACTTTTGCTTAAACCGTTTCAACCCGCGGAAATTATAGATCCGCTCTCCGTGCTCATAGATCATCCGGCCCAATCGGGCGAACAAGGGGGCGTGGTCGCCCTCTGCAAGTCCCGAAAGCGGGGCCATGGCAAGATCGAACTTTTTGTAGCCCTGTTCCTTGGCCCACAAGATCAACTCAACGAGCAAAAAGTCCATCGTATTGGTAGGAGAACGCTCCGGATGATAGCGCATGAGATCAATGGCCGCCCAGCCCTTGTCCGGTGTCGTCCAAAGGCTTCCAAACGCGATGACTTCGCCTTCACGCTCAACGACGCCAATCGGGCAGGTGTTCAAAAAGTCTGGATCGAACTTGCCCAACGAAAAGGCCTTCTCGTCACCGTTTTGATCCTCCAACCATGCGGTTGACGTGGGCGACAACCGGTCGAGCAGCGCCTCGTCGTGTGGAGGCAAATGCAGGGTAAAGCTTGCCCCTTGGCGTTCTGCGAGTTTGCGCCGGCCGCGCCGGATGACTTCGCGCTTGCGCCCCGACAATGTGAAGTCAGGCAAGTCCAAAATGGCGTTCTCACCGATCTTCTCGACGCGAAACCCGAGGTCCAACAAATCGGGCAGCAACTCGGGCGGTGCCGCGTAGACAGCGGGGCGAACACCTTCCCGGGCCGCGTGGTCCCGGAACATCGCCAGCAGCGGCCGCCACTTTGCCTTGGGTCCAACCGGTCCACCCATGGAAATCAATCCGCCACCGGACGATGCATACATCAAAAAAGCATCTTTCTCAGGAGTAAAGAGAAAGCTCTTGTCTCCGGAATAGGCCAGTACCGCATCCGGTCTCGGCCCTTCGGCATGAGTAAGAATGTCGGCGACTTTGACAAAGTCTTCGTCACCTGGCGGTGTCAGTTGGAGAGGGGCCGGTTTTGCAACGAAACGGATAAAGGCCAGGAGCGCGAGCACGCCCCCCGCAACCGCAACGGCGCGTCCCGCCTTTCCCATCATGGGGTCCGTCACGAGGGCCCACCAAGGAGCCGCCTCAAAGTCTGTCCGATGCCCCGCCCACAGAGCGGCTCCGACCACGGCGCAGAAAAAGACGCCACCGACTGCCGCAAACCATCGACGCGTGAAGCGGATTTGTTCCAACCCAGACCGTCTGTAGAAGGCGTTCTTGGAGGCCAAAAGAAATCCGGCAAGGCCCAAATGGAGGATGATTTCGGGCGGATGACCGTGAAAGTAAAGGGACAAGACAAGTCCGTGCACGGCTAAGAGGAGGCACACCCACCAAGCATTCCGCATGCGCCGTCTGAGGCCAACGGCGAGGGCCATGAAAGCGACGCCGGCACCCGCCTCAGCGATGTTTGGCCACTCGTCAAGCAGATGGCCGAAAAGCCCGGCGGGCTTTAGGAGCGGTTCAGGGTTCGCGGCCGAAAGGAGGGAAACGGCTCCCGCCAAAAAAGCCAAGGCCGCAGTGATCAAGGGCGCCCTGTCGAATACGGAATCGGCAATGCGCCGCCAACGCGCTGCAGATGCGGTCGGCTGTGCTCCGGTTACTTCAGTCATGTTCCCTCGATCATTGCGCCGCCTTGTGCTGACTGGTCTGACGTGATTGGGCGGCGATGTCACGGACGGCCTGCGCAAGCATCTTCGAGTTTTCTTTGTTCAGCAAAGATACATGGGATTCTTTCGGGAAGTTCCGCGCGATCCCATACCCCGTATTGTTTTTTGCTTGCTCCGCCATCTGAGCGTTAATCCGCCCGATTTGCCCGGCGCTGAACACGGCCATGGGCCGCTGATCCGCATTCGAGTTCGCCAAATAGGATTCCGTCACTTCTTGTTCCAAAGCAGCCAGCTCTTCGCGCGACGCTTTATGGTGGCTCACCCAAGCGATCGAACGCTTCTTGTCCGCCCTTTGAGCTGCCGGCAACGTGAGCTCGTCCGGAACCAGGGGCGACACAGCCCGTGCGAGGCCCAATTGAGCCGAGACGGCGCCCAATTGCATGATGCGCGTGAAGGTTCGGATGAGCCGCCGAATTTGCGGCCCACGTATACGGTCGGGCGCGGCCGCATCGACAAACACCATCCCTGCGATTTCATCCGGATACAAACTGGAAAACGAATGCAAGCGGATGCCGGCCATCGAATGACCGACGAGGATGTAGGGTGCCTTGACTTTAAGCGCGTTCGCCAAACGCCGCATATCTTCCACATGCCAGCGCGGCGTCGGCGTCACGTCCTGAGGAACCGGATCGCTCCAGCCGAGGCCCGCCCGGTCGTAAAGACACACACGAAAGTCATCCTTGAGATGCTGCTGAACCCACCAGCCGTCGGTATAAATGCCGAAGGCGCCGGCATCGTACAAAACGAACTGCGCCTCCTTGGGCCCCTCACAGACGGCATGCAGGCGGCGTCCAGGCTCGACTTCGACCATGTCAAAGGTAGGGTGTGCGCTCATGTCCCCCATATGGCGCCAAAGCGTAAAAAGCGCCAGTCCTAAAACCAAAACGCCTAGAATGCTTAGAAGTCTGCGCATTGCAATAAGTCCATCCCGTGAGAAGCCTTTATCTTCAATTTCGAGAGGAGTTCCAAGGCATGGCAGGGATCACTTCACGAAGGCGTGACCCGTTTGGCCTCAAATCAACCAACGTCCGCCGGCAAGGGGGGCAGGGGGCCGTAAGCAATCTCTCGCACTTCGGACTCCGGCACACCCAGAAGCTGGAGCACCATGCACGCAGAGTCCTCTGCCGCGTTATGTTCGGAGATCTCGTTTGATCGTTCCCGTACGACGCCGACCAAAGCGCCGATCAGAAAGGGTTCCAAAGTGTCTTGGGAGATCTCTGTGAATCGGCCCTCCGCCATACCGCGCGCCATATCCCGCCGTCCGCTATCTCCGACCCCGCGCCGAAACGTTTCCATGGGAAGTTGCACGTTGCACAGAAACCAGGTCCACAAAGGATCAGCGGCGATGGAGCGCAATAAGTGGCGCACACTGACCGAAACCACCACGGCGCTATCGGAGATGTTTGCCGTCAATCGATCGATTCGTTTTGTTAGATCCTGCGCATGCGTTTCGACGATGGGGACGAGAACTTCCATCTTGGTTTTGAAGTGCGTGTAAAACGTGCCGTGGCCCACGTCGGCGGCCTCGGTAATGTCCTGGATGGTAACATCCTCAACGCCGCGCGCTCGCACGAGAGCCTCGGTTGCCTCCAAGATCCGGTGACGCGCTTGTTCTCTTTTGCGCTGAACCCGGGGGGATTTCATACTTTCTTCGGTGACCGCCATAGCATCCAAGTTTTCGTTTCTGAAAAACAAGAAAAAAGACTATCATCAAAATTGACTATAGTCAAAAATGATGTTAATCAAAATATTGAAGGAAGCATTCTCTTAGGGATGAGGAGAGGAGATCCAACATGGCAATCGAACAAACGAGCAGATTTGATGCGATCATCGTAGGCTACGGACCTGTCGGAGCTGCGGCCGCGGGGATGCTCGCACAACGGGGATGGAAGGTCGCTGTCGTTGATCGCATGACCGATGTCTATCCGTTGCCGCGCGCGGTCAATTTCGATGGAGAAATCATGCGCGTTTTTCAGGAAATGGGATTGTCTGAGGAATTGTCCCGGCAAACAGAGCAAAATCTGGGTGCAGAGTTTATCGATGCGAAGGGCAATCGGATCGAAGGGTTCGATGTCCCAAAAGGCGCAACCGGAGCCCATGGATGGCCGGACGGCAATTTTTTTCATCAGCCCACGTTTGAGCGGACACTCCGAAAGCACGCCGAAAGCTTCGACGGTGTATCCGCGTTTCTCGGCTATGAGGCAGATGTACCCGATCAAACCCCATCTGGTGTAACCGTCCATATCGAGCCCGTCGACGGCGGAGAAAAATGCACTTTAAAGGCGGCCTACCTCTTGGCGGCCGATGGTGCCGCGAGCCCCATCCGCAAGGCCTTGGGCATCACCTTTAGGAATTTAGGGTATGACTGCGACTGGCTGGTGATTGATGTCTTGCTCAAGCACAAAGTCGACTTGCCGCTGATCCCCCAACAAGTCTGCGACCCGGCGCGTCTGGCAACGTTTGTGCCCATTGTCGGTGACCGGCGCCGCTGGGAATTCCGCCTCAATGAAGGCGAAACACGCGACGAGATTCAGGAAGAGGACAAAATCTGGGAACTGTTGAGTCCGTGGATGAAGAAGGGCGATGCGGAGATCGAGCGGTCGGCCGTCTATCAATTCCATGCCGCGACGGCCGAAAGATGGCGGGAAGGACGAATATTCCTGATGGGCGACGCCGCCCACCAGACGCCGCCCTTTTTGGGCCAGGGCATGTGCGCCGGCATACGCGACGTCGCCAACCTGATCTGGAAGCTGGACTTGGTCAAACGTGGACTGGCACCGGAGGACTTACTTGATACGTATCAAGAGGAGCGGGAACCCCACGCATTTGATTTGGTGGACCACGCCGTTGCCATCGGCAAGCTCATGGAGGAGATCGCTGATGCCCAAGTGACAGGAAACTGGCCCGAGAACATGGACGCGATCTACGGCGGCAGCCGGGGCTTCCCACGACTGCACTCCGGTGTGCTTTCTCAGGGCAGTGAGGAAGAGAGCGGCAAGGCCTTCGGGTTTGTCGCGCCTCAACCGAAAGTGTCTTTGCACGGAAACCCCGAGTCACGTCTCGATGATGTGATCGGCTCGAAGTTCGCGATTGTCTCCAAGTCCGATGTTTCGGACCAAATCTCACCTGAGAACAAAGCGTTTATGGAGCGGCTCGATGTGCAACAGGTTGTCTTGCCCGAGGAGGCCCGTACGTCCAAAGAACTCGATCTCGTTTTAGGGTTCAACGAAGCCGTTATTCTCCGTCCGGACCGCTACGTTTTTGGTGTTGTCAACGCGGAACGAGGCTTAAATGATCAGTTGGATCAGCTGCGATCGAAATTCTAAGGAGGGGACAGAAGAATGAAACTCATAACCTTCACTCAAGGCGGCACGACGCGGATCGGCGCATTGACGAACAACGCGGTCATCGACTTCAGCTCCGCCGCGCCCGACTTGCCGACATCCATGCGAGAGCTTTTCGAAGCAGGCGATGGGGCCATGGCCAAAGCGAAAGAAGCTGCTGCATCAGGAGAGGCGTCATTGCCACTCGCCGATGTCAGCTTGGAAAGCCCGGTTCCCAATCCGTCCAAAATACTGGCCGTGGGTCTTAACTACATGGACCACTTCAACGAAGTCAAAGAAGTGCGGGACATCGATCTGCCGAAGGATCCAATCATCTTCAACAAACAGAATACGTCTGTCACCGGTCCGTACAGTGACATTTATCTGCCGCCGGAGTCAGAGCAGCTCGACTACGAAGGTGAGCTTGCCATCGTCATCGGCAAACGCTGCCGCCGGGTATCCCAGGCTGACGCGGGCAAAGTGATCGCCGGCTTCACGATCTGCAATGACGTCTCAGTGCGGGATTGGCAAATGAAAGCGCCCACCATGATGATGGGCAAGTCTTGGGATAGTCATTGTCCACTGGGCCCTGCGCTCGTCACCACCGATGAAGTGGATCACGCCAATCTGAACTTCCGGACCCTGGTCAACGGCGAAGTGCGCCAAGAGTCGAATACCCGACATCTCATCTTCAATTGCGAACGCATCGTTGAGTTCCTCTCCACCGCATTCACGCTTGAGCCGGGCGATATCATTCCGACCGGCACAACGTCGGGCGTTGCGGTCTGGATGAAGGGCCAGCCTTGGCTCAAAGAGGGCGATGTGGTCCGCGTCGAATTTGACACATTGGGTCACATCGAAAACAAAGTGGTCAATGACCCGGTGGGAAGTTTTATCGTATAGAGGAGAAAGACCATGCCGACGCAGGAGAGCATAAACAAGGGCCGGGAGGTCCTGGAAGAATATTTCGGCGCCGTTCCAGGCGGGGGCGGCGAACTCGACGATCTCATGAAGCACACTGTGGGCAGCCTCTTTGGCGAAGTCTGGTCCCGCCCGGCCTTGGATCTCAAAACCCGCTCGATGATTACGCTCACGGCACTGATCGTATTGGGCCGCGAACCCGAGCTCCGAATTCATCTGCGCGGCGCGCACAATATCGGTATTACTCTCGAGACCATCGAAGAAATGCTGCTCCATCTCGCCCATTACGGCGGCTGGCCGGTGGCCGTCAGTGGTCAACGTATAGCGCGGGAGGTGTACGCTGAATTGGACAAGGACGAATAGATGATTTTAAGCGACGAACAAGTCACGACAGAGGAGGTCAAATCCTGGAAGGGCTTGCACCTTCTCCATTTCCAAGGCTCGTCCTGTTCCCAAAAGGTGCGCACGCTCGCCCGGGAAAAACGCATCAAATTCGTCTCTCATCCCATCAACCTGGCGCGCAACGAACATGTGAGCGCCTGGTACTTAGGCATCAATCCAAGAGGCGTTGTGCCGGTCCTGGTCCACGATGGCGTCGTCCATATTGAGAGCAATGACATTCTCGAATACCTCGACGCTCTCCCGTCAAAAGTGGAGTCTTTCTTTCCCCAAACGGAGGAGGAGCGGGCGGAGGTCAAGGAATCGCTCGATCTTGAAGACAGTCTCCACACGGATTTGCGTGTCATCACCACCGGCTTCATGGCGCCGAAGAGATTTATCGGCAAGTCGGAAGAAACACTAAAGCGTTACGAAGAGGAGGGCGCGGACGATCCTTCCCGCGCCAAGGAGGTTGCCTGGTGGCGCAACTTCGCAGAAAACGGCATCTCTGATGAAGATGCGCGTGGCGCCATCGAAGCCCACCGCGCCGCCTTTGATCGCTTGGATGCGAGATTGAGCGGCAATACTTGGCTGATCGGGGACCGTCTCTCCGTTCTCGATCTCGCGTGGTTTATCTCCACCAACCGGCTGGAGTTGGCCGGTTACCCGCTTGAAATCCATCCCAATCTGCATGGCTGGCACAAGCGCCTCAAGCAGCGGCCGGCCTTTGCCAAGGAAACCAGCATGGGTTTTGTCATCCAAAAGATCGTCATTCCGCTTTACCAGGTCTACCGTTCCTTCAATGGCACAACAATCCGCCAGCTGATGAAGGGATAACGATCCGTGGTTCTGATTAAGGTGTGGGCCCGACTGCCGCTTGACCCAGGGCGTTGTTTGACGTCTTAGATTGGCCACCATGCCCAACCAATAGGGCGGTTTGACGCTTTATCCTTAACCCCTGCGACCAAAATCAGGGTGCCATGGGCGGCACATTTCGGGTACACAGCAATGGCATGTGTTTGACAGAGCTCTGTACGCTGCATAGAAGGCCGTTGGTTTCTACAGTGAGTAGAGTGCGAACCTAAAAAGACCCCAATACCGGGTGGTGATGTATGAGTTTTAGATCCTTATTCGTTCTCGGCGCGGGCGGTGCCGCTTTGGGCGTCGCGGCGTTGGGATTGTTCTGGGTGCTTCGACCCGAACCGGAGCCGATTTTTCAGGATCTGCTGGGAGATGAGATCGGCTTTTCAGGCGCGGTCCTCAATCTGCGGACTTATGCGGATCCGGATACGGGCGACAAGCGGATCATCTCTATGACCGCACAACCTGAAAATACGGGCAACCAGGATCTCTTCGTGACAACCCAAAACGGTGTTGTTACTGCTCTTTCAAAAAAGGGAGACACAGTGGAGGCGACCAAATGGTTCGACTACAACGCCTCCGTGAAGCAAGCGAGAAAGAAGGCCCGCAATGGGTATCTTCTGGATCAAACCAATGAACAACATGGCGGACTGCGCGCCGTCGCGTTTCACCCCGAGTTCGCCGAGAACGGAAAATTCTACACAGCCGCGTTGGTCCGGCGCCCCAAAAACGTATCCGGTCTCACCTATGTCGGAAGACGCTTAGACAAACCGGCGGCCGAAAGTTTGGTGGCGGAGTGGACCTTCGATCGCGAAATCGGACAAGTCGATCCCCAATCCTACCGGGAACTGTTCCGGGTACAGATGCCTGTTTTCGATCATCCCATCAAACAGATTAAATTCAATCCCTTCGCGAAGCCTGGAGATGAAGACTACGGTTTGTTGTATGTCGCCCACGGGGACGGCAGCACCCAATCGACAGACGCGGGCGACGGGCTCGATCCAGGCGATGCGTTGGGCAAAGTCCTGCGCATAAATCCGCTTCAAGATGGAATTAACTCTTACACAACGCCCGGCAATCCCTTTTTGATCTATCCGGCCACGCTCAATGAAATCTACACCCTCGGCCATCGCAATCCGCATCACTTCGCCTTTGCCACAAGCGGGGACCGGACTCACATCATCGTGGCGGACACCGGCCGAGACAACATCGAAGAGATCGACGTTCTGCAGCCCGGCGGAAATTACGGTTGGGGAGACAGAGAGGGGACCTTCGTCCACAACCGCGAAACCGGGCCCAAAGGCATGGGCTACGGCCTGGATTATGGGGTCTCCGCTCTGCCGGACGATGAATGGGCGCAGAACGATTACATCTATCCGGCGGCACAGTACGACCACAGCACAGGTCTAGGGGGAATCCTCATTGGGTCGGTGATGGCGGGCGGCTACGTAATTCAAAACAACAGCGACCCCGCCCTTCAAGATCAGTACATTTTCGCGGACTTCGGCATTCATACGGGGGAAGTCTACCAGGTTGGGTTGGCCGAATTACTGGCGGCGAAAACTTACTTGGAAGATGGGGAGCCCCCCAGCGCGCTCACCCAAGCACCTCTTTCGCGTTTGAAGCTCACCTTGGATGAGGATGGAGACGGAAAGCCAGACGTGCAAGCCGAGACCCTCACGGACTTGTTGGGCGTTGAGCGGACCGATGTACGCTTCGGCCGCGGACCAAAGGGAGAGATGTTCATCTCCTGCAAGACCACCGGACTTGTGTACCTGGTGACCAACACCGTTCCGAATTCCGAGTAACTCTTCGCTCGGAGATCGCCGCCCCCTAGTCCGTCTTTGCAATTTTGCGGTCTAGATCGCCTCTCTCGACGAGCGCTCCGATCGTCCTCTTCGCAATCTCCTCGGCCACCCAGGACGAAGGGTGATTTGTATCATGATAATAGGCCTTGCCTTTATGGACGACAAAGCAGTAAGCCCCATCGCACATGATTTCGTCCGGGTAGATCCTTATAATATTGTCGCCCTTGATGGAATCATAGAGGGCCCGGGCGCTCTCCGCAAACTCCAGATAGCGCCCTTTGGAGAATTTGTACTGGTAGGTCGGATCGGCGGCGCCGTTTACCCGCGGCATACTATGAATAACGCGCTGCACATGCGCGCCTGCAACCGGGTTTGGGTAGATCAACACTAAAGTCTCAGCATGCTGCTGAATGATCTTGAGAGTCTCCAAAACGCCCTCTTCGAAGGACCGCATCTCGTCGACAAGGTGGAGGTCGAATCCCGAGAAACCCTTTTCAATGCCGCCGACGCCGTTGTCGAAGTCACCAAAGTTCGAGAGGTATTTGGGCAGCCGTCCACCATAGACCACGATGGCATTGGGTGTATGTTGAATGATCTCCAAGCGTCTTTGATTGTAAGCTTCGTTACACCCCACAAACAGATCGCCGTTGTAGCGCGTTTCATAATTGATCGCCAAGGGACAGGCGGGGCTCGTCATTTGCGTGTATTGAAGCCCGTGATCTTCCGCCAGCCGCTGCAAGGGAACACTGAGGATATCGGAATGGCTGTCACCCGCATTGATAAGAGTGATGGGACGCGAAGGTTCTCCAAATCGGCAGAAATTTTCCAAATCTCGTGCATGACAGGGCGCCCCGTCTTGTTCAAGGCTCAGCCGTTCCGTTTGTCGGAACAAATCTCTGGCGCTCGCATTCGCGATGGAAATGCCGTCATTGAGGAGGGCGAAAGAGGACAAGCTCATCGCGAGACAAAAGGTCGTAACAAGACCTGCTGTTAGATACCGCGTCCGGACGATATCGGGATTGCGGAAGGGCTTCTCGACGAGGAAGTAAGTAAGCGTCGTGATCAATAACGACAGCGCGATCCAACCCATCTTGTCAAGAGTCGTCGGCTCACTGACTTGCAATCGCGCAAACACAAACACCGGTATATGCCAAAGGTAAAACCCGTACGACAGACGCCCCAGCGCGACAAACGGGCCCGTCTTGAGGAGTTTGGTCAGATGGTCTCCAAATCCGCCATACCAAATCACCAACATTGTTCCAACAACGGGAATGGCAGTCAGAAATGACGGGTGCTTCGTATGCTCACTGAACATCACAAAGCTCGCGGCAATGAGGACCATTCCCAAGCTCGGCAAGACCTGTGTTGTCCACCCTTTTGGATGTCTTCCGCGATTGACCTCATATGCGCCCAGCACAACGCCGGCCAAGAGTTCCCAGGCGCGTGTCGGCAACATGAAGAAGGCCAGCTCGCCGTAGTGAGTTGCAAGAACGTCACTTAAGATAAGAGATAGAAAGAGCCCCAAGAGTACGATCGCAACCAGATAGGATCGCAAGAAGTGCCATATGAACAAGAGGACGGCGGGAATGACCAAATAAAATTGTTCCTCTACAGACAAGGACCAGGTGTGCAGCAAGGGTTTGAGTTCGCTCGCTTCGGCCCAATATCCATCCTCCATCCAAAAATAGATATTTGACGCGAAGAAGATCGCGGAAATGGCAGACTTGGAATACTCCAAGAGGGCGTTTGGCGCGAAATTCTCCCAGGCAAAAAGAGACGTAACCAGGATGACCAAAAACAGAATCGGCAAGATGCGTCTGATGCGCCGCTCATAAAAGTGAGCGAAACTGAATGTCTTTTCCTTCAGTCCGGTCAGGATGATGGAAGATATGAGATAGCCCGAAATGACAAAGAAGATGTCGACGCCGAGAAAGCCTCCTTCGAGGACGCCCGTCCCGTAGAACACGAACTCGGCATGAAAGAGAATGACCGCAAGCACCGAAACGGCGCGCAAGCCATCGATTTCTGGCCGGTATTGGATTTTCATACTCGTACCTACGCAACAGACATCGTGAGGTCGAAAACGCTCCGGCTTCATCAAGCCCAAAAGATGTTTCTTGTAAAGCCGAATTTCGATCGAACACCGGCATCGCGTCGCTTTAGTCATACCGCGTGCGGAGAATGATGGATTGGTGGCCACACAATGAAGAAATTCACGTGGCCGTGCGACCACGCCCATCATCGATGCTTGAAGCACAAGGCGCCGGTACCCAGCCGAAATGAGTACGGGAACCAAGGCGGACAAAGAGCGGGCTCGAATAGGTCCGTCTCGGTTCCCCACAAAGTAGTATCGGTACGATCAAGTTATCCAATCAGGCGATTGCATCATTCGAATGCAGAACTATGTCGCCGCTTGCGGGAAAAATAGAAGAGAGTGCCTATGAATGTGCCGTGTGGTTGAAACGCTTGGTTGGTCTTGAACACATTAGTGTGATCACTTTCTAAGGGCTGAAGGGCATGATACTGGTGTAAAAGCCTTACAACCCCTTTGAGCGTACAGACGCGGGATTTCCTGATGATCAGCAGGCTGCCATTGATGGGCCGAATGCATCCATTCCGCAAAAAGCGTTACCTCGCGCGTGCCCGGAGCCAACTTCGGCGCGTGTCACTGGAGCGCTTGATCCCGACCCTGTTGTTGTACGGCAGTGGTTTGATTAGGTCCGGATTTGGCTTCCTGATCGGCATTATGATCGCCCGGGTGTTCGGTGTTGAGGATTACGGCCTGTTCTACACCTATATGCTCGCCGTCACTTTGTCTCTCGCACTCTTCGGCGAGTCTTTGGATGGGGGCGTCATTCGCTTCTACACGTACCGGCTCAATCACGAACCGGACCGAGCTTCGGAAGTTTTGGGCAGCGCTCTTGTCCTTCGCGCCCTGGTTGCAGTTCCCGTTTTGGCCGCTGGCCTAGGATTTGTTCAGTTTATTGCACCCAATTGGTTGGCCGACCCCTCCATTGGATACTTAGTCTTGGCCGGACTGTTCGGCGGATTAAGCGCCGGCCTGGTGTCCTTTGTGTGTACGATCTTCATCTGCCAAGAAAAATACATTGCCCGCGCCGCGTTGCAGCCGGCAATGAATGCAGTCAGATGCCTCTGTCTCGGCCTTGGCGTCTTGGTGGGCCTGCGCTCATTGGACACGGTTCTCTGGATCGATGTGGCGGCCATGTCCGTCTTTGCCCTGAGCGCTCTTTGGTATGTGCGGAGAGATCTGACGAACATAAGCTTCTCCCAAAAGATGATCGCGGAACTCGCCAGATTTGCGGGATGGAGCGTTACGGGGATGGTCTCCGTCTTACTGGTCATGGGACTAAGCGCGCCGCTTCTTATCCACTATTGGGGGCCGCGCGAGGCGGGAATTTTCGGTGCAGCTATGAGCTTTGCCGTTGTGTTGGAACATGCGGCCGGCGCCATCATCAGTGTACAGCATCAAGGGGCCGCGAAACTGAAGCACCGCAACGAGTTTGTTCAGTTCCTCAAGCGTACGGCCCTCGTTTCAATGACGTTTGTGTTAATGCTCGCGCCAATTGGCCTTTTCGCGGGGCCGTTGATTCCCTTCATTTTCGGTGCCGATTTTGCCGCCAGTGCCGATCTTTTTCCGATCGTATTTCTGGCGACGATCGTCCACATCCTGACCACGCCCTTTGGACTGATCTTTGTGTCCCTCAGCAAGCCCGAAAGAATGTCGCTGGGCCCAATTCTCGCCTTTCCCGTATGGCTATTTTTTGCGCTCTGGCTGATCCCTCAGTATGCAGAACTAGGTGCGGTGCTCTCAGTCCTCTGCGGCAGGCTCGCACAGGGCCTTATAACGCTAGCCTTGGTTTGGCATACTTTGAGCGGCCATGGACAAAACGAACAGGTGCAGGCATAGATGCGACGAATTCTCTCATGCGAACTTAGGCAGACACCAGGGTAAATCGGACCAATGATAAAGGGCCACGACATATTGTGCATCAGCTCCCAGGATTGGGACGTGCATTTCATCACGCCCCAACAGACAATGGCCCGTCTCGCGCGCACGAACCGCGTTCTCTATGTGAACCTCACCCACAGCATCGGCGGTGCCCTTCTGCACAAAAAAGTGCGCGATCGTTTTTCTTCGAAACCAATGCGGCGTTTGGATGTAGAGGGGGAACTCTACGAGTACTCCCCACCGCCGATCTTCTTGCCCACCGGGACCTTGCCGGCATCTCTCTCGAATGTGACGGACAAGATTAACGGCCCCCTCTTTGCGAGCGTACTGAAAAAGCATATGGAGGCGTTGGGCTTTCAAAACCCCATTCTGTGGATCTTCAACGTGAGGTGGCCCACTCTCCTTGATGGCATAAAAACAAAACTGCGCGTTTACGATTGCATCGATGAATGGGGAAGTTGGTCTGGCCATGTGGGCGGCTTGGGGCGGCAAAAGGCTGCCTATGCGGAACAACAGGACCGGCGCCTTGTTCTGGGCTCGGACATTACATTTGTCGTCTCCCGCAGTTTGTTTGAGAGCAAACAATCGCTGACCTCCTCCGTCTACCACGTACCGAACGCGGCCGACTTCGAACTGTTTCATCAATCGACAAGCGAAGACGTCAAACTCGCCGATGATATGCCGCAAGGGCAGGGGCCCGTTATCGGCTATATCGGCTATCTTGATCATCGCTTGGATACGGAGTTACTCATCAAACTGGCGCGCAAGAGACCCGAGTGGCAGATCGTTCTGGTGGGCCCGGCGCTGTCTGAGGATATACCGGCTCCGCTTCACGCAGCCGGACTGCCCAACCTGAAGCTCCTCGGCCCCAAGCACCGTTCGGAGCTGGCTGGCTACCTTAAAGGGTTCGATGTCTCCATCGTTCCCTACAAGATCGACGGCTTTACACGGAACATCTATCCCCTGAAACTCTATGAATATATGGCGTCCGGAAAGCCGATCGTCTCGTCGCCCATCCCGGCGGTCGTCGATGAACAGCCGCTTGTTGACATCGCTTCGACGGCAGAGGAGTTTTCTTCGGCGATTGGAAAGTGCCTCGCCGAGCCTAACCGGGAACTGGAAGTGGCCCGGATCGAACTCGCCCGGCAAAACACCTGGGACGCCCGCGTCGAACGCAAATCCGAACTCATCGAGGCGCTGCTGCAAGACAGAGCCCGTCAGACGGTGAGCGCCAGATCGGCGTGAGAGGTTGACCCTAAGCAGGGAAGGTCGCAATCGGCATCGGCCCCAGATCCTCTTGAGCTTTGCCGTGTCCATCGCGAAGAGCACCTTCTCCGATGAGTACACGCGGGTGCGGTGCATCGCTATCTCGCGAAGGTTCAGACCAAGACGTTTCAGGATCAAAGACGGGTTGAAGAACTTTCGCCAAAGCGAGTTGTTCGCGGGACATGCGCCCAACGCCGTTTTTCGCAAACACTGGGAGGAAAAACCCAGTCTTTCTTCCGGTCAAACAAACTGTCACGATTGAGAACGAGACAAATGGGTTTGAACGCCATAATGTAACGCCCATCGCTATAAAAGGGGAACGACGATGCGAATTCTCAGATATCTCATCATCTTGGGCGTGTTGTATGTAGGTGTAGTTGTCGCGTTTGAGGCGATGCTTGGCTTCGTTCAACCTCAGCAAGAAGGAACCATCGTGCTGACAACGATAGACGAAGACGGCGCCGAACATCCGCGCGTGGTTTCGCTGCTGACGAGCGACGACCAAAAATACGTGGGTGTAAACCATTGGCCCCGCGCCTGGTGGGAACGAACAAAAGCGAATCCGAACGTCAAAGTGACCGAGGATGGCGAAACCAAACCCTACACCGCCACGACGGTCTCGGGAGCGGAGCACGACCGGGTGGAAGCGGATAACCCGCACACTTTGCTCTTCAAGGTTCTAACAGGCTTTCCTCCGCGGTACTTCGTTCGGCTTGATCCGGTGGAAGAGACGGCCGAGTAATCCGGTCGCCTCAGCCGGGCTTGTTTCTCGCCGTCGCGATCGCCGCCAGGGCGCGGTCGAACACGGAAAGAACTGTTGAAAGAATGAGGAGATAGGCAAGCCATTCCGTGGCGGTGAGCAAGACAGTCTCGAAGTCTCCGATCCATCCAACTCTTGCAAGACCGGCAAGTAGCAGGGGGGCGAAATAAAAAAGACCATTCCATCGCCCGAGGTTACTCATCCGCAATTGTACACTGCGATTAAGAAAAAAAGAGTCCAGCACATACTGTCCAAAGGCAAAAACGATGAGGATCGGCAGAGCGATGG
This sequence comes from Alphaproteobacteria bacterium, assembly GCA_028285305.1. Classification (GTDB taxonomy): domain Bacteria; phylum Pseudomonadota; class Alphaproteobacteria; order SMXP01; family SMXP01; genus JANQPV01. The sequence goes on along the minus strand of JANQPV010000065.1, from coordinate 47,651 downwards.
GCACAATGCCGGCATAGGCAAGGCCAAATAGGCCTGCCGTGACGAAGACAAAGTCCGCGGTATGATCAAACAGATGGGTGAAGCGGGATGAAACACCCGCCCGCCTGGCAGCTTGTCCATCCAAAATATCGGTGATAACGGCGATCACTACACCGTAAAATGCGAATGCACCGTAAGCAGACGAAGGGAACGCAAGAGCATATGCTATCGGGATAGCCAGAACGACTCGAAGTCCCGTGAGCAAGTATGAAATCACGTGCCGAACAACTCTCGCTGAGTCCGTCGCAAGAAGAGCAGGCCAATCACCGCGTTAAACAGGATGAAAAAGTTGTGCTGAACGAATCCGAAAGCAGCGACTTGGCCTTCGTAGGCCGGAAACAATAACACCCAACCGGCGATCGCCGCCGCTCGCATCGGTGTCGGGATTGCAGCCGAGAAGAAGATAACCGGCAAGAAACCGAGCATCGTAAGGTAGGTTGTTTCCACCCCAAACATGCCAATCGCCGTCGTGTAGACAAAGACGGCCGCCAAAATTGCAGGCGAGCGCATCAACAAAAACATCAGATAGTGCTGGGGGCCTGCCCGGCGAAAGGCATGAAAGAGGGCGCGATCCTTGAGCTCGCTCTTTGGAAGGATCACACCATTAAAGTACATGACGAAGAGGGTCAGGAAGGCGGAGCCGCCCAGCGCCAGGATCGGTATCAAATCGAAAGCAGGCGGCAATGAGTCCCTGGCGATCGCGTATCCCACGGTCGCCCAAAAGAGCAGATAGAACACCTCGCAAAAGATCAGGAACAAGATGACCGATCCGACCTCCCAAGCGGGCACATCATGGCGGCGGTTCAGGTAGACGCCCATGGCGCCCTTCCCAACCTGTTCGTTCACGATGGAAATAATGTACGCACTCGCGCGGATGGGCAAAATATCCGTGTACGCGATTGGTTTGATGAACCAATGGAGCGCCCTCCAAAAGACCGCCGTATCGATGATAAAGTATAAGAGCGAATACCCGGCCATAAGGAGAGCCCAGCTCAGCCAGTCCACATTGGCAAATACGCTCGCCATATAGTCAAAGAGGCTTAGTCCCTCACGCGTTGCCGCCCCATTCAACCGATAGACCAAATAAGCAAAGCACAACGCCGTGATGCCGAGAATAATAAGTCTTGCAAAAAGAGGTGGGCCGCCCTTCTTCCCGGGCAACTCTTGCGGAGATTGACTAGCCACCGGGTGATCCTCGTTTGCAGCTTGCGCCGAGTTCGCCAGAGTCACGTCTAAGGGTGTCAACTCTATCTCGAAGAACTGATCTGTGTTTCGCTCAACATCTTCGCTGGACGTGATGACGTCAATCACATCGCCGGATATGCCTGAACGCCCCACGATCGCTTGAGTGCTCGCCACCAACTTTGCCAGCCATATGGGAACACTCCCAATTGACACATCGTTGCCTTGAAGTCTGGCAACTCTGCGGATGAGTTCCCTGTACTCAATCGCTTCCGGACCGACGAGATCAAATACCCCGTCGAACTTCTCCGCTGCGGAAGCCGCATTAAGAATTGCATGTGAAAGGTCGCCAACGTCGAGCGGCCGAACATGGTGTCGCCCGCCACCCAAGAGACGCGCCTGTCTTTGCGAAGCAACCTGATTGATTGACTCCGACCCCGCCGTACCTGGCCCCAACAACAAGGGTGTACGGATTAGAGTGGAGCGCATTTTGGAGCTCCGGACGATTTTCTCGGCCTGTCCTTTTGATCTCAGATATTTATTTGAGGATCGCTCATCGGCCCCCAATGCGCTGACGAAGATCAACTGATTAACGCCCGCTCGCTCCGCACTGTCTACAACATCGCGCGTAGCCTCAACATTAGAGCTTTTGTACGTACCGCCACCTTTGCGGGATTCGATCAAAATACCGACCAAATGAATGACGCAGTCCGCGCCCTCCATGACACGGGCCAACTTGTCCACATCATTGTAGTCGACGATGTGACTCTCGATTGCGGGATGGGAGGGAAGCGCCTGCCTGGCTCGTTCGGAGCGAACGCAGGCGACGGCCTCAACATTGTTTCTCTCAACGAGATGCGACAGCAGGGCTAGACCGGTCGCGCTGTTCGCTCCTGTGATGACGATTTTCATAGCTTTAGTTTCCAGCGGACCAATTACAAATTACCAACACGTTGATGGCCTCCAATAAAGGGCGAACAGGTATAGCAAAGGTGTCGAAACACCAAACCTTGTTAGAACGCAAGAAAGTGTATCTGACAAAACATCTGTCACTCCCTCAACTCGAGACGATAGATCTCGCGTTCGGGGTCCATCCCGGCAATCTCACTTTCATCGGTTACATGAACCGCATACGCACGATATATATCTTTATCGAATCGAACCCTCACTTCCGGATTTTCGACAAGATACGTATACCAACGTCTGGTCGGTGCCGGATCAATATACAGCTTGTCTTCCCGCAGCACAAAATTGAGGTTCACGGAGTACGGCCGGCTCGGTCTCATCTCGAGCTGCAAAGTTGGGTAGACCGAGGCAAACTCCCAATTCTCCGCCGAGGCCTCCTCGCCTTTGAATTCACCACCCGGCAATACCACGATGGGTCCGTCGTTATACGGCAGATAAAAGTAGACGCCCGCCAAAAAGGCGGCCCCCAACACGATCAAATACATGATCCATCTCAACATGAACATTCTCGCCTAAGCTTCAGCCTGTGTTGTGGTTTGCCCCAATCCTCGCCCGTACGTGCTGACGGAAACTCAATAGTCGTGGTTTTCCAAAGTTTGTCAAACCGGCGGCGAGCGCCCAATCATTCGGCTGGTCAGATAAGAGCCGGCAACCGGACGATCCCTTGTTGCAAAAGACGTCACGTCAAGTTTTAAATGCACTGATCTATTGCGTTTTAGCTAAGCAAACTGAGCGTTGATCCAAATGGTCGCGTCCCGGATATCGAATATCATCGACACCCCGTAGACGAAGAGCATCACACATGCCCAGATCCCATAGGCAGACGGCAGTTTGATTTCGGAACGATATCGGTACAGAGCGTAGATCGCCGGTGACCAAAAAATGATGTGACCGAGCGATACCAACCCGCCTTGGACTGAAAAGGCGCCAGTGACTTCCACAATGGTTAGCCACAGGTGGCTGCACACAAAACCGCCCAGCACCCATCTGGCGGCAACGTGGTTTTTCACGAAGAACACCGACGCAAGATTTGCCGGCAGCAATACACCCAGCAACCAAACACCTAGCCACAGGGGCAAGTTCAGGCGCGTCTCCATGTTCCACTCTTGGAGGGCGTACGACGCGTTTGCTTCCGAGATAAGCAGTGTCGTTATGCTCAGCACAATAAGATATGAGACTGTATTGCGCGCCAACGTCGACGGTATCATTTTGGATTCCTCTGATTCATAGCGTCATTAGCGAGAGACGAGGCGGAAGAACCAAAAGTCATCAGCAATCTGATCTGGATTTGCCGTTACATTTTTGGCGGCGCGCGCCCGCCAAGCACGATCGATTTCGTCCGCGTCCTCCACCCTGGTTGCCGTCACATTGTATATTTTTCCGAGAACGCGATACCTAACTTTGGGTTCCGCAATGAGGCGTTGCGACCAATATCTGCCGGAACACGAACTGCAACCCACATAGAGCTGACCATCCGAAACAATGCAGGTGACGGTTATGGTACGCGGTTCCGGGACTTGTGTTTCCAAGTAACCAAAAGACTCGTCGGCGGCGAATGACCAATCATTCACGGGTTCGTCGGCAACCTCTCCGGTGAGAGCGCCGCCCGGTAGGGGGCTTATCGGAGATAGCAGCGCCGCGCCGATGGCAAGACCGATGATAGTCAGCAAACCAACGAGAAGCCGTTTCATTGTGGTGGATCCGATCATGGTATCGTTGCGGCCAAAAAGTATCCGTACGGAACGATCACTCAGTGGATAGAAGTTTAGCTCGGCGGACGCCCAGCCAGTACCAAGGAACGAACAACAGCACGCCGATCTCGAGGATAATGGCGCCCATCATCGCCGGTTCCGGCATGCCGTAGTGCGTCGCCGAGTAAAGGCGCGCCATGCCGGCGAGCGCTGTCGCTCCTAGAATGATCATCAAAACCGACCCGGCGATATCCAAATTGCGGACAATCCATATCGTGATGAAGAGCGGCAGCATGGAGTAGACCGCATAGAACCGCATTTGGCTGTCGAGCCTGGCTGTTACCAAGTCCTCCGGCAAAAGCCGGGCGGCGCCGCCGATCAGACTCAAGGCGCCGAGGGCAAATGGAATGAACGCCACCACTAGGAGCGCGATTTGAAACGAGCGGCGCATGGGAACCTCCTAAAGCGACAGATTCAGGCTTATGGAAAGAAAGTCTCTACAGTAACAATTTAGATTTCTAAGCTGGTCCAATGCCATCGGGCGGCCATGCCGCAATGCTCTCTTCGAGCGGCACAGCGAGGGTGGTGAGGATTTCAGAGATCATATTCCAGACCCCGATGGTCGCGACGACGTCGATCAGCTCCGGCTCGGTCGGAAAGTGCTTCACACAGTCGGACCATGTTTCCTGCGAGATTGTACCGTTTGCGAGTGTCTCGTCGGTGGCGCGAAATAGGGTCCTTTCAACGGGCGACCAATGATCATGCGCTTCCCAATCCTTCATTGCGAGCATATCGCTCTCCTCGACGCCATCTCGTTTCGCCAAGTTCCAGTGGTGGGACCACTCGTAGACGCCTTTCTTCAACCAACCGATCCGCATAATGACCAGTTCACGTAGCCGGGGGTCCAGGGTACTCTCTGTCAGCAGCATTTCGACCATTTGGTTGATCAGTTGCCCGAACCGCGGCTGGCGAAGCAAGACACGATAAATCGAACCTGCGGCTTTCTCCTCCGCAATCCCGACCTGCCGGACCAGTTTTGTCGATTCTTTTATTGATAAGGGATCAATGCGCGGTTTGGTCATTGGTTACACCATCATGCTCTGGATCGGCTGATCCAACAGGGTTCGGCCGTAGTCGGCATATCTGGCCTCGCGATCAAAGAGCACGTGATTTGATCCCGTTGAGATATCTCTGAGCGCGCGTTGAATGGGGCTTTCCAATCGGCTCCCGCTTGCGCCCGTAACAGAGACAATGTCCTGAACCGCGCTTCGGCACATGAAAATGGCGTGCGACATGCGCGACAGCCAGCTGCCTCTCATAGCCTGCGTGGCGTCGTCCCGGTATTCCATGACCTCGCGCAGGACATCCCGGAGGACCAGCTCGGCGGCGTTGATTGTAAGCGCGGCGCTGGCAACGACGGAGGGCTTGCCTTCGTCTTTGATGGCGCCCCCGGCGCGCTGTTGGTTTGCCGCGATTTTTGCCTTTGTCTGTGTTTGGTATTCTTCGAGCGCGCCTTGTGCGGCGCCGAGCATAGACAATGCCGATGCGAATCCAAGGATGGGGATGAGCGGAGTGCGATAGAGAGGGCCATCGTGAATCTGCTGGGCGGTCGTTGCATTGGTTAGGTCGAACATCGCAACGGTGCGGTTCTTCGGCACGAACACGTCATCAACTTTGATGTCGAAGGACCCCGTCGAGCACATGCCGGCGACGTGCCAGGTGTCGATCGCCTCTACTTCGTCGCGGGGCATGGCGAAGAAACGCGGCGCCGGAGGGCCGTCGTCGCTCGCCATGAGCGCCCCCACCAGGACCCAGTCCGCATGAATGATGCCCGTTCCCCATTGCCACCGGCCGCTGACGCGGTAGCCGCCCTCGACTTCTTGGGCGCTGCCGCCTCCCATGTTGAGCGTTGCGGGCGCGAGAACATATGATGTGTTGGAGAACAATTCCTTTTGGAACTCTTCGGGGAAGCCGCAGAACCAGAAGGCGTGTTCCAAATAGAATGACACAAGCCACCCCATCGATGCGTCCGCGCGCGAGAGTATGAGCGAGACCTCGAAGAAGGTGTCCAGGTCTGCTTCGTGTCCGCCGTAACACTTCGGAACCATGAGGGAGAAGAGGCCGGCTTCTCGAATCACATCGATGACTTCATCAAGAGGCTTTCGGGCAATCTCGGCGTCGCGCGCTTTTTCGCGCAAGAGAGGGACGAGATTCTCCGCAGCTTCGATGAGCTCGGCGGGTTCGAGGTGAGTGTTTGGCGACTTTTTCTGCTTCACTTCCGCCGCCGCGAGGTGAGTACTCGACATCTTGTTCTCCTTTCGCTTCTGCCACAGGGTAATCTGTAAGCAGAGGGTTAGTGGGTCTCTAAGGGTTCGCTTGTTATCTGCGCGGCCTCTTCGGCGGGAATGCCGAGGACGCGCAGCACCAATTCCGCTGTCAAGTCGGCAGTTTCTCCGGCGTCCGCGCCTTCGTTGAGGGCCGTAATCATTCCGACAAATGCGCCGTTCATGAAGTTCACTGTTGCGGGGAGATTTGAAACATCATATCGGCCGCTTTTAAGGCCATTCCTGATATCTTCCGCGGGCGGTGTACCCATGAGAGCGACCAACTCGCTGAATGTCGTTCCCGAGCCGGCGTACCAGCTCCAAAGAGGATCTTCGGCAATTGCCCGCACCAGGATTCGTATGCCCAACGCCATGCGCAAGGCCGGATCGGTTGCTCCGTGAGCGGCCTGGTCAACCCGAACGTGCACCTGATCTGACAGGTGTTCGATCAATGGGCGGATCACTTCGCCTTTTGATTTGAAGTGAAGATAGAAGGTGCCGTGGCCCACGTCGGCGGCATCGGTAATGTCGTGGATGGTGACCGCCTCGACGCCACGGTCTCGCATCAGTCGCTCCGCAGCCTCAACGATCCGCGCTTTGGTCGATGCCCGTCGACGCTCGAACCGCGTCATTTCTTTTTCATTCGTGTGTTCTTTGCTCATGAGTTCATATTGACTAACGTCAGTTATAAATCAATACCAAAACTGACGAGAGTCAGTTTAGTTGCGATCACTTTCCTGAGAGCGGTCGCCTCAGCGCCCGGAAACCCAGAAAATGAGCCAAATTTCGGCGTGCATCGTTTGGAGGCAGGGGAGCCATGCGTTCGAGCCGACAGGATCTAACGATGGTGTTGAAGGCGAATCCGAGGGCTCAGCTGAGCCGATTGCAGAGTTTGAGGCGTCGTTTATCCGCGGCTCGAAGAGCGTCTTTAGGCAACGAACGGGCAACCGCCGCGCGGGTGCCAACTTCCATATTGGACCGGTCCGTGGGCTGGGGGACAAACTGTCATCGAGATTCGGGCGGGGGTGCGAGTAGGGCGAGGGGCCGAATTCATTCGTCGGTACACACGCCTATCATTTTTTGATTCGGCTTGTCGGATTGTCGCCACAATCGGACATTCGAAGAGCGTCTTGCGCATGTCCGGTTTGAAGAGAAACCTGACGCATTGGTGTAGTGTTTTTCTCTTGATCAACCGTAGAACCTAAACGGCCCCTTGTGCGATCAACGACTCAGCAGTCGCACGGATTGCTTCCTCCTCGGGTCGAGGCTGCCACCCTAGCAGAGTTGTCGCCTTTTCGTGGGATACGATCTGTGTGCGACCAAGGTCACCCAACACGGCTCTTAGCGGAGGATTGAACATTGCAGCAACGCGCACCAACCAGTTCGGCATGCGGCGTTTAGGCAATTTTCTATCGGGATATGTCTCCTGCAGTATCCGACCTATATCTTCCAGCCACATGAACTCCCCACCGCAAACAAAACGCTGACCTTCTGCCTTCGGGTTTGTCATGGCCATGACGTGCATCGCTGCAACATCACGGACATCAACAATGCTGAAGCCGAACCTGGGATACATGGGGAGAGTGCCATCCAACAGTTGCTTAACAACTTGGGCGGACGTTCCGATATCACTCTCAAGGACAGGACCCAAAACTAAGCCTGGGCAGATCGTCGCCAGATCGAGTTTGTGTTCTTCCGCGAACTCCCACGCAGCGCGCTCTGCCAAGATCTTCGAGCGGATATAGGGACTAATCTCGCGGTTTTCAGGATCGGACCAGTCGTCCTCCGTATAGGGACGACCCTGAGTGTGCTCTTGTTGATAGGTGACCGACGCGAGGGAAGATGTCAGAACGACGCGTTTGCAGTCGGCGTCCTTTGCCGCCCTTAGAGCCCTCAGAGCCCCGTCACGAGCAGGTTTAACGAGAGCATTGCGTCCACGTGGACTATTCAATGGGATGGGGGAGGCAAGATGCAATAGATAGTCGCACCCTTGCGCCGCCTGTTTCCAGCCCTTGTCTTTTGTAAGGTCCCCAGTGACAAAATCTACCAACGCTTCAGTCTGCGACAAATTCTCGAACAGGCTGGTAAGCGATTCTGCTCGCGACGGATCCCGGATCATGCCGCGAACACGGTATCCTTTTTCCAACAGGGCCAAAACAGTATGGGTACCGATGAAACCGGATGCACCGGTAACAAGAACGAGTTCATTTGACATATTTAGCGCTTACCTACTTTTAAAATGGCTACATCGTTACGCTGCCCGAATTCAATCAGGTTCCCATCACTCCGGAGTGTCGCTAGCGCATCGCTGGCTTATGCCTTGAACTGTTATCCCCAGCTGAGGTCTACCTTTCGAAACGGCAGAGATCTTATTCGCTTGCCTGTTGCCTGGAAAATAGCATTCGCAAGGGCAGGTGCAACGGGGCCGACAGGCGGCTCTCCAGCTTCCCCCATACGTTCGTGGCCGGACGTTACATCCAGGTGCGTTCGAATGTTTTCGGGTATGTCGCGCAACCGGAGCATGGGGTAGGTATCGAAATTATCGCTAACGACCACGCCGTTCTCGATATCCATTTCCTCTAAGAGCGCCATGTTGAGGCCGAATAGAGTGGCGCCGTACAATTGGGTCTCAAACGCGTCAGGATTGAGAATGGTGCCTGGATCCGCCCCGACATCTAACTGAAGGACTTTTAGCTCTCCAGATTTGGAAACTTCCACACGCGCAACGGCCGCCGCCGTGGTCCCTTTTTGTGGTTCACCATTATAGCCGAAGTTGCCGATGGCTATGCCCATTCCTTGACCGGCAGGAAGAGACTCTCCCCACCCCGCTCGCTGAGCCAGTTTTTGCAAGAGATTGGCCCATCCGGGATCGGCCCAGGGTTCGAGCAGCTTCAATCTATAGTCAAGCGGATCAATGCCGCTTTCGTGAGCCAGTTCGTCCACGAAGGATTCCATGACAAAGGCATTGGTGTTATAAAAGGGTCCCCTATAGGCGCCGACCAGGAAATTCAGAGGCAGAAAATGTTGCTCCACCTGGATAGACGGTATCGCTCCACCTCCGGTGTAAGGGCTATCTTTGAGGTACTGATCTTGTTGACCATTGCTGGCAAGTCGAACCAGGAATGAAGTCGGATACCCATCATCAGAAACACCCGCCTTGATTTTCACTGCACTCATGGGCCGGTACCGGCCCTGGCTCATGGTTTCTTCCCGCGACCAAATGGTGTGAACGGGCCGACCCGGAAACTTCTTCGCGACGGCGACAACCATTCGGGTGTCGTCACTGAAGTAGCGCCTGCCGAACGCACCACCAATAAAGGTCTGGTGCATATACACGTCCGTGAGTTCTACGTCCGCTTCTTGGGCCGCCACTATGTGCGCAAGCTCGGTATGTTGAGTGGGCATCCAGACATCCACACGGTCTTTCGCGACAAGCGCGGTTCCGTTGAGCGGTTCGAGCGCGGCTTGATCTGCGTATCCGGAATAGTAGTCTTGCTCGAAGACCTTTTGCGCCTCGGCAATCGCTTTAGGCGCGTCGCCTTCAGCTAAACTGACTTTGCCCTCCGTCTGTATGACCCCTAAAGCCGTTGATTTGACTTTTTCATTAGACGTCCACTGAGTGCCGGCGCCCAGATCCCATTCCACCGGCAGGGCATCAAGCGCTGTTTTCGCTTGCCAGTAGTGTTCTGCAATCACCGCAACGGCGGCTTGGGCCGTTGAAAAGAATAGTGGATAAGGTGCCTCCACCGACATTTCTTTCCGTGGTTCGTCCGGGTCGACAACAACCACGTCAAGTACGCCGAGCATATCCATAATGGCTGCTTTATTGAACCCCTTCAAGCGCCCGCCATGGACGGGCACCTGTTTCAAGGCCGCGTAGACCTTATCAGGTACATTGACATCAATGCCATAAGTTGCGGACCCGTTCACAAGCATAGGGTCTTGGAGCTTAGAGCGGGAGACCTTAGTAAGCGTGTCCCACTCAGAACGAGGCTTGGGCGCGGGTTCAGATGCAAGCTGTACTCTGGAAGCGGCCTCCGCAACATCGCCATAGGTCAGTGTACGGCCGGTCGGCTTGTGTGTGAGGATGCTGTTTTCAGCTTCAACGTCTTTTGCCGACACACCCCACACTTCTGCAGCCGCGGCCTTCAGTCTCTCCCGCGCACTTGCGCCTACTTGCAGGGCTGTTTGTGTCCGTTCCGTCGCCGTTGAACGGCCGCTGAAATATCCGGTCCTTCCTTCAACTTTCGAATATACTCTGTTTTCCCGGAAATCACGGTTTGTATCTGCATATTCCGCTCGGATTTTCGACCAGTCGGCACGCAGCTCTTCGTTGATCGTCATCGGTATCTGAGTCATGACCCCGTTGCCGATGTCAGGCATCGTCACCCGAACGATCACTTCGCCGTCCGGCTGTATCGCGAGCCAAGATGTAAACTCCAGTGGCTCGTCGGCACCTGCCCAAGGGTTGCTGTCGCTAAAGGCGGCTCGGGCGGGAGAGACACCGATGGCGAGGCCACCGGCAAAGGCAGAGGCGCTGATGATCAGGTTGCGGCGAGTGAGAGATACAAATTCGTTCATGACAGAGATCTCCCCTATGCGCCGGATTTCGCGGCTTGATGAATAGCGGCACGCACACGAAGGTACGTCCCGCACCGGCAAATATTGTCGATGGCACCGTCGATATCCTCGTCCGTTGGATTTGGATTCTCCTTGAGAAGGGCGGCGGCCGACATCAGCATGCCCGATTGACAATAGCCGCATTGCGGCACGTTCATATTGAGCCACGCTTTCTGAAGCGGGTGCGAATTGTCAGGAGACAGACCTTCGATGGTTGTGATCTCAACGCCTTCAACCGCTTCAACGGGGATCGTGCAAGAGCGCGCCGCGGCGCCGTCCAACATAACGGTGCAGGCTCCGCACTGGGCAATACCGCAGCCGAACTTCGTTCCCGTCATCTCTAGATGATCGCGCAATGCCCACAAAAGGGGTGTCTGCCCATCCACTTCGAGACTTTTTTCTTCACCATTGATTTTGAGATTGATCAGCGCCATGCCGGTTCCTTTCGAACAGCCCCATCCCTACAACTATACGTGGACTGTAAAGTAGTATTTTACAATTCGACGAGACTTGTCAAGTTGTAAGGTGATGTTAAAGTGGTCGCTATGACGGACACCAACCCCAGAGAAATGCCGGACCTGGAACGGAATATTGTTGACGCCGCTACACGCTGTTTCGTGCGGTACGGCCCGAAGAAGACCTCAATGAACGAAATTGCACAGGATGCCGGCGTATCGCGACAGACCCTTTATGACCTCTTTGGAAACAAGGATGAACTCATCCGGGCATCCATTCGACAATTCTCCGATAAGTCCCATGAGGCCCTGAAAGAGCGCCTATTGAATTGCTCTTCACTCGGAGAAAAGCTGGATGCCTATTTCGAAGAAACGCTCGTGAGTTCATTCGAACTAATGCAGTCCGCCGGCGACCCGGAAGACATCATGAGCGCCCACAATGCGGCCGGTGCTCAGGCCATTCAGGAATCACGCAATCGGCAAAAGAAACTGATATCCAGTATTCTATCAAAACACATGAGCGCTTCCCACGACGAGAAAACACATGCGCGCTTGGCCAACTACATTGTTACCGTTGCAATGAGTTTCAAAACCGTCAAGGACCGACAGGAACTTGACGAGCTGTTGACAACACTCAAAGAAGGGGTTTTGTCTGTGAGCGGAAAAACATAAGGCATTCATCAAGTTGCATAAAGAGGGCTTGCCGCGCTTACAACCAGACTTGAAGGAAGAACACAATGAACAACCCGACAATTGGATTTATTGGATTGGGCGCGATGGGTGAGCCCATGGTGGCCCGCTTGCTGGACGCTGGTTTTCGCGTGATCAGTTATGTGAACAGAAGCCGGGAGGCGATGGAGCGTCTGTTGCCTCAAGGTCTTGTGGAAGTTGCCAATGCGCGTGAACTTGGCGAAGAGGCGGACGTTGTCATGTGCTGTGTGTTCGATGAGCCGCAGAATGACCAGGCTCTGCGCGGAGAACAAGGCGCATTAGGTGCGATGAAATCTGGTTCTATTGTTCTTCTGATGAGTACAATTTCTCCCGGATATTGTCAGGCCTTGGAAAAGGAAGCGTCCGCGAAGGAGATCACGGTACTCGACTGTCCCCTTAGTGGCATGGTGCAAGGTGCGGTCGATGGCACACTGTCCCTGATGATTGGTGGTGCGGAAACGGACATAGCTCGCTGCAAGCAGGTGCTGGCGCCGCTCGGCAATATCATGCGTTGTGGCGAGATAGGTTCCGGTCAGGTTATGAAACTCGCTAACAATGCAATCTCTTTGAGCACATTCAGTCTGCTCCTCGAAGTACGAGATCTCGTGGCGATCTATGGCATGGACCTAGACAACTTCATGGGAATTCTGAATCGTTCCACAGGGCGGAGTTTCGTTTCCGAAAATTTCCCCATGCCTAGGGGGAGATTGAAGATGAGAGGCATGCCGAAGAAAGACGTATCTACGTGTTTAAAGCTGGCGCAAGAGCTGGGTGTGTCCCTGCCCATGGTGCAGCAGTGTTTCGACGCGGGGAAGGTCGAAGCGGAACGCGCAAGATGAATTTCTCGCTACTCTCGACATCCTGTATTCATCCTGAAACGGAACTAGATTTGTGGCTGTTGGAATGTCTTTAATGGGCCGGTTTTTCGTATTGGTCGCACACGCGAATTGTGAGCTTCGCCGACGCGGCGATTTGACGGGATCTGGGCCCAGATTTTCCGCATGTCGTATGTGACGTACGTGCGATGGGCGCAGGATCTTTCGGCTTGTTCCACGGTGTCAATTCAATCAAGATACAAGCGAATGCTTGGTGTCGCGATATTTGTTCTGGTCGAACAAAGTCATTCGACGGGCGAAAAAGCCGCCAACGAAAGAGTGGAGCAATCATGAAAAGAGTTATCTTTGGCGCGTTGGTCGGTTTAGTCTTGATCGTGATCGGTATCGTGCTCTTGCCCATGAGCCCCATCCCCGGCGGAGCTCTGCGGGGAGATGTGGTCGACGACGAGATTTCCGACTGGAGTTTCGTCATGGAGCACCGGTTTTGCCGCCTTGAGATTAGTCAGCCTAACCCTACATCACGGACCGTGACCTGTCTGGCGTCCGACGGGCAAGGGTATGTGGGATGTATGCGGTGTCCTGACAAAGAGTGGCCGCAGATGATCATGGAAGAACCGGCAGCAAGATACCAGGCGGGGACGAACATATACCCAGTGACCGTGATGAAAGTCACAGATCCGGCCGAACGGCAAAGGGTTTGGGAGTCGAGGAGGGGGGAAGACGGTGAACCTGCCGGACCGGTGCCTGACAATTACTGGCTCTTCAAAATCACGTCTCGCTAATGCGTATTGAATGGCCCCCAGTGTTTTTTGGTTTTATCCGCAATGGGACATGAACGTCCAGGAGCGCAAGCAATAAGATGCTTGGCGCGTCCAAATAACTCTGTTGCGATCAAAACTAAAAAATAAAGTCCAAGTCCGAACACTTCGCATTTGGATTGACCGAGACTTGGCAAACCGAACCCGAAAGATGCGCTGACGATATGGCCTGAGTGACCAATCAAGTCTCTGGCTCACTTGGTACGCGGTGAGAGTCGGGGAGTTGATCCGCTGCACTTTGACTTTTCGAGGGAGGGGCTCTATCCGTCTAAGCCAAGCGGGCCTAGGAAAAGGAGATAGGACAGTCAGTTCTAGAGGTCATCGTGAGTTTCAATGAAGTTCGAACCTCAATTCGCGGGCAAGGCCTCAATACAAGGCCTCAATATTTGAGAGGAGCTAGTCTCCCCCTTAGACTTTCGGCAAACTCACTATGACGGTGAAGATCAGATCCGCCGGCCGAACGAACCGCCCTTGCAAAACGTCAGCGTTACTGAAAAACTGCGTCTACCAACAGATTAGAGCCAACCGATGTATACAGCCTCGAAAGTCGTGATCATCACCGAACGCTCAATTCTAGATGGGGTTGCCGATTTGCTCGAAATGCATGGTGCAACTGGTTACACCTACGTGTCAGCGGGAGGGAAAGGCAGCCGGGGCAAACGCAGCATCGACAGGGTTCCGCAAATCGCCGGTATTCTCGAAAATGTCAAGATCGAGACCATCGTGTCCGATCATGATGTCGCTGAGCGCATTACGGAAGCAGTGGTCGAGACATATTTTGATAACTACCCGGGCATCACGTACGTGGAGCCGGTTGAGATATTGCGGCCCGGAAAGTTCAAAGTCTGAAGCGAGCCACTCTTCGAGCACTGCTCACCAAAAGCTGCTTTGGTTATAGCGGAATCACAAAACGGCTCCAGTTTCTTTGTATTGCGCGTTTCCGGACGGCGGTGAGGCGTATTCGCGCCGAACGATTCCGTTCGATTGATCCTCGATCAATCGACTCTCAAGCTCACACCCGGAAACGCTCTCGTTCAAAACACCATCTCCGCAAGCGCGATGAAGAACGGTATGCCAACGCCGATCGCGATAGGTGTTCCGACGCTGGTCGAAGACCCGATGTAACTTGCCGGGTTGGCGCTGGGAATACCGGCGCGCAAAGTCGGTGGGCCTGAAATGTCCGAAGAAGATGCAGCCAATAACGCAAGCAAGATTACACCGCCAGGGCTAAACCCGGTCGCCAGGTGAATGAGATATCCCAGCCCAAACGCAATAAGCCCATGCACGATCGGCATAAACGCTGCGTAGACCGCATACCACTGAGCAACCCGGCGCAGTTCCGCCAAACGTTGCCATGCCTCCATCCCCATAATGAGCATTAGAACAGATAGCAGCCCGCGAAACAGAGGATCGTAGAACGTCTCGAATACCTTTTCCGGCCGGGTTAGCAACCCGAGAACCAGACCGAGGATGAGAGTCGAGAGGGCCGATCCTTGCAGACTGTCCTTTACGACCGCCCAAGCTCGCGTCGGCTTGCCCTTGGATGTTCCAGACCGTTCAGCATGCGTGCGGGCGAGAACAATAGCGAGGACCAATGCAGGAATGTCCATGAACGGGTAAAGGGCGGGAACCCATGCCTCATATTCGATGCCGTCTTGTTCCAACAGCAACATGGCGGCCCCAAGCGTCGAGGCACTGACCGCTCCAAAAAGTCCAGCCGTTGCAATGGCATCGTCGCGTTTGATCCCCGGCAACCGCGCCAATGTCACAAGGCCCAGAAGAACGATGCCTGCGCCGAGGAGCATGGCCGCAAGCATAGGCAGTAGCATATCCGCCAGGTTTGCCTCGCGGATTTCCATGCCGCCATTCAGCCCGATACGCATAAGCAGCATGAAGACAGCGAACTTGTAGATCGCGTCCGGTATGACCAATTTTGAGCCCGAAGCTGCCAACAGCACACCACCGACAAGGAACGCGAGTGTTGGAGATTGAAACTGGCCCACAATACGCAGACCGAATTCGATCAATACCTCCACGGCGCTCGCCCCTCTATGCTGTGTCAGCTTTCAGTCTTAACTCGGGCAAACAGACGGTGCAATTGTCCAGTCTTTAGAATTAGGACAATCTGTTTTTCTGCTTTGGATCAGGCAAGCGCTCATAGCAAGTTGAGCATCCGGTGGACCCGCAGGACCACTCAACCGTTTTCGATTCGTTTAGCGTACTTCTTGGCACTGACTGACCCGGATCGTGCAGCCAGTTTTGTTTTGCGCCTATGAGCCTATTTGGAGGCACAGTTTTGTTTCGGGAGCCGATGGCTCATAACTCAAAGCAATATGTGAGCGGATTTATTATCGTGAGATCGCCATCTCGATAAACACAGCTTACCGGGTCTTCGATAGAGGGCACTCTGTTTATGAGGGGCTCGTAGATAAATAGCCTCCAATACAGCTGCCGATGTTCGATCCATAGACTCCTCAATTTTGTCGTTGAGCGCTTATGTCTAGTTTTGTCAAAACTGACAGTCGCCGATATGCTAACGAAAGACCATAATGGGCCGAATCTCGCCGGCCGTGGGGCATTCGGCCAAAGAGCTTGGCAACTGCACTGCTTTCGAACTATCGTTGAACCTGCCCACCACGGGGGATGTTCAAACACACAAATTGCAGATTGACTTAGCTATAAAGTCGACTGAGCAACCGACCTTGGGTGCAAAGAGGGTTCGCTATCATGGGTACACGTATAGTCTCAGCGGTTTTTTCTCTTCTTGGGATCATTCTCCTAGCGGTCGGCGTGGGCGTCTTCGCTGTTCGTTTGATTCACGCCGGTCCCTACGCGATGCCGCATGGCGGGCCGCTTTACGTCGCAATAGCCGCGATTGTGCTCGGCGCGATTTTGCTGTGGGGAAGACTCCGCGTCCTCTCCTGGATCGCGCTCGTCGTCAGCCCCGTAATACTCTTTCCCGCCATCTACTCGATTGGAGGAGAGGTGGAAGAGGTCATTTCTCTCTATGCGACGGATTCGGAAGACCAGCCAGTCGACTTGCGGCTTTGGATCGTCGATCGGGACGATGGCGCATGGGTGGGCATGTCAAAAGACAAAGCGGTTGAGCATAGCTTGGATGGCGCTCAACTAGAGATGCTGCGGGCAGGCGAGATTGTGTGTGTGATCCCCGCACTATACGAAGATCGACCCACCGTCGGCGCGATTCATGGAATGAAAGTTGAGAAATATCGAGTGGCGCAGATGGCAGGGGCGATCGGTGTATATCCCACAGAAGCTCCGCCAACATCGGTCGCACTCCGGCTTGATCCCTGTCCGCAACAGTAGAGCTCGACGCGCGATATCTCATTTGTGTTTCGGATGTTCGCGATCGGTCGGCCCTGTCCTCAATGCGCTAAGGCCAGCGCTTCACTTCATCCGCTTGGCAACCGCCTTGACGTTCTTCCCAGACCGGCGGAGATATCTGCGCAAATAGCGGACCTCCCGCGCTGGGATGAAAAACAGCTTCTCCGTGAGCAGATAGTCCCTGTTATCCGTGAGTTCAAGCTGCACGCCTTTGCCGTTCGGTGCGACCTCGATCGCGAGCTCGCTCTCCGTTGAGTAGTTTTTGAACTCCGGGTTGTGATAGAGGGAGTGTGGTTCAAGCCGTAGAACCATCCGCTTCTCGGGTATGAATTCAAGGACACGCCCTGTGGCTTTTAGTGGCTGACGGCGCTTGCGCCTATAGATCAAGTCGAACTCCGCTCCCTCTCGCACATCAAAGGCGTCCCATGCGCGCTCATCGTCCTTAGGCTGAATACGAATAGCCCCATCCAGGAATTGCAAGGAACGAAGCGCCTGCCAAATCCGAGACGGCTCGCCTTTGATCTGTAAGGTTTCGGAAACGGGCGAAAGGCGAAACGACATCAGCCTTGCCTTGTCGTCGCGCAGCGCCCTGCGCAGCGCCTGACGGCGGAAGAATCCGATCCCGAGCAACGCCCCCATCACGGCAAGGAGAGGGAGAGCGTAACTTAAGGCCAATCCTCGGACGAGCGAAACGGGCGGAGCGCTGCCACCGGTCAATCGCACCGGGAAATAGAGATACCGCGAGTCCGAATAATCTTGGGCCTCTTCGGCGTCACGCACATATGACGTCAGATCGCCGGGGACCACATGATCCTTAAGCGCCCGATACTGGCGGGACATTTCAATCGCGTTCCCGGCGATCGTTTGGGTCGCCTCCATTTTGAAATGATCCGTGCGCAAGGTGAAAACATCGTCATCATACTCTCGCGCCCAGGCCTCACCCGGCAACTTAATTGTGTTCGTGTGAAGCTCCCAAACAGGGTAGGAGAGTTCAAAAGGTGTTCGCCTGACGTCCGCATCAGGAGTTTCGATGTTTTCGTGAAAGTCTTCGTTAACAACCGGGAAATACCACTCCCCATCGTCCTCTTCCCAGCCGTCCTCAATCACGTAGGACTCGGTGATAATGAGTTCATCCTCCTCTTCCCGGTCGACGATATCAATCGGATCTTTGACCCTGATCGATTCGTAGTACCCTTCAAAGTACTCGAGGTAGGTTTCCTGAACGCCCGTTTCTAAGTCGCGATCAATCCAAGATCTAGCGGAAGAGGCGCGCGCGCCTCTCAATGTGGTCTTTACAGTGAGGAAAATGTCTTCCCCCGGCCCGGATGAGGCGTCAATCTCCATGTGCAGTTCGGCCTGGGGTCTCGCGAGCGCGGTCCGGTTCATATCCACGAGACCTGTCGTGCCTTCGCGGACAACGAGCGCCTTGCCATAATCCGGCTGGTGGAGATTTTCCAGCGTTCCCTTTTGATGCGTGAGGGTCCCATCTAGCCAATAGACGGTGTCGCCAATCACCGCCTGAACAATCATATGATCGAACAGCCCACGGCTCGGCAGATATTGATCGAGCCCGCGCCCTTCATCTGAGTCCACCAGCACCGGATAGCCTTCGATTTCCAGAGCCTCCATCAGCGCAAGAAGCAGAAAGGTTTTGTCCTTACAATCACCGTAGCGTCTGCGCAGCGTTTTTTCCGGAGTGTTGGGAATATAACCGCCCGTTCCCATATGGATCGCAACATAGCGGATTTCATCTTGGACGAATTTGAGAGCTGCAACGAGCTGGTCTTCCTTGTCCTCGTGGGCCTCACGTATCTCGTCGACGAAAGACTTGAGTTCTTCCGGTAGCGGATTGTCGATGTCATAGATCTTCAACTCATCTCGGACGACATCTTCCCACGAACCGAACGAGGTGATTTGGATCGACGGATAGACGGGAAACCAATCCGGTACCGAGTCTTCGTCTTCAATGGCGGCAAGATTGTTTGCGTCCCAGACATATTCCGTAAAGCGCGGATGTCGCGTGATGGTCGGCTCTTCGTCCACGACATGCGCTTTTGTGTAGATGTCGAGGGTGTTGGGGGCAAGGAGCCTCAGCCTGCGGTACGCCGCGGGCACGGACCATTGAACTGTCGTATTGAGATTGATCGAATTCTCGAAGACGGGGTTCTTGCCGCTCGACGTGTAGCTATAGTCAATGATGTCGCCAACGCGCACATCGTTCAACAGGACATGCAGCGTGCGGCCACCGTCATAAATCTGTTTTTCGAGCTCATCTTCCTGATGCAGAACAGCGATATCCGCGTCCGTGAGACGGTCAAGCCGCTTACCGTCCCGCACGATGCTCACATCGTGCAAGGTGACATGCTCGTAGCTGGGGTCCAAGCTCACCGAGATGTCTGAACTATCGGACCGGCCCTCGACATTTTCGACCCGGTAGACATAGCGGAAATAGTATTGCGGAGTGTCAAACTCTTTATACTGCCGATCGACGACTAGATACTGAAGACCGTCTGCGGAATTCGTCGCATCGGCCGGCCGCGGCTCCGGCGGCGTGGTGAGCGAGACCCAATCCGGTTTGGGGCCGATTGTATAGAGCTCGGACGCGCTGCGGGCGAGGGCGCGCTCCCCGCCCAAAACCAAGGCGAGGCAAAGCAGCAGCGCGAGAAACAGATGGTCACTCGCGCTCCGTAAGCATCCATGCCGCGCTCCACGGCACGCGTTTGCCTTGCTGATTCTCATAACCCACCTAGCGCTGATGGGCCTGACGTTATCCAAACGGATACGAATGTCTAGGCGGTTCCGCACGCCCGTCGTTCAACTCTGACGAGCGCCCGCAAAATGCGTCAGAAATTTACGCCGCCGAGTTGCCTGCCTCGATACAATCTTCAACCGTACGGAGCCCTGGATACTTCGCGGACACAAGAACGGCCATATTGCCGGGCAAGTGTTCGTTGTTCCACATCTTCGTGTGGGCCTTGGGAATATCTTTCCAAGCGAAGACTTCTGACATACACGGATCAATGCGCCGATCGATGACGAGTTTGTTCGCCGCGCTTGCTTGGGCAAGGTGCGCAAAATGGGATCCCTGGATCCGCTTTTGGCGCATCCACACATAGCGCGCATCGAAGGTCAGATTGAATCCCGTCGTACCTGCACAAAAGACAACCATGCCGCCGCGCTTGGCAACCAGGCATGAAACCGGGAAGGTTGCTTCACCTGGATGCTCGAAAACGATGTCCACGTCGACGCCCTTGCCCGTAATGTCCCAAATGGCTTTACCGAACTTACGAGCTTCTTTGGTCCAGTCCGCGAATTCCGGTGAGTTAACGGGCGGCAGTTGCCCCCAGCACTTGAAGTCTTTTCTGTTGATAATCCCTTTGGCGCCCATGGACATCACGAAATCGCGCTTGTCTTCATCTGAGATCACGCCGATTGCATTGGCGCCCGAAACCGCGCAGAGCTGGACCGCAAACGACCCAAGGCCACCAGACGCCCCCCAGACCAACACATTTTGACCCGGCTTGAGGATGTGCGGCCGATGGCCGAACAGCATCCTGTAGGTGGTTGCCAGCGTCAGCGTGTAGCAGGCTGCCTCTTCCCACGTCAGGTGTTTGGGGCGGGGCATGAGTTGCTGCGCCTGAACCTTGGCAAACTGCGCAAACGAGCCGTCAGGGGTTTCGTATCCCCAGATGCGTTGGCTCGTCGAAAACATCGGGTCGCCGCCGTTACATTCCTCGTCGTCCCCGTCGTCTTGATTGCAATGAATCACCACTTCGTCGCCGACCTTCCAGCGCTTGACCTTGTCGCCGACCGCATAAATCACACCGGACGCATCGGAACCGGCGATATGAAACGGGCTGTCATGACCGTCTAGAGTTGAGATGGGTTCGCCGAGAGACGCCCAGACGCCGTTGTAATTGACGCCGGCCGCCATCACCAAAACAAGGACCTCGTTGCTGTCCAGCTTCCAGGTGGGTAAGACTTCCAACTGCATCGCTTGCTCTGGCGGCCCATGGCGTTCTTTACGAATCGCCCAGGCATACATCTTTTCGGGAACGTGCCCCAAAGGAGGGATTTCGCCCACTTCATAGAGATCCTTGAGAGGCCCTTGCGGGCTAACGACCGTTTCCGCAGCCGCCGATGCCGTCGGTGCCATAACAACCCTCCTATTTACCGTCCGTTGCTCTTCCCTCGCTGAGAAGAATGACTTCTTGTCAGTAGCGCGCTATGAAAGGGAAGTGCCGTCCAACATGCAAGTCCTTTTTTTTGCGCCGCAATACGCGAACTGGCATACTAATACATTAAAGCGATCATTTTTGAAAACAAACTCGCAAGAATTGAAAGAGTATTGAGGCGCGAGAGCAAGATTAGAAACGCAATGACAGAGACGAAAACGCCCAACGAGAGTGCTGTTCGGCAAAAGGACCGGCCGTGGATATTCCGAACATATGCGGGCCATTCAACCGCAAAAGCATCAAATGAACTGTACCGGAAGAACTTGGAGAAGGGCCAAACCGGCCTATCCATCGCGTTCGATCTGCCGACCCAAACCGGCTACGATTCGGACCATGTGCTGGCCCGCGGCGAAGTCGGCAAGGTCGGTGTCCCCGTTTCTCACTTGGGGGATATGCGAACATTGTTCGATCAAATCCCGCTCGACCGCATGAACACCAGCATGACGATCAACGCCACGGCCGCCTGGCTGATGTCGCTCTATATCGCGGCCGCACAGGAACAAGGTGTCTCACCGGAAAAGCTGCAAGGCACCACTCAAAATGATCTAATGAAAGAATATTTGTCCCGCGGAACCTACATTTTTCCGCCGGATGCCAGCATGCGCCTGACGACGGATATTATTACGTATACCTACAAAGAAGTTCCCAAGTGGAACCCGACCAATATCTGCTCGTACCATCTTCAGGAAGCGGGCGCCACGCCGGTGCAAGAACTCGCCTTTGCGCTTGCAAACGCCGTCGCAGTCCTTGATGCGGTTAAAGCATCCGGAGTTGTTCCGGATGAGGATTTTCCTCGCCTCGTCGGCCGGATCAGCTTCTTCGTGAATTCGGGCATCCGCTTTATCACTGAAATCTGCAAGATGCGGGCGTTCGTTGATTTGTGGGACGAAATTTGTCAGCACCGTTATGGTGTTGAAGACCCAAAGTTTCGCCGTTTCCGCTATGGCGTGCAGGTGAATTCACTGGGACTGACGGAGCAACAGCCGGAGAACAATGTCTACCGTATCCTGATCGAAATGCTGGGTGTTGTAATGTCCAAGGATGCGCGCGCACGCGCCGTGCAGTTGCCGGCTTGGAACGAGGCGCTGGGTTTGCCGCGGCCTTGGGATCAGCAATGGTCGCTCCGTATACAACAGATCGTCGCCATGGAGACCGATTTACTCGAGTTCGGCGACATTTTTACCGGCTCCAAAGAGATCGAAGCGCGGGTCGAGCAACTCAAAGAAGAAGCCCGCGAAGAGTTGCGCCGGATCGACGAAATGGGCGGCGCCGTGGCGGCCATCGACTCAAGTTACATGAAACGCAAACTCGTGGAATCCAACACTGAGCGCCTGCAAATGATCGAAGCGGGCGATCAAGTGGTCGTCGGCGTGAATGCGTACCAAGAAACCGAGCCGTCACCACTTGCGGCCGGCAGTGATGGCGGCATTCTCACCGTGCCTGAGTCCGTCGAAGCCGATCAAATCGCGGCCTTGAACGCCTGGCGGAATGGGAGAAACGATCGGGACGTAAAAGCCGCTTTGGAGGCTGTCCGTGCCGCCGCACAAGAGGGAACGAACATCATGCCCTCTTCGATCGCGGCCGCGAAGGCGGGCGTAACCACCGGCGAATGGGGCGGTATCCTTCGCGACGTGTTTGGCGAGTATCGCGCGCCCACCGGTGTGGGCGGCGCGGCGCGTCCCGATAATGGAGAAGACATCATTCGTGTGCGCGAAGCTGTTGAGAAGACTTCGGAGCAGCTCGGACGCCGCCTCAAGTTTCTTGTGGGTAAACCGGGCCTCGACGGTCATTCCAACGGTGCGGAGCAAATTGCGGTCCGTGCCAGGGATTGCGGCATGGAGGTTGTCTACGAAGGCATTCGCTTGACGCCTGCACAGATCGTCAATGCCGCCTTGGAAGAGGGCGTGCATGTGGTTGGTCTTTCGATTCTCTCCGGCTCTCACGTGCCGCTTGTAAAGGACGTCATGGACCGTATGCGCCGATCGGGCCTAGCCGACGTTCCGGTAGTGGTGGGTGGCATTATTCCGCCTGAAGATGAAGCTGTACTGAAAGCCGCCGGGGTTAGTCGGGTTTACACACCCAAAGACTTTCAGCTGACGGACATCATGGCCGATATCGTCGCTGTGGTTCAGTCAGGAACGGAAAAGGCGGCCTAAGGGTCTTCTTAAAAATGAGCAAGAACGAAAACCACTCATTGGTTTTGCACGAATTGATTCTTGCTCTACGAAATCTGGCAGCAGAACCCGGCGAACAAGCCCAGTACCTGAATAAACTCCATCGGTTTGCCCCGATTACGAAGCAGGAATGGAACGAATTCAATGTAGACGAGCTAGCGCTGGAACTCGAAGATTCTATCTTCATTTTGGATGTCGCTCCGGATGGGCTTTCGTCAGATTTTATAGAGGCGGTAAAAGCTTTGGATAGTAAGTTGGACCGTATGAGTGAGAACGGTCAATCAGAACTTTGGTCAGTTCGTGGATTAAAGCACCGGGAAGAGTGGCGGGAAGTTCGCGGTTTGGCGCAGACAGCTTTAGATCGGTTTGAAGCCGCCAAAAGTGATATCGCATAAGGGGAACTCGATTGCTGCAAATAGACGACACGCCCGATCTGGGACCGGACACGCCTGCCTGGTTCCGCCGCGCCATGGTGCAGGAACGTGAAGAAGGCTATGCCGATGCGGATGGAGTGCCCATCCACTATTTCCGCTGGGGCGATCCGGAAAAACCCGGGGTCCTGCTCATGCACGGATTCCTGGCTCACGCGCGCTGCTTCGCCTTCATCGCGCCTCTTCTGACCGACGAATTCCATGTGGTCGCTTATGATCTTGCCGGAATGGGCGAGTCTGGGACCAGGGAGTCGTACGACGCGGAGACCCAGGCCGTTGATCTGCTTGCGGTCGCCGAAGAGACAGGCCTGTTTGATGAGGGTCGGCAACCGTTTCTGGTCCCGCATAGCTACGGCGGTGGCGTTGCCATGGGCGCCATCGAACTTCATCCGGACAAATTCGCCGGACTGGCGCTCACGGACATGATGATGATGCGGCCCGACGCCATAAAGGAACATATGGGCGAGCGGATGGAGCGCCGCCAAAACACCGTCCCCCAGCAAAACAAGATCTACCCGGATTTGGAAACCGCCATGGGCCGCTTTCGTCTTCAGCCGGAACAGCCTTGCGAAAACGAGTTTCTTTTTAAGTACTTAGCGTACCATTCTCTCAAGAAAGTTGAGGGAGGATGGACCTGGAAATTCCATCCCAGCATCTTCAATCGCGATATCCGCACGATGGAGGCCTGGATGCAACAACCCCAGCGGTTCGCCGACATTCCTTTACCGAAGGCGATTATTTATGGCGAACACAGTTCGTTGTTCACACGCGATTCGGCCGCCTACTTGCGTGAATTGTCAAAGGGCCCGCTGCCCATCGTCGAGGTGCCCGACGCGCACCACCACCTCATGCTGGACCAGCCGATTGCTTATGCCAGCGCAATAAAGTCAGTCTTGACTGTTTGGGCCAACAGTTAGAGAGTCCCTCTCAATCAGAGAGTGGCCAACGAACCGGTATTGGTTAATTTGGCCCTGAGCGGCGCCGGCGGGCGCGACTGAGGCAAGGAGGAAGCAGTGTCCAAAGAAACTCTCGTGAAAATGGCCGAACATTCCACGCGGCATGCCGATGCCGGCACGATGGAAGTGGCCGATGATGTCTTTCGGGTTCCAGTAGAGAACTATCTCGACGAAGAGCGCAGCCAACGCGAAAAAGCTCTCGTCTTCAAGCGGATGCCTCTTCTTTTGGGTGTTACTGGTGAGCTTCCCAATCCCGGCGACTACAAAGCGTGCGAGGCCGTCGGGGTGCCGGTCATCATGACTCGGAATAAGCAAGGTGAGGTGAAGGCCTTTGTCAATTCGTGCTCGCATCGGGGTGCACAAATCCTGCGAGAGGGGCTAGGAACCGACACTCATCGCTTTACGTGTCCCTACCATGGTTGGACGTTCGCGTCTGACGGAAGTCTCATGGGCGTTGCGGACGGTCAGAACTTTGGCGAGATTGACAAATCTTGTCACGGATTAATCGAACTGAAATGCGCCGAACGAGCAGGTCTTATCTGGGTCATTCTGGATCCTGCTTCGCCGCTCGACATTGACACGTTCCTCTGCGGGTATGACGGTTTCCTCGAGCATTTCGGCTTTAAGGATTGGATCCTCTTCGAGCGGCGCACGCTGCGAGGACCCAACTGGAAAATCGCCTATGACGGCTACTTGGACTTCTATCATTTGCCCATTCTGCATAAGGACACGTTCGGACCAGATTTTGCGTTCCGCGCCAACTATTATTCATGGGGGCCCCACACCCGTGTCATGGCTCCGGATCGGGGACAGTCGGGAATTGATGAGGGAGTGACCGCCGATCAATACACAATGCCGCAATTGCTCAGCGGCGTATGGACCATCTTCCCGCACATCTCTATTGCCTCCTTTGATGGCGGCGGCGGGCGCGGCGTCATGCTGTCCCAATTGATGCCCGGCGAGACGGCCCTCGAAAGCTTCACAACGCAATACTATCTCATGGAAAAGACGCCCAACGAGGAGCAAAAGGGATTTGCCCACGCTCAGTTCAAATTGTTGGAATATGTGGTCGAAGAAGAAGACTACTATACGGGCTTGAAACAGCAGCGGGCGCTTCAAACCGGTCTTCGCAGTCATGTGCTCTTTGGCCGGAACGAGGAAGGCGGACAACGCTTCCACGGCTGGCTGGCCAAGATCATGGAAACCAAAGACGAAGACTTGAACGACCTCTTCGCGTCTGCGGAGCGCTATACCGGCATTACTGCTCAGGCGGCCGAGTAGGAAACACGGCTTTGGGCGGCGGAGCGAACTCCGCCGCCCAGACTAGCAAGCGCTGATGACGTAGGGTGTAGTTACGCCGCCTGCGCCGGCATCGGCTCATCCGCACAGGCATGAGCGATCGCTGCAATATGCCGGTGATCCGTGCCGCAACATCCACCCAAAACAGTGATTTGGGGTTGATGACGTAATAAATCTTTGTACTGATGGCCGAGCTTGTCCGGATGTCCGTCGTCCAATTCGGTCATTTCATCCAACTCAGCATGGCTTTTGCAGGACGCATTCGCGCGCAAGCCGCGAATCCGTTTGATCGCCGGTTCCTGATGGTCAAGGATGTGCGCAAAGTGCGTCGGGTGGGCGCAGTTCACCATATAATAGGCGGGCTCCCGCACTATTTCGCTATCGACTTGAGCGATGGCGTCTGCAAGGGGCTGACCGGATGGCAGATTTCCGTCCGTTTCCACCGTAAAGGAAATGACCACCGGCATATTGGCGTCACGCGCGGCTCTGGCTAATCCGATGGCTTCCTCTGCATACGTAATGGTCATACCCGTAACCATGTCTGCCTTCGTCTCAGCAAACGAGGCCACTTGCTCGCTGTGATAGTCGCGCGCCTCCTCAGGTGTCATAAAGGAGTGCGGATTATAGCCGTCGTCCCGCGGTCCTACGCATCCGCTGATCACCATCGGGGTTCGCGAGGTTCCAAACTGAACCCTGAGCTCGCTCATGAGATGAATGGACAGCCGGTTGATCTGATCCAACTGGTCGGCGCCGTAACCGAGTTTAGACGCCCAATCGGGGTTCGCCCGCCAGGTAGGGCTCTCTAAGACGAAGCCCATCTGATGATAGCGGGCAATTGCGATATAGGGGTGAAAGTAGCGCGACAATTCTTGGCGTCCACCGAAAGACTTCAAAAGATCGAACGCAGCAAACTCGGGCAGCTCCAGATTCCTTTGAAAAATGAGGACTGTTTCCAGGCCGCCGTCGGTCAAAAACTTTGTGGCCCCAAGTTGGGGAAGGGCGTTTCGATACGTAGAGGTCATCGCTTTATCCTTTCGTTCCAGGCACGGGATTTACGTATCTCCTGTTTCCGGTTGATGTCCTCGCCTGGCCGCGAATGTTTCAGTTATGACAGAAGGTGCCATAACGACTTCGTTATTGGCAGTTGATTGAAACTGTCCGTACCCTCACGCTCGGATCAAGATAGCGGAGCCTCATGATGGTACGTCGAACGAATGTCTTCCACGTTTTTGCACTGATCGCAGCGCTATTCATCAGTGGCCAGATTTATAAATCTGAAACTGTGCAAGCAGAAGAGACGGCGCGATTGGCCGCGGTCCTTGTGTATGCGGATTGGTGCGGGTCGTGCAAAGTCTTGGATCCAAAGGTTAAGGAAGCCCAAG
This sequence comes from Alphaproteobacteria bacterium, assembly GCA_028285305.1. Taxonomy (GTDB): domain Bacteria; phylum Pseudomonadota; class Alphaproteobacteria; order SMXP01; family SMXP01; genus JANQPV01. The sequence continues at coordinate 20,187 of JANQPV010000065.1, read as the reverse complement.
CGGCCGAGCTCGGCGATGGTATCTCATTCATCACTCTGGATTACACGGCCAGAGACGCGGACGCTTTTTTTGCCGCAGCAGACAATGCGGGCGTGGGTGAGGCTGTTCGAGCCGAGCTCGGAGATACGGTCAAAACAGGTGTCCTGCTGCTTGTGGATGTCGACGACAAGCGTGTTGTGGGCAAGGTTCTAAAGACGATGTCCGTAGAAGAAATTGTCGCTGCACTGACCTCTGCTGCGGATGCCGCATAGGGGACGGAACCCTAGTCTCTATAGGCCACCATCATATAGTTGACGCTTGCGTCGGATGACAGGGACCATCGGTCCGCCAAGGGATTGTATGACACGCCATATGGGGGGTCGAGTGAGACGCCTTCTGTCGCAAGGGCAGACTTGATTTCATCCGGCCGCACAAATTTTTCAAATTGATGGGTCCCGCGTGGCAACCACCCAAGGACATATTCAGCGCCCACGATCGCAAGCGCAAAGGCTTTCGCAGTTCGATTAAGGGTCGCAACAATCATCATGCCGTTCGGTCGCACCATCCGCATGGATGTTTTGAGAAAGAGATCCACGTCTGCAACATGTTCCACCACTTCCATGTTCAAAACCAAATCGAAGTCGTCGGCTCCCGTTTCCGCGAGCGCTTCGACGGATGTATGCCGATAATCGATCTGTAAGCCCATTTGTTCCGCGTGGATGGATGCAGTTTGGATGTTTTTCGCGGCCATGTCGATGCCGGTCACATGCGCTCCGAGACGTGACAGGGGCTCGCAAAGAAGGCCGCCGCCGCACCCCACGTCGAGAATGCGCAGACCCTCGAACGGCCGTTCGGCTTTGGAGTCTAAGTCGAAGCGTGCGCACGTTTTTTCCTTAATAAAGTTGAGGCGGACGGGGTTGAACTTGTGCAGGGGCGCGAATTTGCCCTTGGGATCCCACCACTCCGCAGCCATCGCCGAAAACTTGGCGATTTCGTCCGGGTCGGTGGTCGGACTTTCATTGGGTCTATCAGAAGCGGGCTGTGTCAAATGTGTGATCTCTCTTTCTAGCGGTTGGGTACCGAGTAAATTCAGGAGCAGGCGAAGGCACAAACTAAAAAATAAACAATATCAGCGGCTTGTGAGCATTATTCGGTGCGTTCCCACAGCCCTCTGATCTCCCGGTCCCACGCTCGAGACGAAACCGTCAGGCCGATCCAATTGCCAGTCAGAACCCGAGACTGTATGACAGGCCAACTCCGAACGCCCATTCACAGCAGATTAAAGGTTTTCGATGGCCCGTCTGGTCATGAAATTTGGTGGCACGTCAGTCGGCTCCGTAGAACGCATCTTCCATGTTGCCAATCTGGTCAAGCGCACCGTTGACGCAGGAAATGAAGTGGCCGTGGTGGTGTCCGCGATGGCGGGCGAAACGGACCGGCTCATCGATCTCACGCGTTCGGTGTCCGGGGGGCAGAGCGATGTCAACTTGGACTACGCCGAATACGACTCAATCGTGTCGTCCGGGGAGCAGGTGAGTTCGGGCTTGCTTGCGCTCGCTTTGCAAGCACGCGGCGTGCGCGCCCGCTCGTGGTTAGGGTGGCAGATCCCGGTGAGAACGAGCAGCACGCACGGATCAGCGCGGATCTTGGAGGTTGAAGGAGCCGACATTTCCGCTCGGTTGGCCGCTGGCGAAGTTGCGATTGTGCCGGGATTTCAGGGGGTTACAGATGAAAGCCGAGTTGCCACTTTGGGAAGAGGCGGTTCGGATACGAGCGCGGTGGCGCTTGCGGTCGGTATCGCCGCTGACCGATGCGATATCTACACGGACGTAGATGGCGTCTACACCACCGATCCGAGGATCGTCGACAAGTCGCGCCGTCTCGAAAAAATTGCGTTCGAAGAAATGCTCGAGATGGCCTCGCTTGGAGCCAAGGTTCTGCAAACCCGATCGGTGGAACTGGCCATGGTCCACCGCATGCCGCTTCGCGTTCTTTCGAGCTTCGATCAGTCGCCCGATTCAAATACCGGCACCTTAGTTTGTGACGAGGACGAAATCATGGAAAGTCAAGAAGTTAGCGGCGTTACCTACAGCCGTGACGAAGCCCGCATCAACTTGTTGCAGGTTCCTGACCGGCCGGGAGTGGCCGCGCAGATATTCGGAAGTCTCGCCAAAGCGAACATCAACGTGGACATGATCGTTCAGAATGTCTCTCGCTCGGCGACACAGACCAATATGACGTTCACTGTCAGAGAGACCGATATCGACCGTGCTCTGAATGTATTGAATCAAGAACAGAGAGCGATTGGCTTCTCGGAGATCACTTTTGACAAAAAGGTCGCGAAATTATCAGTGATCGGCGTAGGAATGCGAAGTCACGCGGGCACGGCCCATACCATGTTCGAAGCATTGTCTGCAAAAGGCATCAACATCCAAGTGATCTCGACGTCGGAAATCAAGATCAGCGTATTGGTTGACGAAGAATATACTGAGCTCGCTTTGCGCGCCCTTCACACCGCATATGGTTTAGATACGATACAAGAATGAGTTTTCCAGGTCCGGCAGGAGCGACCGGCCCGCGTGTGCTATTGCGGCGCATTCGGGAACTGATGGCGCTACCCCTAGACGGCCAACAAAGGTTGGACCGGCTCGTCAATATCATCGCGGGTGATATCGTAGCGGAAGTGTGCTCCATATACATTCGCCGGGCTGGAGATGTACTGGAACTGTTCGCAACACAGGGCCTGAATCCAAGTGCCGTTCACACGACGCGATTGCGCGTGGGCGAAGGATTGGTTGGAGAAATCGCGAGAACGGCTGAGCCTTTGCGGCTCACCGATGCTCCGAATCATCCCAAGTTCGCCTATCTTCCCGAAACAGGCGAGGATCCATTTCACTCTTTTTTGGGTGTTCCGATTCTCAAAAACGGTCAGGTCTTGGGCGTCCTCGTCGTTCAAAACAAAACGGCCAGACTGTACGACGATGAAGAACTAGAAGCCCTGCAAACCGTGGCGATGGTCGTGGCGGAGGTCGCTGCATCAGGCGAGCTCATACTGCTGGACGAGTCCGTCGTCGATATCGGCGTCAGACCGAATCTTCCTCACCTGGAGCGAGGAACGCCGTTCGCCGAAGGCATCGCGATGGGGGAAGCGTTTTTGCATGCTGCGCCCATCGGCAGCCACCCCCTGATCGCCGAAGACGTCGAGACCGAAGTCAAGCGTCTGGATCAAGCGATCGCGTCGTTGCGTGCCGGCATTGATAAGTTGCTGCAGGAGTCCGAGCACTCGCTGATCGGCGAACCCCGAGACGTGCTGGAAACGTATCGCATGTTTGCCGACGACGCCGGTTGGCATCGGCGGATGCGTGAAGCGATCCGAAACGGCCTCACTGCGGAAGCCGCCGTGGAGCAAGTGCAAAGCGATATGCGGGCCCGAATGATGCGTCAAAGCGATCCTTACATTCGCGAACGCATGCATGATTTGGACGATTTGTCCCATCGGCTGTTACGGATCTTGTCAGGCGAAGAAGATCGCCGGCAATTGCCGGAGCGCGCCATCGTATTCGCGCGCAATCTGGGGCCGGCCGAACTTCTCGAGTACGATCAAGAGCGCCTCACGGGCTTGATATTGGAAGAAGGCTCACCCAATGCTCACGTGGCCATCGTTGCTCGCGCACTTCGCATCCCTTTGGTCGGACGCATATCAGACGTACTTGAACTGGTTCGTGACGGCGATGATGTGCTCGTGGATGGCAGTGCGGGCGAAGTTCATATCCGGCCGAGCCGAGAGATATTTCAGGCCTTCGAGGCGAAAATTCTCTCAATGGAAGCTCAAGAAGCCGAATTCTACGCTCACCGTCACGATTTCGCGGAGACTTTGGATGGTCATTCTGTTCAACTGAACATCAATGCGGGCTTGCAGATCGATTTGGCCAACTTGGAAGAAGTAGGAGCCGATGGCATCGGTCTCTTTCGAACCGAGCTGCAGTTTATGGTTTCATCGACGTTCCCGCGGTTGGGAGCTCAGGTCGAATTCTACACACGGGTGCTGGACGCCGCCGACAAGAAACCCGTGGTCTTTCGCACATTGGATCTTGGCGGAGACAAATTTCTTCCGTATGGAAACTTTATTAAGGAGGAGAACCCCGCGCTTGGGTTGAGGGCGGTTCGCTTTGCGCTCGCGCGTCCCGCCCTGCTCCGGTATCAACTGCGGGCCCTGCTTGTCGCTGCGGCGGGCAGGAGTCTCAACCTCATGTTTCCCATGGTTACAGAAATCGGTGAGTTCCGGCAGGCGCAAGCGCTGTTAGAACGCGAAGTCGAGAGGTTAGAGAGCTTTCGAAAACCGCTTCCACAAACCATTCGGGTAGGAAGCATGATCGAGGTGCCCAGTCTGGTGTGGCAGTTGCCGGAATTGCTTGATCTGGTCGATTTCGTCTCCATTGGTAGCAACGATCTGATGCAGTTTTTCTTTGCAACGGATCGCTCCAATCCGGCGGTCTCGACGCGCTATTCGTTCTTGTCCCCGTCGGTAATGCGTCTGTTAGGTCACATCTCTCAGGAGTGCAGCGAAAAAGAGGTGCCCTTGTCCATTTGCGGCGAGGTTGCCAGCCGTCCGTTGGAAGTGATGGCATTGCTAGGGCTCGGACTTCGCTCGCTTTCCATGCCGGCCTCGGGCATAGGCCGCGTGAAATCGATGGTCCGCAAATTGCACATCTCTTCGCTCGAACAACTGATAAAAGAAAACGACGGAAAACCTGCGGCTGTTTTGGAAGGGACCCTACGCGAACACGCAGCTACGCTTAATATACCGCTCGCAGACGTTTGATTTTGGCCGCAATTTTCATTAATACTATCTTGGGCGAATTGGTTAATTCCGGGGTGTTTAGAGAAACGCGGAAACTGAGGAATCGGTTTCACAAGAACGTTTCGGGAAGTGAGTTCGATGCAAGACTCAAAGCAAGACCAAGTGAACGAGAACGCGGAAGGTTTGCCTGAGGGCGGCGCGGAGCACTCGGTTGCACGTGAGCGCATCTTAGCCGAAGCCGATGAGGGGCATTCGGAACCGGTTGGGTTCGATGATCCTATGGCACAGAAGGTCGATACAGTTGGTGCATTTTTGCGCATGGTCCGCAGGCGCCAGCGCTTGACCATTCCAGATGTCGAAGAAATAACCAAAATTCCCAAACGGTATATTGCCGCTTTAGAAGAAAATGATGTAAGTCAGTTCGACAATCGAACTTACGCTTTGGGGTTTGTTAGATCGTATTCGTCTATGTTGGGGCTAGATGCAGAAGAGTGCGTCCGTCGTTTCCGTGTTGAATTCACGGATCAAAGGGACCCTATGGGCATCTTGTTCGCCGATCGCGAGGCCGCCGAAACCGAAAAACAAGAGTCTGTTCGCCGGCCGCTAGGCACACTTTTGTTTGTAGCGGGATTGATTGCTTTTGGCTGGTATGCGTCGGTCAACTGGATCGCCCCCAAACATTCCGCGGCCCCCCAAGCGGGCACCTACGGTGCACTTTCCGGTCTCTCAGGTGCCGAATGGCAGAGCACGAGCGGGCGCACAGCAACGGGGGGTCCGCAAGAACTTGTCGAGATCGACAAAGTCCCAGTTGGCCTCAATTTGTTGTTTGGCTCAAGTGGCGCCGATCGGGGAGAGATGACCCGCATGGGAAACATATCTGCGCGGCACCTTGATCGGTTATCTCGGTTCGAGCCTGGAGAGACGTTTTCGGGATCCGACTTTTCAGATAGTGCTTCGTACGGCGGTGCAATGTTCGGAGGAGCGCTGGCGACGTCTCGCATCACGTTGAAGTCGACGGATGAGTCGTGGGTTCGCATTGAGACCCAGCAAAACGTCGTCCTGACGCAGCAGAGGTTGGAACCTGGGGACTCACTCATCATACCGGATGCCGACAACATAACGCTCACGGTCCGAAACGCGGGTGCGGTTGAGGTCTTGCTCGATGGAGATCTTGTAGGGCCTTTGGGCAAAGATGGCGAAGTGCTGTTGGCGGTGTCGCTTTCGCCCGAGAGTCTGCGATTTTAATTGAGCACCGCGGCGCGATTATGCTCCGGCGACCAAGTTCTCTAAGATTGCTTGTTTTTAGAAGTCATTGCCGGAAAGCTTGGCTCAATAGCGGCAAAGTGCTATGGCCTTGCGTTCTTTGAGCGTGGGGCTTGCCCCTAAATCAGCCAGCTAAATGACCGCGCATACATGCCGAGCAGGTTGTCCTTTTGAAACCGAGTAGTGCGGAAAGTTTGCCCCTATGTTGTCCTCTGAGAAGCTCGAAAAGCTCCTGGACCGATATGAGCTGATCAAGGCTCAACTGTCGCAGGATACGATGGCGGAGAACTTCTCGGAGCTTTCGCGTGAATATGCGGAAATGACGCCGGTCGTCGAAATCATATCAAAACTGCGCGCGCAGCAGAGTGAGGCAAGCGATTTGGATGAATTGCTTTCGGACACCGGTTTAGATGACGAAATGCGCAGTATGGCCCAAGAGGAGTTGGCAGAGTTGCGACAGGCGATCCCGGAAACGGAACGCGAGCTTCAAATCCTCCTGCTTCCCAAAGATGATGCCGATGCGCGCAGCGTGATATTGGAAGTTCGAGCGGGCACGGGCGGCGACGAGGCGGCGCTTTTTGCCGGGGACCTGTTTCGGATGTACCAGCGTTACGCCGAGAACCGGAATTGGAAAGTGGACGTGCTTTCGGCGAGCGATTCCGATTTGGGCGGATACAGAGAAATTTCGGCATCCATATCTGGCCCAAACGTTTACGCGCGTTTGAAGTTTGAGTCGGGCGTACACCGCGTACAGCGGGTACCGGAAACCGAAACGGCGGGGCGCGTTCACACATCCGCAGCCACCGTGGCCATATTGCCCGAAGCCGAAGAAGTGGATGTTGATGTTGACGAAAAAGATCTGCGTATTGATGTTTTCCGGGCAAGTGGTCCCGGTGGTCAGTCAGTGAACACGACGGACAGTGCGGTTCGGATTACGCATCTTCCAACGGGAATTGTGGTTTCCCAACAAGATGAAAAATCCCAGCACAAGAACAAGGCCAAAGCGATGAAGGTTTTGCGCGCGCGATTGTACGAGGCAGAACGTGCAAAACGCGATGCCGAACGCGCGCAAGATCGCAAGGGCCAAGTAGGATCAGGGGATCGTTCCGAAAGAATTAGGACGTATAATTTTCCACAGGGACGTCTCACCGATCACCGGATCAATTTGACGCTTTATAAATTGGACCGAATTCTAGCGGGCGATGAGTTGGACGAAGTCATCGATCCACTCATTGCGGAGCATCAAGCAAAGTTATTGGTGGAGGCCGATGGCATTGCCGTATAGCGACGGGAATCCCGGGATTCAGTTAAATGAGGCAATTACGGTACGGAGTGTTTTTGACACTCTCCGGACAAGATTCCGTGCAAGCGGGATCACGACGCCAGACCTGGATGCCAGGTGCTTGATTGCGGGCGCTATGGGCTTCGAAACGGAGGACTTCTTTCGAAACGAAGACGAAACAGTGTCGCCAGATCAGCTCAGCGAAGCGTTGCTGTATATGGATCGAAGAGCGAAACGCGAGCCTGTGGCCTATATTCTGGGACAAAAGGAATTCTGGGGTCGGACATTGTCTGTCAACGCTTCGGTTTTGATCCCGAGGCCCGATTCTGAAACAATTGTCGAAAATCTTCTCGATCTCTCAGAAAATGGGATTTTGCCTGGGACGCAGACACCTGCGAAGATCTTGGACATCGGAACCGGGTCCGGGTGTCTTCTGATCGGGCTCTTAGACGAATTCCCGTCTGGCTTTGCGGTCGGCGTAGATGTCTGTCCAAGTGCGGTCGCCATCGCACGGAAAAATTTGTTTTTGGCGGATTTAGAGAACCGGGGCGTGTTCGTCTGCGGCAATGGGGCGCAATCCTTGGAGGGTGAGTTCGATATAATCGTGGCCAATCCGCCGTATATTTGCACAGATGAGCTTTCGGGCTTAGAACCCGAGATCATGCAATATGAGCCTGTTTCGGCTTTGGATGGCGGTCCTAACGGGCTCAAATTCTATCCGATGATTGCTGAAATTGCCGCGCATTTGCTTAGCCCCTCGGGCATTTTGGTTGCCGAGCACGGTAGCGGTCAGCAGGAAGATGTTATTAAGATCTTTTCAAGTATACTGGACGAACGCCGTTTTATTGGGTTTCGGGACATAAGCGGAAGACCCCGGACTGTGGCTGCATTGCCCAAAAAAAGATAAAAAAAACGCTTGGAATAAGCTGAGCGAGAGGATAACTTCTTGATCAGCAGATTGAGCCTCCAAAATGTTGATCAATAGATGAAATAGGCTTAGTTAATCTGTACTCAGACAATCTTTGTTCAAGCCTGAGATGGCTAAATTCCAGGAGCATTTCCACTCAAATGCTGCGGTGCGTTTGGAAGTAATCTGGACAAGAGGACATAGGGTTAGCTGAATGAATGAGGGTGGGCCACATTTGCTTCGGAACAGCTTAGTTTTCTAATGAGCAAATTAGTTCATTCAGTACTCAGATAAACCAATTATATGAGATTGTGACAGAGGGATAGTCGAACGATGAAGCGGTCTAGAGGTCGTAGTCGAAAAAACACCAATTCTTCCAATCGTCAGCTGGACAGCAACGGGCCCGATGTAAAAATTCGCGGGAACGCGTCACATATATACGACAAGTATCAAGCCTTAGCCCGTGATGCCGCATCATCCGGCGACCGCGTGATTGCGGAAAATTATCTTCAGCATGCAGAGCATTACTTTAGGATTATGCGTGCCTCTGGACAAACCGGCAAAGATAAGCCGGGGGCAACCAACTCGACAGGCGTGAATGGGGAAAGCGCTGCGAATGAAACAGAAGCCGAAGCCGTCGAAGAGCCAACGGCCGAACAAGTGGCTGCGGTGGCCGCGAACGAAGAGGCCGTAGCCGATGCTCCGCAAGAGCCGGTCGAAGCCGAAGCGGCTTCCAAGCCTCGGCGTACGAGACGGCGCAGCACGAAGGCTGAAGCCGGAACGGAGAAAGCGAACGGAAACGGGCGCGGCAAATCTAAGTCTGATGGAAACGACAACGAGGGCGCCGAAGCGGTAGCATCTGCATCCGAAGTTGGCGAACAAACATCGGAAGAAGCGTCCCCTTAGAGGACGCGAAATCTCAACCCCAAAATTCTCGAAAAAGCCTGTCCCATCCAGCCGGACCACGAGCCCAGCTCAAGGCAGCCAAGGTTGGGTAGCGGCCACAATTACAGCTGATCTACCCGTACCCGACGGATCACATGCGTGGGCCCTACATCACTTCATCTTGTGATCAGGATTTAAGACCCTACATGTTCTAGGGGTCATGCTCATGGAAGGTGATCCCGGTGTTTGTCTGCTTGGCGGACTGCAAACATTAATATTTTGGATCGGCTACAGTGCTTAAACTGGCGTAGGCGATTGCAATTCAAAGAGGGAAAAGATGGATCTGGAGAAGTTCACGGACCGCATGCGGGGCTTTTTGCAATCGGCTCAAAGTCTTGCACTTCGCGAAGGTCATCAGCGCTTGGTGCCCGAACATGTTCTCAAAGTCTTGATGGAGGACTCAGAGGGGTTGGCCGCAAATCTTGTGGGCCGGGCCGGCGGCGATGCGAAATCCGTTCTCAACAACGTCGATGCAGTACTGGACAAATTGCCCCGGGTGGAAGGCGCGGGCGCGGGACAAATTTACATGGCGCCCGAAACGGCCCGCGTTCTGGAGACCGCGCAGGATCTGGCCAAGAAGGCGGGAGATCAGTTTGTCAGCGTTGAACGTGTCTTGCTTGCTTTGCTCATGTCGAACGAATGCGAGTCGTCTCGCATCTTAAAAGAAGCCGGACTCTCACCCACGGGCTTGAACGCAACCATAAACGAAATCCGTAAAGGTAGAACGGCCGACAGTGCGTCCGCCGAAGACACGTTCGATGCGCTCAAGCGCTATGCCCGGGACCTCACGGAGGCAGCCCGCCAAGGCAAGCTCGACCCTGTGATTGGACGCGACGAAGAGATTCGGCGGACCATGCAGGTGCTGGCGCGGCGGACCAAGAATAACCCCGTCCTCATCGGCGAACCTGGGGTGGGCAAGACCGCCATCGCCGAAGGCTTAGCGCTTCGGATAATCAACGGTGACGTTCCAGAAAGTCTTGCGGACAAACAGTTGATGGCTCTCGACATGGGAGCCCTCATTGCCGGTGCAAAGTACCGGGGCGAGTTCGAGGAACGACTAAAGTCTGTTCTCTCCGAGATCACTGCGGCCGACGGCGAGATTATTCTGTTTATTGATGAGATGCACACGCTTGTCGGTGCGGGCAAGGCCGAAGGCGCAATGGACGCCTCGAACCTATTAAAGCCGGCTCTGGCTCGGGGCGAACTCCATTGCGTTGGTGCCACAACACTGGATGAGTACCGTCAACATGTCGAAAAGGACGCGGCTCTGGCTCGGCGTTTCCAAGCAGTGTTCGTGGACGAACCAAGCGTTGAGGATACAATATCGATTCTGCGGGGCTTGAAAGAAAAGTACGAAGTCCATCACGGCATTCGCATTAGCGATGGGGCTATCGTTGCCGCAGCAAATCTTTCCAATCGCTACATCTCCGATCGATTCTTACCGGACAAGGCCATCGATCTCATCGATGAGGCGGCGAGCCGGCTGCGCATGCAAGTGGACTCAAAACCAGAAGAGCTGGACGAACTGGACCGGCGCATCATGCAGTTGAAGATCGAGCGTGAGGCCCTCAAGAAAGAGTCTGATGACGGATCAAAGGACAGATTGGTGCAGCTGCAAAGCGAACTTGCCAATCTCGAAGAACGCTCTACCCAGTTGTCTGCACAGTGGGAATCGGAGCGTGTAACCTTGGCGAGCTCGCAAAAGGTCAAGGAAGAGCTTGATCAGCGCAAGTACGATTTGGAATTGGCCGAGCGGCAAGGCGATTTGGCTAGGGCCAGTGAGCTAAAGTACGGCGTCATTCCGGACCTCGAGCGACGCCTCCAAACGAATGAAGATGACAACCCTAATGCGTTCGCGAGCGATACGGTTTCGAACGAACACATCGCTTCGGTCGTATCCAGATGGACGGGTATTCCTGTCGACAAGATGCTCGAAGGTGAACGCGAGAAACTGCTCGCAATGGAGGACCACCTGCGTGAACGGGTCGTGGGCCAAGATGATGCCTTGGTTGCCGTGTCAAATGCCGTTCGCCGCGCGCGTGCCGGTCTTCAAGATCCCTCCCGGCCAATCGGCTCTTTTATGTTCTTGGGCCCGACAGGCGTGGGCAAAACCGAGCTCACCAAAGCTTTGGCGGAGTTCTTGTTTGATGATGACCAGGCAATTGTTCGCCTAGACATGTCCGAGTACATGGAGAAGCACGCCGTCTCGCGACTTATCGGAGCGCCTCCCGGCTATGTCGGATATGAAGAAGGAGGCTCGCTCACCGAAGCGGTGAGGCGGCGGCCATATCAAGTTGTCCTCTTCGATGAGATCGAAAAGGCGCACCCGGAGATTTTCAACGTTCTCTTGCAGGTCCTCGATGACGGCCGCCTGACCGACGGTCAAGGCAGAACCGTGGACTTCAGGAACACACTGATCATCATGACGTCAAACCTGGGCTCAGAGTTTATGACCTCTGCCTATGGTGCGGCAGAGGATGAGGGCATCCGAGGTCAAGTGATGGAGGCGGTTCGTTCACACTTCCGTCCTGAATTCCTAAACCGACTCGATGAGACACTCATTTTCAATCGATTGACCCGCGACCATATGGATACGATTGTTGAGATCCAAATGGCGCGTGTACGGAGTCTGTTAGCGGACCGCAAAATCACCATCCAGTTGGACGATGCGGCGAAGACTTGGATCGCCAATCAAGGCTTTGACCCGATTTATGGTGCCAGACCCTTGAAGCGAGTCATTCAACAACACGTCCAAAACCGGCTGGCCGAATTGATTCTTGAGGGAACCATCAATGATGGGCAGGACGTAACGGTTACGGTCCAAGACGGGGAGTTGAAGGTGTCGCCGCAGGGTTCGGATTTGCGCGCCGCGTAGCCACACAGACAGTCCCAGAAAACCAAAAGGGCGGCCCATTGGCCGCCCTCGAATTCCTTGGTTGTGGGTTTGTTTCCTCACCCGCGGTGTTCGTCGCCGGAGCTTGAGACCGCAGCCATCGGCTTCGCGGCGGGCCGGGGCAGGTTGGCAACGTTCACGTTGAGCTTCCGAATGTGGCGCTTGAACTCAGCAAGCATTTCTCCCTTCAGAGCACGCCCGCTGGGTATGCGGATGGATGCAGGATTGATGTGCTTGCCGTTGTGATGGACTTCGTAGTGCAAGTGAGGTCCCGTGGAGCGGCCGGTCGAGCCGATATAACCGATCACTTCGCCTTGCTTAACTCGGGCTCCGGACTTGATGCCGCGCGCGTACCCCTTGAGGTGCGCATAAGCCGTCTTATAACCGTTGGCATGGCGTATACGAATGTAATTTCCATAGCCGCCAAATCGTTTCGCGACTTCCACGGTTCCATTGCCCGCCGCCATAACCGGCGTACCGCGCGGTGCGGCAAAGTCCATACCTTTGTGCATTTTTGAATACCCGGAGATGGGATGCTTACGCATTCCAAATCGCGAGGTAAGGCGCGCACCGTCGACAGGCGTCTTCATCAAGAACTTCTTCGCGCTTACGCCGTTTTCGTCGTAATAGTCCGTGACGTTGTCGTCCGGTGTGGTGAAGCTATAGTACGCGTACTGCTTCCCTTTTAGGATGAGCGAACCGTACAAGATGTCTCCGCCGCGAACCGTGTTCCCATCGGCGTCGTCGTATTTCTTGTAAAAGATCTCGAACCCATCGCCTTTACGAATCTGGCGCTGAAAATCGACATCGTACGAATACATACGGATCAGTTCTACGATAACCGACGCTGGGACACCTTGCTCCTGAGCGGCCAGGAACAAGCTCGAGTCGATTGTTCCACTAACCCGAACATCCCTCTCAAAGAGCTCTGCCTCCATTTCCGCGGACATGAATGAATCCACGTCCACCCGTTTCACCCGGACAAACTTCCCGGGATCCGTATGGACATCCATGGCCAATACGCGGGGCTGGAAATCTTCCTCAGTATCATGACTGAAATTGAATAGCCTTCCGATCGGCAGTGCCGACAAGTCGGCGGAAGCCAATTGCGGAAAGTTTTCAGTACTTTTGGGTGTCTTTTGAAATGTGAATGTAATTTCTTGGCCCGCACGCAAATGGCGAGGATCGAACGTCTTTGACAAGGCGCTGATGATCGGCGAAGTCTCGTCAGACTTGACGCCTGCTTTGGAAAGCAAACTCGTCAGCGTATCGCCTTTTTCGCACTTGACCGTTTGCACGTGAACAAGGTCTTTTGGATCCGGGGACTGTTCGCCGGTTTTTTGAGTGTCCGACTGAGCCTTAGCGTCGCGCCATCCTTTAGGCTCGTCCAAATCTTCACCGTCATGACTTTGGGGAATCAGCGTGCCGGCGGGATTATTGCGTTCCACACCTCTGATCCGGCTGTCGAGCAAATCAAGTAATCTCTGCCTGTCAAACTCGCTCGTTCCTTGGTCCACTTCGTATCCAGCGGAACGGCGGAGCGTCTGGATGACCGTTGGCGGAACATCTCCTGTAACGTCCACATCACTCACGACCGAGAATTGAGGTGTGCTGCCGACCGACTGCGGGGTGTTGTACACCGGAAAGGTCGAAGCCAAAACACCTAGCGACAGAATCGATGTGAACATGAACGCGGATATTGGCCATCTGTAGCGCTCCAAGGAATTGATGGCAGGCCGCGTTTGATAGTAACCGGGATGAACGTGAGCGCCTTCTTCATCCTCATCGAAGGGGTTTTCCGAATGACGGGTCTCAAAAGCGTCATCAATGATCTCGTCAGCAGCTGGGTGTTCGTTGTGCTCCGTCAGAGATATCTCTTCGCTGACATTGATTTCGCTAACTTGCGAGGCGGACGTTTCGCCCGCGCGTTCTTTGGCGGGGGGTTTATCGGCATCTTCTTCACTCATGTCCTCTGGCTTGCTGCCGGCCTTAGTCGCTTCGCTCAACGACGACGGCGCGTCTTCGCTACGCGGTTCCGCCGATTGGGACTCAGCACGTTCAATGGACTTGGCAGATTCTTCCGAGGAAATTTTGCCGATGTCACGAGTCTCGGAGTGACCTTTCTCGCCACCGTCAAGATCCAAATCGTCCGAAAGATCGCCTGACTGCTTCTTGTTTTTGTCTACGTCTACCAACTTCGATCCCCCAAAACACGGCTCACACTCGTCCGCGAATGCACAAATTACACCAAAACGATACCGCCAGACCCCCACACAGAGCCTGCGGAAAGATGTCCACAACGCCAACCCTTGTCAACAAAGGGATCGAGGATTTCAACGCTTTATGCGGCAATTGTTTTTTTGCCTGGCATTTGAGCGAAATTAACCCTCGAAACAGAGCATTCCGTTCACCTCATGGGTACACATTCAGCCAAAAGCCTGAAGAATAAAATATCTGTTCTCAGACAATTTTAGTTAGAATTGAATCAAATATGTTCACCCCCGGTGGAGAGGTGCTGCCTTATGTGCGGCGACTCTAAAAGGGCAAAATCTCCCGTTTGCGTGAATATTTCAGATAACCAATATTGGCGCCCGCGCGGAATCCGACACCGGTTCTCATGGGGGCTAAGATGATATCGCCCAGCTGCTGGTAGTTCACTCCAATGCCGGCGATGAAGTAATAACTCCCCTCAACACCAGGAAATCTCTGATAAATCCTTTGGACGGAACTCAAGTTGTAGACCAGCACGAAAGCCTTGGACGCATTTCCCCCCAAATCAAAGCCCACCGAGGGGCCTTGCCAGTAGACCTGGCGGGAATAGCCATTCTTCATGATGAGTTGGCCCTTGCCATATCGCAATCCGACGCCAACCGCCCCACTGGCTTCTTCCCCTTGAATGTATGCGTTGGGCCGTCCGTGATCGCCGAACACCCTCTCAACCGCTTTTGCCGCGGCTTCTGTCGTCACACCGAAAAAGTCGGAGGCCGCCTCGATAATTTCATTTTCCGAAAAAGTGTCTGACTCTTCTTCCACTTTGGTCTGTTCAGACGGATTTGAGGTGTCTTCTTCAGCACCAGCGAAACCCGCGAAGAGTGTGAGCGAAAGGATGAATGCAATTGCAACACGCGCAAGCCGCTCGAACAGTTCTGAATCCATTCTCACAAGTTCTTCTCCTCAATTACCCAAAGATCTGATTTTCCCGCCATGGCCCCTGAGGTCTAAACCTGAAGAGTGATGGACATGTGTCCTAAATTGAAACAAACGACAACAAGAACTACCCCTATTAACAAACTCTAAAAGGCTTTTTTTGGACGCATGCGAAAGTAGAAAAATGATTGCTGCCAGAGGAGGGCTAACCCATAGTCGAACGAACTTCATGGGGTCGAAATGTCACCGCGCACAGGCGAATGAAAGTTGTTACACTCGCCCATCACTATTCTCGACGCCGGGTCGGGCAGTTCTGGAAGAAGCAATTGAAGAACACCGTCATCTCCATTGTCGTGATCACCATCGCGGTTGCGTTCGCCGCATGGGCGGTTTCATTTTGGATGGGACAAAACCGGATTGAACTGTCGATCCATGGCTATATTGCGATTGTCGCGGGGGCTGCCATCACTTTCGGACTAGGAGCCGGCCTCATGGCGCTCTCCTATTACAGTCATAAAAATGGCTTTGATAACATCGACAATCGCAATGATGAGCCGAGATAGCTAGCCGCCACGTGCAATGAAGTGGGGGTTGGCAAATCCCTTGCCTGACTTTCCGTACAGAAATGGGGACCCATCGATCTGAGTGACCGAACCACCCGCCGCGCTCAGGACGGCATGGCCGGCGGCTGTGTCCCATTCCATAGTTCGGCCCAGTCGCGGGTACATGTCGGCCTTTCCTTCGGCGACGAGACAGAATTTGAGAGACGAGCCGGCGGAAATACAGTCCACAACGCGATGATCATCCAGAAACCTTTGTGTTTCGTCGCTGCGATGAGAGCGGCTCGCCACCGCCACAAGTCCCTCGGGATTGGCCGAGCGTACCGAAAGCGGTCTGGCGGCAGACAAATCGAACGACGAAGCGCCGTTCCCGTCCACCAATGTGGCGGCGCACGCGCCGTGCCCGCGGTGGCCGAAATAGGCTATTCCCAACGCCGGGGCGACGACGGTTCCACAGACCGGTACCTGATTCCGGATGAGGGCGATATTGACTGTAAACTCGCCATTTCGATTAATGAACTCCCGCGTTCCATCAAGAGGGTCCACCAGAAAGAATTCGTCCCCAATTGCAGGGATGTTACCGGCCGCAGCTTGTTCTTCTGCAATTACCGAAACCCCCGGCGCGATGACTTTGAGTTCGCTCAAAATGAGAGCTTCGGCCTCTTGATCGGCCGCGGTGACGGGGGACTTGTCGTCTTTGTGAACAACCTGAATAGAGTCGCCATAGTGCTCCATGATCAGGTCACCGGCTGAAACGGCGATCCGGACCAACGCTTCCATGAACGCGTGATCGCTCTGTATCGGCGGAGTTTGCCTCGGCATGAGTCGTCCTTTCAACAGCCGCACCGTTTTGTGCAGATCGGGTCAGGTCAAAAGTGGCGGCGTGTGGACATAGCAGGTCAATCCCCCTGTGGACAATATTAACACTTCTTTTGAATGCTGCAGGCAGGCTCCAAAGGTGTCACCAAGATCTGGCCGTGCGTTTTCGGCCATTTTGTCTTGCAAAGTGAGACGTGTGTCCATGCGGGCGAGGCTGGCGGAAGGCCGTCCCCGAATTTTAGTGGGCACAAGACCGTTTATTTTAACAAGAGAATCTTCTACCCAATTAGAAGGTGGTTTCTCGCCATTTCAATCCACGGAAGAGAATGCATGTCTACGGACCTTCAATTTGCCGCTCTGCTTTGTTCGAAAATTTGCCACGACCTTATCAGTCCCGTAAGCGCTCTAAACAATGGGATCGAAGTTCTCAACGACGATGATGACCCGGAAATGCGGGAGCACGCCCTCTCTCTGATTGAGATGAGCGGGAAACAGGCATCGATAAAGTTGCAGTTCGCGAGATTGGCATTTGGTGCATCGACCTTGGCAGGCGATATGATTCACCTGGATGAAGTTCGCGAAATTACCGAGGCATTGATCGGGGGCAAAAAAATAAAGGTGCTGTTCGAAGGCGCCGACCGCGCCGTAGAAAAGGCGGCGGCCAAGATCCTAATGAATCTGGCGATCATTTCAGCTGATACAATTCCTAGAGGCGGCACTCTCCTATTTGATTGTTCGCCGAAGAAAAACGGGCCTGGCGAAAAGACTATATTCCGTGTGCGATCCGACGGGGACCGAGCACGCTTCTCCGATGAAATCAAGCAAGCCTTATACGGAGAGGCATCCCTACAAAATCTCGACGCCCGTTCCATTCAACCTTTTCTAACGAGCATTTTGATCAAGAGCACGGGATATCATCTGCGTCACACCCTCGATCCAGATAAATCGGTAGAATTCCGAATTTTGGAAAGTACATGACCCGCGCCGGATAAGCGGCACGAAAACACAAGCGCTCACGCACACCAGTGCTTGATCGTTAAAGGCCTTAAGAGCAATTCAAGGGCTTTTTAACCTCTTTTTCCCACAATACCGAAAGTTTTTCCGTTTGGTGTTCGGATTGCTGAAGCCAGGCGTCCCGTGGAGGCCGGCGAGTAGAGCCGGTCAGTGCGCGGCAGTCCGCCCTTGGCGCACATATGGCTCGGCCAGCTCCGGCGGTGAGGACCAACAGTCTTGAAGGCTGAAACCAAAAGGCCCCGGGGAACGTTCGAGCGGGCAGACAAGACAAAAGAGGAGGGGTGTGATGAAGCAATGTTTGGTGATTGACAGCTCACAAATCATTCGGCGAGTTGTCCGGCACATTCTCTCGGAAATGCACTTTGAGATATTTGAGGCACGCGACGGCAAAGAGGCATTGGAGCGGTGCCGCGATCGAATGCCGGACGCGATTCTTCTGGATTGGAATCTGCAGAGTATCTCCGGGATCGAGTTCTTGTCTGCGCTGCGCAAGGCCGAAGGCGGAAACGAGCCCAAAGTTTTGTTTTGCACGACAGAAAATGACGTCGTTCGGATAAAGGAAGCACTGCGCGCGGGCGCCAACGAATACATCATGAAGCCCTTCGATCGCGATATTCTTGAGTCGAAATTCTCAACAGTGGGCCTGGTATAGCATCATTGGGTACGCAGAAGCACATAGCGTTCTCCGACGCGAGTGGGGTTAAATGCAAGACAATCAGTTCGAGTATATTCGTGAGCTTCTAAAGCAACGTTCGGGTCTTGTTCTGACCAAGGACAAAGTCTACTTGATCGAAAGCCGGTTGGCACCCGTGGCCAGAAACCACAACATGAAGTCAGTAGACGAATTGATCACCAATCTGAGAGTGAGCAAGGATCCGCATTTGGCTGCCGAGATCACAGATGCCATGGCGTGTACTGAGTCCAGTTTCTTTCGCGATCGAAACTGTTTTTCCTTGCTCAAAGACACTCTGCTGCCGGAGCTCTGCGAAAGCCGCCCCAAAGAAGAAAAGTTGCGGATCTGGTGTGCTGCATCCTCGACCGGTCAAGAGCCCTATTCCATCGCGATGATGCTTGACGACGACGAGGGCCCCTTAGCTCAAAGAGAGATTGAAATACTCTCGACCGACCTCAGCGAGCGCGCGATCGCGCGCGCAGAAGCGGGACGCTACACACATTTCGAAGTCCAGCGAGGATTGCCCATTCAGCTCTTAATCAAATTCTTTGATCGTTGTGAAAACGAGTGGACACTCAAACAGGCGATCCGATCACGCGTTTCCCACCGTCAACACAATCTTCTGGATGATTTTACCGAACTTGGCGTGTTTGACGTAATTTTGTGCCGAAATGTCTTGCTCTCGTTCGATCCTCAAACTCAGAAGAGTGTTCTTCCACGGCTTGTTGGCCAGCTTTCGCCGAACGGATGCCTGATCTTGGGCTGCGAAGAGAATATAACGTTTGCGCCAGATGACTACAATTTGTCGGCGGTTGAGAATGGTTTCTTCAGACGAACGCCAACGGTGTCTCGACAATCGTCTGCGCCTATCAAGATGAACATCGCGGCCAGCTAGCCGATCATCACCCAGCTTCTCCTCACATCCGGCCTACCATCCAACTGTGAGCAGATCTGTCGCCATTCCGGAGCGACCGGATCTAGTAGGGCTGTGCCCAGATCGGTACGGCCATCCGCGAGAATTGGCGCTCCAGTAATTCGCGGTTTTTAGACCTAAGCTCTGCTTTAGAAGTATCGACATTGCGCATGCGCAGGTCGGCTTGCAGTTTCGTGAAAAGTGCGTCCTCTTCGGGATGCCTGAGTGTAAACTTAGTGAGTTCGTCGCAATACGAAGCCGTCTCGTCGCGCGTCAGCTTCATCTCACGTGCAGCCCACTGACCAAGCAAGCGGCGACACTTCATGCGTGCGGCGAATTCTAACTCTGCTCGGCGCACAAAATCATATTCGAATGCTCGCTCGCGGTTCTCGCACCAGACCATTTGGAAATCCTCCTTTATAGCCTGCGCCCGGGCGCAGAGCAAAAGTGAACCCCTGTGAACGCGCGTCCGCACCCTGAACAAAAAGTTGTCACACCAGCACTTGTAAACCAGCGACGGCATCTAAGTGCTCAACTGCCCGGCTCTTGCCACACATGATTATCTTTCCACGCAATGACAGCAGCCGAGCCACACGGCCATGAGCCGAACAGAGCGCGACCATGGGGCGGAAAAGGGCGTGATAATTCTCTCACTTAGGAGAATGGCAACTCACGCAAGAGAATGGTAAGGCGGTAGCATCTGAAACCTCCTTTTGAAGGCGAAAAAGCCAGAAGGGGATCCGCACGCACCCTGTGGTACAAAAGTGTCCACAAGTGCAGTGAGTTTGCGGCCCGCCCGCTTGTTTGTCAAGCCACGGACGGACAATTCGCTGGAGCATCTTCCTTCGTTTCGAGCGTATCCGGATCATTTAGTCAGTGTTGCTGACTTTCTCCTAGAGCCGTTTTGGTTTTGACGGAAACACAAAACGGCTCCAGATTCTTTGTTTTGCGCGTTTCCTGACGGTGAACCGGATTCCACTTCACCTGGAAA
>JANQPV010000062.1 GCA_028285305.1 Alphaproteobacteria bacterium | reverse complement strand
TTCCAGGTGAAGTGGAATCCGGTTCACCGTCAGGAAACGCGCAAAACAAAGAATCTGGAGCCGTTTTGTGTTTCCGTCAAAACCAAAACGGCTCTAAAGACACCGTCCCGTGCTGTGAGACCAAGACATTTGGATATGCGGACTAAGGGTTCGCGTTTCGTACGTAGTCCCAATCAAATGCTTCCTGCGAGGGTCCGGACCTTCGGAGACGTTCGAGCTTGTCCATCGCCTCGTCAAGGGTCGGCGTATGGTCCTGATTTACCCACCACATGACGACTTGTGAAGATCCGGCGTCGAACCATTCTTCCCGGCGATCGAAAAACTTTCTATGCACGGTGTTCCAGACAAAGTGCTCGAAATCTTGGATCGTCTCCCAAACCGTGAGGTTCACGAGCATTTGCTCATCATTATCAATCCGGATCGACCTTGCGGACAGTTGATCCTCACCGCCCGTCATCATCCAAACAAAGCCGGGAGACTTCATTCCAATCCGATTGATGCGGTCGAGATTGTCTATGAACTCCGCCACACGGGGGTCGTCTTGCGGATACCGCAATCGCGCGATATTGAACTCAGCAAGATACTTCTTGGATTTGGGATCAACCATAACGGTTTCCTTTCGTCCTTTATGTCATCTCCCGATTAAGGGCAGGTGCTTGGGTTATCAGGCTTGTTATCACCTCATGTCCATAGAGGGCGTCCGAGCTGCAGATTGGAGACCAACGCCTCGTCGTTTTGGATGTGCTGACGGTCGATTGTGACTTTAAGACAAATTGGACGAAACCGATGCAGACGGATACGCGCGCAGTCGTAGAGTTTTTCAGTCTCGTGACTGTTTTGACCGTGCCTCTCTGGATCTTGGGCGCGTCCATTGATTCTCAGCTATTGCCGGGTTTGCCGATTGCCGCTTTGGCCGTCGTGTGTCCGGCGCTTGCCGCCGTTATTCTCAGCCTCAAGTCCGGGGGCAGGAGAGCCGTTTGGGGATTGTTGGCCCGGGCGTTCGACTTCAGGACGGCCGGGTGGCGCTTGCTCCTGGTTGGTCTTGCAAATCCAATTCTGTTCAGCGCGGCGTTTCTCACCTCGCGATCTTTGGGGGCGGACCTCCCCGATCCGGTGTTTACAGTCTCGCACGTGATGATGCTCACTGGGCTGTTTCTGGTGACTGCCGCTCTTGAGGAAATTGGCTGGACTGGATACGCCCTTGGCCGTTTGCAAGCTCGGCTAGGTCCGCTGACAGCTGGTCTTGTTTTGGGTGCTTTCTGCGTCGTCTGGCATTATCCGGCTCTGGTTCAGGTGGGACATGCGGCCGAATGGATCGCCTGGTGGAGTGTGTGGAGCCTGGCTGCCCGTGTCGTCATCGTGTGGTTCTACAATTGGACAGGTGCGAGCGTATTTGCTGCCGTCCTCTATCATGCTCTATCCAATGTTTGCTGGCAGCTCTATCCGATCAATGGCTCTTTGTTCGATCCACGGATCAGTGGGCTGATTACATTCGCGTTTGCTGCGGTCTTGTCCATATATTTTTTCCAGCGCCACTCGCGCGCCGGCGCTCATTTTCGTCGGCACGGTGGGGGGCGTTGAGGTGGGTGCTCGCTGAGTGAAAAGGTGGTCAGTCTTTGGGCTCGACTTTGGCTTGGACAGATTCCAGCGCGTCGATGTCGGCGCCAGAAATCAATGCCTCGTTTTCGAGGATGAGGCCGATGGGCCAGTTCCACCATGCGATCGCTTTTAGGCGTTTAATGGTTTCGTCGTCGAATCTGAGTTTCTGGACCTGAGCCGGGTTGCCGGACACGATCGCATAATCCGGAACCGTACCGGAAACAACGGCACCCGCTCCGATGATTACGCCATCGCCAATGGTAGCCCCCGGCAGGATCATTGCCCCCTGTCCGATCCACACGTCGTTTCCGACGACGGTGTCTGGGCCGGGGCCCGGCATGGACGGGCGGTTCTCAAGAGGTCCGCCGCCGAATATGGCAAAGGGAAAGCTCGAAAACCCATCATACCGATGATTGGCGGAGGACGTGATGAAAACCGCTCCGTGTGCGATCTGGCAGAACTTTCCAATGATCAGCCGTTCCGGCGATAAGGAAAAAAGATGGGGCGCCAAACGGGCGGCCCAATCTTCCGGAGGGTCGAAGGTGCTTGCGTAACTGTAGTCGCCAACATCGATCTGGGGATGATCAAGCACAGGCTTTAGAAACACTGTCCCTTTGTGGTGTGGGAGTGGAAATTTTGTATCGGGGGAAGCGTACGTCATTATAGCTGTCTAAAATCCCTGGACGGAGGTTCAGAACCATTGGCGATTTCTGTTTTTGCTTCTCGGTTCTGTTCGAAATCGCGCTTTCGCCTTTCACCTTTCCGTTGCGCCTTTGCCAGAGATAATTTTGTCCCTGAATTTGGCAATGCGCGCGTACCGGGTTTCGGACCTTTTGGCCGCGTTGAGATTGATGACATAGCTTTTCCGACGGCCGGGTGTGAGATTGTGAAATGCGTCCGAAAGCTCGGGATCGGTTTTGAATGCATCTAGCAATTCATCGGGAACCTTGATTTCGCTTTTCTCTTTGGGCGGTTTGATGCCCGCCTCGGCATAGCCCATCGCTTCCTTCAAGTAAGACCGGATGATCGGTTCTCTCTCTGTTACCTGTGTGCGTGTCTCAAAGCGGATCATATCCGGATGCGCGGTGTTCGGCCCCTGTCTTTCGAGAATGTTTTCGGGATCCTTCAGCAGGGCGGCATCAAAGAAGCTCATCCGGAAGTCGCCGCGAAATGCGCCGAGGATGGCAATATTCCGGTTGCCATGCCTATAACACGGATGTCCCCACTTTACGGTCTCTATGAGCCCTTCATTGAGGCAAATCCGCCGCAGATCTTTCAGCCCGTCTTCCCATCGCTTTGCCGAGCAGTCAGCAGTGGCGAAGCGTTCGCAGCGTCCGCACCCTTTGGAGAAGTAATCTTCAATATCGGTGATCATGTTTTCTTATTCTAACCAAAAATGTGCGGGCGTGCGACTCAATCTCTTTGACACCGGGGCGGGCGAGGGGCCAAGATTAAGTGCAGAGCAGGAGGTGAAAATGACCAAATGGAATATGACTGAAAACCCTGTTCATCTGGGACTCGGCGCCATGGCCGAGGTCGAGGACGTGTTCACCGGAAAACCCGAATGGTACGCGGCCTACGGTGAACGGCGCGCTGCCGACGGTGACGAAGGGCGGCTTGTCAGTTTGCATACGTTTGAAAACTCGTGGGATACCTGGGAAATGCATCCGAACGGGTGCGAGCTGGTTTTGTGTGTGGACGGAGAAATGACCCTGCTGCAAGAGCTGCCTGACGGGACGAAACGAACCGTCACGTTGCAGGCGGGTGAGTTCACGATCAATGACCCGGGTGTTTGGCATACTGCGGATATCGATCAACCGGCCACGGGCGTGTTCATTACATCTGGACGGGGCACGGAGGTACGCCCGCGGTAAGGGTGCTGTCGAATTTTCGGCTGGTGAGCTGAATTAAACTCATCTTCACTATCACGAATAAATGTTGGTGCTTGGGTCTTCGCGTTCAATGCGGACGCAGTTGCGCGATCCTCTGTCCAACCAATTGGTCTGACGGAAGAGTTCTCAAAGGGTAAACCCTTTTTGAGCAAGACCATCACGGGCCGGATGCTTTTATCCGAGGTGGGAGTTCATAAAAGGCAATCCTCGGAGCGGTGGGCTGTTCCCTTCAGATGTAGACTTGATTCAGCGCCTATACTCTACATGTCCGCGTCTTAGGTATGTCCGTAGTTCGAACACATCGATTACCCCGCTGATGATTGTGGTGCCGATCACGTAGATCATGAACCAACGAAGCGGAAGAGAATGCTCCTGAGTTGTAAGCTCGTACACGAGATAAGGCACAATCAGCAACCAATGTGCGTGACCAAGCGGCCCCATTAACTTGGAGAACGGGGCATGCTTGTGGATTCTGCTGGCGATCAAACTGGATAAGATCCGGCCACCAAAGATGACGGCGCCGGGTAGGGTCTGGATGAAGATCAAACCACCGATGATTTGAGGTAGCGGGTAGAACGTCGCCCAGAGCCGAATATACCAGGGCAGCGTCCCCATAGCGTTGAACCATGTGACGAAATCTTTGAATATGCTCACTTGCGTCGTGCTCTCTGTATGCGCAATTTCATCTTTCATGAGTTTAGGCCGCAGCGATCTCACGAATACGTTCTTTCGGCATCACTGCTTCGGTCACAGAGCGAGCAATTTCGAGTGTGGTCGGATCGGCGAGGCTTGGATGACCGCTTCCAAATGGAGGGGCAGGATTATATTCAAGCACCAGCTCGATCATTCGGGCTGCGTCTTCGCCGGCGAGCAAACCTGCAACCGTTAAACCTATGTCAACACCCGCCGTCACGCCGCCGCCTGTGCAACGATTGCGATCAACGACAACACGCTCATGCACCGGTGTCGCGCCGAACGCGTCGAGCGTGTCGATCACGGCCCAATGGCTTGCGGCTTTGTAACCTTTGAGAAGACCAGCTTTGCCAAGCAACAGCGAGCCGGTGCAAACCGCCACGATCCATTTCGCCGTTTCGCCTTGTTTTGAGAGGAACGCCATTGTCGTTTCGTCTTCCAGTATGTCGATCGACGGGGTGCCGCCCCCGGGGACAAGGATGACATCGGGTGCCGATGCGGCCGTTTCGAATTTCGCGTCGGCCATGATAGCGGCGCCGGAATCTGTTGGATTGGCACCAGGCGCCTGCGCAACGATTTCTGTTTTCACACCGGGGATCTGGGACAGCGGTTGCAGGGCCCCGATCAGATCGAGGGTCGTGAAATTGGGATAAATGAGTGATTGAATCAGCAAGGGACGCTCCATTGACTTGTAATTTTGTACCGTTTCGTACATTTATAGTGAAAGGTCAAGAATAAAATGCGAAACGGTACATAAATGTCTAAGACTCCTCGTAAGCGCGGCAGGCCGGCGACAATTGACATAGAAACAGCGATGCAGGCCGTGATGGAGTTGTTCCGCGCAAAAGGCTTCGCTGCGGTCTCACTTGACGATCTGTCGGAGGCAACCGGCCTCAGCCGCCCCAGCCTCTACCGAGCGTTTGGCGACAAGCTTGCGATGTACACCAGTGCGATGGACGCTTTCGTTCATCAAGTGGAGGAGATGGCTGTGCCGGTCCTAATGCAAGAAGGTGGTCTCGCAACCGCATTGACCAGGTTTTACAATGAAATGCTGACCCTCTATTACCGAGACGATGGCATCGAAGCGGGTTGCTTAGTCTATGCAACGGCGCCAAGTAGTGCGGACATGCCTGCAGTAAAATCGCGTCTTCAAGAGTCAATCCAACAGCTCGATAGCGCTATGCGTGAACGGATAAAAGTATCATATCCGAAGGTCTCCGACAGTCAGCGAGAAGTGGCAGTGAGCATTGCGTCGAACACACTCATGGCGTTTTCGGCAAGGGCAAAGTCGGGGGCATCCAAAGAAGACCTCTCAATAATGGGCGCCCAAAGCGCCCATGCAATCTGCACTTTGCTTGAATCTCCGCATTAGTTCCTTTTGCTCTGTGCGCAGATCAGAAGCCAGATCTCCGACCTAGGTTCGTGCCACACAACCGGTCCATGGATAAGGAAGAAACAGTCCACAAGCGAGTCATTCGCTGAATGAGGCGCAATGTCGCTAGCGGCGAAAACGGCAATTGCACGAGGCGTGGGAAAATGTCGTTAGGAGGTGATTCGGACGCTGCACTCCTCCCCGAATGGTTCCATACCAGGCTTTCCCGCTTGTTGGAATGTGCGGGGCCGAGGGACGACGCTTTCTTCATCCATCTTTTCGATGGTGCGGGCGCGCTGCGTGTCGAAGACCGTTCGGCTATCTTTCGTGAGGTGTCTCTATACCCACCTTGCTCACACATCCTTGCGGACTATATTATTTGCAAGCTTGTGCAAATTAATGAGGTGACCAAGATGACCCCGCCCAAATCCCTTCCGGAATGCTGCACTGAGTCCCTGACGGACACCATGCGGCCTGGTCTTTTCAAAGCGCTGTGCGATCCGGTTCGCATTTCGATCGTCGCGACTTTGGCGACACGCTCGGCGCCTTCGACGGTGTCCGACATTGCCGATTGTTGCGGTATCGACTTATCGGGCGTGTCACGGCACCTAAAGATCCTTCGAGACGCAAACATCCTTTCCGCCACCAAGGACGGCCGTCATGTTCTCTACAGTCTGGATACGGATATGTTGTCTGAAGCACTCCGCAGTATTGCCGATGCTTTGGACGTTTGCCGCGACCAGGCTGCGTGAGCCGCAAATTTTAATTGCATAATTGCGCAACTATGCATATATTGTCTCCAGCAAAGGAGACGATTTATGAAGCGCTTGCATGTCCACATCAACGCCAAAGAAGAGACGTTCGCGAATGCAACGGCTTTCTACACGACGCTTTTCGGGATTGAGCCAACCAAAACACGGCAAGGCTATGCCAAGTGGCTGCTGGACGATCCGAAAGTAAATTTCGTGGTCGAGGTCTTGGACATGCCGGGGGACACACCGGGCATCCACCATGTGGGGATTCAAGTCGATGAAAGCGATGAGTTGGAATCCATAAGAACCGCCCTGGAAGACGCGGAAGCGCCGCTCTTGGAGGTCGGGGAAACGGTGTGTTGCTTTTCAAAATCGGAAAAGAACTGGACGATGGATCCGTCCGGCGTGCGGTGGGAAACGTTCCGGTCGTTCGGTGATGTGGATGAGTATGGCGAGAAAACGCTGGAGGAACTGGCGAATTATACGCGGACCACGGTTTAAGTGACCGCTCCCGACGTATCGCCTCCGGTCCAGATCGGCGCCTTCAAAACTTGGTTGAGCGCATGGATTGCTCTTGCCATGAGTGCTGGCTTGGGGCTCGGTCTGCTCGCGCCGGGCTTCTTCCAATGGATGGGTGGTCTGACGATCGCCCATGTCAATCCCATCACCGCGGTTCTCGTTTGGCTTCTCATTCTGCCCACCCTGGTCCAAGTTGACTATTCAGGTCTTGGGTCGGTCTGGCGATCAAACGAGTGGCGCCTCGGATCGGGCCTGACGCTGATTGTGAATTGGGTGATCAAACCCTTCACAATGGCGCTTCTTGCGATACTCTTCTTAAAGATCATATTTTCTGAGTGGATCCCGTCTGAAGATGCCGACCAATATGTCGCTGGGCTCATTCTCTTGGGTGTCGCCCCGTGCACAGGCATGGTTTTCGTATGGTCACGGATGACCCGCGGCGATCCCCGATTCACCTTGTCACAAGTCTCCCTCAACAACATCGTCTTGTTGTTCGCCTTTGCTCCGATTGCCGGGTTGCTTTTGGGAGTCAGCGGAATTGAAACACCGTGGCTCACTCTGGGGCTCTCAACCGCCGCCTATGTTGTTTTTCCGCTCGTCGCGGGATTGGGGTTAAGAACGGTCTTAATGAGGCGAGGGACAGCAGCCCTTGACGCGTTCGATGCCGTGGCAAGCCCCCTCACTAAAGTTGGGCTCATTCTATTGGTGGTTTTGTTGTTCGGTTTTCAGGCCGAGGCCATTGCGGCAAGCCCCCTTATCCTTAGTCTGATTGCCGTTCCTCTCCTTGTTCAAACCATTGGCATATTCGCGATCGCCTATGGTGCCGCATATCTCCTGCGCTTGCCCAATCGCATAGCGGCCCCCGCCTCCTTAATCGGAACAAGCAATTTCTTTGAACTTGCTGTTGCCATCGCCGTTGCCATGTACGGCGTCAGTTCGCCGGCGGCCGTTGCAACGGTTGTGGGCGTTCTGGTTGAAGTTCCGATGATGTTGCTGTTGGTCGGGTTTGTAAATCGTCACGCCGATGGTCTTGATCGCCGTGCGTTTGCGGAGGCGGGAGAGTGACTTTGTTCCTGAGGCGGAGAGTGTTCGGCGTGCCTGTCTATAGATGGGCAGCGCTTCTCATTCTCGTTTTGGCTCTGGTCACGCTTTCGGTTTTTATTCGGGGGCGGCTTGATCTCGACTGGAATGTCGCCTCCCTTCGAGGGTTTGTCCAATCGCTGGGGATTTGGGGACCTGCGGCCTATATCGGCATCTTGACGTTCCGCTTTGTCTTTTTGATTCCCACCGAATTGCTTCTCGTGGCCGCCGGGATTCTTTTTGGTCCCGTTCACGGGACGATCTACGCGGGGCTTGGAATGTTTTTCTCCGGTCTTGTAAAGTATATCGCCGTTGTGATGATCGGCCGGGACGCCCTCCTCAATCAGTTGCCGGACCGCCTTCGGCATTGGGTTCGATCCATGGCCGAGAAAAGGATGAGTGCATGGGCCTTGATGGGTGTTTGCGCCTATCCGTTCTTTCCCAAACACGTCTTTCAGTTTGCTGCCCTCCTTTCGGGAATGAGCCTGATGGTCTATGTGGTGAGCGTTCTCGTCGGCAGCACCGTGCGTGCGGCTCTGTTCGCGACACTCGGGGAAGCCATCTTCACCGGCAGGGGGCTCATCTTGGTTACCTTAATCCTGATCGTGATGATCGCCTTGCCCATGACCATTCGGTCCTGGCGCCGTTGGGTGCTCGCGCCATTCAACTCATCGCATCAGCGGCAGGCTCCAAAGGGGAGAATGTCATGATTACGCTCTACGGCGCCGCCACCGCCAATTCCCACAAAGTCGCGATCGCTCTTGAAGAACTGGAACTTGAGTGGCGGCCTCGTCCGGTTCGGATCGATCTTAAAGAGCAGTATAAAGAGTGGTTTCTTGAGCTGGCCCCTAACAACAAAGTCCCCGTGATAACGGATGACGAGACAGGTATGCGCGTCTGGGAGTCCGGCGCCATCCTCACCTATTTGGGCGAGCATTATGATCCGTATGGCCGCATTCTACCAAAGTCGGGTCAGGCGCGGTATGACGTCTTTCAAGGGGCTTTCTTTCAAGCGGCGCATATCGGGCCCAATCTGGGTCGTCTCAACGATCAAATGACCGCCGCAGAAGACGATAAGATCCCCGCAATGTTCGACTTGTTTTATTCGGAGGCCGAGCGATTGACGGGCGTTGTTGACCGTATGCTGAGTGACGGGCGACCTTATCTCGCAGGCGCCTATTCGATCGCCGATGTCATGCATTATCCGTGGTTGAGGTTCGGGCTTGAGATAGAGTTTCCGTCGATGATGGAGAAGCCCCGCATTCCCCAATGGTTGACACGGATTGCTCAGCGACCTGCGGTTCAGCGGGGTCTGTCAGCATTTAAATAAGGCGATACAGGTTTGCGACGACCGACCTGTAAGACCCGATCCTTCAACGCGTCAAGGCGATTTAGTTCAGATCGTTGTTGGGGGAGAAGTCTTCCAGGGTAAGGTCGTCCAGTCCATTGGTCGTAGCACGTTAAAGGGACCCCCCCTTACAAGGGGCGTTTGCCAGTTTTGGGTTTTCTGGATAGAACGGTCTGAGCCAAACCATAAGATAGTTTCGTTTTGACGAGCACCAGGAAGAGTTTGTGGTTGCGAAATGATAGCTTTGTTTCGAGGTTTATTGCGCGCGATCGCGATTATTGGATTTGCCGCCATTGTGCTTATTGGCGGCGTTGCTTTGTATTCAAAGCAAGTCGCAACATTTGCCATTGATCAGTATCTCGCTCTGAACGGCTATCCGGATGCTCGCTTTTCGATCGACGAATTGACAAGCAACCGTACACGGATTTCGTCTATTTCTCTCGGTCCGGCGGCGCCCGCGATCCGGTCCATCTCTCTTTCTTATCGATTGTCCGAATTGGGCCGAGGCCGGCTTCGCTCGGTGGAGATTGATGGCGTCGAGGCAGATTTCGATGCGTCCTCCAGCGCTCGGACAGGCGCTGACTTATCGAGTTTTGACATCGATTTGGCGCCATTCCTCAACACCGGAGCATCGGTTGAGATTTCAGATGTTTCGATGTCCATTGCAGGCAGTCCCATCGGAAAAATTCAGATTGATGCCGACCTAAACGCGGATTTTTCCCAAAAGCTGGCGCCCCTTTCGGTCAACATCGACGCGACACCTCTGGAAGAGGCTTCCCCGATGTCTGTTTTTGCGTTTCGCGGCGCGGGGACCGTTGAAAAGTCAGGCTTTGACGTCAGTGGCCCGACAAAAGTTGTTTTTGCCGACGGCCAAGTCGCCGATTGGATGATCGACCGTTTGGAGTATGATGACCGAGCCCACTTATCCGTTTCTGACCAAACGGTAGAATTCGCGTTAGCCTCGCCCGTCGCTATCAGCGTTGCAGAAGTTCTTTCCGATACGGCGAGCGGGGAGGAAGAACGCCTTCAATTCGAGATTCAGACAGGGGGCATAGAAGTCAGAGCAGATTGGCAAGACACCCTCTCTGGACACGTTTCAGTATCCAATGGCGCTTTAGATATCGCGAAATGGCGACTCAGGGCCGAAGACATGGACTTCGAAATCCCATTTCGCGGCGAGATGCTGACGGGCGAGTCCAAAATCTCCGCGTTGCTCTCCAGTTCTGCCGATCAACCGCGCTTTGCGCCCCAACGGTTGACAGCGACTATTCTCCCGAAACAGGACTCTGCTGACGTTTCGGCGTCACTATCCCCCCTCAACAGCACCCAAAAATTATCACTGTCCGGCACATATTCGCTCTCAGACTCCAAGGGATCTTTCGATATCGGTCCGGATACCCTCGTTTTTGCCAAGGGTGCATTACAGCCTTCTCACTTCAGTCCTCTGCTCACGAACTTTGAAAACGTGGTGGGCCCCGCAAAGGTTAGCGGTACCATTGTGTACGAACTTAATGAACGGCCGCAAAGTGAGGTTTTTGTAACGCTTGAGGGCGTAAATCTCGACTTCACGGCATTGTCCGTCGTTGGCCTGAGTGGCCAAATGACGGTCATCGATCTGCTGTCTCCGCATACCCCACCGGGCCAAACTTTGAAGGCGCAAAAACTCACAGCGCCGATTCCGCTGCAATCGCCCACCTTGTCGTTGCATTGGCTTAAGGACAGCGAGGATCCAACCGTACGTATAGAGGCCGGAAAGGGCGCGTTCGCGGACGGCACAATCGGCGTGAAGCCAGTCTCGATTCGATTAAACGCGTCCCGGCATAAGCTTGTTTTTGTCTTTGAAGACCTCTCCCTCGAACGGCTGTTGAAGAACTATGGCGGTGGGCGGATCAACGGGGTTGGCACACTGTCAGGATCGATTCCCGTGACCCTCACAGCGGATGGCCCCATCATCGCAAAAGGTGAACTGGCCGCCGTTAAACCGGGCGTGATCAGAGTCAACTGGGGTGAAACCCGTGAGTCTATGGTGAGCCAGAGCAGTGAGGTTGCTTTGATGGTCGAAGCGCTCGACAATTTTCAGTATCAGCAACTAAGCGCGGTTGTGCAACGGCCGTCGGCGGGAGAGCTGACATTCCAAGTTTCCTTGGAAGGGGCCAATCCGGATGTGCTCGACGGTCACCCCTTCCGATTGAATGTCAATTTGACCGGGAACCTGGAAACCGTGTTAAATGCAATTGCACAAGGGCAAAGCTTGACGCAGGACTTGTTGCGAACGCGGATGGACACCGCCAACTAGTTTTGAACATACTTTGGAGTTCAATTGCATATGACAGGATCTGATATTGTACGCCCTGATGGGAATTCTAGGCGCTGCCAGACAGCCATAGTGCCGGCAAGCCTTGTCGTAATTATCGCAATCTCATTCGTTGTGGGCGCATGCCAGCCCACGGTGCGTGTCGAGGCGCCGGAAGAGCCGATTACCATAAACTTGAATGTCAATTTGGATGCTGAGGTCCGGGTCAAACTGGAAGAACAGGCACAAGATGATATCGTTGAAAACGAAGAAATTTTTTAGGATGACGGAAATGAGACAGACTTGGGCATTATGGACGGCAGTGGTCGTCGCCATCCTTACGCTGAATGCCACCTCCGCAATCGCGGGAACTCTTGATGAATATCGATCAACTGGCGTTATCATCGAACGTTACGATGGGACGGTTGAAGCGGACGCCTCCGCCCCTGCCGATGCACGATCTGTGGTAAGCGAGGTGAACGCGAAAAGGCAGGATCTTTACAATAGCCGCGCAAGTCAAAACGGCGTGCCGGCATCTGAAGTCGCCAAAGTCTATGCGCAACAGATTTTCTCCAGCGCGCCCTCAGGAACCAAATTCCGCAGGGCGGATGGTTCTATTGTCCAAAAGTGATAAGAGAGGACGCTTGACCTTTCGCTTTAAGTGACCAAAGTGAGCCGCGTGCTGCCTTGGTTCCTCCACGGCTGATTGTCGGAAAAGCAGGTCACATATGGATTCGCGGGTTCGAACGTCTGCTCTTTGGCAGTGGATAGTTGTAACGTAGCGTGATCATCTTCAGCCGTCTATTGCCACTAGAGCCGTTTTGGTTTTGACGGAAACACAAAACGGCTCCAGATTCCTTGTTTTGCGCGTTTCCTGACGGTGGTGAGGCGCTTTCGCGCCGAACGATTCCGTTCGCTTGGTCGATTGATCCTCGATCAATCGACTCTTAAGCTCACACCTGGAAACGCTCTAACGGACATTGGTCGCTGGT
>JANQPV010000053.1 GCA_028285305.1 Alphaproteobacteria bacterium | reverse complement strand
GCGTGCCCCCGGAGGCGGAGAGGTTCTGGACACTGAGCGAGTCCCCATCCACGTCGGAGGCGTTGGCCAGCAGGTCGGCCTCTGTAATGGTGAGGGTCGCGTCTTCCGTTCCATTGAGCGCAACAGGTCCCGATACATCAGCCGCATCGTTGACCGCCGCAACCGTCACCGTGCCGGTAGCTGCGGTTGTCGTTGTGCCGTCGGAGACATCATAGCTGAGATTGATGGTGCCGTTGAAGTCAGCGGCCGGGGTGAAGTCCCAGGTGCCGTCGCCATTGTCGGTGAGGGTACCGCCGGAGGCCGAGAGATTCTGCACCGACAGAGAGTCGCCGTCCACGTCAGAGGCATTCGCCAAGAGATCGGCCTCGGTGATCGTGAGCGTGGTGTCTTCCGTGCCGTTCAATGCAACCGGGCCGGAGACATCAGCCGCGTCATTGACCGCCGCAACGGTGACTGTGCCCGTGGCCGCCGTCGTGGTGGTACCGTCGGAGACGTCGTAGCTGAGGTTGATGGTGCCGTTGAAGTCGGCGGCCGGGGTGAAGTCCCAAGTCCCGTCGCCGTTGTCGGTCAGCGTGCCGCCGGAAGCTGACAGATTTTGGACGCTGAGGCTGTCACCATCCACATCAGAAGCATTGGCTAAGAGGTCCGCTTCGGTAATCGTGAGGGTCGTGTCTTCCGTGCCGTTGAGGGAAACAGGTCCGGACACGACGGCTGCATCGTTGACCGCCGCAACGGTGACTGTGCCGGTGGCCGCTGTCGTCGTCGTCCCGTCAGAGACGTCATAGCTGAGGTTGATCGTGCCGTTGAAGTCCGCGGCCGGGGTGAAGTCCCAAGTCCCGTCGCCATTGTCGGTCAGCGTGCCGCCCGAGACGGAGAGGTTCTGTACGGACAGAGAGTCGCCGTCCACATCGGACGCATTGGCCAAGAGGTCAGCTTCGGTGATCGTGAGGGTCGTATCTTCCGTCCCGTTCAGGGCGACGGGGCCGGATACTTCAGCGGCGTCGTTGACGCCTTCAACTTCGATAGTAGCCGCCGCTGGAACCGCTGTTGTCCCATCACTGATATTGTAAGTCAGGTTGATGGTGCCGTTGAAATCGGCGGCAGGGGTGAAGTCCCAGGTGCCGTCGCCATTGTCAACAAGTGTGCCACCGTCAGCGACGACGTCGAAGACGTAAAGCGCATCACCGTCCGCATCGGCAGCATTCTGCAACAGATCGGCGGCGGAAAACTGAATGACGGTGTCTTCGTCTCCGGACAACTCGACAGGTGCCCCAACGATGGGTGCATTGTTTTCATCACCCGGACCATCAAGAAACGGAGGTTCGTCTTGGTTAGGAAGGATTTGCGAACTACTCGTCTCGCCGGTGACGGATGTGCTCGATAGTTCGGGTTCGCTCGAGAGGACCTGTGGCTCGATAGCCTGAGACTGCGCTGATGCAGTGGTATCTGATGTCTCCGCCGAAATGTCGCCATCAACACCAACGAGACCGGCATCATCGCCCAACAACGCACCCTGAGAGGTTTCCAGATCAAGCGGTCCCGGTCCCGGATCGATCGTATAGTCTACATCATCACGAACGATTTCGCGCTCTTCGACGCTTGGATCGGGAATGCCGACGTCACCGCCATTTTCAGCGGCCCCGGTTAGGGCGCCTTCAACGTCAATGTCGGTTTCACTTCGATTACCGTAGTGTACATTTTCGAGATGCGGCCTTTGTGGTTCCGCACCGGCTCCAGCGGACGTTGAGGAACGATGGATTTCCTCTTGAAGCGGATTTGTCTCGACTGATTCTCCAACGGATTGGTCTTTATTGTCAGCCATGTATTACGCCTTACTCGTACAATCGAACCCAACTCAGGCGCGCGCGCCTCTGCAATAGCTTTTTTTCTAAGCTTTGCCGCAGATTATCAACGAAGGCTAAAGAAGGAATTAAATAGATTTGTAACGTTCGTTAAGAATGTATTCGTTAATACCCGCACGAACTAAACGTAAATAATTGGTGAATACTACGTTGTACAAAAATCAAAAACACAAAAGGTGCAAAGAGTTGCCGCATCGGCGCCCGCAAGTGTTCCCAAATTGACACGGTTAAGAGGGCTCATCTTTACCAAAAAGAAACAGCTCAGATCCTAATGTCTGCAGGAGAATTTGAATAAATATCTAGGGGGCGATTTGAGTCATGGCTTTTGCCGCGCAGCTTGAGCCGGTCACCGCATGGCGGCGACCGGATATTCTGATTTCCTCCTTGTTTGTCAATCTGTTGGGCTTAGCGTTGCCGCTCAGCATGCTGCAGGTTTACGACCGCATTATTCCGAACGCTTCTTATTCGACGTTTACGATCATGTTGGTGGGATTGGCGGTCGTTATTGCATTAGAAGCCGCCTTTAAGGTCTTGAGATCACACATTTTATCGGCATTTGGCGCCCGCTACGAACATGCCAATCATACGGCAGCCTTCAATCGTTTGATAAACGCGGACATCTCAGAGTTCGACAAGAATAGCCCCGGAACGTACGCCGATCAGATTCAGGGTATTCAAAACATACGCGAATTCTATTCCGGCCAAGCTGCGACGCTTGCCATTGATATCCCGTTCATCTTTCTGTTCTTAGGTCTCTTGTGGTACATCGCCGGAATATTGGTTCTGGTGCCGCTTTTGTTGCTCGGCACGCTTCTGGCGATTGTCTACGTTCTTAATCAGGAATTGGCATACGCCTTAAAGCAGCGCTCAGAGACCGACCGGCGTCGTTACAACTTCCTCGTTGAGACGCTCCAAGGGGTGCATACGGTCAAATCGCTCGCAATGGAGCGCTTGATGCTGCGCCGGTATGAGCGGCTTCAAGAGAAATCTGCGAAAGGCGTTGTCGATCTGACGGTCATTCAGGCGACCAGTACGGGTCTGGCCAGCACGTTTTCGCAGTTGTCGATGGTCCTCTATGTGTCCTGCGGCAGTTACTTTGTCATCAACCAATCCTTAACACTAGGCGGATTAGCCGCCGGAACGATGTTGACGGGCCGTGTCCTGCAGCCCTTCATGCGGGGATTGACCCTTTGGACCCGGTATCAGAGCGTTCTGATTGCCCAAGAGCGTTTGGATACTGTTTTTGAACTTCCTGCCGAAAATCCGGAAGGCCGAACCAAGATCGAACAGATCAAAGGGGATATTCGGCTTTCAAATCTGACGTTCGCTTTTCCGAACTCCGAACAGCCCGTTTTCGAAGGACTTGATCTCGATATCAAAGCAGGGTCGATGGTGGGCTTGACCGGTCCCAATGGGTCGGGACTGAGCACCATCCTTGATCTGATCAACGGCACCCTGACCCCCTCCGAAGGCGACGTGAAGATCGATGGCCGTCCGCTGAAAGAACTGGATCTGATTTCGTACCGAAATCATGTCGGATTTATGCCGGAGAACGGACAGTTGTTTAACGGAACGCTTCTTGAGAACTTGACCATGTTCCAAGAAGGTGAAGCACGGAAAAGAGCTGTCGACGTCTTGCGCCTTGTCGGTCTTGAAGAGTTTGTCTTGAGCTTGCCCAAAGGACTTGAAACGCCGCTGGGTGGATCGGTGATCAGCAACTTGCCCTTAGGCATTCTGCAGCGGCTGACCATCGCGCGTACTCTGGTCAATGACCCAAAGATCATTCTCTTCGACAACGCGCACAGCGGCTTGGATGTCCAAGCCGACGAGCGGCTCAGAGACGTGTTTCAACAAATTCGAAGCGACAAAACAATCATTCTCGCCACTTACCGGCCCTCCTTTCTCCGCATGTGCGACCATGTATACGAGATTAGAGCGCGCAAGCTCGTTGATTGGGAGCCGCCGTCGTACGGCTCTGCACCGCCCACTCAAATTTCCGCCTCTGGATCCGGAGGAAAGGCATCATGACAGCGACTGGCTTTTCCGGGCCGCTCGGCGGTTCTGATCCAATTGGGAAACTGAAGGGCGCTCTCGACCCAACGCTTGAACGTTTGTCGGGCGTTACCGCTTGTCTCTTACCCATTCTAAAGGAGATGGACTGGCAAGGCGACATGCGCGAGATCGCCGAAGCGCTTCCTCACTTCGTTGACGAAATTGATCTGACCCACCTGCGGAACACTCTACTCAATCTAGGCTATGAAACTCATCCCGCGAAAACAGTCTTGGGCCGGATGGACAAGCGTTTGGTCCCGTGTATCTTTGTTGAAGCTGAAACCGAAGAAACAACCGTTATCTTGTCAATGACCGGCAAGCTCGCCAAAGTTTGGCGGAACGGCAATCTCGATACCGTGGATCTGCGCACCGCGCAGCTTGACGGTACTGCCTATTACATCACGAAATCCGGCCAAGAGAACCCTTTAGAGGCCCCCCATATAATGGGCTGGTTTGGTCAGGTATTGGGTCGCTTCCAACGATCTGCAAAAATGCTGTTTATGATCACCCTCGTGACGAATGTGATCGCAATCCTTTTTCCGGTCTTCATCATGTTCATCTATGACCGGGTCATTCGCATGCAATCGTCCGAAACGCTACCCTTCTTGCTCATAGGTGTTCTGATCTTCCTCGGCGTGGATCTTGCCTTGCGGTATCTCAGAGCAAAGACCATCGGTTACGTTGCGGGGCGCATAGACTACGTTCTCGGTGTAAAGACCTTTGATCGAATCTTCAATTTGTCGCCTGTTTACACGGAACGGGCGGCGGTCAGCACGCAATTGGCGAGGATCAAGGAGTTTGAGTCCATTCGGGACTTCTTTACGGGTCCTTTGGTCAACGCCGCCGTGGAGCTTCCCTTCATTTTGCTGACCGTCACTGCAATTGGTATCTTGGCGGGGCCGTTGGCCTTTGTTCCGCTGATAACGCTGCTCGGCTATGTACTGGTTGGCATGTTCATGCTGCCCCGGTCTCGCCAGTTAAAGCAAGAGTCCGGCCACGCATCTTCCAGCCGGGATGATTTGCTTGTTGAAACACTTCTTTCCAACCGGACGATCAAAGAAACGTCTTCAGAAGATCTGTGGGAAGAGCGGTACCGTCTTTCGTCAGCCGACGCATGCTACACCAAGCAGAAGTTTGAAAACCACAATGCGGTCATGGATGCGGTCAGCCAGGCGCTGGTTATGCTTTCCGGCGTTGTCGTACTGGCATGGGGCACGCACTTGGTGATCTTACAACAATTGTCGGTCGGCGCTTTGATTGCCACGATGATCCTGGTCTGGAAAGCGTTGACCCCCATTCAAACCGGGTTTCTGGCGTACGCTAAGCTCGACCAAATTAAGCGGTCCTTGTTGCAGCTCAACAATCTCATGGCTCTTCGTCCCGAAGGTAATTTGGGAAAGGCGCGTCTGCTGCTGGAAACGCCAGATGGAGATATCGCCTTTAAGAATGTGAGTTTCAGATACGGTCCGGACACGGATCCAGCTCTGTTACAAGCCTCGTTCAATGTCAAAAAGGGTCATCTCGTTAGTTTTGTTGGACCCAACAGTTCGGGCAAGTCCACAATCTTGAAGCTTCTGCTGGGGCT
Organism: Alphaproteobacteria bacterium; assembly: GCA_028285305.1. Lineage (GTDB taxonomy): Bacteria > Pseudomonadota > Alphaproteobacteria > SMXP01 > SMXP01 > JANQPV01. The sequence goes on along the minus strand of JANQPV010000053.1, from coordinate 64,496 downwards.
TTATCAAGCGCAGGGCGGTGCACTAACGATCGATGGGTTGGATACGCGTCAGATCGACCCGCGCGATCTGCGCCGCAAGATCGGCTATGCACCGCAAGATGTTCAGTTCTTTTACGGAACAATCGAGCAGAACTTGCGGCTCTCGGACCCTACCGTTTCCGACCAGCGATTGCGTGAAGCCGTGCGCCAAGTGGGACTGTTAGAAGTTGTTGAGGCTCTCCCAGAGGGCTTTCAGACACGGATCGGCCTCGGTACGAGTGAAGATTTGGCGCCAGGGTTTCTCCAGCGTCTCAACATTGCGCGTGCCCTCGTGCGCGATGCCCCAATCCTGTTGTTGGATGAACCTGGACAAGGACTCGACGATGCGGGCGACCAGGCACTTGTCGAAACACTAGAGAATTTGAAGGGGAGTCGAACCATTTTAATGGTGAGTCATAGGCCAAGCCATATTCGACTGTCAGACCACGCTGTTTTGCTCAATCGAGGCATGGTCGAGTTCGAAGGCAATCCCGAGGACGCATTGAAACTCATCTTTGGACGGGCGAAACAGGCAAATCAGGCGGCGTAAGCGCAACGGGTGGGCGTAAGTTCGAAACAATGTTGAAGAAGAAACTACAAGAGCTGAAATCGCTGCTGTCCGGGCACGCCGTGCAGTCGCACCAGCTCATCCGTGTTATTGAACTTGAAGAAACTGAACCTCCGGCGCTGCTGACGGGGCTGGTCTTCTTGCTGTCTGGTATGATCGTAATGACATTCATCTGGGCGATGATCACAAGGGTCGACGAGACCGCATCCGCTCAGGGGAGAGTGATCCCTGAGGGCGATACGATGGTCGTCCAGCATCTTGAGGGAGGAATAGTCTCTGAGATCCTCGTGAAAGAAGGCGACATTGTTGTCAAAGGGCAGAAGCTGCTTCGCCTGTCTCCGACCGAAGCAAACGCCGAACTGGCTCAAATGCGCACACGCTCGACTGCGATTCAACTCGAGCTGGAACGCCACCGCGCGGTCGCTGAAGACCGGGAACCTATGTTCATTCAGGTGGAAGGAAAGTTCATCTCTATACGCGATGATCAGTCCACACTGTTCCGCACACAAAAACAAAATTTCGAGATACAGCGCGGCATCTTGAAGTCCCAGCTGGAACAACAGTTGGCCGAACAAAGACGGCTCGACAACAAAATAGTCTCGCTCCAAAAGCAAGTTGGTCTTTTGGCTGAAGAGGAAAAGCTGCAACGCCAGTTGAACGCCAAGGGCCTGGGAACCCGGCGCACGCTGTTGGGGGTCGAGAGAGAGTTGGAAACCACTCGTGCGGATCTGAAAGAATCACGCGACCTCAAAGAAAGAACTTGGGCGGCGATCGAAGAGGTTCGCCAGCGCTTGTCGGAGCTTCACACAACACGGCAAACGGAAGCACTCACACGCATCAGCGAATTGTCCACCGAAGCCGCCGAACTCGAGGAATCCATAAAAGTATTTGTCGATCGCGCAGAACGCCGCGATGTTCTGGCCCCTGCCGCCGGGATAATTCAGCACATGGCGGTCACGGCAGTGAACAGTGTGATCCGATCCGGGGATCCCATAATGGAGATTGTTCCCTATTCAGGGAGTCTGCTGGTCGAAGCGAGAGTGGATCCCAAAGACATAGGCCACATTAATCCAGGTCAAGACGTGGACTTGAGAGTCAGCACATTTGACTACTCCAGATACGGAAGTTTGCCCGGGAAACTTGTGAGGTTGAGTGCCACGACATTTCAAGGTGAACAGGGAGAGTTCTATTACTTAGCGCTGATAAAGCCCACACGTCCTTTTGTCGGCGGTCAGGAGGGCCGGAACCAGCTTCTGCCGGGAATGGTGGTACAGGCAAACATCAAGACAGGCCGCAAGTCCGTGTTCGAGTACTTGATGAAACCCATAACAAGAGGATTCTCCAGCGCATTTACCGAGCGATAGGGCGACGATTTCGCTCTGTGTGCGTTAGGTACCCCTCCAAGGAAATGCGCTTAAATGGTACTCGCAGGTAGAACTCAGATCGACGAGCCAAGAGCTGATGACAAGGAACGAAAAGGCGATCGAATTGCCGCAAGACAAATGGGCAGAGCGGATTAATCACCAGCTCACCGAATCTGTTTTCGGAGATGCATTCTCGCTATTTTACCTCTCCAGCGTTCCCTTCGGTATTTTCTATTCTCTCGCCTTCAACGGACTATTCCCCGAGATTGATACTCAGCGTACGCTGCCCACGGCAATCTGGTTATCCGCCATCATCATTCATGCACTGACTGCTCTTCTTGTTCGTGCAATGTATCGGCAGCGTCCCGATCGCTTGGCCCCGTCGCATTGGTTGGCGATCCAATCGGTCATTTGGACCGTTGTGGGGTTGATTTGGGGCAGCGCCGTGTGGGTGTTCTGGTTGGACGACAATTTGGTCGTGCAAGCGCTCTTGGTAACCATCACTCTAGGGGCACTCGTAATCGTATTTTTCTGCGTTTCCTCTTGCTTTCCGGTTCTGTGTGCCACACTGATCGCGATTTCCCTTATGGCCGAGCTCAAATACCTTTCGGCGACGGGAACTTTACCCAACATCTTGGCACTTTCGTCACCAACATTCACGGCTTTGATCATCATGTTTGGTTGGCGGGCGTCCAGAAGGTTCAGGGACGGACTACATTTGCAACTGTCTTATGAAGAATTGGCCAAAAACTATGAGGAAGCGAAGGATCGTGCCGAAACGGCATCTCAGGCAAAGTCCGCATTCCTGGCCACGATGAGCCATGAAATCCGTACACCAATGAATGGGATTATGGGATTTGCCAGTTTGCTGAGCGACACCAGACTCGATAATGCGCAAAAGGAGTATGTCAGCACCATCAGAGAGAGTGGTGAGAACCTACTCACAATCATAAATGACATTCTCGATATCTCGAAGATTGAAGCCGGGGCGTTAGAATTGGAGTCTGAAAAGTTTTCGGTGCGTTCCGTTGTTGAAAGTGTCCTTTCGCTCCAACGTCCCCGCGCACAAGCTCAACACTTGGATCTTGCGATGCATGTGGACGCTGCCGTTCCTCCACATCTGATAGGGGACAGCGGCCGGATGCGCCAAATGCTCATGAATTTGGTGGGCAACGCCGTAAAGTTTACCGAAACTGGTTCGATTGCGGTTATCGTGACGCCGGAAGATCACGAAACGTCGCCCATAAAAGATACCGTTCGTGTGCGTTTTAAAGTTGTGGACACAGGAATCGGGATACCCGAGGACAAGCTGGCGCATTTGTTTGACCGCTTCACACAAGGGGACGGCACGACGACGAGGAAGTACGGCGGAACCGGTCTTGGGTTGGCAATTTGCAAGGAGTTAGCGGCGGCCATGGGCGGCGAAATCGGAGTGGAGAGCCAGCCACAGGAAGGAAGCACGTTTTGGCTTTCAATCCCATTCAAAATCACAAGCGCGGCCAGCGAAGACGAAACCTCATCCAACGTAGTCGTTGAACTCCAAGGCCGGCGCGTTTTGGTCGTCGACGATGTGGAGTTGAACCGGCGGGTTTTCACATTAATGTTGGAAGGGCTGGGGATCGACGTGATCGCGGTTCCTGATGCCAATACGGCCCTCATCTCCATTGATCAAGCGAACAAGTTACGTAGCCCCTTTGACGCGGTCATTATTGATCATATGATGCCGGACGTGGACGGTGTTGAGTTGGCAAATAGGCTGCGGACTTCAGACCGCAACTTGCCCCTGATATTGTCGTCGTCCACGGATCTAGTTGGCGACGGTCAAGCGAAGGAGTGGGGATTCGTGGCGCGCGCGGCGAAACCAATCCGCGAGCAAGTCATAAAAGAAGCGCTCGTAACTGCCTTAAGCAGGTCCGAAGCGCAAACGACTTCGGAGGCCGACGAACAGCTTTTCACGTCGCAAAGTCTGCACGCGCCGGGAGACGGGACGCTTGAAGCCGAAAAAACCAGAAAGAAAAGAGTTCTTCTGGTGGAAGACAATGTCGTCAACCAGCAGCTTATTTTGGTCGCACTGTCGAATATTGATGTACTGATTGATGTCGCCCACGATGGGATCGAAGCAGTGGCTGCGGCGAATGCGTTCCCTTACGATCTTATTCTAATGGATATCCAAATGCCCAACATGAATGGTGTCGAAGCAACCAAGCGCATACGGAATATCTCAGAGCTGGGCGACAGCGTGAACATAATTGCAATGACCGCAGACGCAATGGAAGGAGATCGCGAAAAGTACTTAGCCGCCGGTTTGGATGACTATATCGCGAAACCCATCGATCTAAATGTAATGTTGGAGAAAGTGAGCGGTTATTTGGGTGTGCCCATCAAGGCGCAGAAGCATCAGGGCCAAGAGAGCGCGCACGCGAGAGCGACCTTAGGCACCCCGGATCCGGGCCCAAAAGCGTTGCAAGGGAGCTAGAGGCGGCCAGCATCACGAGCCGTTTGGGCTCTTTTGACCAAAACACAAGCCGGCTCCAGATTCTTTGTCTTGCGCGTTTCCCGACGGCGGTTAGGCGCATTCGCGCCGAACGCTTCCGCTCACTTGGTCGATTGATCCTCGATCAATCGTTTCTCAAGCTCACACCTGGAAACGATCTAGTTCTCAAGCTGAGAGACAGTAATGGGCGGTGTCCATTGCGGCGGGACCGTTACATGACTGGCGCCAGAATCGGCTGTCGCGTATACAACATCCCTATTCATAAAGCCCGTATGCGTGGGTTCTTGTGTGCCATCCTCTTCGATAACGACGAGGGCCCGATAGCCCCAAGCGGTCACATAGCCGCCTGATTCAGTCCGTAGGGGTCGCCCGGTGTGTCTGTTGAACTGTAGGGTCCAGCCCTTACCGAGTTCGTCTACCATAGAAAACAGCTTGCGCGCGTTCATTGCTGTCAACCGGGTGCATCCGCCCGACGCGCGGCGGCCGAGTTTGAAGTAGTTGTAACTTTCTGTGCCGTGGATGGCGTATCTGGGATGGTCATAGAACAGAGAATAAATCATCGGACCGTCCCAGGAATGAGAATAGGCGTCGGGATCGAGGACTTGCGGTCGGTAATATCCCTTTAAGGTGGTTCGTGGCCGGACGTTCCCGTGAGCGTTTGCCTTCGGGGTTTCTGCTCCGGTCGAGATTCGCCAGCGGGCGACAAACGTCAGTTCTTGTTCTTCGGGATCATAAGAGTACACGCGAAGCCGCTGCGCGTTGAGAGACGTGCCCTGTTTCGCCTTATCAATCATAATAATGATGTTATGACCGAAATAAGGATGTTCTTTCAGAGCCCTCAGTTCGCTCTTGCTGGGGCCTGCGATCACTTGGGTCACGCCAAGTGAAAGAAAGGCGAGCGCCCATATCGCGATTTTTCTCTTCATATACATCATGGATTGCCGACCTCGATGGAACGGACTCTTACCCTATTCGCTAACCCGATCAATCGAAATTAACCTTTGGTTAAGGCTAAAAAGAGGCCATCTGCAACAACTGTGGCCAATTCGCAGCACTCAAAAGGCAGTGCATCAGGGGAAGCGCACACGCTATTTTCCCCCGAAGATCTGTTCTAAGGCGGGAATGAGGTCCCCAAATTGGTCGATGATCGCCGTCGCCCCCAAGGCAGAGAGCGCTACATCGCAATAACCGAATGAGACTGCGATGAATGGCACATTAGCATTGCGCGCAGCCTCTGCGTCGGTCGTGCTGTCTCCAATCAACACAGCCTGGTGAGGGGAGCTCTTGACGCGGCGAATCGTTTCGAGGAGATGGAACGGATGCGGTTTGCGCACATCCAAGGCGTCTCCGCCCAGCACAACCGAAAAGAACGAATCCAACTCCATTTGTTCCAAAAGAAGTTGAGCCAGATGTGTACGTTTGTTCGTGCACACACCTAGTCTTGTTCCCATCCGGCTGAGCTGCTCCAAGCAGCCCCGTAGACCTGGGAAGAGCATGCTGTCCACAGCAATATTGCGCGCGTAATGATCGACGAAGTCTTCCGTCAGTCCATCCAACGCGGCATCGGAGATCTCTATTTGCTCGTGCTTAAAAGATTGCGCAATAAGATGGCGGGCGCCATGGCCGACGAAGGGCCGCACAGTTTCCAAGTCTGGTACGGCAATGTTCTCGCGTTCCAATACGAAAGTCAGGGCCCGGTGGAGGTCGGGTGCCGTGTCCACCAGCGTTCCGTCCAAATCAAAGATAACGCAATATTCGTCTTCCATGCGGCTCGGCTCGGACTTGAATTAAGGTTAACGTCGGTTTGTGCACCGGCAAACCCGCCTTGGCAATACATCGAACTTTAATCAAAAGCGCTCAATATGGAGGTGTTGGTTTCTCAGGTGGGAAAGACGGGAAGCGCGATCAAGGTTTGGGTTTCGACAGGCAGCTTGGGTACACGTATTGCATCTTTGCCAAACATTGTAGCGATGCAGATCTATGTAGCGGAATCCCATCACTAAGGGTTGATTAAGACACAATTACATTTGCATTTATTCACTTTATCGCCAAATATCAGGCTTAACTTAAAATGCGCGGTTCGCTTAAACGGATCGGGTGGGGCGCCGTGTCGGGGCATTAAGATCAGGGATATCCAAAAAAGAAAATGAGATCTGTTCTTTCCGCTATCATCTTGAGTGTTGCATGGCTCACGGGAGGCGCGGCGTTCGCATCCAGCGGGCCGAGTGTCAAAGAACTCCTGGAACATCCCTATCACGGGTATGAGATCATCATCCAGATCGATAAGTCCAGCGCGGGCTCGTCTTTGAATGCACAACGCCTGCGTATTCATCGTTACCACGCCAGCACCGGTGAGATCGAGTTTGTGGGCCGCTGGCATGCATCGACAGGCGCGGAAACGCCGGAGCGGGACATTAAGGGCCGCCTGAGCACGCGCAAGACGCCGACCGGGTTCTATAAAATCGATTTCCTGAACCAAGACGCCTATTCCCGCGCCTGGGATGGCCCCATGTTGTACGCCATGTATTGGGATTACAATGGGGGATATGCCATTCATGGCACGGAAGAATACAACTATTTCAAGCTGGGTCAGCGCGCTTCGGCCGGCTGCACGCGGTTGCGATTGGCAAACGCCCGACAATTGTTCACGATGATCGAAGGCATGGGCAAAGGCCGGACCCTTAAGCTCAACAAAAGGACGGGAAAGCCTCTCTACAATGCCGAGGGCAAGCCGATCGTGCAAAGAACATACAAGGCTTTGGTGCTCATTGAGGATGAAGGTGAACTCGAAGTGACACGTTTTGGCTTCCGCCATCGTGATGAGGTCTATAGCGGTCCCAATTCTCATCATGCGTTCATGAGCCCCCACGGCGTTGCCTATTCCTCGCTCGACTCCTTCGGGTCTGAAGGTGCTTCAGACGGTGCGAGCGGCGACTACGCCGCGCCTGCAAGCAGCGATTATCCGACCGTGTTCGGCCCTGGGGAAATCGAAGGCTATGTGCCGAGCGTACCGAGCGGCGCGGACGAAGGTAGCGACGACTAGTCAAAGGCGAACGCCCGTGTGCTGGGCAAGGTGAAGGCGTTGCACATGACCGGAACAGGAGGCTTAGCCTTCGATGTGCTCCCGTTGTGTACAGGGGATGTGTACAGGGGTTAACCGCCTCTAAGGATTACTAAGCGATCCTCAAAAATCGAAACAAAACTTGATTTATGAGCTGGGTCATCGTGCGCTAAATGTCTCAGACTCAAAGGTCAAATGCTCGCTTATGACGTCGCCTGAATCACGACAGAATCTTGCCGCCATCATCCTCGCCGCAGGCAAGGGCACCCGCATGAAGTCGCAGCTGCCCAAAGTCCTTCAACCCGTGGGCGGGCGGCCCATGCTGCACCACGCACTGTCTTTGGTGGGCCGCATGAGTGTTGAGAAGTGCGCGGCCGTTGTCGGTGCCGATTCTGAACGCGTCGAAGCGGCGGCGCGGGCGTTTCGACCCGATATCCAATTGGCCGTTCAAGATCCCCCCCTCGGGACGGCCCACGCCGTTCTGGCTGCCAAAGACCAGATGCAAGATTTCCGCGGTGAGGTGATCATTCTTTACGCGGACACGCCGCTCATTCAACCGCACACCCTTCAGCGTATGAGCGAAGCCCGGCGCGCTGGCGCAGACATCGTCGTCCTTGGATTCGAAGCGGAAGATCCAGGAAGATATGGGCGCCTGATCGTTGACAATGAAGGGACCCTAACCGCGATTGTCGAGGCCAAAGAGGCCACACCGGAGCAGCTCGCTGTCCGGCTATGCAATTCGGGGGTCATCTTGGCGGACACTCAGGTGTTGTTCGATCTCCTGTCGAAAGTGTCCAACGACAACGCCAAAGGGGAATACTACCTCACCGACATCGTCGCGATCGGCCGGTCCGAGGAACGCAATGCGGTGGTTGTTGTTTGCGAAGAGGACGAAGTCTTGGGCGTTGATTCCAAAGTGGGATTGGCCAAAGCAGAACGCATTTTTCAAGACCGCCGCCGTCGAGACGCCATGGAGGCCGGCGCGACTCTCCTTGATCCGTCCACGGTTTATTTTAGCTATGACACTGAAATAGGGAGCGACGTTGCCATCGGACAAAACGTTGTCTTTGGTCCTGGCGCGGTGATCGGTAACCACGTGACCATACATCCGTTCAGCCATATCGAAGGCGCACACGTAAGCGATCATGCTTCCATCGGACCTTTTGCCCGGCTGAGGCCGGGGGCTCGGATTGGAGACAAAGCCAAAGTCGGCAACTTTGTCGAGATCAAGAAGGCTGTCGTGGAGGAGGGCGCCAAGATCAATCACCTCACATACATTGGAGACGCCTTTATCGGTGCTTCAGCGAACATTGGCGCTGGGACGATCACGTGCAATTACGACGGCTACGACAAATACGAGACACGAATTGGGCGCGGCGCTTTTATTGGCAGCAACAGTTCGCTGGTCGCTCCCGTGTCGATTGCGGATGGCGCCTATATCGGCTCGGGTAGCGTCATTACCAAGGATGTCGAACAGGATGCACTGGCTTTTGAACGAAACCAGCAAGCCAAGCGAGAAGGATGGGCGGCGCGCTTTCGTGATAGGAAAGAGCGCCAGAAAGCAAAGAAGGATAGTTCGTCGAACTAGGTAAGAACATGTGCGGGATAGTTGGAATTCTGGGAAAAGAACCGGTCGCCGGCACCATCCTTGAGTCTCTAAAGCGGCTGGAGTATCGAGGATATGATTCGGCGGGCATTGCGACCCTCACTGAGGGCGAAATCAGCCGCCGGCGAAGTGAGGGTAAGCTCGACAACCTGGCCAAGGCGCTCTCCGAACAGCCACTCGAAGGCTGCACGGGAATAGGACACACCCGTTGGGCGACCCATGGCGCGCCTACGGAAATGAATGCCCACCCTCACACCACAGACAAAGTGGCCATTGTTCACAATGGCATTATCGAGAATTTCCGCGAACTTCGTGACGAACTCAGTGAATCAGGGCGCCAATTCAGTACAGAAACTGATTCCGAGATCATAGCCCATTTGGTATCGCAGAACCTTGAAACGGGGCTGTCTCCGGCCGAAGCTTCTGCGGCCGCCATCAAGCGGCTAGAGGGCGCGTTTGCCATTGGCATTCTGTTCAAAGACGAAGAAGACTTGATGATCGCTGCGCGCCAGGGGTCCCCGCTTGCCGTGGGCACAGGCGATGGCGAGATGTTTATCGGTTCGGATGCCTTCGCGTTGGCGCCCATGACCAACCGAATCACCTATCTGGAAGATGGCGATTGGGCCGAAATCACACGGGAATCTGCCGTCATCCGGGACGCGCGCGGCAACATCGTCAACCGCGAAGAGCGCATCGCTTCTATTGCCGCCGCTCTTGTTGACAAGGGCGACCACAAGCACTTCATGGCGAAAGAGATATTCGAACAGCCGGAAGTGATTGGCCATACATTGGGCGCGTATATCAATCCGCTGAAGCAATCTGTTGTCTTGCCTGACTTGCCATTCGAATTGGCTACGCTGCCGAAAATGACTTTGGTCGCCTGTGGGACGGCCCACTACGCAACCGCCGTTGCCAAATATTGGTTCGAACAATTGGCGCGGATCAGTGTAGAGACCGACATCGCATCCGAATTTCGGTATCGTGAAGCGGCCATGCCGGACGGCGGATTATCGGTCTTCGTTTCCCAATCCGGCGAGACGGCCGACACCCTCGCGGCACTGCGATATTGCCGCGATCAGGGCCAGCACATTGCCTCGGTGGTCAACGTGCAGGAGTCCTCCATCGCACGCGAATCCGACTTTCTGTTTCCAACCCACGCCGGGCCCGAAATCGGCGTGGCTTCAACAAAGGCCTTTACATGTCAACTGACCGTACTTGCATGCTTGGCTCTCGCAACGGGCAAGGCACGTAAGAAAATCAGCCGGGATGGTGAGATTCGTCTCATTCGCTCACTGATGGAGTTGCCGCGGCTAACGGCGGAGCTTTTGCGGGAAGAAGCAAAAATAGCAACACTCGCCCATGATCTGGCTCGCGCCTCGGATGTGCTTTATCTCGGACGCGGCGCCCACTATCCGATCGCCCTTGAAGGCGCCCTTAAGCTCAAAGAGATTTCGTATATACACGCAGAAGGATATGCTGCGGGGGAACTCAAGCATGGACCCATCGCGCTCATCGACGAGAGCGTGCCCGTCATTGTGATCGCGCCCTACGACGCAATGTTTGAAAAGACGGTGTCGAACATGCAAGAAGTAATCGCGCGGGGTGGAAAGGTCGTCCTGATTTCAGATCCGAAAGGTCTCGAGCTCGCGAGCGACGGCGTCTGGGCAACGATCGAAGTGCCGTATACAGATCCATTTGTTGCGCCAATTCTTTATTCTTTACCGGTCCAGCTTCTGGCCTACCACACAGCAGTGGCTAAAGGCACGGATGTGGATCAGCCGCGAAATCTGGCCAAATCTGTGACTGTCGAATAGCCAGAGCATTTCTTGCAACAGTGCACAGCGCCCGCTAGTCTTTCAAGACAGTCTTTTAAACGCGGCCATGGTTTATCAGTTTCTAGAAAGCCCTCCTGGCAAGGCCGAAGGCGATTGGCCTCAGCTTGCCCCGACCAGTTTCGACCCAGATCAACCGGAAAAAGGTTTGATGGGCTCTTTGCTGGGCACACTACTTGCGAGCGAACCTTTCCTGCGCGCGTTCGTAGACTATTTCCAGATGAAGGGAAATAGCGCCAAAGCAACCGTCGCGAGCAACGCGACGTTCCTCAGCGAAAGCCCGCAGCTTCGTGGTCCGTTCGATGGCTATGTGCGATTACCCGGATTTGCCGAGGCCAGCGACCTCCTTATTCAAATCCGCCGCGAACCCATTGGCCAAGACCGAGACCGGGAGATCCGCGAGCTTCAGAATCACATTGCTGCGGCCGCGGCCCACACCTTTTCCAATGTAGCTACCCTTGGCCCTACAGTTCCAGATCATGCATTTTTGCGCGATGTGGTGGATCAACACAAGACGTATGCGAATCGGGTCGGCACTCTGACCTGGATGAATACTTATGAGATCGCGCTTGATGCCCTAGTCAAGTTGTCATCTCCGCGCGAACGCTGGCTGATTGAACAATATGTCCGATCGCTTACCGCCTACGTGACCATGGTTTCGGGCGTTATTGACGGAAAGGACAAGCAGACGGCGGATTTTTTTGCCCAAACCCATACCATGGGAGATGACTGGCGCTGGTTGGTGCAGGAATTCAAACTGAACCGGTCCGATCCCGAATTTCGGGTGCGCGTCCAATCATGTGTAAGAAACTGGTATTCGCTAATGCGCTTACTGACGGTAATCAATATGCGCGATGCTGAATTTGATCCAATCGCGTGGAAAGTGGAGGCTCCGTCGTTCCGCGAGAGAATTGAGGCGGAGATCAGCAATCTGGTCAAAACGGGTGAGTTGTCGGCCACCATACAGTTACAGAACACCAAGTCGTCAAAAGGCGTTCGGGTGTCTACGGATTTTGTCCGGCGGACACTTACGCTTAGGGATAAGCAAACCTTCAAGACGGTAGAAGAATTCGAAGCGCGCTTGGTGCGAAGCTTATACCTCAAGAAGATCTTCAATGAGATGGACGTCCAAAACTACCTCTATGTTCATGACAAAGAGGGGCAACAGGTCAGAAAATATGATGCGGATCGGACAACTCCATTATCGGGAGTGTTTGAGGGATTGGGCCGTGGGCATACGGTCTATAGCGGAACACGCATTCGCATGGGGCTGGACATGGCGGATCCGAGTTACTATGCATCATCATTACATGAGAGCCTTTCGGCTCTCATTGGTACGCGGCGCCGGGACACCCAAAAGTCCGTTCCCTCTGAACACCAAGTTGACAATCGATTATGACTGTTGATGAACAAAAGCAGGCAGCCGCGCATCGAGCTCTTGATTTCGTGAACGACGGCATGGTTGTCGGATTGGGGACAGGCTCAACAGCCGATCATTTTGTCAAGGCTTTGGGAAAACATGTGTCCTCAGGTTTATCAGTGCACGGTGTGGCTACTTCGCTTGCAACGGAATCGCTCGCAAGAGAATGTAACATCCCTCTGGTTTCCATAGATGATGTTGAACGGATCGATGTAACGGTCGATGGCGCCGACGAAGTGGATCGCGACCTCAGACTCATCAAAGGGGGAGGTGGGGCCCTGTTGCGCGAAAAGATCGTCGCCCACGGGTCGGCCCGCATGGTGGTCATTGTGGACGAAGGAAAACTGGTCCCCCAACTGGGTGCCTTTCCTCTGCCTGTCGAGATTGTTCAGTTCGCTGCGCTGAGGATGGTGAGGCAACTCGCGGAGATTTGTGAGGGGGCAACTGGGAAAGTGGTCGAAGTTTCACTCAGAAAATCAGCCGCGGGCGAACTCTTCATAACCGACGGTGGTCACTATATCGCTGATTGCGCCTGTGCTGCGATCCCGCAACCCGGGCAGCTCGCAGCGCAAATTGAACGTGTGCCGGGCGTCGTGGAGCACGGCCTTTTTCTAAAGCTCGCGACAGATGTGATCGTTGGTCACGACAATTCTACTGAATTATTGTCTCGCATGGACTAAATCTTCCGCTCAAGTTTGGTGGAAGCGACGGCTCACGTTAGGAAATCACATGGCAACTTACGACTACGACTTGTTCACAATTGGCGGTGGGTCCGGCGGTGTACGCGCCAGCCGTATGGCCGCCCAATTCGGTGCCAAGGTCGGCATTGCCGAGGAATATCGGTACGGCGGGACATGCGTGATCAGAGGCTGTGTGCCCAAGAAGCTCTTTGTTTACGCAAGCAAATTCAGCGAAGAGTTTGAGGATGCCGCGGGCTTCGGCTGGACGTCGGGAGAAGCCAGCTTTTCTTGGCCAACGCTCATCGCCAATAAAGATCGAGAGATCGATCGCCTAAACAACGTCTACATCAATATCCTAAAGAACAATAATGTCGAGATCTATCAGGATCGCGCAGTCTTGAAAGATGCGCACACGGTCCATCTGGTAAACGAAAATCGCGACATTACCGCGGACAAGATTTTAATCGCTGTTGGAGCATGGCCGAACAAGGACGACACGCTTCCAGGCGTGGAGCACACAATCACCTCCAACGAAGCCTTTCATTTGGAGCGGCTGCCGAACCGGATTTTGATAGCTGGCGGCGGTTACATTGCGGTCGAGTTTGCCTGCATATTCAACGGACTGGGCGTGGATACGACTCTCCTCTACCGCAGGGAAGAGATACTCCGCGGCTTCGATGATGATTTACGCCGTACACTCCATATAGAGATGGAGAAGAAGGGCGTAAAAGTTGTGACCCAAAACGTGATGACAAACATCGAGCAAAAACCAGGACCGTCAGGCGAGCCTTTTTACGACGTCTCCCTCACCGATGGCCGAGTGATTGAGGTCGACCTGGTGATGTTTGCCATTGGCCGGGATCCCAAAACGCCTGGGATGGGATTGGTTTCGTCGGGCGTTGAGTTGGATGAAAAAGGCGCCATCAAAGTCGACAAGTTCTCGCAGACTTCGGTTCCGAACATCTACGCCGTCGGCGATGTCACTGATCGTGCAGCGCTCACGCCTGTGGCGATCCGGGAAGGGGCGGCATTTGCCGAAACAGTCTTCAATAATAATCCGACCGCGGTCGATCACACTTGCATCCCAACGGCAGTGTTCAGTCAGCCCGAAATTGGCACGGCCGGATTGACAGAAGCCGAAGCCGTAGAAAAGTTTCCGAACGTCCACATCTACAAGAGTACGTTTCGTCCCATGAAACATACATTATCCGGAAGAGACGAAAAGACGCTCATGAAGCTGGTTGTCGATGCGGACACGGACAAAGTCTTGGGGGTCCACCTCCTTGGACCGGACTCGGGCGAACTCATTCAGGCCGTCGGCATTGCTCTCAAAATGGGCGCGACCAAAGCGCAATTCGATGAAGTCATTGCGGTGCACCCCACCGCCGCGGAGGAGTTGGTCACGATGCGCGAATTCTCTGTCGCCGAACGTCCGGGTGGATCCGAAAGAACGGCGCACGCAGCCTCTTAGGAAGGGCGGTGTGACAAGATTTATAACGGCCTTCGTCGAGCGTACGCAGTTCTTCAGATTGACCTCATTCTATAATTGCGGTTAACTCTCGACACAAAATTGACACGGTTAGGCATTGGTGGCCATGCGTGCGATTTTGAAAGTTGCGAGAACCACAGATCGCAACACCGATGTAATGGATCAAGGAGGGAACCATGTGGGGTCGAAACATCATTAAATTGTCACTTATTCCTGCCGCAATGCTCTTGCTCGCCGGATGCGCGCACAAAGAAGATTGCGTCAAGGACTACAGTTTCTCGACGACGATTTCGTCCAGCACGGGCGATGTCGAAGCGTGCACCCAATTGTGTGAGGCAACGGAAGGTTGCACAGCAACGACTGACGGTGGAGATACCAATATCTCCTATAGCAAAACACTCGATTCCTGCGACGGAGCTGCTGATGAAGCGTCCAGACGGGATCTGCTGGCTCAGGCCTGCCAAACTTCGAGCGGCGTGAAATAAGCGTCTTCTTAGACACACTGCCAAATTAATTGAGAAAAACTGGCTTCGCTGTTTCCTCTCCGAGGAACCAGCGAAGCCTTTTTTGCGTTGGGGCCGAATTTCGCGCGCGCCGGTGACTGGACGTCGCTCGTTTTTTTTCGTAATTCCTCAGATCGCCGCAAATTGGTTGCAGCGATCTCTCTCGATAACGATATGAATAGCTATGAACACGTGGACGAATACCAGCTGGCGCGCAAAACCCATCCAACAAGTGCCCGAGTATCCGGATAAGCAAGCGCTTGAGAAGGTCGAAGATCAGCTCTCCGGCTATCCGCCGCTGGTGTTTGCAGGTGAGGCCCGGAATTTGCGCAAGCATTTGGCCGACGTAACCGAGGGGCGCGCATTTCTTCTGCAAGGAGGTGATTGCGCCGAGAGTTTTGCCGAGTTCAGCCCGGACAATATTCGCGATACGTTTCGCGTATTGCTGCAGATGGCTGTAGTTCTCACGTTCGGCGCAAAAGTCCCCATTGTGAAAGTGGGGCGCATTGCCGGCCAATTCGCCAAGCCCCGTTCCGCGCCGATGGAATCTCTGAATGAGATTGAGCTTCCCAGCTATCGCGGCGACATCATCAACGGAATTGAATTCGAGGAATCGGCGCGGGTTCCCGATCCGGAGCGATTGCTGCAAGCATACAGTCAGGCGGCGGCGACCCTCAATCTGCTCCGCGCCTTTGCCACGGGAGGCTACGCGGCCCTTGACTATGTCCATCAGTGGACGATGGGCTTCGTGGCGGATAGTCCGGAGGCTGAGCGCTACAAAGATGTGGCGCATCGGATTTCCGAAGCCCTTGACTTCATGCGGGCCTGCGGGATCGATCCGGCATCGGCTCCGCAACTAAGCACGACTGAATTGTTCACAAGTCACGAAGCCCTGCTGCTTGGATACGAGCAAGCCATGACGCGGATCGATTCGACAACCGGCAAATGGTACGACACCTCGGCCCATATGCTTTGGATTGGAGACCGGACGCGGCACCCAGATGAGGCCCATGTCGAGTTTCTGAGAGGCGTTGAAAACCCGATCGGAATTAAGTGTGGCCCGTCTCTCGATCCCGACGAGTTGATCCGGCTTATTGACGTCCTCAGCCCACAGAACGAGCCGGGCCGGCTTACCCTTATCACACGGTTCGGCGCCGATAAGGTCGCTGACTACCTCCCCGCATTGATCCGCAAAGTGGAGTCGGAGGGCCGGGCCGTCGTTTGGTCATGCGATCCGATGCATGGCAATACCCTCAAAGCGGGGTCAGGCTATAAGACTCGGCCTTTTGACCGTATACTGAGCGAGGTCCAACAGGTCTTTGCTGTCCACCAAGCGGAAGGGACCTATGCCGGTGGCATCCATATCGAGATGACAGGGCAAAACGTCACCGAGTGTTTAGGTGGGGCGCAAGCGATTACCGAAGACGACTTGTCTTCCCGGTACCACACACATTGCGATCCGCGCCTCAATGCGACGCAGGCTTTGGAGCTGGCTTTTCTTCTCGCTGAAGGAATCAATGAGGAGCGCGCCGAAGCGGGCAAAGTTGCGGCGGACGGATAATCCGCGTTAACCATAAACTGGTCTCGCGAACTTCAAGGTTCGGCCTACATTCCGCCCTCTTTTGTGCTATACTGACAGTATAAAGGGCGTCGCTGTCCGAGAGTTCAGTCGGCGGACAGGCTATTCCGCACACGTGAACGGAGAAATGTCTCAAGGGGCTGCATCTCAACAGGTTATGTCTCAAATTGGGACAGGTTCCGACACCCGCTCATCACCAGGCGAAGTCGTACTTCGAAGTGAGTGGTTTTGCGCGGAAAGCGTTGGTGCGTTTCGGATATATTAGCAATCGTGCCTCAAAATCGGAAGCGACGAGATTGCTAAAGGAGGGCGATATTTATGGCCGCTCTGGTCGATCTTGGGCGCCGAACCAAAGAGGCGCCGGTACAAGACATACAGACTCTCACCCAAGCACATCGCAGCGCCGCGATCGAGTGTTTGGTCCTGGCGTTTTCGGCGGATCCACTGTTCCGCTACGCCTTTCCTGATCCGCACACCTATCTGGTCGGTTTCATGAAGTTCTTGCGATATTGTTGCCGGACATCATTTGATCTAAATACGGCATATGCCTCTTCGGATCTCAGGTCGGTGGCGATCTGGTCCCCGCCGGGCGAGCGGTGTGAGCCGAATGCCCGAAAACAGTTGATCTCCGCAACGGTACCCCAGCACCGGCAAGACGCTTTGACCGAAGTGTTCCACCAAATGGATGAAGTGCGTCCAGCCTTCGATCACTGGTACTTATCCTATCTCGGCGTGGAGCCGAGTGCGCAGGGGTCAGGTATAGGGTCTGTGCTGATGAAATGGACGCTGTCGATCGTTGATGAGGCGCAACTCCCCGCATACCTCGAATCCTCCAACCCACAAAACCTCACATTCTACGAGCGCCACGGCTTCGAAGCACAGGACGAAATTCGCTGTAGAAATGTGCCGGTCATCACACCGATGATCCGCCCACCGCAGCCATCCAAGGGCCGAAACGGTTAGATCGCCGGATCTGGTCCAACCTTGACGAGCATCTTGCCCATGTTCTCCCCGGAGAACAGGTTGATGAAGGCGTTTGGAGCGTTCTCAATACCTTCGTGGATCGTCTCCTCCCACTTGATTTTACCTTCGCCAATCCATTTTCCCATATCTTGATAGAACTCGCCCACACGGTCCAAATAGTCAGAGACAATGAATCCTTCGATCCGCAACCTCTTGGGGATGACCTGGATAAAGTTGGTGGGACCGGCGGGCATCTGTTCTGCATTGTACTGACTGATCATTCCGCACACAGAGATGCGCCCCCTTGGATTCATCAGCATGAGCGCCGCCTCGAGATGATCTCCTCCGACATTTTCAAAGTAGACATCAATGCCCTGTGGGCAAGCCTCCCGAAGCGCCTCCGTGAGATTCCCGCAGGTTTTGTAGTTGATCGCCGCATCTGCGCCCGCGCTTTGAACAAGCCAGTCTACTTTGGCATCGGAGCCGGCTGTTCCCACGACCCGGCACCCCTTGAGTTTGGCAATCTGGCAAACGATTGCGCCCACCGCACCCGCGGCGGCGGAGACAAACACAGTCTCACCTTCCTTTGGTTCGCCAATATCAAGCAGGCCGAAATAGGCGGTAATGCCCGGCATACCAAGGGTCCCGAGAAAAGTTTGAACAGGCGCAAGAGCGGGGTCCACTTTCGTTAGACCTTCAGGCGATGAGACGAACCCTTCGCGCCAGCCAAGCATGCTGTTCACATAATCTCCGACGGCGAGCGTATCGGATTCGCTTTCAACCACTTGCCCGATCGCGCCCCCTTGCAGCGGCTCGCCGATCTGAAAAGGAGGAACATAGCTCTCCACATCCCGCATCCGGCCCCGCATATAGGGATCGACCGTCATCCAGATGTTGCGAACGAGAACTTCCCCGCTCTTAGGTGCCGGCAGCTCAGTTTCGGCCAGCTCGAAATGTTCTGCGGCGGGCAGACCTGTCGGGCGCTGTTTGAGGCGGATTTCGCGGCTGATGCGGTTTGACATGGGCGTTTAAACTCCTGGCATTTTATCTTGTTTTTCAGAGACTTACTCGCGGGTGTTCAGCGATGAAACATTTGACAACAAATATTGAGAAAATGACGGTTGAGGCCAGCCCGCAAATAATGCTGTTTAAGGCCTATAACAATAAGGGCGTCCGCACCAGGGGCGCCGGTCAAGTACCCGATTGACGTCATTCGGTGCGACACCAAGCGGTGAGACATCAAAGGGCGAATCGGAACAGGTGGGGGCATTACGCACAGCGGCAGGGCCTTTCATGCGGGGAATGAACACGTGGCTTCTACACAAGCGCCATTGATCGGTGCATCGACTAACGTCACTAAAGCAACCTTGGAAAGACAAAATATAGGTGTCGGCATCGAACCGGTGCGCATCGGCGTCGTGGGATGCGGTTTCTTTGGTGGTCTCCACGCTCAAAAGTATATGGATCAGGAAAACGCGGTGCTCGCCGGCGTCTATGATGCAGCTCGGGAACGGGGCGCCCGAATCGCTCAGTCCCATAAGAGCCGAGCCTTCGACACCCTTGATGAGATGCTGAGTTCAGTTGATGCGGTCAGCATCACGACGCCCGCGAGCAGCCACTATGAGGTCGCTCGAACATGTTTAGAGCGCGGCCTCCACGTCCTGGTCGAAAAGCCGATCGCTCTCGATTTGGACCATGCGGATGCGCTGATCCACCTGGCGGACGAAAACAATCTCGTGCTCCAGGTCGGCCATCAAGAACGCTATGTGTTCCGCGAGTTCGGGATTTTGGGCCGCAAGAAGTCGCCGCGCCGGCTCATGGCGCGCCGTTTGGGACCTTTCATGGGCCGCGCGACGGACGTGAGCGTGATCTTCGACTTGATGATTCATGACCTCGACTTGTTGCACCAGATCAACCCATCGAGCGTGGCGCACGTTGAAGCGCGCGCACAGCAAACCCATACGGATCATCCAGATGAAGTGTGCGCGCGACTGACAATGGAGGATGGCTGTGTTGTGGAGCTCTCCGCCAGCCGCATCCATGAGGAAAAACTCCGAGACATGCATATCGAATACGATGATGGCGTCATTGAGGTCGATTTCGTCAATCGAGAGCTCAAAAACACGACCCGGGAAAAATTGGTCTCTCCGTTTACGGATGAAAGCGGCCAAAATATCATTATGAAGGACCCGCTTGGATATGGCATTGGCCTTTTTGTCGAATCGGTTCGCAATGGGGACGAACCGCATGTGACGGGCCAATGCGGCCGGCGAGCTTTGGCTACGGCCCTTCAAATTACTGAAAGCCTAACTTATGACTAATGTTTGCGCGGGGGTATCCATGTTGCAATCAAACCCACACACCACATCAACACCGGACTCCGGTACGGCAAGCGGGAGCACACGGATCGACCGCAGCGACATTGAGCCCATTAATTTCGTTGATCTTAAAGCTCAGCAAGCATTGATTCGTGATGATGTTGAACGCCGCATCAAGGACGTTTTGGATCACGGCGCGTACATCAATGGCCCGGAAATTGGAAAGCTAGAGAAAGCCTTGTCTCAATGGACGGGGGCGGAAGATGTGGTCCTGTGCGGCAACGGCACCGAAGCCCTCGAAATCGCCATGATGGGCGCCAGCGTCGGTCAGGGCGATGCCGTCTTTATTCCAGCTTTCACCTACAACGCAACGGCAAGCGCGGTTCTGATGGTGGGCGCAACGCCGGTCTTTGTTGATGTGTATGAGGACACGTTCAACATGGATGCCGCTGATCTTGAGATCAAGGTCGAAGCGGTGGCGCTCAAAGGCGAGCTCACTCCAAAGATGGTTGTTCCCGTCGACCTGTTCGGTCTGCCGGCGGATTATGCAGCGATCCGAAAAGTTGCGGACGCACATGACTTGCGGATATTGGCGGACGGTGCTCAGGCGTTCGGTGGACGTCAGGACGGCCGCTTTGTCGGCAATATTGCAGACATGACGGCCACGAGCTTTTTCCCCGCGAAATCCCTTGGCTGCTACGGCGACGGCGGGGCCATTTTTACCCGCTCCAAAGAAGAAGGCGATGTCTGGCGGTCTATCCGTTGGCATGGTACCGACGAGGCGCGAAGAGAATCCGTCCGCATAGGGACCAACGGCCGTCTTGACACGATCCAGGCCGCCGTTTTGCTCAGCAAGCTCAGCATTTTTGACCAAGAGCTCAAGCGCCGCGCCGAAATCGCCGCTGTCTATGATGAGATCCTGGGCGAAGTGATGGCCTTACCGGCGCGCCCTGAGAATTGCGATCATGGCTGGGGCTACTATTCCATCACTCTGGACGATCGGGACGGTGTGCGGGCCGCACTGCAAGACAAGAGCGTGCCAACAGCAATCTACTATCAGCAAGCTTTGCACACGATGGAAGCCTTCAAGGCGTTCGCGCCCAGCAATGGTCTTCCCGTCGCCGAAAAGCTGTCTGAGCGGATTATTTCTTTGCCGATCCATCCCTACATGAGTGACGATCAGGTGCTCTACGTTGCGCAGTCCGTGCGGGAGCTGGTTGGATAATCGAGAATGAAGCAGGGGGCACCAAAGTCTTGGATTTGGGTGGCTTTCATCAGCGGGATGCTGGCCGTCTCTGCCCAAGCCGAAGACCTTTTTGACCTGCATATCTCTGTGGGGCGGGTCGGCGTCATGGTGGGCCAGGGCGAAACGGCGCTCAGAATATTGACGGACAGCTCTGAAGAATTAGTCAATCCCTATGCTGACGAGTACGACTCGCCCAAGGCGCTGCACTATTCGATCTACCAGAACGCCTTGGCCTTCAACGCCCTCCAAGCCGATGCGTGCGCCCTAAACCTGGTTGGCGAAGACTTGTGCGAGAAGCCCTATCGCCCGAGATGGATGAATAAGGTGCCGGGCAAGGACGAGCCGTCGCCAAGCAAGCTTGCCAGTTGGAATGAAGATCTCCAAGCGCGCGTAAGCGCTCTCACGGGGGCACTCTGTGAAAAGGCGATCACGAAGTCCGGCGATGAGTATTTGTGCGCCATCGAATAACGGTCAGTCTGGTGTAGCTGAATAGCTGGCGTCCCACTTGAGCCCGCATCCTGGGCAATCGAGCATGACTTTCTTTCCCGGCGCCCGGCGCCACCATCCGCGCGGCGGGCGTACCACGGTTTCGCAAACGGGACAGACGTAAGTTCGAATGGATCGAAACGCGATCACGACGGCTGTGGCCAATCCGAGCATCACCAGAGCAAAACCAAGCGAGACGTCAACGCTCATATTGAGCGCCGCTAAGATCATGATGAGCACAGGCCCCACAAGGGAGGCTTGCGCAATGATGGGCCAGAAGCGGCGGGTTTTGGTGCTTTTTTTTGCTGCCATCGGGGGATCATAGACAGCGACCCTAAACGTCAGGTAACTGTGGCCCTTTTTGGCCGGTCCCGCCATTCTGCCGGGTGAAGCCCTTCTGAGTGATTGCACCACCATGTCCGCTTCAACGCTCGCCACGCGCACAGTCTTTCTCGGTATCGGCCTGAAGTTGACGGCCGTGCTCGCCTTTTCCGTTATGAATGCCTTCATCAAATTGGTCGCGGATTTTCCAACGGGCGAAATCGTTTTTGCACGGTCCATCTTCGCCTTCATCCCAATCTTCATCATGGCGGCCATTACAGCTGACGGCGTTCGGAAGATGGTGGTGACAATGCGGCCTTGGCTGCATGTACGCCGCTCTTTGTTGGGAACGGCCGCCATGTTTGGGTACTTCACGTCGATTGCGCTGGTACCGTTGGTGGATGCCACGGCAATCGGCTTTCTCATGCCGATCTTTGCGGTGGTTTTGGCGGCGGTTATTCTTAAAGAACACGTCGGCGTCTTTAGATGGGGCGCCGTCGCCGTGGGTTTGGTCGGTGTACTGCTGATCATCGAGCCTCACGGCGGCATCCGCGGTCTGATTTCTGGTGGTCTCAGTTACGGCGTCGTTTTCGGTCTGATGGGGGCGTTCCTTGCCGCATTTGTTGTCGTCTTCATCCGCCAAATGAGCGAGACCGAAACGTCGGAGTCGATTGTCTTTTATTTCGCCCTCTTTTGTTCCATCGCGTCGGGCCTCACCATGCTCTTTGACTTCAAGATGCCAAACGCGGAGGAGGCCTTTTATCTGGTGGTCATTGGCGTGCTCGGAGGCGTTGCCCAACAGGCCATGACCTTCAGCTACCGATATGCGGAACCTTCGCTCTTGGCCCCGTTCGACTATGTGGCCATCGTTTGGGCAACAATTATTGGCTTTCTGTTCTTCGGCGAAACGCCGCTGCCGGTCGTCATTCTCGGCTCGTCGATCGTCGTTGCGGCGGGTCTCGTGATTGCCTGGCGCGAGCGGGCGAGGGGGCAGATGAAACCGAAGCCCCAGAGCATGTGACAGGGGTCCTGTGGTCTGACAGATGTCCGCTGTCATCCCGTGCGCGATGCGGCATGTTGGTGCCGCTTTGCAGACACGGGATCCAGTTCAACAAGCTCATAGTGTGTTGAGCCAGATCCCGGATGCCTCGAAAATGTATCCGGATCGAAGATCCAGACATTTTCGGTCTCCGGGATGACTTCCGTTTCACGAAAGTCATTTTAGGCTCTCAAGAAACCTCTCTATCGATTTCTGTACATCCTTTTTGGTCTTCTGCGGATTGGAGCTGTCGCCGATCAAGAAACCAGCTTCGATAAGCACGCTGAGGAGGAGGCGAGTGACGACGTCGATGGGCTGCTTCGCGATCAGCTTGTTCTCCATCATGTGCGCAAGGAGCGTCCTCACCAGCCCTTCGGCGGTGCGCTCTCCAATTTCAGCCAGCTGCCGGCGGCCGAGAACGCCCGGCGCATCGCTGAGAACGATCCGGCGGTAGGTCGGGTCCATGCACCGATCGAGAAAATGATCAATGCCTCTTTTCAACTGTTCCCAAGGATCTGATCCCGGATCATTTGCAATCTCGTTGATCAGGTCCGTTTCCAGTTTTTCCACGACGCCGGCAAAGATCTCATCCTTGTTCCGGAAATGATGATAGAGGGCGCCTTTTGTAACCCTTGCCTGGCGGCAGATTTCATCGACGGACGTGCCGTGGAAGCTGTTTTTCGAAAACAAATCTTGCGCGGCGCGGAGGAGGGCAGTGCGGGTCGCTTCGGCGTTTTCGTCACGTCGGGTTTTGTTTTCCGTTTTTTCAGGGCTCATATGCGCGGTTTCGATTGCTCACATACCGATGGTATGTTAGATAACATTAGTATGTTAAAGCCAAGAGGTAACAGAAATGCTGACATTATTCCATGCCCCTTTGACCCGTTCGACGCGCGTGCGCTGGCTTTTGGAAGAGCTTGGCGATCCCTTTGAATTGCGCGAGATGGACTTCATGTCCGATGAGCGCGCTCAGCCCGAGTTCCGCAAACTAAGCCCGGAAGGAAGGTTGCCGGTTTTGGTCGATGGAGACTTCGTGCTGCTCGAATCCACCGCCATCATCGAGTACATTTTGGAGACCCAAGGTCAGGGCAAATTCGTTCCGGAAGATGCTCAAGCGCGCGCCAAGATGCGCCAATGGATGCATTGGGGCGAGGCCACGTTGCTGTTGCCGGCGGACATGGTCATCGAACACGAGATTATGAAACCTGAAGCCGAACGCGTTCCCGCCGTTGCCGCAGAGGGCCGGGAAAAGTTTGGAAAGTGTCTCAAGGTGCTGGATGACCAACTCGCAACGACGAAAGACAAAGGCGGGTTCGTGCTGGGCGAACTAACGGCCGCTGATTTTGTTCTGATGTACGGTGTTCTTTTCGGGTCTGTCTTGCAGATCAACAAGGACCTAAAGAATGTGGAGGCCTATTACACCAACATCGCGTCCCGCCCCAAGTTCCAGGCGGCCATGGGCGACTCGTTCCAAGCTCTGGAGGCGATGGCGGAGATGATACCGGGGTAGCCGGTCCCAAATCTGAGTCTCGTCCACAGATGCCCAAAAGCAAGTCCCGCCGTGCGCAGACGGAGTTGTGATCCTCTTTTAAGAAGCGGTGCAAGCGCGAAGACAGGTCGGCACTCCAAGTAGTCCTTTGCTTTCCTGAGCAACAATCGGCTAGCATCCTGCCATGGTCGCTTGGGATTACATTATCGTCGGCGCCGGCAGCGCCGGCTGCGTGCTCGCCAATCGCCTTAGCGCCAGCGGCCGCCATAAGGTGTTGCTATTAGAAGCTGGCGGCAGCGGGGCAAACCCGCTGATGCGCATTCCGATCATGGGAACGTTTCTCGGACTGCGCAATCCGAAATATGATTGGAACTACCGGACACTGTCTGATCCTACCCGCAAGAACCGCAAAGACTATTGGCCGCGAGGCAAGGTGCTTGGTGGGTCCAGCGCGATCAATGGAATGATCTATGTACGCGGTGACCGGGACGACTACAATCATTGGGCGCAGCTCGGCAATACCGGCTGGGCATTTGACGATCTAGAACCCTTGTTTCGGCGGATCGAGCTTCACGAGTTCGAAGAAGACATCTACGGTCACGATGGTTATGTCCGTATACGGCCGACCAACGGCGCCCATCCGCTGTCACACAAGTTTGTACAAGCAAATATCGCCGCAGGTGTCCCCCACAATCCCCACTACAACGGCGCCGACCAAGAAGGCGCCTGTTTGCTTTCGCTAACCAATTCCGGACGAGTGCGCTATTCGAGCGCTCAAGCCTATTTGCAGCCTGCCCGCCGCCGTCCGAATTTAACCGTCCGCACCAATTGTCTGGTAAGCCGAGTGGTATTCGAAGGAAGTAAGGCGGTGGGCGTGCAGCTCGAGAGCGACAACGCATCTGAGACCGTCCGAGCGGGACGCGAAGTCATTTTGGCTGGGGGGTCTATTAATTCGCCTCAGATCTTGATGTTGTCGGGAGTGGGCCCGGCGGAGCATCTAAAGAGTCACGGCATTGAGGTAAGGCAAGATCTCCCCGTAGGCGACAATCTCCATGAACACCCGGCGCTGATGGTCCAGGCAAGAACAACGGAGAAATCCTATAACACCCAAATGGGCCCCCTCGACCTGCTGCGTCATGGCTATGACTGGCTCGCTCACGGTCGGGGCATGTTGAGCACGGTCATCTTCCAGGCGCTGTCGTTCATCAAGACCGACCCGGCGCTGACCCATCCCGATATTCAGCTTCACTTCGCCCCTTGCGGCGTGATCGCTGATGATAACTCAATCGGTATGCTGAAGGAAAGCAGTTATGCGATCCAAGCGAACGTGAACCGCTCGCGAAGTAGAGGCACGTTAAGATTGTCCGATTCCTGTCCGCGAACGCCACCCGCGATACAAGCCAATATGTTAAATGACGACTACGATGTGCAAACCCTGATCGCCGGAACCAAGTTCATGCTGCGCTTGTGCGAGGGAGATGTTCTCGGCCCCATCACAACGGGAACGATCATCCCTAAGGAGAAGCCACAAACGCAAGACGAGTGGGAGGATTGCGTTCGCTCCTATGCGATCCCAACCTATCATCCTGTGGGGACGTGCAAGATGGGAACGGACCCCTCCGCTGTGGTCTCGCCTGATTTGAAGGTAAAGGGGATGGGCGGATTGCGCGTGGTCGACGCCTCCGTCATGCCCCAAGTCATCAGTGGGAACACCAATGCCGCCGCCATGATGATTGGGGAAAAGGGCTCGGACCTGATCCTCGCGGA
Organism: Alphaproteobacteria bacterium; assembly: GCA_028285305.1. Taxonomy (GTDB): domain Bacteria; phylum Pseudomonadota; class Alphaproteobacteria; order SMXP01; family SMXP01; genus JANQPV01. The sequence goes on along the minus strand of JANQPV010000053.1, from coordinate 38,253 downwards.
AGCGAGTTGAAATCCTGAATGAGGAGAACGCGATATGCCCGAAACGCCTGTCTCTTATACCGTTAGTGACGCGGAGTTTGAATCCATTTTGGTCGCCCAAGGCGATCAATCTCGCCCCACGGTCATGGTCCACCACGGATGGGAGGGAATGAGCGACGGGCTGCTCGCGGTGGCGCGCCGCATCGTACCATGGGGATACAACGCGGTTGCCGTTGATATTTACGGCAAAGGCAAGAGCGGTACGACGCCCGAAGAATGCCAAGCGCTCATGCAACCCTTTATGGAGGACCGGGCTCTTCTGGCGGCCCGCCTGAAAGCTGCTTTCGGCGCTGTCGCGGCTCTACCCTCTGTGGACGAACAGAAGATCGCTGCTATCGGGTTTTGCTTCGGCGGTTTGTGCGTGCTGGATAGTGCGCGCCTCAACTTGCCGCTCTGTGGAGTGGCGAGTTTTCACGGCGTCTTCACGCCGCCGCCTGGCCCGCCGCCCGCCCAGATCCATTGCAAGGTGGCCGTCTATCACGGCTGGGACGATCCTCTTGCGCCGCCGGAAGATGTGGTCGCGCTCGCCAAAGAGTTTTCAGAGGCAAAGGCGGACTGGCACCTCATCGCTTACGGCCACACCATGCACGCCTTTATGGCTGAAGGCCTCAGCGATCCGGAAAACGGCATTGCGTACAATGAACGCTCCGCAACCCGCGCATGGGCGGCGCTGGGCGCGTTTCTGAAGGAATGTTTCGGTTGAGAGAACGATGAAGAAACTCGCAATATCGTTGATCGTTATCCTGGGTCTCGCCGGTCTTGTGATGGCGAACATGGATGATTTGCTTTCCTTTGCGCTTGTGAGTCAGGCGACGACCAAGCTCAAGAGCCACGAGGATATCGTGCTAGATGCGGGAAATGAGTGGTACGATGATTACTTTACCGTCTCCTATATCGACTCTGAGACGATTGCCATCGGTGAACCGCGATATTGGCAACAGAATACAAACTTCATTTTGCTTGGAAACGACCGGGCTTTGTTGTTCGACTCTGGGTCGGGTGTTCGCGACATCAAGCCGGTGGTCGACGCGCTGACGGCCTTTCCACTCGTCGTGTTGTGTTCGCACACGCACTATGATCACATCGGTAATCACGGAAAGTTTGAAAACGTCGTGCTGGCGAAGACTCAAATTGACTTTGTCGAGCCAAGAGATTCGGCCGCCCATAGAATGGCCGTCAAAGAGGGTAGCCTAAGCGGACCGTCCAGGTCTGCAGAGAGTGTGGAGGACGGCGCAGAGATCGATCTCGGCGGACGCATTCTGAAGATCGTGTACACGCCGGGACACAGCGCGGATTCTATAATGATCCTGGATGCCGAGCGGCAGCAATTGTTTGCCGGTGATTTCATCTACAGTTTTGTGGCAGCCCGAGGGCCGATGATATATTCATCCGACATAGACGACTATCTGGCATCTGTTCGGAAGTTGATTTCCACCACAGGTCCCGACATCAAAATATACGGATCCCATAATCCTGATACGAATTTAATTGTGTATGTTCGCCGGGATCTTCTGGATATGGAAGCGTTTTTTGAGGGGCGCACGAGTGGGCCAATACCGTCCTTCGGGCGGATTAATGATAGAATTGTTGCAATCTACTGAGGGGAGGAGGCGCAAAGTTCATTGGTGAAGCGCAGCTTCCCTTAGGGGGTTATCCACCACTTCAAACTTTTTTGCCGTCACTGCGAGGAGCGCACATATGCGCGACGCGGCAGTCCAGGGGCGTCATGACTCAATTTTTCGAATCAACGACAAAGGGAGCGACAGTGGTCGAGGCACCGCACAAGCCGATTGAATGCATACGGATGGTTCAATGCGGCGCAGTTGGATCGCCGCGCCGCAAGAGTTTACGGCCGCGAAAGCGGGGGGCGGCTCGCGATGACGAAGAGCTTAACTTTCTTACGGCCAATAAAGGGGCGCTCACTTCACCCCGTCCGTCTGCCCCAGCGCCAAACGCTCAACTGAGACATAAGGCTTATCCGCCCGCGCTTGGTTTTTAGGAACGATATTGATGCCTCGGAAAACGACACGCTCCGTGGTCATCGTATTCGGATCCACATCCAAATCGATCACGTTCAGACAGCACGAGTCCTGCTCGAAGAAGCCGTACCCTTTCAGGCCTGTCCCTAAGAGCGAATTGAGAATACAGCGATTGACCGCGCCATGTAGGACAAGGAGAAGCGTTCCCCAATCACGCGCGGAAAGAATATCGTGAAAGGCGGGCAAGATGCGCGCCTCAAAGTCGGCGAACTTTTCCCCCAAGGCCCAAGCCGCGCCGGGCTCATGGGCTTGGAACATCGTGTAGGCATAGTCGGCGTTGTCCATGCTTTCCCGTTGTTCCAAAGTACCCCCGCGAATTTCCTCCAAGTCCCCAATGATCTCAAGGTCGAGTGTCCTGGGCTCCAAGACGATTTCGGCCGTTTGCCGGGTGCGGGGCAGGCCGGAACAAATGGCCCGGTCAAATGTGGCCTCACGCAGCAAGGACGACATCTCCGCAGCTTCATTGCGGCCATTAGCCGTAAGCGGAACAATGCGCGGGTCGGGCCTGCGGCGCCCGGTGGTTTCATCGAAATAGTCGGCTTCCCCGTGCCGCATAAGGTAAATGCGCCGCCGGCGCAGATGGTCAAAAGGAAGTTCGAGGCCGAAAGACAAAGGGCGTGCTCCTCTATTCGTTCTCTATGAGTTCGCAAAAGACGTCCACCGCTTGCACGTCTGAGGCGTCTTTGAACGCCGCTAAACGGGTATAGACGTCCGCGGCACCGTCATGAAACGCACTTGTTAATCCGGCCTCTAAGAAAGTCGACGCGATCTCCTCCATCTCCGCCACGAACCGCCAGGCCTTGGGCGCGGTCACGAGCGCGGAGAGCTCGGCACGATCGGCCAGACCGGGCTGCGAGATCTCCCATTCGGCCAACAAGTCATCGGCGACTCCGGTGGCCTCAGCTAGCGCACGCACGTTGAGAAGCAAGGCCGCGCTGCCTTTTGTCCAGGCGGCAAAGCACATCTTCAGGGTCGATGCCGAAAAGGGACTGCCTTCAAGGACGCGCGCGTCCAACGGCCCGTTTGTGAACCAATGAGCAACGTCCTTTGCTCCGTCTCCAGATAAATAAAGTCTTGTTGTTCCGGCATTGTGCGCGGGCGGTCCAATGACCCCGCCGTCGACATAGTTCGCGCCAATAAGGCTGCGAACGCTTTGAGCCGTTGTGGGAGAAACCGCGTTCGCATCAACAAAGGTGCCCTTGAACTTGAGGTTCGCGACCTCCTCGGCAACAGACAAGGCATGCTCCGGCGGACAGATGGAAACAAGCCCGTCCACCGTTTCGCACAGAGTGTCCAATCCGACCGCGTCTTTGAAGTGTTCGGCGCGCTTGGCGGTCTCCGGGCTGCGGCCAGAGCTTGTCCAATAGACCTCATGGCCGTTCTCAAGCAGCGCCAAGCCGATGGATTGGCCCATGGCGCCGGGATGCAAAAGACCAATCTTCATCTGAGGACTCCCTGGACCGGCCGGCGCATCTGATCTTTCACGACTCCTTCTCAGTCTTCAGTTATTCTGCAGTATCGGGACAATTGCCCTACAATGTCGTTCTCACTCGCATTGAGTTGATGGAGGGCAAACGATACGGTCTTCTTCGGGATGGGCGGCGCAGATCCCGTTTCAAGATTAATTCTTAGAATTGCGTTGCGCCGGATCCTCTTAATATAGGCTCGATTGATGGAAGACCAAGGAACGATCACGCCTTTCGTTTCCTCATCCGAGCGGAACCCATCCGGACCAATCGTTAGAGCCGGCACACCGCGTTTTATGCGTTGTCTGATGTTCAGGGTAGAGCGCACAAAGTTGAAGGCGAAACCGGCGTTCAAGACCGCGAAACCCGCGATGAACAGGGTATTTGCCCAATTGGCCCTCGGATCGCCGTTGACCCAACCATAGATCAACATAAAGAGGAACACAGCGGCCCCCGCACACAAGACGACACTTAAAAAAACGCCGTCCCACCACGCGCCCCGACGATAAGGGATCTCGATCCGGTCCGGACTTTCATCTGGCATACGAGCCACTTTCCCCATGATTGTTGTTCTCGTTTTAATCAAAGGCAAGACCGACAGCAAGGATTCTCGAGCCTTTAGCGGTAAATCAACACCGCGTGATCACTGGCCCGGCGCTCCCACGGTCCCTGGCTTGAAGCGCCAAATATAGTAGGGCGCCTGAGCGGCGATATGTTCCGGGCCCTGAAGAACGAGATGCGGGATAGCGCTATCCGCCAGGTACAGCCATCCGTCCGGCCCAAAACTCAGCCCATCGGCCCAGCGCACCCGCTCGTCTTTGATAAGAGTTGTAAGGTCACCACCCGGCGAAGACATTGCAATGCCTTGGTTCTCTACATCGGTGATAAACACGTTGCCGTCGTCATCGATCGACAGACCGTCGCTCAGCGGCTTCGTCCCCACGGCCTCAATTCGAGAGGCGAGCTCCGGCCCGTCCAAATCGACATCTAAGAGATCCCGCGTCCGAATGCGATACAGGGTGTCGTGGTTCATGGCCGCGTAGTAGAGCCATGCCCCGTCACGGCTCAGTGCCAGGCCGTCGATGCCGGTCTTCATCTCAAGGATGCCGCCAAAGAACGACATGTCTTTGATTTGATTGCGGATCAAAAGGTTTTGCGGAAAGACGCTTTCGTGTCGATTGAGCAGCCGCCGTGCAGACATCTCCGTCACATCGTAGACAATCAGGGCGGGGCGCTTGGCCCAAAACCCCACATCGGCAATGTAAACGGTTTTGCCGTCGGGGCTCACCTGGAGATCTTGCAAAAAGGAGCCAATCGGCGCGATGTCCGAATCAAAGCGATGCTCGTGAGCCACTTGGTTTGTGGACAAATCGAACGCCACGAGACGCGGTGAGCCCGTCCCATGATTGCCTGGGTCGATGACCCAAAGCCGGTTCTGGAGGTCGATGGCCAGCCCCAGCGGAGTTTCAAAGAGGTTCCCTTGATCTTGAGGGTAGGGGACCATTTCGCCTTCGACCCACTCATAAAGCGTTGGCGCGACCGGCTGCGATTCGGGATGGATCGTGAAAAAGATCCGGCCGTCCGACGAGACCGCCGCGTTCCCGATCGGCCGGTCGGACACCACCGCGATTTCAAGAGTGCCCGCGGGAAACTGAGGATCGCTGGAGAGATCCACATAGGGTTCTCCGCCGCCGAAATTGAGCCAAATCGTCAAAACCAGCAATCCGGCCAGAAGACCCAAGGCCAAGGCGAGGCGCAGCAGCCACTTCATAGTTTCCTCCATTTTCTCGCTCTTTATGAATTGAACGAATAATAACAAGAACGTTCAATTCGTACAATTAGGTATTTCGTGCTATATTTGGTGCGGGAGTGGAGACGATTGAAAGAAGACAGCAAAATAGCGGCGGTTCGGCGGCGCCGAATTTTGGAGGCGGCCCGGAGTTTGATGCTGCGCGAAGGCTTTCGTGCCGCGACGATGGAGGGGATTGCCAAAGAAGCCTCCATCGCAAAAGCCACGCTGTACGCGTATTTCCCCGACAAAGAGAACATCTTCAAAAGCGTTGCCGAGGCCATGGCGCAGGAAATGGTCGAGGGTTTTCGCGCGGAGCTCCACGCTGAGGCCTCTCCCGTTAAGCGCGTGATCGCGGCTCTACAGGCCAAGCACCGCTACATTTTCGAAACCGTTCGTGCGTCCGCTCAAGCGGACGAGCTCTTTGCCGCAAAGAATCAATTGGCGAAGAAGGCTTTTGCCGAGGCTGATCAGCAAATCGTGAAAAATTTGGCCGAACTCCTGGAAACCGAGGCTTTGGGCGCGTGGCATCCCCATGAGACGGCCTCGCTTTTGTTTTACGCAACCCTAGGCGTGGCGAACCATGCGGCCACGAACGGCGAGATGGAAGAGGGTGTCCGCCGCCTGGTTCAGGCGATTCTTGGCGTCTAGGTGCCCAAAGTCGCAAAATAGGCGGAAGAGGCCACTATAGGCATTGGAACATAAGAAGAACTTTTTTCGTTTTGCAAGTTATTTCAAAGGGTTACCTCTCTTCACAAAAAAGAACAAAAGTGGTACACAAGGGTCATTGAAACGCTTTCGGCCCTATGGAATAACTAAGGAACGATTCTCATGATCGAAAATGTCGTCCGACTTCACGAGTTAAGCGAAATGGATAAGAAAAAGGCGCTCGATGCAGCGCTCAGTCAAATCGACCGTGCATTTGGCAAGGGCTCGGTCATGCGCCTTGGAGACACCGATGGCGTGGTTGAGATCGAGGCGATTTCCACCGGGTCCTTGTCTCTTGATATTGCCCTCGGGCTCGGCGGTCTGCCCAAGGGGCGAATTGTTGAAGTATACGGTCCGGAATCCTCGGGCAAAACCACACTCACATTGCACGCGGTTGCTGAAGCTCAGAAGAAAGGCGGTGTTGCTGCCTTCATCGATGCCGAACATGCTCTTGACCCTGCCTATGCCGCAAAGCTCGGTGTGGACTTGGAAGAGCTTTTGATTTCACAGCCCGACACGGGCGAGCAAGCCCTCGAGATTGCGGACACATTGGTCCGCTCGGGCGCCGTGGACATTTTGGTCATCGATTCAGTTGCCGCTCTCACCCCGCGGGCCGAACTCGAAGGCGAAATGGGCGACAGCTTGCCGGGTCTCCAGGCCCGGCTCATGAGCCAAGCGTTGCGCAAGTTGACCGCTTCCATTTCGAAGTCAAATTGCTTGGTTATCTTTATCAACCAGATCCGCATGAAGATCGGCGTCATGTTCGGCAGCCCCGAAACGACGACCGGCGGGAACGCGCTGAAGTTTTATTCGTCCGTACGCCTCGACATTCGCCGGATTGGCGCCATCAAGGACAAGGACGAAGTCATCGGCAATCAAACCCGGGTCAAGGTCGTCAAAAACAAAGTCGCACCGCCGTTCAAGGTCGTAGAATTTGACATCATGTACGGTGAGGGCATCTCCAAAACCGGCGAGCTTATTGATTTAGGCGTGAAAGCGGGGGTCGTTGAGAAAGCAGGCTCCTGGTATTCCTATGACAGTCAGCGTATTGGTCAAGGCCGCGAGAATGCCAAGACCTTCCTTCGGGAAAACCCCGATATGGCTGATACTATCGAGCGCGCGATCCGTCAGAACGCCGGCTTGATTGCTGAGGATATGATCACCGGGCCCGACGCTGAAGGCGAAGACGCGCCCGAAATGGATGTCGTAGGATAAGGCAGGCTCACATCGGTCCATAAGTCCTTACGTCTGACTTTTTATGAAACCCTGTGATCCCGCGTGTCTAGATATCCAGGGTTCGGCCCACATTTGCAGAGCATGCTTGGGTTCGCACTGGCCAAGCCAACGTCGCTTGAGCAGGTTTGGTTCGTAATGAGCAATCAGGCGCTGATGTGAAACAGGGCAGCATTCGCGGAGATCCCAGAGAGGAAGATCCAATCGAGAAGAGTTTGGTGCGACCCGCACATGCATCACCCGACTGGCACTGGGCGGACGCCCAGTGCCTTTTTTTGTTGTGTTCCATCACGGTTTTCGAGCAAACACTTGAGCAACTGATGCACTCACCTTAATTTTCATTGGGTGAGTCGCAGGTGTCGGGCCAAGCCGCCTTGACTGACACGCGCTGGCAAAGAGACTCGCAAAACGCCCGGTACTGCGGCCAGGTACGACGGATAGGCAGCACGACGGACAGGCAGCAATACGGATTGAATGAGAGCAGGTAGTGTATGACAGGTCTGAATGATATCAGGACCGCTTTTTTGTCGTTCTTTGAGCGGAACGACCACGAGATTGTGCCGTCAAGCCCGTTGGTGCCTCAGAACGATCCCACTTTGCTTTTCACCAATGCGGGCATGGTTCCCTTCAAGAATGTGTTCACTGGCGCCGAAAAGCGGGACTATGTGCGCGCCACCTCGTCGCAAAAATGTGTGCGCGCCGGCGGCAAACACAATGACCTCGACAATGTGGGCTACACGGCGCGCCACCACACGTTCTTTGAGATGCTCGGAAACTTTTCTTTTGGTGACTATTTCAAAGAGCGCGCCATCGCTTTGGCGTGGGAATTGATCACCAAAGACTACGCGATAGATCCTGGGCGCCTTGTCGTCACAGTCTTCGCCGAAGACGATGAAGCTCATGACCTGTGGAAAAAGATATCGGGCTTCTCCGACGAAAAAATTATCCGTATCCCAACATCCGATAATTTCTGGTCGATGGGAGAGACGGGTCCTTGCGGTCCATGCTCGGAGATTTTTTTCGACCATGGCGACCATATCCCTGGCGGCCCGCCGGGCTCAGCGGACGAAGATGGGGACCGCTTTGTTGAGATCTGGAATCTGGTGTTCATGCAATACGATCAAGTCACAAAAGACGAGCGCGTTGATCTGCCCAAGCCCTCGATCGATACAGGTATGGGACTTGAGCGCATAGCTGCGGTCTTACAGGGCACGCACGACAACTATGAGACGGACCTCTTCAAGAAGCTGATCGGGGCGGGCGTGGAGCACATCGGCGCCCGCGATGAAGGTGAGAATCAGCCCCATTACCGTGTCATTGCCGATCACATGCGGGCGACCGGGTTCCTGATCGCGGATGGCGTATTGCCCTCGAATGAGGGGCGGGGTTATGTACTCCGGCGCATCATGCGCCGTGCGATGCGTCACGCCCATATGTTGGGTACGGACGACCCAGTCCTGTGGCAGTTGGTGCCCACATTGGTTGCGGAGATGGGCGGTGCCTTCCCAGAACTCATCCGGGCCCAGTCCCTCATTACCGAAACGCTCAAACTGGAAGAGGACCGCTTCCAGAAAATGCTGGGCCGCGGCCTAAGCCTCTTGGACGACGCCACCCAAAGTTTAGGCGAAGGTGACGAACTGTCCGGAGAAACGGCGTTTAAGCTTTACGATACCTATGGTTTTCCCCTCGATCTCACTCAAGATGCTCTCAGAGAAAAGAATATCAGTGTAGACACTGACGGGTTCGAGCAGGCGATGGCCCGGCAGAAGCAAGAGGCCCGTGCGGCCTGGAGCGGATCGGGCGAAGCGGCCACGGACGAAGTCTGGTTTGCAATACGCGAGGAACATGGGCCCACCGACTTCTTAGGGTATAGCCAGGACCGATCCCAAGGTCAGCTTTTGGCGATTGTGGCAGACGGCAAACCCGTTCAGGAAATCGCCGACGATCAGGAGGCCGCCCTGGTCTTCAACCAGACGCCATTCTATGGGGAATCAGGCGGACAGGTGGGGGATGTGGGACTGATTTCCTTTGAAGGCGGCTACTTCGTGGTCGAGGACACCCAGAAAAAACTAGGCGATATTCACGTCCATATGGGGCGCTTGCGCCAGGGCACTTTAGCACTTGGCACTGTGGCGGACCTCGAAATCGATCGCGAACGCCGCACGTCGATCCGCTCGAATCACTCCGCGACCCATCTCTTGCACGCGGCGCTGCGCAGTGTCTTGGGCGATCATGTAACGCAAAAGGGCTCCATGGTGTCCGGCGACCGGCTGCGCTTTGACTTTTCGCACCCCAAAGCGGTCAGTGCGGAAGAAATCGCCGCGATCGAAGATCAAGTGAACTTAATCATTCGGCAAAACGAAGACGTGTCCACACGTGTCATGTCGCCCGAGGACGCGGTCGCGGCGGGAGCACTTGCGCTCTTTGGCGAAAAGTATGGGGACGAAGTGCGTGTGCTGACGATGGGCACGGAAGAAGGAGACAGGCCCTATTCGGTGGAACTGTGTGGGGGTACCCATGTCCGCCGGGTCGGCGACATCGGTCTCTTCAAGATTGTCAGCGAAAGCGCGGTGGCGTCGGGCGTGCGCCGGATCGAAGCGTTGACCGGCCACGGGGCGCGCCGGCATCTCGATGAACAACTCGGTCTCCTCCAGCAGACGGCGGCCGTTCTGAAGACAAACAATACAGAAGTGCCGGCGCGTGTTGCCCAATTGCTGGAGGAGCGCAAGAAATTCGAGCGCGAAGTCGCTGACTTGAAAAAGCAGCTCGCGCTGGGGGGCGGACAAGCCCAGGAGACGGCCGATGCGGTACAAACCGTCAATGGGGTCAAATTCATCGCCTCACAGTTGGACGGTGTCTCGCCCAAAGACCTGCGTGGACTGATTGATGACGGCAAGAAAAAGCTGGGCACGGGCGTCGTGGCCTTCGTCGCAGTGAACGAGGGTCGTGCCTCCCTCGCTGTGGGCGTCACCGCAGACTTGGTCGACAAAGTAAACGCTGTCGAGCTGGTCAAAGTCGGTGCCGCAGCCCTGGGCGGCAAAGGCGGGGGCGGCCGCCCCGACATGGCCCAAGCGGGCGGCCCCAATGGCGCGGATGCGGACCAAGCGTTAGGAAAGATCGCAGAGGCGCTGGAGCAAGTCGCTTAGCTTGCGCTGCGGATAAACGGTTCCATTCTCTTAGATCGATTGATGAAGCAGAACCAAATTCGTCATCACGAGGAGCTATTGCGACGACGCGATCCGGCGGGACATGTTTGCTCAGTCTAAATTCTGGGTTGCCGCGCGCCCAGAGAGGCGCTTGCAATGACGATGGCGTTACCAATTTAGGGCCCTTGGTTGTCTAGAACGCCTTCGAAGCCCATCAGAGTTCAAGATGACCAGCTGTCAGTTGCCCGGCTCGCTGAGCAGACTTTCGGAGTTCTTTTCGTTCGGCGCGAGGCGCGTGTCTGCTCCGGGCGCGGCGTCCGGCTCTTGTTCGCTTTCCTCTTCCGATGGCGTGCCCCCAAACACACCTCCAATGCCGGAGAAAAAGCTTCGCACTCGGCCGAATACCGATTGGGGCACTTGAATTTCTGCAACAAATGCCATGTTTTCGTCCGTGTCTATTAGCTCGGAAAGAGGGGCCTCCCAGGAAACGGACGTTCGGTCTTGGCTGATGTCTCCGTTGCTGTTCAGCACCTTTGGCGCGGTGATCACCCACCGGACAGCCCGGTCATCGAAAAGTGTTTCCATGACCGTTTTCGCGGCGGCACCATAGGCCTGTCCAATCTCGCTATCATCAGCATAAGCACCGAGAGAGGTGAAATCCGAAGTGACGCGGTATCTGCCCCCGTCGATCTTGCGCAGGACCATAAGGGGCTCGGTATCCTCTTCACCCGCCGCCTTCAGCCCGATTTCAATCTCGTCTTGAAGCGCGGTTTCAAGGATAAACAAACAATTCTTGTTGCCGCCCCGTTCGGCTTCTTTGACCTCAACGTTCGCACCGGTATTGGTTACGAGTGAAAAGTCCTTCTCGCAAGAAAAGGCTTCCCCCGACTGCGCTTCGGTCATGCGAGTGAGTAAAGTTGGAACGGCCAGTTCGCCCTTATATCGAAGGGTGCGATCTTCGTTGACCGTTAGAGTTTGGTTGAGATCAAAACACCCGGCCAAGAAGAGGCAGACCGTCAAAACCGCAAAGAGCTGATGCGCCTTCATGTCCGCCCCTTTCTCAATTGGCTATTCGGCGCAGGGTGGTTATCCCATCGCCTTCTGCAAGTTTTCGTCGACTTTGTCGAGGAACCCGGTTGTGGAGAGCCACGATTGTTTTTCTCCGACAAGCAGTGCCAAGTCCTTCGTCATGAAGCCGGATTCAACAGTCTCGATACAGACGCGTTCCAGCGTCTGCGCAAAGTCAATAAGCGCCTGGTTTTCGTCAAGCTTACCGCGATGCGCAAGGCCCCGCGTCCAAGCAAAAATCGAGGCGATGGAGTTGGTAGAGGTTTCTTCACCTTTTTGGTGGTTTCGGTAATGGCGCGTCACTGTTCCGTGGGCTGCTTCCGCTTCAACCGTCCGCCCGTCCGGCGACATCAACACGCTGGTCATAAGGCCCAGCGAGCCAAAGCCTTGGGCAACCGTATCCGACTGGACGTCGCCGTCATAGTTCTTACACGCCCAGACGAAGCCACCTGACCATTTCAGGGCGGCTGCCACCATATCATCAATCAGGCGATGTTCGTAGGTGATGTTTTTGGCGTCGAATTTGTCCTTGAATTCCTTTTCGAAAATCTCTTGGAACAGATCTTTGAAACGCCCATCATAGGCTTTCATGATCGTGTTTTTGGTCGACATATAGAGCGGCCAACCGCGATCGAGCGCAAAGTTCATGCTGGCGCGAGCGAAGTCACCGATAGCGGAATCAAGATTGTACATGGTCATCGAGACGCCGCCGCCCGGGAAATCAAAGACCTCCCGTTCGATTGTGTCCGATCCGTCTTCCGCTTCCCATTTCACGGTGAGCTTGCCTTTACCCGGCACAACGAAGTCGGTTGCCCGGTATTGGTCCCCGAATGCATGACGGCCGATGACAATGCTCTCCGTCCAGCCAGGGACCAGCCGCGGCACATTTTGACAAATGATTGGTTCACGGAAGACCACGCCGCCCAAAATGTTTCGAATGGTCCCGTTTGGGGAGCGCCACATTTGCTTGAGGCCAAACTCCTCGACACGATCCTCGTCTGGAGTGATGGTCGCGCATTTTACGCCCACACCGTGTTCCTTGATCGCCTCGGCTGCGTCCACGGTGACTTTGTCGTCTGTCTTGTCCCGGTATTCGATGCCCAGATCGTAATAATGCAGGTCTACGTCCAGATAAGGCAAAATCAGTTTGGACTTGATGAAGTCCCAGATGATGCGAGTCATTTCATCGCCGTCGAGTTCCACGACCGGATTTGCTACTTTGATTTTGCTCATAATGCTGTGTCTCCCGACTTAGAGTTAAGGCGCAGAAAAAGTTTGAGAATATGCGCACGCCCGTCTTAGGACGGGCCGAAATATGCCGGTCGTATAGCATCGGTTTTTCAAGATACACAATGGCTTAGGAGGGGAGGATAGCGCGCTTTGAAAATGACACCCGCGATCAATGGAGCAACAGGACCGCTTCAATGACGAAACCGGCAATTATCCTGGTCAAGCCTCAACTGGGCGAAAACATTGGGGCGTGCGCCCGGGCAATGCTCAACTTCGGTCTCACGGAACTGCGGTTGGTCGCCCCGCGCGATGGCTGGCCCAATCCGGCGGCAGAGGCCATGGCGGCCGGCGCAACGGAGGTACTTTCCGACGCGAAGGTGTTCGATTCCGTTGAAGCAGGGATCGCGGATTTGCACCTTGTCTTTGCCACGACCGCCCGCTCGCGCGAGATGTCGAAGCCGGTGGCGAGCCCTCGAGAAGCAGCGGTTGCGCTGCGTACGGATTCGGACAAAGGGAAAAAATGCGGCGTCATTTTCGGCGCGGAACGCTCCGGTCTCGACAATGATGCGGTTGTCCTTGCCCACTCGATTATCCACGTGCCCGTCAACCCATCTTTCGGGTCGCTGAACCTCGCTCAGGCTGTCATTCTCATTGCCTATGAATGGTTCGTCTCCGCGCGCGGCGCGCGCTCATCCTTGGACCAAGAAGATAAAGAGCCAGTCGCGACGACGGACGATATGATGGGTCTGTTTGGGCACTTGGAAGAAGAACTCCACCAGGCGGGCTTCTTTTATCCTCCGGAGAAAACGGAACTGATGACCCGCAACATTCGCAATATCTTCCAACGCATGCCGCTAACGCTGCAAGACGTTCGAACACTGCGGGGGATAATCAAAGCTCTGTCCAAAGGACGCCCACCCAGAAAATGAGTTCGGAAAGCCTACTCGGCGTTTGACAATCGGCCGCTGATTCGTATAGTCCGCGCTTTCTCGCGTGGTGTGATGAAGTCCCACGCCGCTGAAGACATTCCCACTTGACCGGAAATATTGATGTCCAAACGACACACGACCAAATACAAGCTCGACCGCCGTATGGGCGAAAACATCTGGGGCCGCCCCAAAAGTCCCTTTAACAAGCGGGATTATGCCCCCGGTCAGCATGGCCAGCGCCGCAAAGGCAAGCTCTCGGATTTTGGTCTGCAGTTGATGGCAAAGCAAAAGTTGAAGGGCTATTACGGCGACATCACTGAGAAACAATTTCGTCGCATCTATGACGAAGCCGTTCGCCGCAAGGGAAACACCAGCGAGAACTTGATTGGATTGCTAGAGCGGCGCCTTGATGCAGTGGTGTACCGCGCCAAATTCGTGCCGACGATTTTCGCGGCCAGGCAGTTCGTCAATCATGGCCATGTCAGTGTGAATGGGGTACGGACCAACATCCCGAGCTATCGGCTGCGGGAAGGCGATGTGGTAGAACTGCGCTCCAAAGCTCGCCAAATGGCCCTGGTTCTGGAAGCCATCGAAAGTCCGGAACGGGATGTGCCTGATTATGTGGAAGTTGACCACCGGAAAATGTCAGCACGTTTGACGCGAATTCCGCTTCTGGCCGATGTTCCTTATCCGTGCCACATGGAACCGAATCTGGTGGTCGAATTCTACTCGGCGTAACGCGGTAGCCGGAACGCGTGTAGAAACCTGGATAACTGGGCTTTTCTGTTCGTTGGGCTTTGTTTCAGGGCTCGCATTCTTAACTGGCCTTTCGTTCACAGAATCTGTAACCCGAATAAGTTGTTTTAAGCTTGCGTTAAGTTTCAGTTTTTCTATACTTGGTTAACGGAGGTTGTGGGTGGAGAGTGTCATGAAAGCCATTCAGTCACTGTTAGCCGGTATTGTTGTTCTCGCGATGGCAACATTTGCGAGCACAGGCGCACGAGCGGATGACTCTCGTTTGCTCAAGGATTTTGACGTTTCTGATCTCATGTCTGCTTTGTCCGATCTTGAGATGATCGGCAAAATCCAGAAGACCAAAGAGGGCGACGAATATGTTCTCGCTCAGGCATCAGACGGTCTTTATTTCTATATGATGCCGCTCGCGTGCGAAGGGTCCGGCTGCTTCGGCCTCGAAGTCTTTGCCTCGTTCTATGTTGATCAGGCCAGCTTCTGGAAGATCAACGAAATCGACCACCGCTATTCCTTCATAAACGTTATGCGGGATCGTGAAGACCCGAACGTGGTGATGTTGCAGCGGTACCTGGTTGCCGACCACGGACTGGCGTTCGGAAACTTGAAGAGCAATTTGGACATCTTCGTCAACATTCTGCGCCAATTCCCGAGCTTGTGGACCGGCTACGGAATTTCGTAACGAGCTCATATACAAATCTCTCTAAACACTGAGGCCGAGGTAATGCTTGGCCATCTTGGTATTTGCGCGTCTCGCCCTGGCTGACTACGTTTGGACTATCAGCGCGCAGATGGATCCCTGCGCAAAAACACGGAGAAGAGGAGACAGACATGGAAGAGCTCAACGGCAAGGTGGCGGCGATCACCGGCGGGGCAAGCGGCATCGGGTTGGCAACGGCTCGGGCTTTGGCCAAGGAAGGCGTCAAATTGGTATTGGCGGATATCGAGGCGCCGGTCCTCGATCAGGCGGTTGCGGACCTTTCGTCCGAAGGGGCCGATGTCATCGGCATACAGACGGATGTCAGCGACTTGAGCCAAGTGACCGCATTCGCGGACAAGGCCTTTGGCCATTTCGGCAAATGCCACATCTTGTTCAATAATGCCGGCGTTGCTGTCTTTGGCGCCATTCAGGACATGTCCCATGCCGACTGGGAATGGTCCATGCGGGTCAATCTCTGGGGACCCATTCACGGGGTCGAGGCGTTCGTTCCCCGAATGATCGAACAAGGCGAGGGCGGCCACATTGTCAGCACGGCCTCGTTCGCCGGCTTGGTGCCGAACCGAGGATTGGGCGTCTATTGCGTCACAAAATACGGCGTGGTCGCCCTCTCAGAATGCTTGGCGCGCGACCTGAAGCCTCATAATATCGGCGCCTCGGTTTTGTGCCCGATGCGAGTGGAAACAAACATCAACGCCTCTGATCGTAACCGCCCCGACGCGTTCGGAGGACCGAACGCAGTTGAGACATCACCTGGAAACGGGGAGGATATGGCGGGCCGGGTCATTCAGGTCGAGCCCGTGGCGGATCTCGTGGTCGATGCCATCAAAACCAACAAGCTTTACATTCCAACCCACAAGGAAGCGCGCGAATTCGTTGAACGTCGATTCAGCCGAATTGATCAATCATTCGAGGGGCTTAATTTGTAGCCAGACGAAATTGCCGCGCCCGGGAGAACGGCACCAGCTTTTGACTTTGCTCATCCCAGAGATGGAGATTGATGCAGGATAGGCTTTGCCAAAAACTCAGTTTCTTTACATTCTCTAGGACCGGGTGGTCTTTCAAGACCTGGGGAAGCCGGTAAAAGGGAATCCGGCTGTTCAAGTGATGCACGTGGTGGATACCGATATTAGCAGTAATCCATCGCAGCGCGCCGGGAAGTGTGTAATGGGAACTGCCGTAAAGCGCAGCGTCGTCCCGTTGCCATTCCCCCGACTTGGCCCAATGAGTGTCTTCGAATTGATGTTGAACGTAAAAGAGCCAAACGCCAATGGTTGCCGCGACGATGGTGATGGTCAAGTAGACGATCAGGAATTGGCCGAGGCCCATGGCAAAGATGAGAATACCCGAGATCACGGCAATGCCCGCATTCGTGCCCATCGCGCTCACCCAATAGCGCCAGCCCCCTTTCCAAAACTCGACGGGTAAACGGTTCTGCAGCAAGAACACGAATGCCGGACCGACAACAAACAAAGTAATCGGATTACGGAACAAACGATACTTTAAGCGATCGAACTTGGAGAGGGCATTATATTCGGCGACGGACAAAGTGTGAATCGCGCCGACGGTCCGATTATCAAGGTTGCCGGATGAGGCATGATGAAGGGCGTGCGCTTTGCGCCAAACATCGTATGGCGTAACGGTAAGAATGCCCAAGGCGCGTCCGGTCCAATCGTTGAGCCACTTTTGCTTGAACAAAGACCCATGGCCGCAATCATGCTGGATCGCAAACAACCGCACCAAGAAGCCAGCCGCCGGAATACAGATGGCCAACGACAACCACACACTGACGGACAGGGCCCACCAAGCAGCACCCCACAGCAAGAGAAAGGGAACCAGAGTGATTCCGATTTCGCCAAGGCTGCGCGAGAAACGCGGTTCGCGGTATTTGGCAAGGAGCGGCATCCAAGCCGAAGCGGGCGGCAGCTTTTCGGTTTCAGCAGGTGTGGATTGCAACATATTGCGATTTTTCCCCCAACAGAATGAGATCCCCAGTCCCGCAGAAGTCATAGCGGACGCCGAAGCGAAATGAAACTCGCCCGAGTAAAACAAATCGTTAACAAATCGAACTTGCAGGTGGATTCAGGCGCGGACAAGGCGAGACAGCCCTGATATTGCCTTCGGCAGGACAGATCTGTGGAAACAGATCGTTGCTAGAGAAATCGAATACCGACGAGATCCGGCTTGCGCCAGACGATTTCGAAATCCCGGGGGGTGCCGGCAAAACTCTTGAGCTTCAATTGCGGGGTGCGTTGATTGTCGAGATCGAACCCCGCGACCATGGCGCCGCTGGCGCTAATGTTCTTAATGATGCCCTTAAAGCGTCGGCCGTCCGCGACCACTTCGCACGGTTGGTAGACCGACTTACGAGCCTCTCGCCGCAAATTCGGGCGCTCGCCTCTGGCCAGCTTGTCGTAAATGTACTTCGTGCGGCCTTCGAGTGAATTGGGCAGATCTTCCATAGTCTCATCAAACCTCGAATAACAAGGACGCGCAACGACTTGCGCTTGCCTGTTAAGGTTAATGAGAGGGACTTAGAAAAGGATTAAATGGCCGCTTCAATGAGAGGAGGCGGTATCTGCAATTACGCCGCAGATTCCAATTCGATTCCCTTTTCCGCCAGAAAGTCCCGCAACTCGCCTTCTTCGAACATCTCGCGAACGATATCGCATCCGCCCACGAATTCACCCTTAACGTAGAGTTGGGGGATTGTGGGCCAATCGCTGAAATCCTTAATCCCGTGGCGGATTTCGTCGCTTTCCAGTACATTGACGCTGCCGAACTGAACCCCGAGATAAGAGAGAATTTGAACGACCTGACTGGAAAACCCGCATTGTGGAAAGACAGGCGTACCCTTCATGAACAACATCACATCGTGCTCTTTGAGGGCCTCACGGATTTCGGAAAAAATCGCAGGTTCAGTGGCTGTCGTTTCAGTCATTTCGCTCTCTCGTTGCGGGATCAATCCCCAGATTTCACACTTGTATTCCCGGCCAAAACCCTAATGGACCGGTTAGGACGGCGGCGATGTCTCAAGGGCCAAAGCATGCAGGGCACCGCCCATATTTCCCTTTAATGCTTTATATACCATCTGGTGCTGCTGAACCCGAGATTTTCCTATGAATTCAGCCGATACCACCTCTGCTTTGTAATGGTCCCCGTCGCCGGCCAAGTCTGTGATGGTCACTTCGGCATCGGGCAAAGCCTCCAAAATGAGCTTCTTTATGTCTTCCGACAACATGGGCATCAGGTCATCTCCAAGGTGGCATGCACTCGGGACAGAAATAAGATCCCGGGATGAAGTTCGCAAGTCTTGGAGGTTATGCCCCGGCGCGATTGGCTGTGCGCGTGCTCTCGAAGCTATCCCGTGCTCGCTCGTAGCTCTTGCGAACAAGGGCCTTGCCCGATTTCTTCTTCGGCAGATCGTCCACGGTCCACATGCGCACGATCTCATTCCAATAGACAATGGGCGTGCGGATCTCCGTCCGCAAAAATCGAACCTCTTTGATCATCGAATCGAAGTCCGTGACCACCTTTAAGATGTCAGCAAGGATCGCGTCCGTTTCGCGGAACTTATCCTTCAACGCTCTCAGGGACGGCGAAGTGAGGGATTGGATCTGCTGCACATAATCGACCGTGCGTGCATCTTTTGAGTATGCGGCTCTGGCTTGGTTGAGCTTCTCTAAAATCCAGACAATGTCGGAAAAGTGGCCCCGCAAGGCCTCCAAGTAAGCGAATTCATCGACAAAGAATTGAAACTGGTGTTGGCCGGTGATCATTTTTGACGGCGTGAACCCAAGTTTCTCAAGCCGCAACTCCATGGCCAATTCGAACCTTTTGTCGCCGGTGATGTGATCGGCGATAGGGGCCACCGAGCGCCCATCCACTTTCTTCAGGGCGAAGTCCAATGCGGCGATGATCTTGTTTTGGGTGGCCTGAACATGGTCCGGCTCGACTTTCCAGACGCACGTGCCGTCAACCAAATCGCTGGGTACCGATGATCCCGGCCAAATACGATGGATGCGCGGTCCGGTCTTTTCCACGGCGCGAAGGGCGGCGTCATCGGATGATCCGTCTTCGATCTGAAAAAGCGCGCGCAGACTGTTGATATCCAGTTCATGCCGCTCGTCGCCGAACGGATAGGAGAACATGACCGCGTTCTCCTCTTCTGAAAACATGAAGTAGGCGCAGGGTTTCCAAAACCGCTCGTGTTCAAAGAGAAAATTGGTATCAGTTACCTGGGTCACGCCTTCTTCCTTGAGGGACTGGATGGTGCCGGCTCGGGCTGTCCCATCCTGGGTCAAAAGCGTTGTCGAATGGTTACCGCGGCGGCTTAGGCGACCTTGGCCACCCGGTCCATATTGTCTTGGACCCAGCCGGAGGCGAGGTAAAAGTGAAAGGCGCCCCAGAAGAACAAAGGTGCCGTGCAAAGCAGCGCAATACGTAGAGACGCATCGCCAAATTGCGGGGCGAGCGCATCGCTGAGCGCGCCGACCGCAAGCGGTCCGATGCCGATGCCGATCAAGTTCACAGCTGCAAGCAGGATGGAGGACGACACCGCGCGCATGGAGGCGGGCGCCAATGTTTGGGCTGCGGAAAACTGCGGCCCCCCAATCGACCCGGAAACAAGAGAAAATATGATCAGCATCGAGACCATGATGGTGAAATTCTCAGTGGCAAGAACGCCGACGTAAAAGATAACGGAAACGGCCAATGTGATGGCCGGTGTCAGCAAGAGCCATTTTGGGTCCCGCTTCATCAAATACGTCGTCAGGAGGCCCCCGCCCAAGAGACCGATGGCCCCGGTCACGCCGCCGTTCAGGCCCAGGATGATGCCGATTTCCGTTGTTTGCATATCGAAGGTGCGCCGCATGATGCTGGGCATCCACGTGCCGAGAGTCCCGTAGACCGCGAGACCCACCAGAGCGGCGCCGAACATGAGGTGACGCCAGGCGTGCAGGGACCAGAGATACTTGAGCACGTCCATAAGACTGCCGCTGGCGTTTGTATCTTGATCGCTGTTGGCGGTTTCGCGCTCGGGCTCGCGGATGGTGAAATAGACGACGATCGCAAGGAGAAGGCCGGGAACACCGGCCACAATAAAGGCCATGCGCCAGCCCCATTCCTCCGCCACCCAGCCGCCGAGCACAAAGGCCACCAATATCCCCAGCGGCGGTCCCATGCTGTAGATGGAGATCGCATTGGTTCGGCTTTCCATCGGAAAGTAGTCAGCAAGCAGAGAATGAATGGGCGGCGTGCAGCCCGCCTGTCCAATCCCCAGGCCGATCCGCGCCAGAACGAGATGAAAAAAGCCCGTTGCGAAACCCGAGACAGTTGTCATTAAGCTCCAGAAGGCCAGCGCGCCAGCGACAATGTCTTTGCGCACAGCCTGATCGGCAAACCGCGCAATGGGAACACCGAGGACGGTGTAAAATAGGGCGAAAATGGTCCCCGACAAAAACCCCAACTGACCGTCCGTCAGCCCCAAGTCCTCTTTGATGGGTTCAATCAAGATAACGACGACTTGGCGGTCGACGAAGTTGAAAATGTAGACGAGCGTCAAAAGGCCCAAGACATAGTGCCGGTACTTAAAGGTCACGTGGCGGTTCCCCTGGTCGCCGCCCTGGGATCTTATCGCATGGGTTTCCGTATATGGACCGGGCAGGCGCTTGCCAGTCTCGTCAGCCGGGCAGGGCGAGGCAACCTTTTTCTGTGGGGATCAGCGTTGCGCTTAAGCGTCGAGAGAGAGGTCCATGTCCGGTTCTGCATCAAGATCGTATTGCCGGCCGGGCGTCCAAAGGGAGACGAAGCCGCTGCCGCTATGGCGTTTGTAATAAGTCCACGCAATGGGCGTAAACAAGCCGAGCCCCAGAGCCAGAATGAAGCCGTTGAGAATGGCGTTCGGCAGCGCGGTGATCGGATCGCCCACAATGGCGGTGAGCGCGGCGGCAAATCCCCAGAGTCCGACTCCCACAGGAGCGAGACGGAAGAGCCATCTGAGAAGGAACCGCAAAATCCAGGCAAGAAAACGAAGAAGAGGCCCGAAGACGAACTTGTTCGCATACTTGAAGAGGATCTTCGACCCTTGGGCCAGAGCATTCCAAATGGGCCGGATCACCCACCAAAGGACAAAGAGCGCAAGGACGCCCGCGATGCCCCAATACTCACTCAACACACTCTCAAAACTCATGACGCCCCACCTCGGCAGAGGCCGATTCTTCTAAAGTCGCCGCTCAGCCCAACTGCATGCAAATCCACGTCCAGTTTTCACGTTCTCTCACACCTGGGTGAAGCTAACTTTTCAGTCAGCCGTCCTACGTTATATCGATGGCGAATAGACAGTCGCGATGTGAGGACCCTTAATGAAGTATTTCGCCCAACTTGCTCTTCTGGCAACGCTTTTCGGCGCCGCGCCGGCCTCGGCCGAAGAAAAAATGGAAGACAAAACAGAAGACAAAACACTCGAGACCGCGATCTTTGCCGGCGGGTGTTTTTGGTGCGTGGAAGCGGATTTTGACAAGGTCACCGGCGTTAAAGAAACGATATCGGGCTTTGCCGGCGGGGAGGTGGCTGACCCCACCTACAAGCAAGTCGTGAGAGGTGGGACTGGCCATCTCGAGGTTGTCCAAGTTACCTATGATCCCGCGACGGTCAGCTACGAGACGCTCCTCGATGTCTTTTGGCGTTCCGTGGACCCCACCGATGCAGGCGGCCAGTTTTGTGACCGGGGGGAGAGTTACACCACCGCCGTCTTTGTACAGAATGAAGAGCAGCGCCAGGCGGCCCAAGCCTCAAAAGAGGCGGCCCAAGCCGAACTCAGCGTTCCCATCGTCACGCCGATCCGCGAGGTGAGCGATTTCTACGCTGCGGACGCCTATCATCAGGACTACTACAAGTCCCAAGACCGTATTCTCTCGCGCTTTGGATACATCACCAAAGCCGAAGCCTATAAGGGCTATCGCAAGGGCTGCGGCCGCGACGCCCGCGTACGGCAGGTGTGGGGGGAGAACGCGTTTAGGGGTATTCGGTAATTCTCCTGTGCTGCTTTATTGAGCGCGTGGCCAGTTAAGCGATTTATTTCACGTATCAACATTCTCGTGCATTAATGCACCTCTTGCCGTCGACGTACAAGCGCAGTTCCTGTCATGATCATTGCCGCAATGACACTGGATGCCGTTCCGTACCAAGGCGGTACCGCTTCCGTTTGGGAGGCTATAAGAAGATTTGCATAGAGACTCACCGAAAACAGCAGGAGCGGGAGGACGCCCGCCAAACTTCCCGCCCAGCGTTCTTCAAGCCGGACATCCCTCCAAGCCAATATTGTCACTGCAATGAACGTACACAGGAAAGATGCACCGACGACGCGCATCAGGCCCAGATGCAAAGTTTGGTGAGAGGGGCTTAAATTCTCCCATTTCGCCCCCAGCGCAATTTCGTGGTAAGGCATGAACTCAGGACGGGTCAAGTAAGCGATTCCCGACAGAAGACTTACAATGGCGACATAAACGGCTGACGCGGAATATATAATCTTCATACATACTTGTCCTTTTCTTCTTGTAAAGCGAAGTACAGGCGCGAGACCGGCGGTTCGCGTGTGCCTAACACAGTCCCGAACTCCCCTGAAGCGAAACAGTCTTAGCCGGACACTGGAAGGATCGAAGCATGTGATGGAATTGTGGGGGGCGCTCGGACTTTCCAATCCGGTGCAATCGCGGATCTGCTGGCTGTCACGCTGCCGGTGTTCAAACCTTCTTGAGAACCGCCAGCGCCAGGTCCTCCCAGCCCATGGCGGTAAGCGCGATGGGGCGCACCTGCTTGACGCGGGCGATCGCCTCACGCGGCTTGAGGTTCTCCGTTCGCTGAAGGTAGTAGGCAAGGAACAGGCCAGTCCGATCCTTGCCATGGCGGCAATGGATAAGGGCCGCGTTACCTTGGTTCGTATGGCTTCCCACGAACTCATACTGCTCTTCAAGGCGGCTCAAACAGATCTTATCGTCGCCGGGCAGGGGTGGGGCATCCGCCGTCAGCGGAATACAGCGATAGTCAATTCCGGCGTCTTGCAACCGCTCGGCCCGCACGTCGTCTCCGCTGTTCACGGACAGTACGGCTCGGATCCCACCCTTATATAGCGCTTGTTCATCCCAGGGCTGAAGATTAGGGCCGGGACGCCCGGCCAAGAGATCGGGCACCATCCAGAAGACATGCTGCATTGAAACTCGGCCTACGCCGCCGTTCCGCCGACGGTGAGTCCATCAATCATGAGTGTGGGTTGGCCGACGCCCACCGGCACCCCTTGGCCGGCTTTGCCGCAGGTGCCGATGCCCGGGTCCAGCTTCATATCATTGCCGATCCGCGAGACTTTGGTGAGCACATCCGGTCCATTGCCGATCAGCGTGGCGCCTTTGACCGGCGCGCCGATCTTGCCGTCTTCCACAAGATAAGCCTCCGTACACGAAAAGACGAACTTGCCGTTGGTAATGTCCACTTGGCCCCCGCCGAAGGACACTGCGTAGAGCCCCTTCTTGCAGGACTTCAAGATCTCCTCGGGGTCGTCCTTGCCCGCCATCATGTAGGTGTTGGTCATGCGCGGCATAGGGATACAGGCATAGGACTCGCGCCGCCCGTTGCCTGTGGGCGCCATGCCCATAAGCCGGGCATTCATCCGGTCCTGCATATAGCCTTTCAGGATACCGTCCTCGATGAGAACCGTGTTGCTTGTGGGCGTGCCTTCATCGTCTACGGACAGTGATCCGCGGCGATTTTGGATGGTTCCATCATCCACGACGGTGACGCCGGGCGAGGCGACCCGTTCGCCCAAAAGACCGGCAAAGGCAGAGGTTTTCTTGCGGTTAAAATCGCCTTCCAGCCCATGGCCCACCGCTTCGTGCAGCAAGATGCCAGGCCAGCCCGGCCCCAAGACCACCGTCATTTCTCCGGCAGGCGCATCCACGGATTCCAAATTGACCAGCGCCTGGCGCAGTGCTTCGTCGGTTGAGGCTTGCCAGTGAGCGGGGTCCAGATAAGTGGCATAGCCAGCCCGGCCACCGGAGCCGTCGGAACCGGTTTCCTGCCGGTCCCCGTCGCCGACGACCACGGAAACGTTGAGCCGGACGAGGGGCCGCACATCGCGAACGATCTCGCCGCCGGAACGCAAGATCTCAACCGCCTGCCATTCACCGGCGAGGGAGCAGGACACTTGGCGGACACGTTCATCTTTGGAGCGAGCATACGCGTCTATGTCTTGGAGAAGCTTGACCTTTTTCTCAAACTCCACGCCTTGCAACGGGTTCTCGTCCGCATACAGTTTGACATTTGTCTTTGCGGGACCATCCGCCAGCGTACCCGAGTACCCCTTTTTGACCGCCTGCACGGCATCCGAAGCGCGCTTGACGGCATCTTCCGAGAGGTCCGAGGAGTGCGCGTAGCCAGACGCTTCATCTGCCACCGCGCGAAGTCCAAAGCCCTGACTTACATCGAAGCTGGCGTTCTTGAGCCGCCCGTCGTCAAAGGTCAGGCTTTCCGATTGGCAGTACTCCAAATAGAGCTCCCCATCGTCGCATTCGGCAAGGGTGTCGGTCACCAGCGTTTCAATTCGCTGGCGATCGAGTCCGGCTTGCGTGAAGAAGAGGTCGCCGGAGGCTGAATTCGTCATGAAGCTGTCCTTATCTTTAATGGCCGCACGCAGCTTTAAGGCGTGCGGCATGATTGCCGAGGCACATTGAACTGTGTTCTACCACAGCCACCTTCCAGGGAAAGGACACCCAGGCGACCCAATTCACTTATGTGCTCAGTTGCCGGACTTCACGTATTTTTCTTGATACGTTCTGATCCGCTCATTTACGAGCTCCCACTCAGGCGCCAGTTCTTGGGCCTTGAGAAAGTCAGCGTAGGCTGAGTCGAGATCCCGCAAGGCTTCATGGGCCAAGCCCCGATTGTAATATGCCGCAAAGGCTTGACGTGTGTCGAGTTCGAGGGCTCGGTCATAGTCCTTAACGGCCGCTTGAAACTGCCGTTTGAAGATGAATGTATTGCCTCTGTTCAAATACGCTTCGGCGAGCGAAGGCTTGATGCCCAAGGCGGCCTCAAAGTCGGCAAGCGCGTCGTCGAGCTTTCCTAAGTTTGTGTAAACAATACCGCGGTTGACCAGCGTTGCCGCCTTGTCGCGGGGATTAAGGCCACCATGCTTCAGGGCCCGCGTGCACAGATCAACGGTCGATTCGCTTTGTCCAAAGGGTAGAGACGTTTGGAAATAGCACTCGCGGGCGTCTGTGTTCCCGAACACCGTCACCGCGGCCGAGGCGGCGCCTGTCATCCCTGCGGCACAGAGTCCCGCTGCCGCAATACCCACTGCGGACTTCCATAGAGCCTTTATCATCACGGACCTCCTCATCATGTCCTCGAGAAAGCTTGCTCCCCCGTGCTTAATCTTACCTGAATTGAAGATCGCTTGTCTATGTGCGCTGGGGATCAAAGCCAATTGAGAACAACACTCAAGAACCCGCAGATTTGTGTGGCAACCTGTCCATTGATTTTCCTTAGGGCGGGGAGTACCAACAGGCACGATTGCAGAATCACCCTAAATTTCTGGTGGTCTTTACGATGCTAAACAGCTTAAAAAATTTGACTTTCTCGTCTGGGCGCACGGCGATTGTCACAACCTTGTTATCCATCCTGCTCGCCCCGGCAGCCCTCGCCGGGCAACCTCGAGACGGCCAGATAATGTTCCAGGAAGCCGCTTCGCCGGTGATGGAGCGCATTGATGGGTTTCATGACGGCCTATTGATCTTGATAACGGTAATCTCAGCACTCGTCCTTTTGCTGCTGTTGATTGTTATCTTTCGCTTCAACAGACGGGCAAATCCGACCCCTTCGACAAATTCCCACAACACCTTGTTGGAAGTCGTTTGGACCTTCATTCCGGCGCTGATTTTGGTGGTTACCTTCTTATTTTCATTCGACTTGCTTCGCTACATCGAGCAGGTGCCCGAAGATGCGGATGTGACGATCAAGGCAACCGGGTACCAGTGGTATTGGGGGTATTCGTATCCCGATGAATTCGGCGATGAAGAGTTCACAGCCGTGATGCTCGAAGAGGATGAGCTCGCTGAAGATGCATTCGGTGATCCGCAGCCACGACTGCTGGCCACGGACTTCGATGTGGTCGTGCCTGTAAACAAAACAATCCGCATGCAGATCACGGCCGCGGATGTCATTCATTCGTGGGCAATTCCTGCGTTCGGAGTGAAAATGGACGGTGTCCCCGGTCGCCTCAACGAAACGTGGTTCAAGGCGACCAAAGAAGGGATGTTCTATGGTCAGTGTTCAGAATTGTGCGGGATAAAACATGCCTTCATGCCGATCGCGGTAAGAGTGGTTTCCGAAGCTGAATACCAACAGTGGGTCAGCGAGCAGAAGGCGGAGTTCGGGATCGCTGACGACAAGAACGATGATGGGGTTCGAGGGGGCGGCTCTCTGGCGCTGCTGTCCGTGAACTAGGCTTTGAGAGGACAAAATGGCTTCAGATACAACAGTTTCCGGTTCGGACACCGCCTCGGTCACCAGCGAGAATTCCAGTATTTCGCCTAGCGTCACACACGACACGCACGATCACGCGGACGACCATACGCCGAGCGGAATAACCCGCTACCTCTTCTCAACGAACCACAAAGACATCGGCACGATGTATCTTTGGTTCGCCATATTCGCGGGTGTGATCGGGGGACTTATGTCCGTCCTGATGCGCATTGAGCTTGAAAATCCGGGCGTCACGTTTTTGACCCAGTTTTTTGCCGCGGACGCCCCGGTAGATGCCGCCTATCATTTCTATAACGTCCTCGTCACGGGTCACGGGCTCATCATGATTTTCTTCATGGTGATGCCGGCCATGATCGGAGGCTTTGGAAACTGGTTCGTGCCTTTGATGATTGGGGCGCCGGATATGGCGTTCCCGCGGATGAACAATATTTCGTTCTGGTTGCTGCCGTTTTCGTTCTTGCTGCTGGTTATGTCGATTTTTGTTCCGGCCCACAATTTCCCCGGTGTCGGAGGCGGTTGGACGATCTATCCGCCGTTATCGACATCCGCGCAACCGGGACCGGCGATGGATTTCGCGATTCTCTCCCTTCACGTGGCCGGTGCGTCCTCCATTCTGGGCGCGATCAATTTCATTACGACCATTTTCAATATGCGCGCGCCGGGCATGACCATGCACAAGATGCCTTTGTTCGTGTGGTCTGTTCTCGTCACCGCGTTCCTACTGCTTCTGTCCTTGCCCGTCTTGGCCGGCGCCATCACCATGTTGCTGACCGACAGGAACTTTGGCACGACGTTCTTTGAACCGTCCGGCGGGGGAGACCCGATCCTGTTCCAGCATTTGTTCTGGTTCTTCGGCCATCCTGAGGTTTACATCCTCATCCTTCCCGGTTTCGGCATTATCAGTCAGATTGTCTCGACGTTCTCACGCAAGCCGGTCTTCGGCTATTTGGGAATGGCTTATGCCATGGTGGGGATCGGCTTCATCGGCTTCATTGTTTGGGCCCACCACATGTACACGGTCGGTATGAACTTCGATCTCAAGGCCTACTTTGTCGCTGCCACCATGATCATCGCCGTGCCGACGGGAATCAAAATCTTTTCCTGGATTGCCACCATGTGGGGCGGATCGATTGAGTTCAAGACACCGATGCTGTTCGCGATCGGGTTCATCTTTTTGTTCACGGTCGGCGGTGTAACAGGCGTGGTCTTGGCCAACGCAGGGGCCGACCAAGCCATGCACGACACTTATTACGTGGTCGCCCACTTCCATTATGTCTTATCGCTGGGGGCGGTCTTCTCGATCTTTGCCGGCTGGTACTATTGGTTCGGCAAGATGTATGGCTATCAGTACAATGAGTTTATAGGAAAGTTGCATTTTTGGGTCACGTTTATTGGCGTGAATTTGCTTTTCTTCCCGCAGCACTTCTTGGGTCTGGCGGGGATGCCGAGACGCTACATTGATTATCCGGACGCCTTTGCGCTGTGGAACAAAGTGTCATCTATCGGCTCGTACCTCTCGGCCGTTGGTGTGCTCATCTTCATCTACGGCATATTTGAAGCGTTTGCCGCTAAGCGCCGCATCGGAGAAAATCCGTGGGGAGAAGGGGCAACGACCCTGGAATGGACGTTGTCCTCGCCGCCTCCGTTCCACCAGTTCAACGAGCTGCCGCGAATTAAATGATGGAGCACAGCGCGCCGATCGTTTCACAAAACCAAGTATGGGTGACTAAGTGACAGACGTTACTGTACAATCGGAGGGTGGAGCCACTCGAGCCGGTGACGTGCCGGATCAATGGGGCCTGGCGACTGCTGCCGACTACTTTGCTCTCTTGAAGCCCCGAGTGATGTCGCTTGTCATCTTTACGGGCTTTGTGGGCATGATTGTCGCTCCAACCCAGATCCACCCCGCTATCGGCTTTGCGGCCATCCTTTGCTTAGCGGTTGGCGCCGGCGCGGCTGGAGCCTTGAACATGTGGTACGAAGCCGATTTGGATGCAGTGATGAAACGGACGGCTATCCGTCCACTTCCCATGGGCCGCGTAGCGAGAGACGAGGCGCTGACCTTGGGCGTGGCGCTTTCCATCGGATCGGTCGTATCCATGACCTTTCTGGTCAATTTACTGGCCGGCATTCTGCTGGCGGCAACGATCCTCTTTTACGCCCTGGTCTATACCGTTTGGCTGAAACCGCGCACCGCGCAGAACATCGTGATTGGGGGCGCGGCCGGAGCATTTCCGCCCGTGATTGGATGGACGGCGGCGACCGGAACCCTTGAGCTGGCGCCGTGGGCATTGTTTTTGATAATCTTCCTGTGGACACCGCCTCATTTTTGGGCTCTGGCGCTCTGCCGAACGAAGGAGTATCGGGCGGCAGGCTTGCCGATGATGCCAGTGGTGGCGGGCTCCGATTCAACCCGCAGACAAATCGTTGTCTACAGCGTCTTGCTGGTGGCCGCGAGTTTGCTCCCTGTGTGGATGGGCATGGCGTCTCTTTTTTACGCCGGTGTCGCAGTGATTCTGGGCGCAGTCTTTGTGGTCTTGTCCGTTGACCTTCTTCGCAAAGGCGCAATCGGTGATGATCTGGAACGCGTCAACGATCCTTTAGCGTCATCGGCAGTGCGGGCGGCAAACAAATCCGCCATGCTCTTGTTCAAATTTTCGCTGACATACCTCTTCGTGTTGTTCGCTTCGTTGTTGGTTGGAGGGATCTAGAAGGTGTCGTCTCAAACCACACAGTTGAGCGAATTGACTGACGGATCCGCGCCTCCGCAGACGAAACAGCAAACGAACAACGAGACGGTTGTCTTAACGCGCGAGCAGGAAAAAGCGCGCAAAATGCGCAACTATTTGATCGCTGCGACTTTGTTGGGGTTCGCAGCATTGGTGTTCATCGTCACCATCGTTCGCTTAGGCGAGAATGTCGCCGATCGGACTTTTTGATGGGTAAACGGATGAAAAAGCGCTGAGACTAAGGAAATGGATACGGTTTCTCCAACAACTGACTCAAAGAACACCCGGCTGGCTATGATGTGTCTCGGCCTCGTGGTCGGCATGATCGGCTTGGCTTACGCTTCCGTGCCGCTCTATGATCTTTTTTGCCGTGTTACAGGATACGGGGGCACGACTTCGGTCAGCGAGCAAGTTTCGCAAACGACTATTGATCGACAAATGGCCGTGCGCTTCGATGCGAGCTTGAACGCGGGCATGCCATGGGAGTTTGAGCCGGAAGTCCCGCAACAGCGCGTTCAGGTTGGCGAACAAGTCCTCGCATTTTACAGAGCGCATAACCCAACGAGTCGGCCTATCGTCGGTACCGCGACGTTCAACGTCACCCCGTTTGAAGCGGGCCCATATTTTGTGAAGGTGGATTGCTTTTGTTTTCAGGAGCAAGTGCTCATGCCAGGCGAGAGCGTAACCATGCCAGTGTCATACTATATTGACCCAGCCATCGCCGATGATCCGTACCTGGACGAACTCAAAACCATTACTCTGTCTTATACTTTTTTTAAGATGCTAGATCCTTCAGAAGAGAGTCTCCAAAAGATGACTTCTGCAGGGTTTTCTCAATCGAGACCGTGACACCGGTTTAAAAAGGGCGCGAGCGCGCGGAGAAGATTTATTTCGCAGGCCCATGTCCTGCAGCGAAATAGGGAGCGATCAATATGGCTGCTGGAGCCGTTAAGCACGACTATCATCTGGTGAACCCAAGCCCCTGGCCTCTGGTTGGATCCATCGCTGTATTCATCCTCGCCATCGGCGGCATTGGTTACATGCACACCGGCACCGGCCCCGAAGGTGAGCCCACGGGTGGCCTAGGGCTCGGTTTTTTCACCATCCAGGGGCCGTGGGTTATGTTAGCCGGATTTGCGATGGTCTTGTACACGATGGCCGGTTGGTGGCGAGACGTCATCAAGGAGTCTCACGCAGGCGACCACACACCGGTTGTCCAGATTGGACTGCGCTATGGGATGGTTCTTTTCATCGCGTCTGAGGTCATGTTCTTTGTCGCGTGGTTCTGGGCATTTTTCGGCGCGTTTTTGTTTCCGGGCGGCGTGGAAACAGCGGCCGGCGACATCATTGGTCAGTATCAAAGGCAAGAGGTGACAGGTGGTCACTGGCCTCCCGATGGTGTCTACACTTTGGACCCTTGGCATCTGCCTCTTATGAACACCCTTATCCTGCTAACGTCCGGCACGACCGTGACGTGGGCACATCACGCGCTCCAAGAAGGCAACCGGAAAGGCCTCTTGCAAGGGCTGTGGCTGACCGTGATTTTGGGTTTGTTCTTCACGGCGGTCCAGGGTTACGAGTATTATCATATACTCAGCGATGACTTGTTCACCATTACCGAGAGCGATAACGCGCTCGGAATCGCAGCAGATGCCAACATTTATAAGTCGACATTCTTCATGGCGACGGGATTTCATGGCGTGCACGTCATAATTGGGACAATCTTCTTGATCGTTTGCTTGGCGCGGGCCCATGCCGGTCATTTCACGCCGCAAAAGCACTTCGGTTTTGAAGCGGCCGCGTGGTATTGGCACTTTGTCGACGTGGTTTGGCTGTTCTTGTTCGTTTGCATCTACATCCTTGCCGCCGGAACACCTGGAGCCCACTAGGAGGAGCGGCTGGACGAGCGTTGAACACCTTCGGCGAGCAAAACGAACCGATCGACCGTTCGAAAGCAGAAGGAAGCCTCTGGAGAACGTGTGTCTTGGGGGCTTGCCCAATATGCGGCAAAGGTAAGCTCTTTGAAGGGTATCTGAAGGTCGCTTCCGAATGCCGTGTTTGTGGTCAGGACTTCACAAAGGCGGATCCCGGCGACGGTCCCGCCGTATTTGCTATGTTTTTTGTGAGCCTGTTCGCTGTGATCGGGATGGTGGCGCTGGAGCTTTCGATCGATCCCCCGATTTGGGTCCAGATACTCGTATGGGGGACCCTGATCTTAATCATGACCTTGGGAATCTTAAGACTGATCAAGGCCCTATTGGTCGGTCTGCAGTTTCGGCTGGATGCTCGGCCGACTGATTTTTCAGGTTAGTCGAGGGCACGCCCTCTTGAGGATCTTTACGGTGACGTTCAAGCCATATCCGTGGTCGACACTTTTCACTCTCATCGGTCTAGGGATCCTGATCGCTTTGGGAAACTGGCAACTTCAGCGTCTGGGATGGAAACAAGACCTCATCGAGACAACCCAGGCGAGGTTGAGTCAGTCGCCCGTACCCTTACGGGATCTGGAACATTCCGCGAAAATGGGCGAGTTGGATTGGCAGCGCATCGTCGTTGAAGGTGAGTTCGAGGGGAAGGAAGTTCATTTCTATCGACGTAATGCGGGCAAGCCCGGCTATTATATCCTTTCACAGCTGCGCCGGGAAAACGGCCAATTACTGCTTGTCGCTCGAGGCTTTCTGCCATTGGAAAAAAAATCTGAACGGCTAGGCAGACCAGACGATGAGATAGCCAAGTCTCGCGTCGAAGGCGTGGTGCAACCGTTCCAGCCGCGGGCACTTTTCCTGCCTGAGAACAATCCGGCAGAAAATGAGTGGTATTATTTGTCTTTGGAGCAATTGGCCGAATGGACGGGCTCTACCAATCTAGCGCCGTATTTCGTGGTCGACCAGGAGCGCGCCGACCCAGGACTTGAACCCATTGAGATTGACGTCAATTTGCCGAACAATCATCTTGGATATGCTATCACTTGGTTTGGGCTAGCCGCTGCCTTATTGGCGGTGTACGTCGGGTATCATGTCAGCGAAGGCCGTTTGGTTTTTCGCTCCCGCACTTAACGAAAGGTCGGATTGGTGCGTTACGTCAGCACGAGGGGACAAGCTGCGGAACTGTCTTTCGAAGATGTGCTGTTGCAGGGGCTTGCCGAAGACGGCGGATTATACACGCCGATTGAGTGGCCAACGCTCAATATAGAAGAAATCCGCAACTTCCAAGGAGCTTCTTACGGTGTGGTCGCAGAACGCGTCATCCGGCCCTATCTGGGCGATGCCGTCCCCAGCAGTGTTTTACAAGATATCATCTCTGCCAGCTATGATGCGTTTACGCACGCCGCAGTAACACCCCTTCGCCAAATCGACGAGAAAACCTGGTTGCTGGAATTGTTCCGTGGGCCAACCTTAGCCTTTAAGGATATCGCGCTCCAACTTGTGGCCCGGCTGTTTGACCATGTCCTGACAAGGAGCAACAAAAGGATAACCGTGGTTGCGGCCACGTCAGGGGATACAGGATCTGCGGCCATCGAGGCAATGAAAGGTCGAGACGCCATCGATATTTTTGTTCTGCATCCTCACAACAGAACGTCCGAAGTCCAACGGCGTCAAATGACAACGGTTTCGGACCCAAATGTCCACAACATCGCAATAGAAGGCACCTTCGATGATTGTCAGTCTTTGGTCAAAGCGATGTTTGCGGAGAATGAGTTTCGAACGCGCATTTCCATGGCGGGAGTAAACTCAATCAACTGGGCCAGGGTGATGGCGCAAATTGTTTACTACTTCACCTCGGCAGTCGCGCTCGGGGCGCCCGATCGGCGTGTTTCATTCGCCGTACCCACCGGCAATTTCGGTGACATCTTTGCAGGTTATGCCGCAAAACGCATGGGGCTCCCGATCGAACGGCTGGTCATTGCCACCAATACGAACGATATCCTGGTTCGAACAATGGAAACGGGGCGGTATGAAGTTCAATCTGTCGTGCCCACCCACAGCCCCAGCATGGATATTCAAGTTTCGAGCAATTTCGAACGTCTCTTGTTTGAAGCCTTTAATCGTGATGCGGACGCCGTCCACGCGGCTATGAGCGGCCTCAAGCAATCTGGATCGTTCTCATTGGACCCAGTTGCCCAAGACCATATCCGCAATCACTTTGATGCGAAACGCGTATCCGAACAAGAAACGGCAGAGTGCATCGCCACGATGTTCCGGGAGTCTGGTGGTCTGATTGATCCGCACACGGCGGTTGGGGTCGCTGCTGCGGGAAAGATACAGACGGGACCGGTGCCGATGATCGTCTTGTCCACGGCTTCCCCAGCAAAGTTTCCCGAAATCGTTGAACAGATGACAAAACGTAAACCGGAACAACCGCCTCAGTTTGAGGGTCTTCTAGAAAAAAAGGAACATTTTTCGGTTTTGGCCAATGACTTGAGTGCCGTAAAAGAATTTGTGCAAAATCGCACTCGTGTGAGACAGTAACAGCGGAAAAGCGAACGATCGCATCGATTGACGCAGAATGGCACTCTTGAAGTCAATTCCGGGATTTGAAGGTACCACCATATTGGCGGGTGGAGGTGTTTATTTGCGCCACCCGACGATGGCCGACTTTGAAACGTGGGCTGATCTGCGTGAACGTAGCAGAGCGTTTTTGACGCCTTGGGAGCCGGTTTGGCCGAAAGACGATCTCACGCGTAGCGCGTTCCGGCGGCGTCTCCGCCGCTACGAGCGCGATCTCAAAGATGACTTGGCATACCCGTTCTTTGTCTTCGATGGTGCGACGGACCAGTTGGTTGGAGGCTTAACGCTCAGCGGTGTCCGGCGCGGCGTGACGCAATCTTGCTCAGTCGGCTATTGGGTGGCTGAACCCTTCAAACGGCGCGGTTACACGAGGTCGGCACTGCGCACAGTGATTCCCTATGTGTTTAACGAATTGCTTCTTCACCGCCTCGAGGCAGCGTGTCTGCCTCACAACACGGCGTCCCGCGCTCTACTCACGCAATTGGGGTTCAATGAAGAAGGGTACGCCAAAGAGTACCTAAAGATTAACGGCACTTGGCAAGATCACGTTCTCTATGCACTTCTCGAACAAGAAGCAGCGCACATTTAAACCGTTGAATTAATGTTTTCGACTAAAGTAAACGCTCGCAACAGGTTAGGGCCTCTTGCTCAATGGCGAAGACATGATAAGCCTTGCACGACTCTTGCTTAGGTTCCGCCGTAGATAGTCAAAAAGCGGATTGTGATGATCACTCGAACATTACGTTTACCATCGCTGCGCACAGGTTTTGTTTGCGGTATGCTGTTAACACTCACAGCGTACGTGCTCGCCGTTTCTGCGCAAGCGCGCGGCACGCTTTTGATAAACGAGGATTCCGCCGTTGTTGATATTTCAGACTATCTGATTCCGGTCATCGACAAGCGCAAGGAACAACTGATTGCCGATCAACAGGCGGCCGGGGAAGTTGGCGATGCGTCCGGCGCCGGCGAAGCGATTGTGCCCTCGGAAAAGCCAGACGAGACGCCAACCATCTCCGAAGACGTCTTTAGTGGATTGGGCCTCGAACTCTGGTACCAATTCGATATTGGAAGTGCCTCTGGTGAGCCCCTTGAGAGACTATTGGTTGTGCATCAACCCGTTCCTCAAGGATTGGGATTTCTCAACACGGCCCGCGACCCGTTAATCATTAAGCGGATTGTAACGACGGACATTGCGTCGGGGCCTGCGGAGGAGATAAAGGCGCTCCTGCGAAGCGATCAGGCATTTAAAATTTCAGTCGGCGCGGACCGGAGCCCTATTGCGCTCGAATTCAGTCGGCTCCCCAAAGGAGCTGTTTTTCATTTGTGGGAGCCGGGTGCCTACGAGCGCTACGGAAAGATGAAAATATTCCTGCACGGCCTTGCGATTGGTCTGTTGGCGGTTACCACGGCATTGCTCCTGGCTTTGTTCGTAATTACTCAGGCCGGTTACTGTGCCAACACAGGCATCTTTAGCGCGCTCGGCGTCCTCTATCTGCTCTTTGGATTTGGCTATCTTCCCCATTATTTGGTGGTGGGGGATGGCATCAACCTCTTCCTGTTCGGCGCCATTCAGTTGCTGCTGGCGGCATCGGCCGTTGGATTGGTTTTGAGCATGGTCACGTTCGATCCCGTCGACAGTTGGGTTAAGCGCGGCTTGACCATCCTCCTGTTGTGCCTCGTACCGATCGGCCTTTATGTCCTATTTGCTGCGCCGTTCCATCTCGCCTTGCTGAGGTTAGTGGTTGCGGCGGCAGCTCTGTTCGTTATCTACGCAGTCATTCGTCAGCGGCGCAAAGGCATTCCGGGGGTACGCCACAGTGTCATAGGATGGGTACTGATGTTCAGTGCGATTGCGGGCGGCGCAGTCTACCTCCTCTCGCCTTACGGTTCGTACTTTTACGTGGAGCTCTTTCTTTACGCCGCATTGGTTTTGGGACTCATATGGATTGGATTTTCAATCTTTTCACAAGTCTCCGCAGGTCCATTTCACGGCTTCGCTTTCCGCGTCCCCGAAAAACTAAGCGCCCCTGCGGCGTTGGAGGGACCGGAAGCAGAAACGGACCCGGGCGTTGATCAAG
Organism: Alphaproteobacteria bacterium; assembly: GCA_028285305.1. Classification (GTDB taxonomy): domain Bacteria; phylum Pseudomonadota; class Alphaproteobacteria; order SMXP01; family SMXP01; genus JANQPV01. Next base: position 2,288 of record JANQPV010000053.1, on the reverse strand, counting down.
GTCCACAAGAAAATCGCTATGAAGTGGCGCTTGCGGCTTCCAAACAAGGGCTTTGGGACTGGACGACAATCGGAGACCAACTCCATTTATCTCCGTATACATATGAAATGTTGGGCATCGAAAAGATTGGATCGTTGAGGTCGGAACAGGACTGGAAAGATCGAATCCACCCGGACGAAAGGCAGGCCTATCAGGACGCGCTGACATCTTACATGCGTCTTGGCGCAGTTAAATTTGCGATGGAATGGCGCGTGCTCCATGAGGAGGGCGACTACCGGCCGATATTAATGAAGGCTGAGTGCATTCCGAATGAGCGCGGCAAGCCCTCGCGGATTATCGGCACACTCACGGACCTGTCCGAGGATGTCGACGCGGCAGAGAAGGAAGAGCCAGAAGTGGACATGGCTTTTCCCAAGCCCGTGGGCGTGGCGGCCGACAGGCAGGAAGATACACCACCCGCCAAATTGAATGGCGGTCCGTCGGCCCATTCCGAAGAGGAAGACGACATCATTGACGAACTTCCTTTGGCTGCGGCGCGATCTGAGGCCGAACAGACGACGGGCGACGAAGCGTCAACGGCAGGTGTTGAGGCTGGACCTGAGCCAGGCCAAGACACGCAACCTAAGTCCGTGCGACCAGTGAAGATCCAATTGCGCGGTGAAGAACCGACTAAAGGCGAAGAAACTAAGATAGAGGCGCGCCGCGAAACCGATCCCGCTCCAGTAGAATTGCCCCAGCCGTCGGAAAACGACGCGATCAAAGAGACTGTGGGCGCTCTGTATTCCGACACTGCTATTGCTCCCGACCAAGATCAGTCCGACGCGCCAGAGTTCGACGCAGAGTTCCCGGGGTATATTGGACGCGCCGCATTCGAAGCCGACGTGGACGCGGCCCTCGAAAACCTGGACCGAGAGGAACTGGCGAGAACGAATTTGCGCCCAGCGATGTTAGCGGTCAGCATCGAGAGGTCGAGGACGCTTTCCACGGCCTCAGGAGAGGTAGCGGAAGCAGACCTGATGGCATCTTTCGCGGAGCGCTTGCGCAGCATCGCCGATCCCGATGACGTTCTGGGGCAATTGTCGCAAGACAGGTTTGCGATTTTCACGACCGTTCCTGAAGATATTACGTCTGCGGATTTAGCCCGCCAAGCATCGGAGATCCTCCAGCACCCGCTCGAACTCAAAGACCTCGAAGCCGAGCCGGAAGTAGCCGTTGGTGCGTCGCTGTGGACAGGCGAGGGGCACCGGGCCGAGGAACTTATCTTGGACGCGGAGGAGTATCTTCCTGTTTCCGCCGCCGCAGTGGCGCCCGAACCCGCGCAAACCACAGCCCCCGCCCAAGCCGATGAGGCTCCGGAAGTTTCGGAGGAAGCCAGCAATTTGGAACGAGATCTCAAAGCCGCGCTGCAGCGCTTTGAGATGGAAGTGTTCTACCAACCCATTATGAATCTCAAACACGGCCGCATCGCCGGATTTGAGGCGTTGCTTCGATGGAACCACCCTGAAAAAGGAAGATTGGAGCCCAAGGAGTTTTTGCCACTGGCCGAAAAGGCAGGCTTTCTGGTGCGTCTAAATCGGTTCACGTTATCGATGGCCAGCTTGCAGCTCTCGCAGTGGCAGCAATTTTTCAAACTTGAAGACCCTCTCTTTGCAAATGTGAACATATCTTCCCGCCAGCTGGCTGGAGACGGGCTCATTTCCGATGTCAAAGAGATCATGAAGTCGGTCAAATTGGCCGGTGGTACGCTTCGGCTGGAACTCCCCGAAACGATCCTCATTGACAATGAAGCTGAGGCGCAAAGAATTCTGTCCGAGCTCAAGTCAGAAGGCGTTTCGCTGGTGATAGATGACTTCGGCACAGGCCACTCGAACTATGAGCGGCTTAAGAAATATCCGTTCGATGTCGTGAAAGTTGATCAAAGTATTGTCCAGTCCGTTGAGACAGATCCAAAAGCCGAAGGACAAATTCGAGAGCTGATCAAATACGCTCAAGAAAAGCGGCTCGAAGTGGTTGCGGAAGGTGTTGAGAATGAAGCCATCGGCAGAAAGCTGCACGAACTCGGCTGTTCCCACGCCCAAGGCTTCATTTTTGGTTGGCCAATGCAGGCCATGGAAGCTCAAGCCTTCATTGCTAACTACTGGGCGAAATAACAGATCCCCTCGGCGGCCTTTGTTGAACGCAACGGCAAACGACTAGAGCCGTTTTGGTTTTGACGGAAACACAAAACGGCTCCAGATTCTTTGTTTTGCGCGTTTCCTGACGGTGAACCGGATTCCACTTCACCTGGA
>JANQPV010000052.1 GCA_028285305.1 Alphaproteobacteria bacterium | reverse complement strand
TTTCTTCAGCGGCTGAGATTTGCTGGTGGCATCGCTCATGGCATCACAGGGTAGTGTAGCTTTTGCTGAATTGCGTTTGGCTCTCTGGCCGTTAGCCTACAAGCGTTAGCGGCGTAATTCGAGTAGCCTCGTAAGGGCAATATCAGCAGTCCTCTTTTTCCCGAGCCATGTGCCCGATAAAGCGACCAGAAACGAGTGGGTCGATACGGTCCGCTTGCGCCAATGCCCAGTCGGTCCATTCTTGTATCTGTGACGGTGCGATACCTTTCGCGTCCTGACCGAGCGTCATCTGAACTTCTCTTACATAGTCTCTTATCGTTCTCGCACGCCTCAGATTGTCGGCATCCTGCAGCAGGCTATCGATCCGCGCCTGTTCGAGCTTTTCCTGGCGCTCGCGTTCTCGCCGCTTTTCTTCCTCAATCCGCTTACGCTCGGCCTCGATGAGCTCAGCTTTCCGCCTTGTCAGCCACTCGCGATGCCGGAAACAGGAAGCGCGATACTCGACCTCGGCCGCCACGATTAGAGAGATGACGATGCCCCTGACATCACGCCCAATCTTGCGCTCCTTTGTGTCTTCCCAGATGCGCTTGAAGTCGCCGACCTGCTGAGATGTACTAATCTCAAGCCTCAAAGGCGCACCCTTTTCTTCGACAGGCTCTCGCTCGCGATACCGTCCCAGCTCCACGCCAGGTTTATCCAATGTGAAACAAACCAGTGTGTCGGCGATTTTGACCTGCAATTGGCCCGCGGCACTGCCCCGACATGAGGGCTTGTGCCCAAGCTTGGCCATAGCCGTGAAGATTGCGTTCAGGATGCGCAGACGCCGCTTTTCGAACGTGCTGTCGAAAACCGGCTTTTCGAAGTACCAGCTATAGTCCCGCTCAAGATTCTTCTGACGAATTCGTTCATCTCTGAGCAGCAACTTGGCAATCAGCGGGTGAGGCTTATCCAGCCTATTGGAGACTGAAACCCGGCCGACCTGCTTTTCTACATCGGCGCGAACTTGTTCGAGGCTTTCAAGAAATTCCGGTGGTGGCGGAAGGTCGTTCTTGAGTAGCTCGGCTTCATCGACCCTCCAAGTGTGGTAATACCCGCCAGTGGCGATATCCACGATCTCAGACATCCCCGGCGCGCGCTTGGGCAGGCTGGTGCGCTGAACCTTCTTACCAGCCGCAAGCTTCGCCCAGTATCCCCGAGGCGGACGCGGTACGTGCGCCCGTCCGCACGCTTTCGCCAAGCCGACATCGGACATCTCAAATTCGACGGCGAGGGCTCTCAGGGGCTTGGACCAAACGAGTTTGTAAAGTTCCGCGCGGGTGATTTCGTGGGGCATTGTTACCTCATAACGACGCATCACGGGTTTTCAACCCGCATGTTCTCCGCGCATATGCCGTAGTCTTTGCTGAATTGGATCATCGCGTGACAATGGCGCGATGCATTTTCACCAAGGAGTTTCATTCTAGGGACGATGGTTCACTTCTCGAACAATCACAAAGACGGCTCAACTGAGCGGTCTTGTGTTGGCTGAAACAGAAGGCCCCCACAGCTGGGCTCACCCTCCGGAGAAATCGAACCTACTCAGAGAAAGAAAGCGAATTTAATATCTCAAAGAGCTGTGAGAGATACGGTTCCTCTTTGGTTCTCAATACCATCTGGAGGGCATTAGGGTCGTTATCGACCAAGACTACGACTAGGTATCCCCCAAATTCATGCTGTCCAACTCTTAACACGGCTTCTCGATCGGCAATTTCGAAATACCTCTGAACTTCGTTACTCACATTGCGCCGCATTACATTGACAGCTTTTTCAAATTCACGATTAGTTATAGAGGCGGACAGAATCTCTTTAACCCCAGGAATCGACTTATCCTCAAACCCCGGGGCGGTGAACTCTATTCGGTATGCATCTCCACCGACATTCCTGACCTCCCGAAAGACCTCCCAGTCTGAAGGAACTTCAAAGCTAATGCCATAATGCTCCAGTGAGTACTTACTCGCGGCCTTAACGGCCTCTTGCCCATCGACCGCAGACTCATGCGTAGATGATGCAAGGTGGCTTAGAGGGGTGTGGTTGCCCTCTCCCATCTCTTGCGTCCTCGTTTCCTTCCAAAGGAGGAAGAGAAGAACGGCACAAAGAGATATTGCCAATGCGTAGATAGATACTCGGATCACTGAGATATTTTAACATGCGCCGTGTGGTAATGAGGCGTCGCCCGGTGGCTTGTTCTCTCCTAGCAAGAAGGCGGATGCTGAAAAACGCAAACATACCGACCAGCATTACACTACTGCTTCGTGGCTCCGGTATTGAGGATAGGCTGGTCGCATAGAATGAGAATGGTTCGCCGGCCTCGTTTGTTTCGATGCCGGTAACAAGAAAGCTCCAGGTCCCAAGCGCTGGAGCTTTCTCACTGAAAGAAATTAGACCATCCGTCTCGGAGAGGCTGGCCCATAACATACCTTGAGGATCGAAGACATCCAACATCAGCTCGCTGCCTGGCCAGGTCAGGATTGCTTCGATTGGAAAGCCGGCATCTACGGATAGCGTATAGCCATAGGTCTCACCTTCTTGTATCAGTCCGGAGAACGAAAGAGACTGCGGGCGTTCGAGAAGCGAATAGAAACGACAAGCCTCGATATAGACGTTGTTCTCACAGACGAACGGATCAAACATTGCTCCGTTTGTGAAAAGTTCTATGGTTCCGTCGCCGGTGACGTCAGCTTCAAACACGACGGCATTCCCATCAATCCCGACCGAATTCCATGAGCCGCTTTCCAAGAATGGGTCCTTCACTGGATCTCCGGAATACACTCCATAATGTATATGGATCGCGCCGAAGGTAGCTCCTGTGGCGCCTTCTAGGCCTAGGAAGGTGCCAGCTCCCGCTATGGCTCCCTCCAGAGCCGAATTCATTGTGTCATCTTCGAGATGGGCATACACCGTGAATAGTCGCTCGTCTGCGCTGAAGGGGGAGACGCCGTGATCAACAGTCGCATAGTTGCCAAACTGCGTATTGGAATGGAAGCGGACGGTGCCGGCGGCAGAGGCGATGACTTCAGAGCCATGCAACGAAAAGTCCAGATCGTTCGCCAGCAGGTCTTTGTGCGAGAATGTGGTGTTGGTTCCTTGGGTTAGGTAATGAGGTCGATCGGAATAGAACGGCGCGTTCAGCGTGAGAGTATCCGGGGAGAGCGGCTCTTCCGTAATCGTCAGTTTTGGTCTCAGTAGCGGATTGTCTAGATAGTCAGAGCTATAGAATTCGTTCCAGTTGTTGGTGTTACCTGTCGGTCGAAGCTGGATGCCATAGTTGGGTAGAGCGCCACTCTGCCAGCTGTTATAGAGGTTCGTAATGTCGATTGAGTACCAAGCATTCTCCTTTGGCGCAGACAGACCAGACATATACGGCTCAGTGGCCGGCCGGTCAGCCCACCAGAGTCGCTCCCGGTCAGGCCCCGTCCCTTGCGTGCGCCAGTCCCACGGCTCGACAATGCGATCAAGATACATGTTGACCGTTCTGCCGCTTCGCGATGTTGAATTGTATAGTTCTAGCTGGACCGAAGACGCCTTCGACGGCAGACCACCAAGATCAAACTCGATAAGCGAGTGATAATAGTCCGACCATCCTCCGACGACTAGCTCTTCGTCATTGCGGCCACCACCAGGACCTCCTCCTCCCCCGGCATAGGAGTAGGTGCTTGTAGTCCAAATGTCCTTACCCTCTCCCGGGCCTGGCTGGACAATGATCGTTCCTGCTTTGGCGAGATCGGTGTTCGCGCACAGCAGCGGAGCAATTGTTATCGCTATCGCCACGAGACAGACATGGTTGTGCATTCTTTGTTTTCTCCCTTTTTACGGGTGCATTTAGTGGCTAACGCAAGGAAGGTGTCAAACATATAATTTCCATGATTTTCGGGTTGTTGGTAGTGAAATAGAGAACCACCAGTATTGCCCGCGCATATGCCGTAGTCTTTGCTGATGTGATCGCGCGGGTGACAATGGCGCGATGCACTTCCATCAAGACGCGATCACAGCAATCGGGCAAACGCTCGGCAGGCATCCTCGCCGGCATTTCGGCATTCGCCAGCTGGACCGGCTCGTTCATATGTACGCGATCGGACAGACAGGGACCGGCAAATCTGCGCTCATGACAAGGATGGCGACGCAAGACCTCTCAATGCGCCAGGGCTTTTGTCTCATCGATCCTCATGGCGACCTTGCCGGAGAGGTACGCCGGGCCGCCGGCGAACGCGCCCTCTACTGGGATGCCGCCGATCCCGCGTGTCCTTACGGATACAATCCGCTGACCTATGTGACACCCGAGTACCGGCCTCTGATCGCCTCTGGCATCATCGATACCTTGAAACAGCAATGGGCGGATGCGTGGGGCGCGCGCATGGAGCACCTACTTCGCTTCTCGCTCTTGGCGCTGCTTGAAACGCCAACGGCCACCTTTGCCGATGTTATCCCCATGTTCACGGACAAATCGTTCCGGTCCCGCGTGCTCGCGCGCGTCAGCGACGAGGAAGTCATCAAGTTCTGGCGGAAAGAGTATCCGCGCATGAACTACCGAACGGCCTTTGACGGTGTTGCGCCGATTGCGAACAAGCTCGGTGCATTCCTCGCGCATCCCGTGGTGCGCAAGGCCGTGTGCGATCCCAAGACGCCACTTCGCTTTCGCCGCCTGATGGATGAAGGGCACGTTCTCATCATCAATCTGGCGAAGGGACGGCTCGGCAATGACATCTCGGATGTGCTCGGCGGGCTGATTGTGTCGAGCATCATGCACGCCGCAATCAGCCGACAAGATCAAGCGCCGCATCTGCGCGTGCCGTACTATCTCTATGTCGACGAGTTTCAGTCGATGACGAACTCTGCCTTTGTCGGGCTGATCTCAGAAATCCGCAAGTATGCGCTCGGGCTTGTGGTGGCGCATCAGTTCACGTCGCAGCTCAAGGAGCAGGTGTTCGACGCGGTGCTCGGTAATGTCGGCACGGTGTTGGTGTTTCGTGTCGGTGCCAAAGATGCGCCGCTCCTGGCAAAGCACTTAGGGGACATCGATCCGCGCGATCTGACGCGCCTCGGCAACTATGAACTCACCATGAAGCTGATGATCGATGGTGCGCAGAGTAAGGCGTTTTCGGCAAGGACAGTGATCTAGCTTTGCAGATGAAAACCCGTGCTGCGCTCGGCAGCACGGGTCTTGTCTAATACTCGCACGCAAACATGATGGTCAGCACACGGGTTGTTTTGCTCGGATCAGCGGGGTCGCTGCTTCCGTAGACGCAGTCCTCGTCATAGTAGTCGATTTTCCACAGGATCGTCTCGCCTGCGGTCTCGAACGATCCAAAGTCGTGCTGTCCGTAGGGGTCATTGTCTTTGGTGAATGCGTCGAATGTCCTCACCCGTTCGAGAATTGACGCCTTCGTCTCGGCTGGCAATGAGGCGATGGAGTGCGTCATTAGCACCTTGCCGCCGATGAAAGTCGTGCGAAGTGTGTCATTGAGCTCGCGGATGCGAGCACGGTGTTTGCCCATGTGTAGTCTCCCGGATGGTACGCCAGCGCCGAACGATTTCGATGCTGGCCGCCACCCGAGAGCAGCGGTGGTCGAACTGATCCGCCCATTACGGGCAAAGAAAGAACTGTCCGCAGATGATTGTATCGGACTTGAGGCAGATGCAAAGACTACGGCATATGCGCGCATATGCCGTAGTCTTTGCTGATTTGGAGGACTTGTTATCTTTGACGCTTGAACCGATGAGGTGCTGCCCGATGTGCTGTTGCTAACAGCGTTTCGGTGGGAGTGGGTCGCCACTCTCATAAGAAGACGACACGTCGTTAGTAGGGGCACCACGCGTGATACGCACGATATGCGAAATCAGCATATGCCGGCCTCTATCGCGCCATCGCGTTCAACATTGTTCTTTATCAGTTCTTTAATTCCACACTCATTATGGAACACAACTTTGGTCTCGCTATTCGAGCCCTGAGGCGTCGGTCCGGCCTCTCACAAGCCGACCTCGCCCACCTCTTAGAAGTTAAACAGTCCCGCATCTCGCGTATCGAATCCGGGTTCTTTGAACCGACGGCCAGCGAGCTCTGCGCACTGCGTCTCGTCTACGGACAAGCCCTCGGCAAACGTTTTGAGACGAACATAGAAGACATGAAGCGCCTGCTGCGGGAGCGACTTGAAACGATACCGCAGTGTCCGAAGCATTGGCGAAGCCGCAACACACGCCAAGCGACGCTCGAAGCGCTCTCGAAGCGATTAGGAGCACCTTCGAGCGACGCGCATGGCAGCTAAGCCCGAGAGGGGCGTTGCGCTCGCGGCATCAAGTGGGAAGGTCGGCCTCGTCTGTCTTGAAGGCAATGAGCTCCTCGATTGGGAGATATCCATTGCCGCAAGCCAGAGCGTTGACGGCGCATTCGAGCAGGCGACCTATTGGCTTCGCTACTATCGGCCCGAGGTGGTCATCACGGAGGAAATACTCGAGCACTCACGCAAAGGCGACAACACCCGCGCTGTCGTCGAAGCCATCCGCGCGGCGGCAGATGATCTCGACATCCCATGGAGCGAGGTTGTCCCGGTCAAACGTTTCAACAACAAGTTCGAGGCAGCGGCTGAGATTGCGACAGAGTACCCGCAACTCGAACCGTGGCTGCCCGAACCGCGACGCCGGTGGGAAGCCGAAGACCGCAAAATCATCCTCTTTGAAGCGATGACGCTCTGGCTGGAATACGCCAGGGTTCGCTTCAACGAAGGCGCCGACACCGAGCCAGCCTAAGCGCCCAGCATCCAATCAGCACATCGACCAAAGCAGTCAAGCCTGCTTCTCGGAGCCACCCTTCGCCCCGCGTGTAGGGGTGGCGAGGAGAAGCAGGTGCGCACTGCTTCTTGGTGAACCCTTTTATCCTTTAACATTCGAATATCCATGAGAGACGAACATTTTGAAGAATACATCGATCTTTGTATGCGCATGTATGAACGTATGCGGCGGGATGGAACCTGGCCGTGGGACGATTCGACAAATTATGAAAGTGAGGTAGATTCGGACGATTAGTAGAAGTAATAATCAAAACAATATCTATATGAATAAATATAGAATTCATCCATGCACTGGAACACAATGTAAAGACGAGTACACGACTCTACAATATCAAAGAGAGGCGTCGCGAGTACATTCTGTAACGCTTGGGCTAGTAGTTAGTGGTAGCACACATACTGGCGCATGAAAGAGTGCTACGCATACATTCGGGTCTCGACGGTAAAACAAGGTGAAAAGGGCACGTCCCTTGAAGAACAACGGGACGCAATTACCGCCTACGCCGAACGTCATGACATCACGATCATCGAGTGGTTTGAGGAACAGGTCACGGCTGCCAAGGAAGGGCGGGCCGAGTTCTCGCGGCTGCTGAAGCGGCTCAAGCGCAAACGAGACTGCGGCGTGATCTTCCATAAGATTGACCGTGGTGCGCGCAACCTTAAGGACTGGAACGCCATTCAAGACCTAATCGAGACTGGCGTCGAAGTTCACTTTGCGCATGAAAGCCTCGATATGACGACACGGGGCGGCCGTCTCACGGCCGACATGCTTGCGGTGATCGCTTCTGACTACGTCCGGAATTTGCGCGATGAAGCCACGAAGGGCATTCGAGGAAGGCTCAAGAGCGGCCTTTATCCGTTGGTTGCGCCTTTAGGATATGTGGATAACGGTTCGGGAAAACGAAAAACACTTGACCCCGAGAGAGCACCTCTTATCGCCGAGTTGTTCAGGCTCTATGTCAGCGGCGAATATTCAATGCAATTGCTGGTTCCGATGATGGACCGGCGTGGATTGAGGAGCAAGGGGGGCAAGCCGCTAACGAAAACGGGGATTGAGAGGATCTTAGGCAATCCATTCTACTGCGGCATCATGAGGGTCAAGACGACCGGCGAGACCTTTCCAGGTGTTCATAAACCCCTCATTACAGCCACGGTCTTCAAAAAAGCGCAGAGAATAAGGGAGGGCAGGTATAGGAAGAAGAAGACACGGCATAACCATCTCTTTCGCGGCTTGTTCGATTGCGGCCTCTGCGATCGAGCGATGATCGCGGAGCGGCAAAAAAGTTATGTGTATTACCGATGCCACTATGCGTCATGTCCGGCCAAGACGACCCGAGAAGAGAACATAGATGGGGCGGTAAAGAGGCTCTTGCGGCGGTACGTCCTGAGTGATGCCCAGATAGCCGATTTGAAGATGGAAGTGAGGGCGCGCATTGAGACGACGCAAGGCCCTGACAAAGTGGAGACATTGAAACTGCAACTACGCAATAGCGAGGCCCGTTTATCACGTCTGGACGACAAATTGATTGACGATGTTATCGGGGACGAGGTGTATAAGAGGAAGCGCGAAGAGCTACTTATTGGACAGGCGGTAATCAAAGAAAATCTGGCACGAGAGAAGAAGCGGAACCTAACGGCAGAACAGGTCCGGAAATTTCTCGAACAGGTAAAAAGCCTTTATTCTAGCTACGAAAATGGAACTAAGGACGAAAAGCGCCATATTGTAAATTTGGCAAGCTCGAACCGACTGGTCTTACCCAAAAAGGTAGAGATTGAGCCACGGAATTGGCTTACAGCGGTCGAAAATGCACGTAACGTCCCTCAATGTGGGCTTTATCGGTCCACTCTTCGAAGCGGTCGGCATATGCGCAACAAGCATATCGATCGACTTATTGAGGCTGCCAACTCACCTGAGGCGGCAGAACTACTCTTTTGACGACGAACAGTGATAGAATGAAGTCGCCATGGATAACAAGTATCCGACTTCACCCAGAATTCTCAGAACCGGAGCCACAGTTGTTTATCTCGCTGTCATTGCGTTTATACATTGGCAGTGGATCGGGAAGGGCTTCGACCTAGAATTCAAGATTCTCTGGCTAGTTAATGGAGCGGCAGCCCTTCTATTCGGAAGTAGAATTCTAAACCCACACTTCACACCCGTCGGCGTCGCTGCATCTAATTCGTTTTTTGCTGCCTTTGCACTAATCATTGCATTAGCGTCAACGACGCTCACAGTTGGTGACCGAACTCTAATATTAGCGACCGCACTCGCAGTGGCGGTGGTCCTTATTGTGTCCATCATCACTCTGATGATTCGAAAGGACGGGGCAATTGAGCAGCGGAATTGGGTGCTGGCAGCCGAGTCAGCCGTTCGCTGGGCGGGTGCCCCATTAGTCATCTTCACTTTGGTTATTCTTGTGATGGCATGGGTTTTTCATCGCACCGTGCCATTGGAAATCTACATCATTTTAGCAGTCTGGACGACAATCGTTGCCTTGAACCCGATTGAGGCAGTGTGGTCTTGGTGCGAGAAGTACCTGGCTACTAAGTTGCAAACTTCTCCAGAGATGATTGGTCAGATCGTGGCCTATCAGAACCCTGGCTTAGTCTTGATTAGACAGCAGGATGATCGACGCCTTGAACTCGGTACCTTGATGGTTCTCTCCGACGAGCATGGGCCAACCACCCTTGGTGTGGCTTTGAACTATGTCGGCAGAGACGAAGGCATACTTCTACGTGCGCTCTCTTTGCCATTACCAAAAGGGATTGCCGGGAAAGCAGAAGGTGTAGCGTCTGGGCATGCGACCGCATCAGAACTCTCTCTGGATACGTCAGAAAAGGGGGAAGTAAGCCTCCTAAACCGTATCGATAACTTCTGTGGAATCGTAGACATCGAATCTAACTTGGAAGCTATTCAGATTGAGATAGTTTCTGAAGAAGACATAGAAGAGGGACGATTGGTTGACGTTGTAATTGGAAACCAACAAGTCATCTACCAAATTGTAGATGGTGTAACGCGTGAAGAAGCAGTCCAACAAAAAAACAAATACGGTTTTGCGAGAGCCAAGGCCCGAAAAATTGGCAAATGGGTTTCCGAAAAACGGAATTTCGTACCAGTCCCCTGGCTACCTCAAATCAATGCTCCGGTATTTTTGAGGAAAACCTCCCGTTTTTCTCCTGAACGGGAAGCTATTGGTCATTTTCCTGGGACAGACTATTCCGTTTCCATCCACCCGTCTGATCTAGTCACCCATAATACAGCAATTTTGGGCATTCTTGGAATCGGCAAGAGTTATCTGGCTATCGAACTTGTCGAACGCATGTTCGATGAAGACATCAAGGTCATTTGCTTAGATCTAACTGACCAATACGCTAACTTGCTCTCTGACTTTGTTGATGAGGGATATCAAGAGGCTGCGAACAAAGTTCTCCACGAAGCCGGGGAAGGGAGGCCAGTTGATCTGGGGAAAGACGAAGGCGGTAGCACTGCAAATTTCTACAAAGCAGCAAGGGATGAAATCGCGAAATTCATGTCGACAGAGTGTAGCGAGAAGATTTGGATTATTAACCCTGCTCACTTCAAGGTCAGTCGACAAACGACAAATGCATTCCAAGAATCTGCAGCCTTTCGGAATCTCAGCCCTTCAGAGATCACTGCACTCATTTCTGATGCCGCACTGAAAGTTTGTCAGGATATGGGTATGACTGACGAGGCTAGGGCCTGTTTGGTCTACGAGGAAGCACACACACTCGTACCAGAATGGAATTCTGTTGCAAGCGAAGGAGACAGGAATGCCACTGCGGCGAGTGCACGCGCTATCCTGCAAGGGCGAAAGTTCGGCCTTGGGTGTCTGCTGGTTACCCAAAGGACGGCAAATGTCACAAAGACAATTCTCAACCAATGCAATACGATCTTCGCCATGCGAACATTTGACGATACGGGTAAAGAGTTTCTCTCAAATTACATTGGTCGTGACTACGCCGGCGTTCTGCCGAACCTGAGTGAACGGCATGCCGTTCTATTTGGCAAGGCTTCTTCTTGTGATAATCCAGTAATGCTTAGATTGAATGATAGAGATGACTTTGTCGGGGTGTTTCGTCAGCCGTCGGAAGTTGTCGAGAACGAAACCAATAATACGCAGCAAAGAGCCTAACGAAGTTCAAAACTTCATCGGCGCGGTCAAAATGCGGTTAAGCACATTGACGGTCGAGCCCACCGTTCCCAAATGGAACCCCCCGTGAAATTTGCTACACTAGCGTCATGAAAAGAAACATGACGATGAAATTTATGACGATGACGCTTTTGAACAGTACATAGATTTATGCATGGCGATATTTGACCGCATGAGTAGGGATAACTCATGGCCATGGGTTGTTGATCCTGAAGGATACGAGCAAGCGCAGAAAGACAAAATCGATCCGGGAGATACCCCCAGGTAATCCCCAAAAATCCTTAAAGTTCGATGCCCCTTAACCCCACATTAAGGGGCAAGCAAAAAGAGCCTTTAAATAAGCCACCGGGAAACTCAAAAACCGTTGAGGACTTTATCGGTCCACTCTTCGAAGCGGTCGGCATATGCGCAACAAGCATATCGATCGACTTATCGAAGCCGCAAACTCGCCTGAGACGGCGGATTTACTCTCACGATTAGACATATCGGGAAAGGGAAGAGTAGATATATAATAGTGATAAAGTAAACACTATGAGGAATTTTGTTTAGCAATACATCACATCAAACTCATAACCTGAAGGTCGCTCGCTCAATCCGATCAATCAAATGCCGGGGCTAAACAGCGAGTGTATAAATAGGTATTTGTTGCAGCCGCAACCAAATAGGCTGAGCCAACTACGAACTTGCGGTGATCAGCCGGCGCAATTCGACTTTCGAGACTTTATTTAGCGTGGATCTCGGCAGTTCTCGGAGCGAAATAATTTCGCGAGGCGCCTTAAAGTCCGAAATCCGACCTGAGCAATAGTCAATCAACGCATCGGCCAAGTCGTCAGGCGCGTCGTCGTCGGGGACGACAAAGGCAATAGGAACTTCATCATAGACGCCGTCGGGACGGGCGACCACCGCGCATTCAAGCAACCATCCAGACGCCAACAACACTGCCTCAATGTCGGCAGCGGCAACATTTTCGCCCCCGACCCGAATAATGTCTTTCGCCCGAGATGAGAAATAAATCGCGCCATCTTGTCCAAGTTCCACCCGATCACCTGTTTCGAACCACCCCTCCTTGTCAAAGCTGGCGGCGGTCGCCTCGGGATCGTTCAAATATTCCTTGAAGATGGTAATGCCAGGAACGCCGCGAACAAAAAGGTCTCCAGCCTCTCCAATACCGCATTCCGAACCGTCGGGACGGCGTATCGAGACCTCAGTGGCGGGCGCCGGCCTGCCAATATTCAAACGCCCATCTTCGTGGAAAGGGTCGCCCACAATGGGCAACGCAATCATTTCCGACATTCCCCAATGGCCGCGCATCTGAATACCATATTTTTCTGCCATCTCAGGAATCACACCGGAAAACCAGAACCGAAATTTGTGGTCCGGCGCCTCGCGTTTCGCCAGCGCATTCAGAAAAAACGCCCCGGGAAGCGACGTCCATGTCGCGCCATAATCGACTGCCGGCCCCCAAAAGTTCGAGGCGGAAAATTTAGGCTGCAACAAAATCGAGCCGCCGACCCATAAGGTGCTCATTACAAGAGTTGATAGCCCGTTATTATGAAACAACGGGACAAACACCTGACAAAGGTCGTCAGGCTGCAGATTATAAGCGTAGGCGGTCTGTTGGGCGGCAAATAATGCATTGGCATGGGTGGACAAAACGGCCTTGGCGCGCGCCGTCGTGCCGCTTGTGAATTGGACGCGCAAGTTGAGCAATGGATCGCGAGGGCGATCGTTAGAAAAAGGGGCATGGTCCACTAGATAATCAAAGGAGGTGCATCCCTGCCTCTCCTCGCTCGCGGCTGGATTTGCCTCCGCCGTCTCACTGACAAACACGATGATATTGTCCTTGCTCAGCTTGAGGAACAGCTCGCCAAAGCGGTCCGATATGACGAGCGCTTTCGGGCTCGCAAGCGCCACGAAATATTCAAGTTCCGCCTGTGACGATCGCGTATTGCCAAGCACGGCGATCGCTCCAATCGCAGCACAAGCAAAATATGAAATTAAGAGCTCAGGACAATTATCGAGGTGAATGAATACTCGATCGCTTTGATTGACGCCAAGCGACAATAGGCCGGTCGCCGCCTTTCGCACGTCCCGGTCGAATTCAGCATAGGACCATTTGCGACCGGGAGCATCGTGAGGAGCCCAGTTCAGAAATACTCTGTCAGGTGAGCGGTCAACCCAGTCCTTGAGGAGCCATGGCACATCGCGGCCAAGCACCATTAATTCGTAAGATCGTCTTGAAAGCGACACGCGGTCTCCGATCTATCGACTTATAGAAACATCAAATAGAGAAACGGCCGACGCCAGAACGTAGTTTCCCCCGTCCAGTAACTGGAATGCCAATTGGAAACGAAGCGCCAGAGGCCAACAAGAGCGCAAGTGACTTAGATTATTGGGAATAATGACAAAAGCCCCAAAAGCGTTCGCACTGATGTTGACTCGGCGAATCCGTCGTTGCGAGGCGCGCCGATGATGCGGCAATTCCGCTCCCGGATTGCCTTGCTCCGCGCGCACTGACGAGCCAGACTGAACGCAAATCGCTTTGGGGGCCGGGCCCTAACTCCACGCCCGATCTCAACAGCTCAAATTTTATGCATTTATTTGCGGCTTTCGTGACCGCAATCGCGCCCCGCAAGCATTAATAAGCTCCTTGTCGCCGGCATGCTTCGCGCGAAAATCCGAAGGGTTTTGTCCGGTCCATGTGATGAAGGCGCGAGTGAAATCACTCGGCTCCATGAAGCCGACATATTCTCCGATCAGGGTGATGGGATGATCGGTGGCCATCAAATAGGCAATCGCCAACTCCGAACGCACTCGCGATTTGATCTTTGCGAAAGAAGTTTCTTCCTTGGCGAGATTGCGTCGTAAACTGCGGGCGCCGATTGAAAGCATCGCGCCGACCATGGCGATCTTCGGCGACCACACGCCGCTGTCTTGAAGCCTGACAAGGACCTGCTCAGTTTGACGCGCCCAACTGGCGCCTTGCCCCGGCGTTTCGAACCAGTCGGGGTAACTCACCGCGTAATCGGCATTCTCAGCATCGCTTTTGCGAACAATTGGGGAGAGAAGATATTTCTTATCAAATGCCAATGCATAAACAGGCGCATCAAACTTGATTTTGCAATCGAATATCGAATAGCGCCGCAAATCACTGTCGTTTCTGGGCCGCCGCCCTTCGAATGACGCTGAATTGAGTACGATTCGTTTACCAATCAACCAACAATAATATCGGTATATGGTCATCAGACGGTGCCAATGAAAGATCTCGCGGTCGACGTCCGGGACCGTCTGGTAATTGACGTTGAGTGAGAATTCCTGACGATTCGGGTCGTCCATATACTCATAGAAAATGTCAGTTCGGACCGCTTCGCGAAACTGCGTTGTCATGCGAAGCGCTTCGCCTAAAGTATCGCATTGAAATCGGACGCGCGATTGCTCGCGGTCGAGCGTGAAACGCGCAGGCGATCGAAGATATCCCATGAAGATATCATTCGTTTCACCTTGTATCGAAAAGAACAGTTGCTGAAATTCACGCCCATCGATTTCACTGTTCTCATTGTCGTAGAGAGACGGATCAAGCCCTGCTTTTTTTATGATCGATTTTGGATCATGCCCCTTCAAAACAGCGCCTCTGAGGAAGGCCGCAACAAATTTGCCGTCCAAAGTCACTGGCAATTGATCTTTGACAATGGCGCGGTGCCGATCGTTTCCCGATCTTGTTGATTTTTTCATCAAGGGCCTCATAAACGCTGCCGCAACTGTTTTGGTAGAACCCTAATTCAAAATTCGGCTCGACATCGCCATCGCGACGCCGATGGGCCTTAGGAGCGGCGGTTTCCCACAATAGCTGTGTCAATAATGCCAAATTTTATTATATATAGTTAATAGTCATTATAACAAATTAACTTTGCAATATTGACAACCAGTCAGCTCAACTTGACGAAATCCCTATCGTATCTGCGTGCTCTTTGAGGCTGCTCCGGAAGATTCTGCCGACGCCCCGGCGGGAGCTTGCAGGGGCCGGATCCTGGATTTTGGGATACCGCGAGGATTTGTCGCGGCGGCGGAGCTTTCCCGGTCGACCTTGAACAAAGTCTCAAAGCCCGAGCTCCGCCGTTTAGCTCCAATGTCATGATGACGCTGCGTCGGCGATGCTGGTCACTACTGCCAAAAAAAATTGCAAAAATGTCCATGTCCGCATCGGCTCCACGCTGGCAGTTATGAAAAATTGTAGGGTTTACGCCTGTGCAATACCGGTCGTCGGAAGGATTCCGCGCCGCAGAAAAGCAATATTCCTAAGTTTCCGGGGAGGGAAGAATGTTAGCCAATAAAGAACGTATCGGCGTTCGGTGGATTCTGACTGGCGTTTCAGCGATTGCGGTATCGGCCGCTGTACCGCCTGCGGCTGCGCAGGACGAGGACGAAGGCACTAAAGTGCTGGACGCCATTGTGGTGACGGCGCAGAAACGCGCGCAGGACGTGCAGGATGTGCCGTTGGCCATCACCGCGTTTTCTAGCGAAAGTTTGCGCCTGAAAGGAATTGACAGCCCCGAGAGTCTTCAGATTTCTACGCCGGCGCTGACGGTGGGCGAGAATCTTGCCGGCGCCGGCGCGCAGGTTACGATTCGCGGCATTGGCGCCGAGGCGTTGCCGCCAGGCGGGGATCCTGGCGTTCCCCTGCATATTAACGGGCATTACACCCAGTCAAGCGCATACGTCTTGCGGGATTTCCTTGACGTTGAGCGCGTGGAAGTCCTCCGCGGCCCGCAAGGCACGCTTTACGGTCGCAACGCTATCGGCGGAAACATCAACATCATCACCAAGCGGCCGACGGAAGAGGTCGAAGGAATGGTGAGCATCGCCCTTGGCAATTATGAAAAGCGCCTGGCGCAAGCGGTCTTAAGCGGCCCGTTGACGGATAGCCTTCGGGGGCGCTTAGCGATTTCGGACGAGGTCAGAGATGGCTACGTTGAGGATGTTGGGCTAGATACTGATCGCGCAATATCGGATTACACGAGCGTGCGAGGTTCGTTGGAATTTGATGTTACTGAATCGATCGAAGTCTTTGGGTCGGCATACTATTTCGACGACAAAGGCAATTCGCTATTTGTAGATGCTCTGACAACGGATCCCGAAAATCCGTTCTTGGTCTCTCACAACTCGCCTACCGAGACATTGGATACTGCCTTTGGCGGTTCCATTGATGTAACGATCGATCTGGGTGCGATGGAAATCGTTTCCTTGTCGGCGTTCGATGAGTCTGAGCGAGACGCCGTATTGGACTTGGACGGAACGGATACAATTCGATCTCATGGCGCTTGGTTCAACGCTTTCAAGACGTTTAGCCAGGAGCTGCGCTTGGTTTCAACCGGTGACCAAAAGCTTGATTGGGTGTTGGGTGCTTTCTACTATAACGAGAGTTCGGATTTGGCGATCGACGGCTTGTTGGATATTCCGATTTTTTCCAGCTTGCCAGGGATGCCGCGAACCCGACTGCTTGCGCAGTATAACGTAAAGTCGGAGTCCCTAGCCGCATTCGCGCACCTAGTCTACGACTTGTCCGATCAATTTGAATTGGTCGGTGGTCTTCGGTATTCCTACGACAAGAAAATTTACGATTTTTTTGGGCAAAACCTCACCCCTGAAGGCTTAACAGCACCGGTGATACCGGCGATTCCGGTGGATTTAAAGGAAGATACCTGGGATCAGCTTACCTGGCGGCTGGGCGTCAATTATCACATAAGCGACGACCACATGCTTTATGTGTCTTGGTCAAGAGGTTACAAGGCAGGTGGATTTAGTATTGATGGGCGAGTACAGGGCGGATTCGACCCTGAGTCTGTTCTTGCGTATGAGGGCGGACTTAAGTCGGTTCTGTTTGGTGGACGGATGTCGGTAAATTTGGCCGGCTTCTATTATGATTACAGCGATAAACAGGATTTTCAGAATATACCGAACCCGACACTTCCTGGTGCTACCATTTTTGCCCTGACCAATGCGGCTGCCGCTACTGTCGCTGGCGCCGAGTTGGAGGTGCAGGCCAATGTCACGCAGGGCTTTTCCATCGATGCTTCCGTTAGCCATACAGATGCGAAATATGGCGAGTACTTTGCGCAAGATGCGGCATTTCCCGCGCTTGGCGTGCAAGATCTTTCTGGTAACAGAATACCAAGAGCGCCGAAGTGGAAGGTGTATATTGGTGCGCAAAACACGTGGGATTTGGGGCGACTGGGGTCTTTGTTGCTTAGAGGTGACTTGAGCTGGGTCGGGGATCAATGGGCAAACGCGTTTAATCGCCCTCTTGGAACATTTACATTTCCTTATTCAGACTTACTTCCCTCATATCACTTGGTGAATGCGAGGCTGGAATGGTCGAATTTCAGCGAGAGCTGGCGTATCGAAGTATTTGTACAGAACCTTTCGAATGAAATTGTGCTTGAAAACACATCGCTAAGCTCTCTTGGCGGAAATGCCGTCTTTATGCCGCCGCGCATGTGGGGCGCGAAGTTGACGCATAATTTTTAGATCTCGGCGTTTCATCCGAACACTAGAAATACAAAGAGGAGGGCGCAAACGCGCCCTCCTCGAATGATTTGGGTCGATCCTGCACAAGAGCGAAATAATTTGGGACTAACTTAAGTCAAACGCTTTTTTCATGGGAACAGAAAATCGAAAATCCCAGCCGTCGTCGGGCTTGTCGGCGATCGATCCTTCAACCATGCGTGAAAATGATTAAGAACGCCCGAGATTTGCGGGCGCTTGTGCGGTCGGACCCTCATCGTCCCATCTATCATTTCGCGGCGCCGGAAGGGCATGCGATGCCCTTTGACCCCAACGGCGCCATATATTGGAATCGGAAATACCATCTCGGGTTTATTTATCAAAAGCCCCGCAAGGAACCCGTGATGATAGCCGAGGGGGAGCGGCCATTGGACATTACGCATGTGTGGGGGCACGCCGTCAGCGCCGACCTCCTACACTGGACTCTCTATCCAGATATGATTGACGTCAAGGAGGGCGATACGGAACTGGGAATATTCAGCGGTTACGCTTTTCTATCCAAGGAGGGAATTCCGCATGTCATCTATTACGGCCTGGGCGCGAACGCGAATATGGTCGCTTATTCAACGGACGACGATTTAAGATCATGGGAAAAATTTGACGGCAACCCCGTTCTTAAAACCCCTGGATCGATTGGGTTGGACTGCAGCTCCGAAGACTATGCCGCCTGGGATCCGGCGGCTTGGTATGACCGTGACGCAGATTGCTACTACCAGATATCCGGCGGCATGAAGCCCGTGCTTTTCAAATCCAAAGACATGTATGAGTGGGAGTATCTCGGCGATTTGATCGACAGAGATTCCGCGATGCATGAGCGATATGAAGATATTTCGTGTCCGGACTTTTTTCGCTCGGCGCCAAGTCGATGCTGCATTTCATGAGTCACGCGCATGGGGCGCAGTACTACATTGGCGAATTCTCTGATGGCAAATTCGCCCCGGAACATCATGGGCGGATGAATTGGCCGGGCGGGGCTTTCTTCGCGCCGGAGCAACTGCGCGACGGGAAGGGGCGCAACATCATTTGGGGTTGGGTGGTGCAGCCCCGTGGGATTGAGCCGCAGCTGAAGAAAGAAACGTCCTATCGCGACTATGGCTGGTCGGGCGTCATGAGCTTGCCCAGGGTGGTGTCGTTTGATTCAGGCGGGGCATTGCGGATCGACCCGCCTGAGGAGATGCGGTCGATACGGCTAAACGAACTGCAAGAGGACAATATCGATTTGCAGCCGAATGAAGAAGTCTCATTGCGGGCAAGGGGCAGATCCATCGAATTGAAGCTTGAGATGTTTGGCGGCGATCGATGCTCTTACGGCGTCAAAGTGTTTGCGTCTCCTAACGGGCGGGAACAAACTGTTATTCGATACGAGTCCGCGCAGGAACAGCTGGTCATCGACTTTTCGAACTCTTCCATAGTCGGTCCAGTTTCGGTTCCGTCCTTTAACGTGGACGCGTTTGATCCCTCCAAAAGCCTTTTCAAGCAGTTCACGAAAACCGTTTCCGAGCAAAGGGCGCCCTTGACACTTGGCAAAGGCGAAGCATTAGAATTGGACATATTCCTCGATCGCTCGATCATTGAAGTTTTTGCCAATCGCCGTCTGGTCCTTACCCAGGTGGTTTATCCGGAGCTTGACGGCAGCACTGGCCTGCGGGTCTTTAGCGGGAAACAGGCGACCGCCGTTCGGAACATCCGATCGTGGCGGATGGCCGAAACGAATACCTATTGAAGTCCGTTGAAGAGTGGCGTCATCAGTAATGGATCAGCACCGATAGAAGCCGGCGACATTGGCCTTCCCGGAAAAGAACGGTCATGATCGGCAGGTTGCGAACTCTGCGTCAGGCCAATCAAGGAATTGAAACCTTCAATGGACTCCGGCAAACGCGATTGGGTCACTACCCTTAAATGACGCCGTCAATAGTGCCATGGAGCATTGTTAAGTTGTGCTCGATGATGCGGGACTAACGCTGGCGCAACTTTAGCTGGTTACGCCGTGCCTTTTCGTTCTCTGTGCCTTATGGCGTCTTCCTTGGACGCCAAGGGGTGAATTCTGTTTTAGGGCTTTGGTCGGTTGGCGTTTAGAGAACCAAATTGATTGCATGAAGATCTCTTACCCCCAATACGTTCTCGGCATTCTCTTTCTAGTCTACGTTTTGAACTTCGTTGACAGGTATATTTTTTCGATTTTGGCGGAAGACATAAAAGAGGATTTGGGATTCTCCGACGCGGATCTCGGATTTCTGTCAGGTACGGTCTTTTCGGTGTTTTATACGATCTTTGGCATTCCGTTGGCCCGGCTTGCCGACGTGTGGAACCGAAAGAATCTTATTTCAATCGGACTAACGTCTTGGAGCATTATGACGGCGCTTTCCGGCGTCGCCCGCAGCTTCGCATCGATGGCGTTTTGTCGGTTTGGCGTCGCGATCGGCGAGTCAAGCGCGTCGCCGGCCGCGATGTCCATTCTATCCGACTACTTTCCGAAAAAGATGCGCGCAACCGTGTTCTCGCTTTATGGAGCTGGCGGTTATGTGGGCATGGGCCTCGGATTGTTTATTGGCGGAACAGTGCTGGACGCCTGGAATGGCGCTTGGCCGGACGGCGTTGGCGCGCCTTTTGGCCTTAAAGGCTGGCAGGCGTCGTTTATGATTGTCGGCTTCCCGGGAGTTTTGCTTGCGGGCCTTGTCTGGACTTTGAAAGAGCCGTTGCGTGGCCAGGCGGACGGGGTGGTAACCGAGCCGCATCCGCGTCCGTTTCAGGAGGTCACCTCGTTGTTGGCGGGGATGACGCCACTCGTCAATCTTTGGTTCTTTATACGAACAAATGTCTCGCGCCGGACGATCATCCTAAATCTTGCTTCTGCATTTGCCTTAGCGCTTGTTGCGTTGGCGTTCATCCGCATCACCGGAGACCTGTTGCAGTGGATGACGGTGTGCATCGGCGGCTATGTGGCGATCTCTTGGGCCCAGGCTTTGTCCCATCGCGATCCCGCGGTCTTTGATATGATCTTCGCAAGCAAGACGTTGCTTCTTGTCAGTTTTGGAGGCGGGGTCGCGCTTTTCATGGGGCTCGCAATGGGCTTTTGGACGATTCCCTTTCTGATTCGCTTTCACGGCGCGGAGGCGTCCGCCATTGGGGCGCTTCTGGGGCTCGGCAATGCCGTGATGGGCTTTACCGGCATGGTGCTCGGAGGGTTTTTGGCGGACAGGCTTCGGCAACAGACCGGAAAAGGTAGGCTTTATGTCCTTCTTCTCGCGACAGCGGGCGGGGGGCTTTCGATACTCGCATTTCTGACAATGCAGAATATCCAACTTGTCTATGGCGCGATCTTCATGAGCTATCTCTTCGGCGCCATGGGCTATGGTCCGGCCAATTCAACCGTCAGTGACTTGGTGTTGCCGCGCGCGCGGGCGACGGCGATCGCGTTCTATTTTCTGGTGACGAGTTTTATCGGGGGGGCTCTTGGCCCCTATTTTATTGGTTTGATCAGCGATTCAATGATCGCGACGGGGATAGACGACGGAGAGGCTTTACGAGTCGCGATGCTATGGAGCCTCACTGCGCCTGCCATCAGCGCGGTTTTGATTGGCGTTGCGCTGAAGTTTATTGAACGCGATGAGGCGGCGATAAAAGAGCGCGCCCGCGCTTTGGGAGAGAATGTGTGAGACGTGACCAGGAAGCCGAAAAGTCAAATACGGACGGTCGCGTTGGGCCGCTTGCCGGCCTGAATGTAATTGAGTTTGGTTGGTATTACGCAGGTCCTATGACGGGCATGCTGTTGGGCGATCAGGGCGCCAACGTCATTCGCATTGTCAAGCCAGGCGTTCGAGAGCTTCCCGAGCAGCAATACCGTGTCTTAAACCGAAACAAAAAGCTCGTCGAGCTTGACCTGAAGACCGGTCAGGGGCTTAAGGCAGCGCGCGCGCTTATCGCTAAGGCGGACGTCTTAATCGAAAATTTTCGTCCGGGCGTGATGAACCGACTGGGAATAGGTGCTGACGTGGCCGCCGCGCTCAATCGAAGACTCATCTACCTTTCTCTGCCGGGTTTTGCATCGACAGATGACCAACGCTGCAACATACAAGCCTGGGAGGGCGTAATCGCCGCCGCTACCGGCGTCTTTACGGACACGAGTATATGCCGGCAAACATTGAATTACCCACCTCTTTACACGTCAATACCGCAAAATTCCGCCTATGGAGCGATGATCGGCGCCGGTGCGGTTATGGCCGCGCTGATTGGCAGGGGGAAGACCGGGCTTGGCGGTGCGATCGAAACGCCGCTCGCGGATGCGGCGATCAGCGGATATCTCGTCAATGTCGCGTTGCCCGGCGGGGTCTTTCGATCACAATTTCAAGAGCCATCAGAGCCGCCGGACGCCGCCAGGGATTTTGTGTTTGCCCCCGGCGATGATGAAGCGCAGGCGCAGAAAAAAATTGCCGGGTGGACGCGCGAGGTCGTGCTTGGAGATCCGTTTGCGCGCTTGTACAAGTGCTCGGATGATCGCGACTTACTCGTATGGATGCCGGATCAGCCGTCGCTCATCGAACGGTTTTTAAAAACCCTTGGCCTATACACGGAGTTTGCTGAGGAAGGGGTCGTCAATAAAGGTCCCTTGGACCTACTCGGCCTTACGAACAATCTTTCTTCCTCCTATGTGCGTTCCCCGGAATTGTCCGCGAAAATACGCGATCGGGTGGCAAGTTGTTTCAAGAGCGACCCCGCTCGGGTCTGGGAAGAGCGTATGGCAAGAGCGCGATTGCCCGTAATTATGGTGCGCACGCGCGCGGAATGGATGTCTGAGGGTGAACTCATTGATGCGGGCGTGTTTGCGTTAATGAATAATGGCGCCTCCGCATTGACCAGCCCCGATAAGACTGTCGATGTACATATGTTGGGCGGCGGAAATTCCCGCTTCGTCCATTCGGAATATGAACAAGTAACGCCGGGTGAGGCGGAGGCGTTTTTTGAGCCCTTGGCAGTTCTCAACCACGTACACTGTGACGACGAAACAAGAAAAGGCGATCTGCTGAAGGATTTTAAAGTCCTTGACCTGACGAATGTAATCGCCGGTCCCACAAGCACATATGCGCTCGCTCAATACGGTGCGGATGTAATCCGGCTTGAATCGCCGACGAGCCTTCATCACCCTTATCTGCAAAAAGTCCTCATGGAGGTTATGCAGCAAAAGCGTAGCGTCCTTGCCGATCTCACGACGGCGCCGGGCCGGGAAATCTTTCGCCGGCTTGTCCAATGGGCGGATATCGTTGTCCACAACTCGGTTGGAGAAACCGCGTCGCGTCTTGGCGTGACCCTTCGGCAATTGCAAGAAATCAATCCAGATGTGCTTTCTTGCCAATTGTGCGCATTTGGCGGCGCCGGGAGAGGGGGCTGGGAAGGCCGTCCCGGATTTGATTGGTCGGCTCAGAGCGTGACGGGGTTGATGGCCCGCTACGGATCGGTCGAAGAGCCTCACATGCATGGGGGCACGTCCACCGGCGACACCATCGGCGGTCTCGCCGCGGCGCTGGCGTCTATGCTTGCCTATTTTCAGAAACTACGAACCGGCGTCTCGGGCGAAGGCCGGACGTCCCTTGCGCGGGTGAACAACTTCATGCAGCTGCCATTTATGATTTCTGAAGGCGGACGGACGGATTGGGGCGAGCCGCACGGTTACTTCGCAAAAGGGCCGCATTGGTCTCAACGCTTGTATCGATGCTCGGACGGCTGGGTCTTTGCCGGCGCGAGCAAAGATGCGGCGGGAGCATTCTTTGCGCGGATAACCGGCGGCCAGCCGACGGGCGCGGCGGGCGACGAAACCGTATTGGAGCGCGCCTTTGAGGAACAAACTTGCTCTTATTGGGAAGAAAGGCTCAACGAAGCAGACTTTGGCTGCCACCGCGTTCGTTCGATCAATGATATCTGCGCGCCGGAATTCGTTCGCCGCGTAAATGCGTCAGCGCAAACGGAAAAAGCCGCAGGCGGAATTGAAATCTTGTCCGTGGACGATCATCCTTGCGGCGTTCCGATCACCATAATGGCGCCCACCTGGGCGCGATTTGGCGCCGACCAGCATTACTTCCGGCTTGGGCCGTGCGCGCGTCCGGGAGAACACACCCGGTCCGTTCTCTCCGACCTCGACTATAGCGAGGAAGAAATTAACGCGCTTTTCGAGCAACGGGTGGCGTTCGATTGTTTGCCCGAACTTGGGCCTGAAAAATACTACTTTGAACCAGAAATTGGAAAAACGTCGTGACTGCTTCGACGCAATTGGAAACAGGGTCCGTATCGCATTCGCTCGTGAAGGGAGATGTCGATTATTGCGTTCTCTTACCGCCAGGTTACGACGGCCCATCCGGCGAGGCTTTGCCGCTGCTCCTACACATGCATGGGGGCGGTCTGAATTGTAATTTCATTAACGAGCCGGAAGTGCGCGGCGTTTACGAACAGCTCTGGCGGGAAGGGGCGCTGCCGCCGATGATTGTCGCGTGCTACAGCGCTCGTGGGTCGGTCCATTTCAATTATCGAGACGGCAGCGAGCGGTGGGAAGATTTTGCATTTTTGTTTATTGACCACATGGCGAAGAGCTATCCCGCGCGCGCCGACGGCGGCGGCGTTTATCTCTTTGGCATATCGATGGGCGCGCTTGGCTCTATCCGGCTATCGTTTAAGTACCCGGATAAATTTGCCGCTGTGGCGGCGATGGAAGGCGTTTATAATCCCGCTTTCGATATTTCGGATGTTCGACCGCGGAACTTTGCGCTCAACCTCAATCGCCCAGCCGCTGAGCAGGAACAGATTTGGGGGCATCCGCCCGACCCCGAGTTTTATCGCGCAAACAATCAAGCGAATCTCGCGCGTGACAACGCAGATCAAATTCGAAAAAGCCGTCTAAAAATCTACATTGAAAGCGGCGATCGCGACTGCCTTAATGCGCATGACGGCGCCGAGTTTCTTCACAGAATTCTTTGGGAGCAAGGGATCGAGCACGAATATCGGTTATTGCATCACTGCGATCATATGGGCGCCTCGCTTCGGTGGCGCATAGAAGACGCCCATCGCTGGATTGGACGCATGGTTGCTCTGCAGGCGCTTGGACGCAATGAATCGCCTTATCCTCAGCCTACTGCCGAACAGCAAAGTTACCTAACGCGAGCATTTAGGGGGGAGGTTGACGCTCCGCCGAACGAAAAAGAAACGCTGAGCCTGTTCGACGACGCTGCCATTACCGCGCATAGAACAGCGATGCCGGATAACATTGCAAGGTATGCAGACAAGCCGCTTGATGGCGTTTTTCGAAACGGTGAGAAAAACCGCTGATGATTGGAAATTGGTCTGTCCATCAAGTGTTTTTGTAAATGCTACCATTTCGACCATTCACCGCACTCACCCTTTTTACCTTCGTCCCTTTGCGATTTCGGGAACAGGTAGGGCTTGCATTGGGACTGCGGAAAAACGGCGCGCAGACCATGCATGAAGGACGGAACCCAGGAGGTTAAGTGCACCTCATCGGGCCATGTGCGGTAGGAGTATTTCAGTCCTGGAAAGTCGTAGGTCTGCAATGTATTGATGAGCGACGCCATGCCGCGAGGGTAGCCTGAGAAGCCCATGGGGATCTCGCCCCAGTGTTCCACGGCTTCATGATCGCCGTAACTCATAAAAAGATGCGCATCGAGGCGTTTTCCGGATTTGCCATACTCGATGGCGCCCTTAACGTGAAATGTGCTGCTTACAATATAACGGTGGAATGTATCTGGCTTGCTGAAGAGCGTGTACAAGCCGAACCATGAACCGCCCGAATGCCCAAAATAGGCGCGGTCGTCTTTTGCCGCATTCGGATATCGTTTTTCAATTTCGGGGATGAGTTCGCCTCGAATAAATTCCAGGAAATCATCCGCGCCTTGACCGAGTTTTGGTAGGTTGCGTTTTAATTCCGGTGCGCCGGTCTTTAACCTTTCGGCTAATTCGTCCGGCCACAGGAGCAGATCGCGCTCGCGATAAATCGACCAGTTGGAGTCTTCAAGGTTGCCTGGATAGCCGATCCCAACAAGAACCATCGGCGGCACGCCCACGCTTTGTAAGCCGCCGGCATCGACCATGGTTCTTTGTAAGGGTGTGATTGCGTCGAAAAACAAGTCGGAGTCCGGAAAATACAAAACAGGAATGTCGCCGGATGCGGATTCATACTCCGGCGGAACATAGACATTTATCTCAAAAGTCTGATCGACGTGTCGCGAATCGATGAAAAAGCTCTCAATTCGGTCGTTGCGCCCGTATGTCGTTTCAGCAAGCACCGAATTTGCGAGCGCGGCGAAGACTGTTGCGGTGAATGCGAGTTGAAGCGGGTGCGATGGCGCCGAACACTTCTTTAAAAAGGAAAGAGCGAGTTCTTCTGCAATTGCCGTCAGTCCATAGATATCCATCTGGAACTCCCACGGTTTTCGCTATGGTGCGTAATACTCAGACGATGAATGTTCAAAACGGTGGCGGATTAATCGCTTTGGAATAATCGGTCACCACAAGCCTTCTGCTCGATACGTCTCAATCTTGATGTTCCGATTAGGAGGCAATATCGGAAGGCTGATCTTGCTATCATGATTTCCGCCGCCGAAAATTGTGACAGTGGGCGGTGGGTCGAGCTCTATTTGTTGTGTCGAGTCTTTATTGGCCCCTGCGATAGCTAGGCGGATTCGTGTTCCTTCTTCAAAACGATAGCCTGTCGGTTGCAGTCGAAACTCAAGACGGGTGACGCCGCTTTCGTTCAAAGCTGGCGTAGCCTCTACCACCTCTTGGCGGCCATCGGGCCATGGGAGATCGTAAATGTCATAACCTGGATTCCGTTGAACACGCCAAGACGCTTTCATCGCGCCTTCAGTAATGAACTGGGATGTTCCGTCAGGGTGAACTTTTTGCAGTACTGCATGGAACTCGCCATCCGCTGCTGTCGACGTGACGTTAAGCGTCACAATTGGTGATCCGGCGATCATCACTGGCGATTGGAGCACGTCGCTCGTGAACACCAGGCCCTTGCTATTGAATTCGCTCATTTCGGGGTACGACACTGTGTGAAATTTGTGCCGTATATCGAGCCCCAACGTGGCCGTGTAATCGACGACGAATTCGGATTGGTTTGGAGAGGTTGCCCGTTTTTCTGATAGCCCGGCAGTCTCGTCCGCCGAACCCAGAAAAAAGTCCTTACGGGTCACGTATTTCGGAGGCCACGCCTCCGAACTCAGCCAAGCCCGCTCACCGGTATTTTTTCCATTGACAGTGTAGTGGAGCGGCGGTTCATCCATAATTCCATTATTGATGCCTTTTAGCCAATAATCGAACCAGCGAAGCGTCTCGATGTGCTGAATCTCAAGGAATTCGATTGAACGTAATTCGATCGGCGTCATTTCTTTTGACGTCGAGTTGTTCCTTACTGTTTCTGTGATACTATGCTCCCAACTGCCCATCAGAAGTTTTTTGGGGCCTTCAATGTTTCTGAACCAAATCATCGGAGCCGCGCCATTTACATCGAGCCAACCGGCGACCAAGTAGATGGGGATTCGAGAAGCGTTTAGATGCGGCAACAGATTGGTTGGCGGGCGCACGCTAAGGCCGTCCTTACCTTGGAATATTTCCAGAGGCGTGGCCGGTTTAGGTCGAAAATACTCCAGGGTTGCAACATCGACGTCGGAAGAAATGTCTTCGGCGACATCCAACAGCCCGCGCTTAGTCGCATGGTCTTTAATGGCTTCGCTTAACAATTGTTCGCCTTCGGGGCCGTCGACGGGAGCCACACGTCCACCCGCATAGCCAATCCACTGAGCTATGGGATTGTTAGCCGGCATTTCACCCTTGAGGACCGTCGCAGCAACATAGTCCAGAAGCGAGCTGCCCCCCGTGATCGAATCCGGCAGTAAAAGCGGCACGCCGCCCATGGCGAGATCGTCGAGAAAATTATGATTAAAGACGGCCGGCATAATCGCTTTCAGGGACGGCGGGTCTACAGCCGCAGCACTGATTTGCAAGTTGCCCAGGCCTGAGCCGCCGATCATGCCAATATTGCCATCACTCCACGGTTGATCTGCGAGCCATTCGATCAAGTCAAACTTGTCGCGGAGATCCATATCCGACCAGAAACCGACCATTTCCCCGAAACTGGCACCTTGCCCTCGTATATCCGCTACGACGATTGTATAGCCGTGTTTCAGCAAGTGTCCTCGGAGGTTTCCACGCTGCTTCGGCTCCGGTGACCATGGCGAATATCGAGTGCCGTCTGGCAATATCGCGGCGCGGACAGCATAGGTCACAGTTAATAGTGTCGGCGTTTTTTCTTTCACCGCCACGCCGTTGACGGCAGGGTGATAGATATCCACGGCGACGCGAACGCCGTCCCTCATTGGTACGTATACGGATTCCAAAACGTAGCTGTCGAATTTGGCTTCCGTGTATCCTGAATACTCCCCGAAGCGCGAGACTTTCTCCGTCGCGTCGGCGGCGGTCGCCGACGCCAGCCAAGCGATGTTCAGCAGTACCACTGCTATCGTGAATCTGTTTCGCATGTCCGTGCATCCTCCCATGATCGATTTCTGACGTTATTGATCTTTTTAGGCCTATAGTGCGCCGGTCGATCGAGAAGCGGAATGGGAAACGAGCTGCGGTAATTTGGCGAATTTGACCAACCAAGGCGTCTTGCGTGTAGGTTGAATCAGCGTTCGAGTTATTGCGAGGCGGTCGGCGACACAGCAATCTCGTGACCTGTCCCGGCCATTCCTGCAAACCCGGAGCTCCATGTCGAGGCTGGCCCGGATGCCGCGCCCGCCTTCGCAGCGCCAAGCTTACACGGGCATGACACGAGGGACGGCGGTCTTCGGCTACGAGATTGCTGCGCTCCGGCCGGATTGATGAGCAAGATTAAACGCAAACTGTCTTGCAATAGGGTGGCACAGCCGATGCACTATCCGGCGAGCGAGTCATTGACGCTCGCCATTCCCGAAATTTAGTTCATCAAGATCGGCAACTCGATGCCCGACTTAAACTTCCCGCCGCTGACAATAGTGACGACAGGCGCCGGGTCGACGGGTTCTTGGTAAGAAAAGTCTGCATCGGCGCCGACAATGGCGACCCGCAGGCGCGAGCCTTTTTCGAAGGTGAACGCGGTTGGCGAGAGCCATAGTTTGAGCTCAGTCGCTTCTTGCTCATTCAGGGGAGGAGTAGCCTCCACAACGTGTTTACGTCGATCATGCCAGGGCAAGCCAAAAGTGTCATACGGCGCCTCTGTTAGGACACGGTGCGAAGCTTTTAGTTTGCCTTCGGTGACAAAGTGAGACTTTCCGTCAGCATCGACCCGCTGAAGAGAAACGTGAAATTCACCGTCTGGGGCTGTCGACAACACATTAAGCGTGACGATGGGTGCGCCAACAACGGTCAAGTCGTCTTCGAGCGGAGAGCTCGTATAGGTAATGCCTTTGGCATTGTTTGCACTCATTTCAGGATAAATCACATCGTTCATGATATATCGAGTAAACCGCCCATAGGTTGCCGTGACATCTACGTCATAGCTGGCGGTGGCAACCGTGGCTGGCGGGGTCTGGTCGAGTATGAGCACATCACCGTTTGAGAAATAGTGCGAGCTTCGTTCAACATTTGCGTCTGGCCAATCCTCAGACGTTCGCCAGGTCCATTGCGCTGGATCTTCTTGCATGATCGAATAAGCAAGCGCAGGTTCGTCCATCACGCCATTGTCAATACCCTTCAACCAATAGTCGAACCATCGAAGGCTCTCTACAGATTCAAAATGGCTCCAAGCTTCAAGCAACCTGGTCTCAGAATACGCCTTAGGCCCGTGCCCCCAAGGCCCGATGATGGTCTTTTTGGGGCCTTCAAGATTCTTGTGCCACAGGAGGGGTGTTGTTGTCGTCGCGTCGCGCCAGCCTGAGAAGTAATAAGTAGGGATCTTGGCCTGATTTAGCTGCGGCAAGTGATCGGCTGGGTTGGTCCTATCGGTATTAAAGGTGTAGGTTGAACAATCATTCCGATAGAGGCAGTCATTTCGATAAGCTGGCTGGATGTTGTCAACGGAGTCAGTTGCACCAGCGGTTTCCTCATATTCTTGCGCAAACGCCTTAAGTGTCTTTTCACGCTCGGCCAGCACCTCAGCCAGCAGACGCTCACCATCAGGACCATCGACCGGAGGAACACGAGAGCCCACGATGTTATCAAGCTCCAGGCGCTTCTCGGCCGAAGCGGAGTCGAAGGCGTTTTTAGGGATTTTTCCTCGGGCTAATATCTCAAAAACGAACCGGCCAGGGCTCATCCAGCGCTCACCAGGGCGATCGACCAAGCTAATTCCCCCGCTCGCCCACTCTTCCGTCCAATCAAACGCGCCTACTTCAGGGAACAGTGCTTTGAGCGATGGCGGGTCCTCGCTGGCAGCAGCGATTTGTGCATTGGCCATGTAAGATGCGCCGATCATGCCGACACGGCCGCTGCTCCAGGACTGCGCACCGAGCCACTCGATCAAGTCGTAACTGTCACGGCTATAGTGCAGAGACATAAAGCCATTTGGTTTGCCGAACGAGGCGCCGCTTCCGCGCGGGTCCGCGGTCGCGACGATATACCCATGCTTCATCAGGTCCTGGAAAACGGTTCGGCCAGGGAAAGCCACGCCGCCGACATTCTCGTCGACATCATCCATGATGGTCACCAAGGAACCATCTGCCATTTCATGGGCACGCCAATACCCAGCCATCCGCAACACAATTGGCAACTGCTCGATCGCGCGTTCACCATTTTTGGTTGGATGATAAATGTCGACCGCAAGGCGCGTCCCGTCGCGCATCGGGACGTAAAGAGACTCGCGATCGTATCCGTCAAAACGTTGCTCGGTGTATCCTGAATACTCCCCGAAGCGCGAGACTTTTGCTTTCGCTTCGCCGGCGATCGCCGGCGTGTGGACCGTGGCGCTTGTGAGGATCGCAAACCCTGCCGCCAGGGCCATGAGTCTCTTTGGCATTATTTTCACTCCCGAATTTTCTTTCAATTATGCGACGCCTTGTGTTCAGGGCTTGTCATCGTCGTCCGGACCAATGACGCCCGCCGAACCCCACGGCTTGGTTCTCAACAGTCAGTCTTCCAATATCGGCAGTTCAACGCCTGACGTGTATTTCCCGCCGCTGACGATGGTGACGACAGGGGCGGGGTCGACGGGTTCCTGATAAGAAAAGTCCGCGTCGGCGCCGACGATTGCGACCCGCAGGCGCGAGCCTTTTTCGAAGGTGAACGCGGTCGGCTGCAAACGGAATTTCAATTCCGCTGGCGTTTTGTTGTCGAGAGGCGGCGTCGCCTTAACCACCTTTTCCCGTCGATCCTGCCAGGGCAGGCCGAAAAATTCATACGGCGCCTCGCGCAAGACGCGATGAGAAGCTTTGAGCTTGCCTTCGGTGATGAAATGAGAAAGCCCGTCTGCGTCGACGCGCTGCAGCGACACATGGAACTCCCCATCCGGCGCCGTCGATTTGACGTTGAGCGTCACAACCGGCGCGCCGGCGATCGTGAGGTCTTCCCCCAAAGGCGCACTGGTGTAGAAGGCGCCCTTGGAATTGTTTTCGCTCATTTCGGGGTATGTAACGTCGCGCATCATATAGCGATTTTGCTTGCCAAGGGTTGCCGTCACATCCACGTCAAAGCTAACCTCGCTCGTTCGGCGCGGCTGCTTTGTTCCGAAGGCCAAATCGTCGCCCTGTTTGGAGAAATAGAACGGACGCCGGTTTACGTTTTGATCCGGCCAGCTCTCCGTCGCACGCCAGGTCCATTTGCCGGGATCGTGCTGAAGGACCGCATAGGCCATCGACGGACCATCCATGACGCCATTCTCGATCCCTTTGAGCCAATAATCGAACCACCGGCGGGCTTCGGCGGACTCAACGCGCCGCCATGATTCGCGTATGTTTTGATGCGACGGATTGGGGCCATGCCCCCAAGGGCCGATGGATGTCTTATGCGGGCCCCTCAGGTTTTCATGCCACAGCAGCGGCGCGAGAGGCGTAATGTCGCGCCAACCTGACAAAGTATATGTTGGAATCTGCGCCTGATTTAACTGGGGAAGATAATCCTTCATATTTACCGTATGGCCCGTAAACTGATGGTTCGCGCAGGACGCAACGTAAAAGCACTCGCTGCGATACGCGGCCGCATCCGATGCATCATCCGTCGCCGCGCTGGCCCCGGCTGCCTGATCATAGGCCGCCGCGTCCGCCTCCAGCGTTTTCGCGCGCTCCGCGAGTAGTTCAGCCAAAAGCCGTTCGCCGTCCGGCCCGTCGACGGGAGGGATGCGTGTTCCCGCTCCTAAGCCAAATTGCTCCGGGTCATCGGGTATCTTGCCCGCACGCAACGTCTCCATGATGTAACGCCCCGGACTGCGCCAGCGCTCATCTGGTCGGTCAACCATCGAAACGCCGCCATGAAGGATATCCTCCGACCAATCGAAAGCGCCGACTTCAGGAAAAATGGCTTTCAGCGAAGGCGGATCTTCGCTGGCGGCTCCGATCTGGGCGTTGGCCATGTAGGACGGGCCCATCATGCCGACGTTACCCGAACTCCAACCTTGAGATCCCAGCCATTCGATGAGGTCATAGCTGTCCCGATTATAGTGTAAGGACATGAACCCCGTGAGATTCCCGAACGACGCGCCGTAACCGCGCGGGTCGGCGATCGCGATGACATAACCATGCTCCAAAAGATCACGATAGGCTGACATGTATTGCAATACAGATCCTAAATGCTTTGGATTTCCAGGCGTTATTAGCGAAGTGATGGTACCGTCTGCCGTCTGGTTCGCCCGCCAATAGCCATGCTTCACCAGAACCACAGGCAGTTTTTCGCTCGCCCGCTTATCATCCTTGGTTGGGTGATATAGGTCGACCGCGAGGCGCACGCCATCGCGCATGGGGACGTAGAGGGATTGTCGCTCAAATCCGTCGAAGCGGCGCTCGGAATATCCTGAATACTCCCCGAAGCGCGAGACTTTTGCTTTCGCTTCGACGGTGATCGCCGGCGCGAGCCAAGCGATGTTCAGCAAGCCTGCGAGCGCTGCTACTGCTATCATGAATCTATATCGCATGCCGTGTTTCCTCCCAATCGGTCCCTTTGCGCCATTATTGTTCTCTTTGGGCCCATTGTGCGCCGGTCGGTCGACAAGCGGAATGGGAAACGCGCTGCGGTAATTTGGCGAATTTGACCAATACAGTTGGGCCGCATGACAGCTGTATTTGTCGTGAAAGCTCGCTTTAGGTGACGGGAATCTGCTCGGCAAGAGGGCCTTAATTGCCAAATTGGCGTGTCTATTATGCTATGGAGACCGGTCCGCGATTGACGGAATTTCTATCTTTTCAGGGCGTCATGCCCGCGAGCCAAGGCTTGCGGGGCAACTTTGTCGAGCGAACTTTGAGATGTCATTGCGGATAGCCAATTGCAGCGGATTCTACGGGGACCGATTGTCCGCGGCCAGGGAAATGGTCGAAGGGGGCCCGATTGACGTCCTTACCGGCGATTATCTTGCCGAACTCACTATGGCGATTTTGCATGGCAAGCGCGCGGCGGATGAAAATGCCGGCTATGTGGGTACCTTTATCAAACAGATGCGGGGGGTCTTGGAGCCGTGTTTGGGTGCAGGAATTAAGATTGTCTCCAACGCAGGCGGGCTTAATCCGGAAGGATGCGCGGAAGCGGTTCGGGCTGTTGCCGAAGAGTTGAGCCTCAAGCCGTGCATCGCGTGGATTGATGGGGACGACCTGGCGCCGCGGTTAGATGGCCTAGTCGCCGCGGGCGAAAGATTTATCAATCTTGACACCGGCGCTTCGCTGACCGGCAAGCGCAATCGCGTCGTGACCGCCAATGTTTATTTGGGCTCTTGGGGGATAAAAGAAGCATTGGATCGGGGTGCCGATATTGTCATTGCACCACGCGTCACCGATGCAGCGCTTGTGATTGGTCCGGCGGCCTGGAGATTCAACTGGCGCCGCGATGATTACGACGCCCTTGCGGGGGCTTTGTTGGCGGGCCATCTCATCGAATGCGGGCCAGGCGTTACCGGCGGCAATTATCCGTTCATGGATGAAGTGAAAGACTTCCACAATGTGGGCTTTCCCATCGCTGAGATCGAGACCGACGGCAGCTTCACCATCACCAAACACGAAGGAACCGGCGGTCTTGTTTCCGTCGGCACGGTGACGGCGCAAACGCTTTATGAGATCGCCGCGCCTGCTTACGTCAACCCTGACGTAACAGGCCACTTCGACAGTTTCACGGCGACGCAGACCGGGCCAGATCGGGTCCGCGTGAGGGGGTGCAAAGGCTCGAGCCCGCCACCAACCCATAAGGCATGCATAAACTTGACCGCCGGCCATCGCATCTCCGTCGAAATGCTTTTGACGGGCCTCGATATTGAGAAGAAAGCCAAGATATTCACGGATGTGCTGTTTAAAAATCTCGGCGGGCGCGAGCAATTTGATGCCGTTACCGAGCTATTGCTTCCCACAAACAAAGCGGACCCAATCAGCAACGATGAGGCGGCGGCGACTTTGCGCCTTATCGTACAATCCGACGATCCAAAAAGGGTCGGGCGGCTGTTCGCGGCAAAAGTTACGGAGCTCGCAATTTCGAATTACGCGGGCTTCTTCGGCCGGCCGGCCGCCACTTCGAGCGGGCCCGTCGCGGAGCATTGGCCGGCCCTGATCGACAGCAAACATATCGTTGAGCGCGTGCATATCGACGGCGACGTCGTGGAGGTGCTTCCATCAAGCCGGCTCGGCCTTCCTAAAAAGAAATTCGAAACGGCCGCGAAGGTTCCCGCGCCGCCGGCGCCTCAGGAAACGGTTTCCATTCCTCTCGGCCGTCTTTTTGGCGCGCGATCAGGGGACAAAGGCGGCGCGGCGAATGTCGGCGTTTGGGCGCAAACCGATGACGCCTATGCCTTTCTCTATCACTACCTAACGGTTGAGCAACTAAAGACGCTCTTGCCCGACATGGCGCAATATCCGATCGAACGATACGAACTTGCCAATATCCGCGCATTGAACTTTGTCATTCGCGGCGTCTTGGGCAAAGGCGTCGCCGCCGCAACGCGCACGGACGGACAAGCGAAGTCGCTCTGCGAATATTTGCGGGCGAAGGTGATTGAGGCGCCGAAAGCGCTTTGTTTAGATTTGGTTTAGATTTGTGCCCGTTTAACGACTAAGGATCTTGTCGAGATGGCGAATAATAGCCCGAGTGGCCGATGTATTTTTTACGGCCTACTGCACGACCGTGTTGTCGCTGTTGTTTCCTCCCTGAAAGGAAGCATCTCATTCGAAGCAAAAGGCGCTGCTCACAACACAAGTCAAAGATGTGAATAAAATTTATGATGAGATAATTGCGGCCACAATGAAAGGCTCATGTTTTATACGATAATCGAGGGATCGCAATTTGATGACAATAGAATCGACACTTCAAAATGTGGGTTTTGCAATTATAGAGCAATCTCTTAAGGGGCATATCTTCACCATCACACTCAATCGGCCGAAGAAGAAAAACGCCATCAATCAGACGATGGTGAATGAACTCATATATGCGCTCGATTGTGCGAAACGAGAGCGCGACGTGCGGGTCGTTGTGCTTGCGGCCAATGGCGACGTCTTTTGTGCGGGCGGCGACTTAAAGGCCATGAGCGGCGTCGGCGATGGGGAGATCAATTCTTCGGTTCCCTATCAGGGGGGAACGGACGATCTTGTGCTGCGTCTTTATCATCTTAACAAGCCGACGATAGCGAAGATTCAAGGTTCGGTCTACGCTGGCGCTTTGCTGCTCGTCTGCAATGTCACCCACGCGATCGCGGCCGAACATGCCGAGTTTTGTGCTCCGGAAATCACGCGCGGACTTTGGCCGTTTCAAGTAATGGCAGGCCTATTTCAGGTGATGAATCGCAGGCAGGCATTGGACTTCATCATGCGCGGTCGTCCGATTAGCGCATCATTGGCCGCCGCATCTGGTCTGATCAACGAGGCTGTTGAAGCCGGCGCGCTAGACGCCCGCGTTGACGCGCTCGCGGAAGAATTCGCGTGCCTTGCGCCCGGCACCATGCAAATGGGGCTGGCGGCTTTTCGCGCTGCGGAAGACATGCCGTTCGATGAGGCACTACCATACTTAAGAAAGCAGATTGAAACATGCCTGGAATCCGACGACGCAAAGGAAGGGATCGCCGCCTTTTTCGAAAAGCGTGACCCCATTTGGAGTTAGCAAATGCCGCTGATCTGCCTTCAGACTATCGGATTTACATTGAGGAAATGCACATGAGACTTCTGGCGTCGGTAACCACGTTGATTCTTTTGCTCGTTCTTTCGGCGTGCGACGCGGACGACGTCACAGCCAGCCACGAGGTTGTGAAGGGCACTGCTAAACCGGCGACGCCCGCACATGCAGACGGATTCCCGAAGGCCCGGCTTGCGCGCATTGAGGCCGTACTGCAAAAAGAAGTAGACGACGGCGTGCGCGCAGGCTTCGTCGCGATGGTTGCTAAAGACGGCGAGGTCGCATACGCCGTCGCGGTCGGCATGGCGGATCGCGAGCGAAACACTGCGATGACGAAAGAGACCCGCTTTCGTATCGCCAGTATGACGAAGCCAGTCACGACGGTTGGGCTCATGCGGCTTGTCGAAGACGGTGCCGTTCTCCTAACCGATCCGGTCTCAAAATACATTCCCGCCTTTGCCCAAATGCGCGTTGCGACGTCAACGGCCGCGGATGCGGAGGGGGCGTTTGAGACAGAACCCTTGGAGAGGCCGATTACTATTCACCATCTGCTGACTCATACCTCAGGCATTGGCTACGTATTTGATACCGGAAGTGACCTTGGAAGGCGTTATCTTGAACACGGGCCAGACAGCGCCGGTGACCTTGCTGTCAGAGTGAGTGAGCTTTCAACCTTGCCGCTTTACGATCAGCCCGGAGAAAAATGGCGTTACAGCTGGTCAACCGATATAGCTGGGCGCGTAATCGAAGTCGTTTCCGGAAAATCGCTTGAAGACTTCATGCGTGGGCGGATTTTTGAGCCCCTTGGTATGTCAAATACGGAATTTTTCCTTGATCATTCGGACTTTGGCGGAGTCGCTACAGTTTACGACGTCGACAAAAGCGGCGCGCTTATCCGGGCCGACGTCGACAACTCAAAACTATTCGATGCGTCCGGGCATGCATTGAATGAAACAGCTTTTGGATGGATGTCGGGAGGAGCCGGCCTAATCTCAACGGTGCCCGATTATATGCGTTTTTGCCTTATGATCCTGAATGAAGGCGAGTTAGACGGCGCGCGTATATTGTCTCCTGCGTCTGTCCGCCTGATGCTGCAAAGAAATGTCTCAAAGGAGACGTTTGTTTTGGATAACTACAATACCGATGGTCTCGCCTTTGGGCTTGGCGGTTACGTTGTTGAAGAGCCCGGGCTTCGCGGTGAACTCGCGGCACGCGGACAATGGGGATGGAGCGGATATTACGGAACGGCGTTTTTTGTCAGTCCGCAGGATGAAGTCGCTGTCGTCGTAATGACCAACAAATGCCATCGAACGCGCCGCCCTCCCGCTCTTTCGGACTCGTCAAGGCCATCGCCTATGGCGCGGCCGGCAATTAGCCATCTGCGCGCATCAGTCAGCTCGATTATTTGCAATTGCAGTGTTCGGTGACGTCGCGGTCGATTGGGGGCAGGCGCTTGGTCTATTGCTTTGCGTTCAGAGCCCACGAGCCGTGGCCTTGGGTTACGAGTGGCCACGGCGGTTGATGCCACTTTCGTCACATATGCCAAATCCGGCAAGCGCGAATCCCATGGCGCATTGAGCTTGGCGAGGTCACTATTCTTGCAGGGAAGTTTCGCCTGCTTTGTCCTCTGTCCAACCGGTCATTGACGCCGAGCTTTTTTCTGAACTTGGGCAAACCGACAAGGGCGAAGCGGTGTCGAACTCGGCGCCAATAGAGGTCAGGTTGATGAACATCATATTTGAGAACCGCGTCGCCATCGTAACGGGCGGCGGAAACGGTCTGGGCCGCGAATACTGTCTTGCCCTTGCAGCGCGGGGCGCGAAGGTTGTTGTCAACGATCTTGGTGGCTCGGTTGATGGCTCTGGGGCGTCGGGCAAGGCGGCCATGGGCGTCGTTGAAGAGATTCGGTCAGCCGGCGGCGAGGCGATTGCCAATGGGGCCGACGTTACCGATCACGCTCAAGTTGAGTCCATGGTTGCCAAGACGAAAGAGCTGTGGGGGCGCGTGGACATTTTGATCAATAACGCCGGCATCCTCCGTGACAAGACGTTCTCGAAAATGTCGCATTCTGACTTCGATAAAGTTGTGAATGTTCATCTCTTCGGGGCCGTCAATTGTACAAAGGCAGTCTGGGAGACGATGCGAGATCAAAAATTCGGTCGTATTTTGATGACTACGTCATCAAGCGGACTGTTTGGAAATTTCGGGCAGTCGAACTACGCCGCCGCTAAGGCCGCTTTGGTCGGCTTGATGAATGTTCTTCATCGAGAAGGCGCGAAATACGACATTCGGATCAATACTCTCGCGCCCACGGCCGCGACGCGAATGCTTAGTGGTTTGATTCCTGACCATGTCGCTCCCATCATGGATCCGAAAACGATCGCACCGGGCGTTCTCTATCTGGTCAGTGATGATGCTCCGTCTAAGGTCATTATGGGCGCCGGATGCGGAGCGTTCTCAGTAGTCATCATTTCAGAGACGCCAGGGGTATTCCTGGGAACAGACGCAAGCGTTGATGACGTTGCGGAACGGTGGTGTGAGATTTCGTCGGGCACGGGTGCGAGCCCACTCGAAAACGCCGGTCAGCAAACCGAAAAGTTCATCAAATTGGCAGCAGAGGCCCTCGGGGTTGATCTCGCCGGTAAGGCGCAATGAGGAAAGTATAATGAGAGAAGCTGTCATTGTTTCAACCGCAAGGACGCCTATCGGTAAGGCCTATAGAGGCGCGTTTAACGCGACGCCCGCGCCGGCATTGGCGGGCCATGCAATCGCCGCAGCGGTAAAGCGAGCCAATGTTGGCTCCAATGAAGTCGATGACGTGGTCTTGGGGTCGGCATTGCAGCAGGGGACGGGCTTTTTCAATGTGGCGCGCACCAGCCTCATTCGAGCAGGCCTTCCAGAAAGCGTTGCTGGGCAATCTGTGGACCGTCAGTGTGCGTCCGGACTAATGGGGATCGCGATTGCCGCGAAACAAATCATCGCCGACGGTATGACGATCACGATCGGGGGCGGCGTTGAGTCAATCTCCATGAACCAGACGGAGAAGATGTTCGCTGTTCCCGATCCTGATCTCACCGAGAACAAGCCGGCGCTTTACATGACCATGTTGGAGACGGCGGAGATCGTTTCGGAGCGTTATCAAGTCTCGCGCGAGGTCCAGGATGCTTACGGCCTGCGATCCCAACAGCGTACGGCCGCCGCCCAACAGGCGGGCAAGTTTGACGAAGAAATCGTTCCTGTCCGGACCGTCATGAAGGTAAAGAACAAGGAAACCGGCGAAATCTCTGATCAACGGGTGACGCTTGCCGAAGATGAAGGTAATCGCCCGGATACGACTCTTGGAGATCTGCAAGGATTGGCCGCAGTTTTTAAAGACGGCCAGCAAGTTAAGGAAGGAAGATTCATCACCGCCGGCAATGCGAGCCAGCTTTCCGACGGGGCGAGCGCTGCCGTTTTGATGGAGGCAAAAGAGGCTGAAAGGCGCGGACTTAATCCCCTTGGCGTCTATCGCGGCATTGCTGTGGCGGGGCTTGAGCCCGATGAAATGGGGATTGGTCCCATTTACGCCGTACCCAAACTGCTAGAGACCCATGGGCTTTCCGTTGACGACATCGGACTGTGGGAGCTCAACGAGGCCTTCGCCTGTCAGGTTCTTTACAGCCGCGACAAGCTCGAAATCCCGAACGAGAAGCTCAACGTCAATGGCGGCGCCATCGCCATTGGTCATCCTTATGGCATGTCCGGCGCGCGCATGGTCGGTCACGCTCTCATTGAAGGCAAGCGCCGGGGCGTTCGCTACGTCGTGATCACCATGTGCGTCGGCGGCGGCATGGGCGCCGCGGGTTTGTTTGAGGTTGTGTGAAGAAAAGAGGGCTTTGGCATACATGCAAATACCCGCGTTGTTGACGACATTGCGATCATTGCGTCCTCGATCGCGCCGGTGAATGCGTTGCCGCACGAAATGCGGATGGTGCTTAAAGCGGCGATTGTCGATGCACTTTGCATCGACAATCGTTCTCTTCGGTGAAGGGAAATTCTTTTCCCGCGGTGTCGATGTCAAGGAGCTCGAAACAGGTGCGTTCGAGTAGTTGAGTATAGTCCCCAACCTGCCGCCGCGCCGAGACCGCCGGTAGTTTGATTCCAGGGGCGGAATCGAACCACCGACACGCGGATTTTCAGTCAGAAATCCGCGTGTCAAATGGGGTAACATAGCGCTCGTTTCCAAGAAAAAACTCCCAGGAATCCGCTATTTTTTGTATAGTGGTGTCTCGTAGCTGAACCTCCAAACACCACCCTCGGAGGTGCCAAAACGGTGCCAAAAAATCTGACCGATATCGCGATCAAGCGTTTCCCGCTTCCTGAAAGTGGCACCGTCACACACTGGGACGGGAGCTGTAAGGGGCTGGGTATTCGCCTCTCGCCGGGGGGCGCTCGCACGTTCATCGTCCTCGTGAACAGCGGGAAGCGTCACAAGATCGGACGCTACCCGGCCATTAAG
Organism: Alphaproteobacteria bacterium; assembly: GCA_028285305.1. Lineage (GTDB taxonomy): Bacteria > Pseudomonadota > Alphaproteobacteria > SMXP01 > SMXP01 > JANQPV01. The sequence goes on along the minus strand of JANQPV010000052.1, from coordinate 60,010 downwards.
CTCAAAGATGCCCGAACGGAAGCACGGCGCATCCTTTCCGAAAAGACACTCGGCACCTACCAAGCGCCCTCCGTGTCGTTCAATACGGCCAAGGACAAATGGCTCAAGGCGTGTGAAGAGAAGAACCGGCCGCGCACGGTTAACGACTACAAACGCCTCATCAAGCACTTTCCCTTCGGAGCGCAGAAGATCGGCACAATCACAAAAGCCGCCGTGGTCCACGAGCTCGAAAAGATCGACGCGCCCTCCGAGCGTGCGCATGCGCTAGTGGCGGTCAAGGTGTTCTTCTCTTGGTGCGCAGGCCAAGGGCTGATCAACATGTCGCCGCTCACTGCCCTCAAAGCAACGACCAGATCACAAAGCCGCAATCGCGTGTTGACTCCCGATGAACTCAAAGAGGTTCTCGGCAAAGCCCTTAGTACCGCCTATCCTTACGGTCACATCGTCGCCCTGCTGGCTCTGACAGGCCAGCGACGCGGAGAAATCGCCTCGCTCAAATGGGAATATGTCGAGCATGACACCATTACCATTCCCAGCGATATCGCCAAGAACGGTGTCGAACATCGCTTTCCCATCGGTATGCTTGCGCGGCGCGTCCTTGAGAGCATCCCTCCCGAGTGCAAGCAAAGTGAGTTCATCTTTCCTGCAAGCCGGGATCATGTGCGAGGCAAAGAAACCAGCGTATTCAACGGCTGGGGAAAAGCGAAGAAGGCGTTCGACGAAACGCTAGAGAACGTGAATCCCTATACGCTTCATGATCTCAGGCGCACATTTAGCTCCACGCTCGCCATGCTGGGCGTCCCCATTCACATCACCGAAAAGCATCTCAATCACGTGTCGGGGCAAGTCAGCGGCATCGCTGCCGTCTATAACCGGTACGACTACCAGGCAGAGATGCGGGAAGCCACTGACGCGTATAACAATTACCTCTTGAAGCTCCTGGAGAGCGGTCCTTAGAGGGAACTCCGACGTCATTGCACGGCACGGTTATCTATAACGGACGACAATGTGGTGGATGGTTTGGGACGTGCCCAGCCCTCTTAGAGGGCGCTATGGTGTCGAGCCGTTCCGACAGCATCCTACAAGTGCCTGAGGGGTCGAACTCATTGGTAGGGAACGGTCGACAGTTCCACCCGTGGTGTTTTTTTTGGCCAGAGGGTCTTAAGATATGCAGAGAGCGTAACTCTCAGTCTCTTTCCGTCGGGGACCTTTGGGCCGATGATCAGTCTACTGTTGACGCTGTTCCCAAAAAAGAATGGCGGAGAATAGCTGAAGACTCTATTTCCTGTTACATCTACGTGAAGATGTTCCGGCGTTTTTTTGTTTTTGGATTTGAATAGGACATTCGAGTCCGCAATATGGGCTTTTCTAATCAGGCGAACCTCACCCTCTGAACTGTACTGTTCATGTTTGTACAGATGACTAAGCATCGTCAAATCCGACAAAATTTCTGCCTGAACATTGCTCCAGTCGAGGCCCTGATCATCTTTCACCAGTCTGACGATTTCGCGGATACGCGGTAGGAGTTGTAGCCATGTACGAGCCTTCTCGGCGTTGTCGTATGCAACGCGATAGAGTTGATAGTCGGGATTGCGCGGCGGCTCGCCGTAATTCTCTAGTCGTTTGATGCTTTCGCCAGCCTTCATTGAGAGGCACACACCATTCCCATCGTTACCGTAGGCTCTCCAAAGGTCTAGGTAGTCATCCCGAGACGTAAAAGAGCAGACGAAAATTCGTTCATTTATAGCGGTATTCCCATTGCTTTTGGCCGCTGTCCCTTTGACGCCAAGGCGTTCTAGAAAGTCCAGGATCTCGTCTGCTTCACTTCTATTCAGAGAGTAGGAATCCTGTTTTTGATGGAACTCCAGTGGCGAGAACTCTTCGCGTATAGAATTCCGCTCTCTTTGATGTTCGGCGCTCCTATCGGGTACCGAATCCAAATACTCATACAGGGCGTCACCTTCAAAGGGATCGTTTAGGTACGTGGTATCCGAAAGAAATAGCCTTAGACCTTCGGGCATTTTCTTCTTACTTTTACAGAGAGAGGATTTACAGATTTTCATAAATCCATCTAAGGTGGTAAAATGTGAAATAAAACTCTCGGTATTTTCTATAGCCTCCCTACTATTTTCTTTTCTCGCATGACTGAAAAAGATCTCCTTTATTCTCTTTTTTAGACCACAAGCAGATTGGCACAGCTCGTGCATTTTTGGTGTCGGAGAACTTGTCATGGCATACGACGCTACAGCTGATCTTGTGCAGTGTTTCCAACATCAGCTAGGCGACCATGGTGCCGATCAAGTATCTTCAGATATTCGAGATCTCTAGCTTTGACATTGGTTGGATGCCCATCGTCCGAGAGTAAAGCGCCAAATTGCGAAAATGGATTCATCTGCCTAGAGGATTCCGCATGCCGGCCATAGTAGCAGCTCAGGTTTTTTGCCCATTTAGGGACGCTGTTGCAGCGGACAGCATCGGCTGCTGCATCGAAGAGATTCTTGTAGTATGTTTCAATACAGTCCAGCATCTTCTGGACCTCAATGTCTTCAATGTCGGCCGCATATCGTGCAGCAACAAACGTGGGTATGTTGGGAACAGACTTATCAATGTCGATGGGTATGTAACGTGCCCTGCGATCTTCAAATATGGCTGCTATGGGCGCGCTAAAGAGGTAAATCTTGGGGATAATTCGCTCAAAGAGGTCGGTCATGTCCCTTTGCCAGTACCCTCTGATACGGATAGTAATATTCTTTACCGAGCTTCCTGACGTTGAAAATTTTGCAAATAGTTTTTCTAACTCCTCTGCAAATAATCGAGCCGATTGAGGGACGTCTGTAATGACTATAAGATCTTTTATGTTTCTAATACTTAATAGTAGGCGAACCAGAGCTTCTAAGCTTTCAATATCCTGGATATCCGACAATTCATGATCGAGTGTTCGTTTTAATCTTGCTCGGTTTACAAATATGCTACCGACTCTGTACTTGGTGAATTCACGACCTTCCACGCAATTAGTTTGCTCTCGGACTTCTTCGATCATCGGCTCTGTCGCAATAAAAAACTCCACATCCGCTGTGTGTAGAAAATGTGGGATCCCCTGACTCCAATCATGTGGAACAAGATAGTGTCTCATGTTCTCTACCCGTCCATCAAGCAGCTCTGCCAAGTGGTAGGCTAGGCAAAAAGTGTTTATGTACACCGGGTAGTGAAACACCCATTTCCCGATGTCTGAACCGAGGGCCTGGAGAGCATCGCTAGGGGAGGTCATTCACTTTCCGCGCAAGATAAATACTGGTTTGAGATTGTTACGCATTCAGCGAGGTCTGATACCCATAGGTCACCGACTCACTCAATTTTCTCGATCTTTGGAAGCACAGGTGGCGCTGAGACGATGCCTCTCCTCATCAAGTAATCTGCGACGGTCCGGCCAATCCTCTCGTACGAATAGGGCCCGTTCTGATTGAGAAACGCAGAATTAGCCTCCGAAAGCGTACGCGGTAGGTACTCTTGCGACAGAGCGCTCTTGTACTCGTCTAGTGAGTAACGCGTTGACGCCGTTCGAGTCAGATAATCACGGCTGACCTGGGAATTCTGATCTATATCAGCGAATACATAATCGACGCTGTCGAACCACATACGGACCAAATTGTGGACGTCGCCTTTTCGCGCCTCATAGACGCTCTTCTTAACAATGAAGCCAGTTAGGTCGGCAAATCCAATGTCCTCCATAGTGACCACGCTGCGGCCCCCCATTCGTATTGTCTCTGTAAGTTGGGTAAGGCCGGCTTCGGCAATGTCGATGCTGCCAGCACGGGCTGCCAGAAACCCTTGATCAAGCGGGGTGTCAACCACGTTTAGCGAATCAAAGGGAACTCCCGCCAACCCTGCGATATGGGCTAGCATCATTTCGTAGACAGAATACTGTTGTGCACCAAAGCGATACGACAGGAATTCTTGAACGACGGGGCTATCCTGAATATTCGTTCGATTGAGTTCAGGCACTTCATCGTCAAACGTGACAAATGCACCGCCCTTAAACACGTATAGCGGATAGATAAATAGTACCGGGTCTGACGAACCCGCATTTATGTTCTCATACTTAGTAAGGTACTCGATGTAACCACCAAATCCGACGTCAACCCCAGGCCCTGCACTCGCGACTGCGGGGAGTATCTCCTCCCAACCCAGCGTCACGAGTTCAATTTCTGTTCCGTACTTCTGTTCGAGTCCGAGATGGTCGACATTTACCAGCATCGCAATGTCTTGATACGGAGAGATCGCGACGCGGAGCGGCTGATCTGGACCGTCACTCTCTGTTGTCACAGAGGCAACAATCGAACCAACCACAAGAATTGCGGCAATGCCGAGAATGAAATAAATTATTCTACGTTGGGATTTCATGGTTATGTCTTCCAAAATGTAACATGGCGCCACAAGATCTGCAAAACTCTGTCCGAAACAATAGTAATAAATCCAAGTAAAGCACTAGATAGAAGAATAACGTCCAACGAGAACGTGGATCTCGAAGTTTGTATTAGATACCCTAACCCTGATTGAGCCCCCAACATTTCCGCAATTACGACTAGGCCTATCAGCATTGAGAGACCAAAACGCAAGGTCGGCAGTAACGACTCCAAGATTCTTGGCAACCAAAAGTACCATGCAAGCCCTGCTGGCCGCACAGGAAACGACCGAAACAGGATTCTGTCCGATTCACTCGGGTTCCCGACAACCTCGGCCGACGCTACGAACACATTTACGCCAAGTCCCACCAGCAAAAGGACTATACGTCCGACCTCGGTGAATCCGAACCACAGCAAGAAGAACGGAAGAAGCGCGACGGGTGGCACCGCTCTTAGCGCATTGATCGAGGGCATTAAAAAGTTCAGCGCCCCGAATCGGTAGGCGACTAGGCAAGCAACGACTCCCAAAAGGACGCCGCCTAGGAACCCCGCAACGACCCGAACACTGGTAGCTCCAGCGTGCAAAAGGAGGTCGGGACCGACGTCAGCAACCGCCTCAGCCACCATCCAAAGCGACGGCAAGTAGCGATCCGGAACTGAGAAAAGCTCCTTAACGCCAAGCCAAATGAGTACCAACAGCAATGCAGATACTACTCTAGCTACCACGCGCCACGTCATATGCTTCTCTTTGCTAAGTTAAGCCCTTCGTGAGGCGGCTCGCCAAAAAACTCAAAACAATCTGAATCGGCTATCGCTTCTTCGCCATCCAAATGTGTGGTGAGAACAACGCGAACAGTTTTCGGCAGCTGTTCTGATAGGTATTCAATAATGCGGTTCCTTCGGGGTCGATCGAGATAATTCAGAGGCTCATCGAGCAGGAGAAAGTGGCGCCTGCCTAGAAACGCCCGTACCAACTCTAGAGTTCTTCTCTGGCCAAACGACATCTGACACGCGAGCTGGTCGACAAACGCTTCGATAAGCGGAAAAAGCGAGTGCTGTCGGACGTCATCCGGATCCGTGCACGCAAAATAGAGTAAGTTCTGCCACCCTGTTAGCCACGGCGCCAGAGAATCACTTTGTAGGATCACGGTCGATTCTTTGGGAACGTTTAGGGTTTTGACGTGCCGGGGAACGAGCACCCCAGATAACAGCTTGACCAACGTGGTCTTTCCGCAACCGGACGGCCCCTTAAGGATCGTTACGCGACTTTCTGAGTAAAACGAAAAAGAAGAAAAAACCTTTAGATCATTATACCCAAAATCCATCTCCTCAATATTAACTATATATTTATTAGTCTCCATGTTTATGCGACTAAAGCATCATAATCTCTGTCTGAAATGAGTTTATTATAATGCTCCTCAATTCTAGTTTTTCCTAAATCAGATCCGATACAACTATAGTATTTCGTATTTAAAGAATCAATAGGAGAAAGAACTAGACCATCATAGGTAATTCTAATAAATCCCCTAATTAGGGGATCTTCTTTTGTGTAATCTATCCTGTACTTGGAGGAATTTCGCACTAACAATTCAATATCGTGAGGGAGCGCATTGCATTTCGCTACGTATTGAGCATCAATGGCTAGAACAATCCTATCTGCAGGCTCCACTTTCAGATCTGAAAATGCCTCGAAAAACGTTTCCGGTCTGACCATGGTGGTATACTGCTCGCCCTGAGATTTCGTTTCCTGAAAGGGCGAAAACTGCATCAAGTCGATGTTTGCAAAGCGAAATACATCAACCATGTCTGGTATGTGCTCTAGATTCTCATGAGAGATTGTATTGAGTATCCGAACTGAAGTGCCAGAACAGGTTCTGACTCGACGGATGTTTGACATCACTTGATTGAAGCTTGCGCCGCGGTACGATCCGTATGTGGCAGGCCCGCCGTCGAGACTGACATCGACCCAGGACAATTGGCTTACAGTTGTTGAGGAGAGTTTGTGCAACTGAAGTCCGTTTGTGATCAGGCTAGTCGATATGTTCCGCTTGCTTGCCTCAAGGATGATGGCCTCCACGATGTCCCGGGATCGGGCATTGGCCAGCGGCTCTTTTCCTGCGATGCAAATGTGCCGGCAGGATGACGACAGAACCGCGTCAATAACTTCCTGAGGAATAATCGTCTCTGTCCCCGCTGGCGTGTACTGCAGGTAGCAGTGTGGGCACTTAAGATTACAGTCGTTGTTGACGGTCAGGACGACCGTATCTAGCTCAAATTCGACATACGGTGCGGAGAGCAGGGCGGTGCCCGCCATTGCTCCAGACATAACTACTCCTCCGTTCGGCCGGCGGTTCGGTCACTGAGCCCGAGACGGTAGCACATTTCTTAGGCCTGGCTATCGCGAAAAGGAGGTATGGTCGACAGGTTCAGGCGACAACCCTGACAAAATGGCAGAATCGAGAAGCGTTCTGCCTGTTGCCAAAAAAAGGCTGTCAGGGCGTCTACTGCAGATAGCATGATACTGCCAAACAAATATGCTGTTAACGGCGCAGTCACTATTGCGGCGACCGCCGCAATAGTGACTGCGGCAAGGACACTTGGAAACGTCGCCGCTGCCGCACTCAAGGCACCAACGAAGGCTCAGAACAGCAATCGCATACTGGCGCCCGAGGAATCCAAAAGAGGTCTTTACCAAGACCCTTGCTACCTCCTAACCGTTTGGCCACATCGTCGCCCTCCTAGTATCAGAGTAAGTCAGCGGCATCGCTGCCGTGTATAACCGGTACGACTACCAAGCAGAAATGCGGGAGGCCATCGACGCGTACAACAGCTATCTTTCGAAGCTCCTAGAAAACTGATATCTTTTTGCTCGCCTAGGTTTAATTGCAACCGGGCGTCGCGATGCTCCCTCACACGGGAGTATCGTGATGAAGATTATCGACTGGAAGGTTCTCAAGGAGATGGTTCCTTACTCTCGCCAGCACATCGCCAGACTTGAGGCAGCGGACAAGTTTCCGCGTCGCGTGAGGCTTGGCCAATGTCGGGTGGGCTGGCTGCTGGAAGAGGTCGAGGGCTGGCTTCAAGAGAAACTCGACCAACGATAAGCACTACTCCCCGAAAGGGGATGCGGGGACGGCTGGCATAGATACGCTGGCCGTCCCTTTCGTTGTGGATACCGCTATGGCTTCTGTATCCATAGGCGTATCCACACATATACATCGACATAGCGCTTCATAGACTCACATCTCCTGAGGTGACTTCACCGCTTCCATCAGTCTTTAGACTGACCTGCGGTCACGCACATTCGCGCGGATTGGCGGGCCGGTGCCGGTAATATAAATTCTCGTATTAGTAGAATTTTATTCTAAAAACTCTTGTATGGGTGTGCCTGCTCTTTTACCCTCCGCCTCGCGTAGAGCGACGGTTTCGTGCTGTCGTGTTGCGTACAAAACATAGTAGGGGGAACACGATGAAAGTTGACATCGCGCATCAGGAATCCAGTAAGGGTCTGATCTTCAAGAAGCCGCTCTATGGCGTGAGCCTATCCGTCGTCTTTAGCGAGGAAGAGCAGCAGATCATCAAACAGCACAAGCTGAAAGACCGGATCGTCCTGAGCCGTCCGCTCTCGGCTGACTTGAACTACGACAAGTGGGCAGACCACGAGGATAAGTTCTATCTTCGCATCTCGACGCTGATGAATGGCGAAGATGTCTACTACTCCGACGCACCGAGCGATGCGAAAGAGTACGAAGAGCACCTCGTCGCAGCGCTTCGAGACCTTAAGGAATTCCTCGACGAAAATGCTGAGGTCGGGGAAGCAAGATCCTTTGAGCTCTAATGATTGACCAAGATTCCTGGGGAATCATCTGGCTCGCGATAATCGTCCTTCTCGTAGGGATGTTGATTATCGCTGCGGCGCTCGCACTGCCGTTTATCGGTGTGGGCGCGGTGCTGCTTGGCGGCACCGTCGCTTACTACCGTTCGCCCCGCTATCAAGAGAAGCAGGCGAAGAAGCGCACCCACGAACTCTATGAAGTCGCAAAGGAGCTGAATCCGATTTCGGCGGGCGAATTCTCTAGCAGCATTCTCGAAGGGATGCCCCCGCGCGGCGTTCCGTACGCGGAAGCGTTCATGAAATTCACCTTCGACATTTACCACGACGAGGAATTCGGGGAACCCGAACCCCCGCCGCCCATTTGCAACTCGGTGGAGGCGGCACGGTATCGTGATCGCCTCAATGCATATATGGCGAATGTCCACAGTACGCGGACGGCGGACTTGGCAATCGCAACCACGCGCCAATTTCTCAGCGACTTCAGGAGTAACGCTCCCGACATTCCCGAGGGCGATCACCTCACGACCGTGCCCTTGGCGACGCTCGTCAATGATCTGCCGGAGCGCATGGAAGCAATCATGTTTGCGTTTTTTGGCGACGAGGTGGAGAAGACCGGCCTCTTCAAGCGCCTGCGCGACACGCTGAATCGCAACTACAATGAGCAGGGCGGCACCTACCCCCGCGACTACAAAGGCGAGAACATCCTTTGGGATTACCTCAAAGACACGCCCATTCTAGAGTTGTTTCAAATTCCGATTCCCTTGGCGCTGCCCCAGGGGACCCGCTTTGAGCATATGCACGTCGTCGCGGGCACGGGGCACGGCAAGACCCAGACGCTCCAATATCTGATATCCCGGGACATCGACACCGACTGCTCCATCGTGGTGATGGACAGCCAGCGCGATCTCATCAAAAACATCGCACACCTCGATATCCCGATAGAGCGCATCGTGCTCATCGACCCAAGTGATATCGAGTACCCGGTCGCGCTCAATATGTTCGACGTCGGCATGGATCGCATCAACCGGTATTCGCCGGTTGACCGGGAACGCATGGTCAACGGCATCATCGAACTCTACGACTTTGTGCTCGGCTCGTTGCTTGATGCCGAGATGACGCAGAAGCAATCGACGCTCTTTCGCTACGTCACCCGCCTGATGCTCCACATACCGGACGCGACCATCCACACGCTGGTCGATGTGCTGCGCCCTGGCGCGACGGAGCGATACGCCAAATACATTGATGAGCTTCCCGAAACTGCACGGATGTTCTTCAAAGAGGAGTTCGTCAAAGACAGCAAGGCGCAATACGGCGAGACCAAGGACCAGGTTGTCAGGCGTCTCTACGGCATTCTCGAAAACCAGACCTTCGAGCGGATGTTCTCCAATCCACGCAACAAGGTGGATATCTTCAAGGCGATGAATGACGGGAAGATCATCCTCATCGATACGAGCAAGGATCTGCTCAAAGACGACGGCACGAAGCTCTTGGGCCGGTTTTTCCTCGCACTGATTGCCCAAGCCGCACAAGAGCGGGCCACGCTCTCATATAAGCGGCCGACCTTTGTGTTTATCGATGAGGTGCAGGACTATCTTGAAGGGGCGAACGAACAGAGCCTCGATACCATCCTCTCGCAGTGCCGCCGTCAAAACATCGGGCTTGTGCTCGCGCATCAGTTTCTCGGGCAACTCCCGAGCCGGATCGACAGCAGCATCTCCGCAAACGTCGCGATCCGTTTTGCAGGCGGCGTGTCTCCCGAAGACGCCCGCACACTCGCCGGCAGGCTTCGCACGTCGGCCGATTTCATTTTGGGTCAGAAGAAAGGCCAATTCGCCGCATACATTCGCGGGATTACTGAGACGGCCACCACGCTCACAATCCCGTTTGGCGTGATGGAGGGAATGTCGCAGCGCGACGACTACAACGATCTCATAGACTACACCCGCGAACACTACGCCGTACCCGCAGCAAAGCTGCCAAAAAGTGGGACGGAGAAAGAACCGGCAGAAGACGCGCCACCGCGCGAAGAACCGGAACCGCCAACGCTCACGGCAACGACGCCGGACCTCGATAATCCCGACACGACGCCAAGCGATAGGTTGTAATTTTTTTGGGCGGTCATAGCGTACCGTCGCCACGCACTCGCACGCCCCGGCACCCATAGCGCACGTTTACTTTCGCTGAAGGCGGCCAATACTGCCACGTGTGAGGAGAACCCACGACAGCATAGAGCGGCGGCTCCGAAACCGACGCACGCCGACCGGCAAGCGGGTTGCCGCACGAGTGCGCGACGTCGAGTGGTTCGCCGCGCTTCATCGGCACGGCCCGCTTTCCTCAAGCTATCTCCACGAATTCACCAAGCGCCTGTGCGTAAGCGAAAAGGCGACGCGTGTCCGACTTGCCGATCTCTTCCATGAGAGCCGCACGCATCACGGAGGCGCCTATCTCGACAGACCATGGCAGCAGTTCGACACCATCGATGCGCGCTATCAGAAGCTCATCTATGATCTGACGCCGGCCTCCGTCGCGGTCCTCAAAGAGCGCGGCGACTGGCACGGCCCCATCAATCCCGGCGGGCCGTGGAAACACCGCTACATGGCGGCATCCATTACCGCATCGATCGAGCTCATGTGCCGAGAGCATGGCGTCCGATACATCCCCGGCTACGAAATCCTGGAGCGCGCCGGAGCCGGTCTTCAGTCCACCGTTCCCTACACCTGGAACGGCGCGGCGAAGAGAGCCACGCTGACGCCCGACGCACTTTTCGCCATCGACTATGGCGGCAGCTTTCGAGCTTTCGTCGTCGAAGCCGACCGCAACACGGAACCCAACCGGCCGAAGTCCCATACGCGCAAGAGCTGGCTGCGCAACATCCTGCAGTACCGCAATTTCATCGGCGACCAGCTCTACAAGGAACACTACGGGCTCAACTGTCCTTTGATACTGTTGGTCGTGACGACATCCAAACGACACATGATGAATATTCTCGATGTCGTCGAGGACGTGACCGGACGAAATACCTATATGTGCTTCTCGTCAGCCGAAAACTTCGGATCGGTCTTCAAACCCAGTGACGTACTCCGCCACCTGTTCACAGACGGATGGAAGCGTGCGGGCCAGCCTGATTTCCACTTGGACATGACAATCTGACTTCGTATAGATCCCCGGCAAGCCTTTTCTCGTTTCAAATGCAGTTATGCAAAAAAGTGATGAATGAATACTATGCAACATGGTGAATGGTAACAGTACATACGCACAAATCCTGCTCGGTTACACGCAGATAAAAGTGTGAATATTGGGTGTCTCCTAGAAATAAGGAGACACCACATGAATACCCTTTCAGAAGGAACAATACTCCAAGGTGACGTAATCGACGTGCTTCGCACGCTCGACGACCGATCTGTTTCGACATGCGTCACTTCTCCACCCTATTGGGGCCTGCGGGACTACGGTGTCGACGGCCAGCTTGGGCTAGAGAGAACACCGGAGGATTTTGTAGGCAAGCTCGTGGAGGTCTTCCGCGAAGTACGGCGCATCCTGAGAGACGATGGCACGCTCTGGCTGAATCTCGGCGACAGCTATGCGAGCACAGGCCTGGAGGGCGGTGACATTGAGACGAAGGGCATGAATGCTCATCGAGGGCGCGGACGCCTCAACGGCCATGCCGTCCTCAAGCCCAAAGACCTTGTGGGTATCCCATGGCGCGTTGCGTTCGCGCTCCAAGCCGACGGCTGGTATCTCCGCCAGGATATCATCTGGCACAAACCGAACCCTATGCCGGAGAGTGTAAAAGACAGATGCACCAAAGCGCACGACTACATTTTCTTGCTAACCAAATCGCGGAAGTATCATTTTGATATTGACGCAATCCGTGAGCCGTACGGCAAAGATCGGCGAGAGGCGGGAATAGCTCGCGCCCGCAAGTATGGCTACGATGGCAAGGGGAGCTATCAGGATTGGTATAGCAATCGGCGTGAACGCACGACTTGGCCTGCGCGAGCGGAAGACAAGCTCGTTAAGCCCAATCCTCGCCGAATTCTGCATCCGCTTGGGAGGAGCAAGCGATCTGTCTGGACAGTCGCTCCCAAGCCATACAAAGACGCGCACTTTGCGACGTTTCCGCCGGACCTCGTCAAACCCTGCATCGTCGCGGGCGCACCCGTCGGCTACACGGTCCTCGACCCGTTCCTCGGGAGCGGGACGACTGCCGCCGTCGCCAAGGAATGCGGCCGGCGGTATATCGGCATTGAGCTGAATCCCGAATACATCAAGCTTGCCGAACAGCGCATTGCGGCGGCAGAGCCAGGACCGCTAGCCCAAGCGGCATAGCGGCCCGGAAACTTCATCGGCACGCACAGGGGCTGCCCCTGTGCGTGCTTCCTATTTCCTCGAAGTCGACCGGGGAACCATGCCTGTAAAGCAGGCGAACCTCCGCGATAGTTCGATATATAAGAAACTCGTCATCTACTACGACGCATGGCGGAGAAAGCGTCACACCGAGCTTTTTGGCTTCCGGAATTTTCGGGTGCTTTTTGTCACTGGACGACGCGAACGGACGGATAACATGCTGGTAGTCAGCAAGCGAATAGCTGGCGGAGATGGTTCCAGACTGTCTCTCTTTGGTGAGAAAGACGTTGTTCTCGACGGCAACATTTTGGGGTCGCCTTGGACCGACGGCCGAGGCGAAAGACTAAGGCTTATCGATTAGCTCTGCGGCACGTCACGCCCGCTCCAAAGCAGCGTTATTGCGGAAAGCGCTTTGCTCGGTTCTATTGCGTCACTCCTGCATTATACCAAGTGGTCGAGCCCACGAATTGATCTTGGGGTTTTTAAATGAAATCTTGTCAAGCACCCACCGACCATCATTGAACTTGTGGAATATTGCTGTCGCCGGACCCGTATAGGTGGTCTCTCCCTTTCCCCAAATAGTATCAAAATACTCGTATCTTAACTCGGTGAACTGAAATTCGACCTCCGCTGCATTTTGTTCTGGGATTTCTCGGATACCTATTACTGCCGTTACCGCATCAGGGGAGGTCACCCCTTCCTTGATAGCTAGGATGGCCATGTCGTTAGTCAATTGGCCATTGTCTTGGCAGCCTGTTGCGATGAGAGCTAAGCATATTATCACAATTGGCAATGTTCCCGAACGACAGGCCTGAACACTTCGCCTTGCTACACTACGTACAAAATTCGACCGCATATCTGATCTTCCCCATATGGTCTATTTACACGCTTCCGCCGCAGAAAGGGGGCCTTTGTCCGCCCGGCTGGCGCGGCCTCCTCATGCTAGCAGTGACAACGCGAACGAGCGCGGTGCGTGCCATCAAATCCATCCCACTGTAAGCATAAACAGAATGGCGAATTCTGTTCACGGGGCTGGCCTCCATTACTCAAAAGGTTCTCCAAAACCTTTGAGCGATGGCCTTTTCTTCTTCACCTATTGCTTCGGCGTAAATGGCGGTCGTCTCAAGCTTGGCATGACCAAGCCAGCGGCTCACCAAATTGAGCGGTACACCCGACTGCAGCCCGAGAACGCCAAATGCGTGGCGCAACCCTTTGGGAGACGCCTGCGTGCCCGTGACACCCGCTTCGTTCATGACCGCCTTAACCCGCTGCCAAGCCGTCGTGCGGCACCATGGCCACAACCGTTCGATGGATGCGCCCTCCGTCATGTATGCCAAGCCGGCGAGGCCATGAACCGTGGCTATGCGCTTCAGCACTTTCCGCGGCACCGGAACCGCCCGGAACGCCCCTTTTCTGCGGCGTTTGAGCGTTTCGAACATGATGACGCAGGAGCCCGGGTCGATACGATCAGGCGTCAGTGCCAGAACCTCGGAGATGCGCGCGCCGGTGTACGCGAGCACAAGGCAAAAGGTCTCGGTCGTAGGGTCTGCCGCCTTCGCGGCCTTCAAAAACGCCGCTCGTTCGCTGCCGATCAGATACTTTCGATGGCCGCGCTGATCGTAGAGAGTGTGCACGCCGATATCTTTCTCCCGCCTGCACCCCCGAAAATATATTGACACTTCTTTCTTGATATGAACAGAATTCGCCATAGTGTTTAAAATAATTACGCTCTAATTACAGAATATATACTTAGATTCATTATATATTTTCACTCGGATATCCGATCCTCCCCTCTTTTTATTTGCGGAATAGTAGTCCCTCAAAGAAAGCATGTTTGGGGCCTAAGGTAAGGCGCCCCAACCCATAAATGCGGCCCATCGGGTCGCTTCAAACATGCAAACGCATCGTCTACAAACCGAAGCTATCCGATTCCGGCAAGCGGTCTGTCTCATCGCGGCCACATGAAATGAGAGGAGGAGGCCGCAATCCGTGAGAATCCCGCTGAACCGAGACCTCGTCCGTTCGCTCATTACGTTTCGGTTCGGCTCCGTTCCCGAGTTCGTCGACGCGTGGCAAGAACGAATGGATGCGGGACGTCAGGCGAACGGGAAAGCGACTTCGCTGAAGACGGTGTGCCGATGGCTGAACGAAGGATCGATGCCCTCCGACGCCCTTTTCGGTCTTGCAGGCACACTTGACGTCGATCCGATCTCGGTTCTGGACCTGAGAAGCGACCGGTTTGCAGAGCTATTCGCCAAAGAACGAACGCTAGATGTTTCAACAGGACCAGCACCTCACAGATCGTTGCCGACCTTGCGACAGATGTATGTTACCGTCGCCTGCTCGGCCAAACAAGGGATGTGGCTCGCGGCAAAATTGATAAGAACAAAGGCTGAAGCGAAAATAGGGGAAGGCCGCCTGGATTAGAAAAACCAGCGTGTATCGATAATTGGTCTCATGACCGCCGAAGTCGGCCGTGACGGTCTTGGGGCAAGGTTCCAAAGTGCCTTGTCGATATCAAGAGAACAAAGTGTTAAGTTGCGCTTATTCGCCAGTTTCGTCAAAGCATCCACAGCGCAGATCGTGGCGATTCGAATCTCTGTCCCTACTCCTCCACCAACCGGCAAGAGCCTTCGTTCATTGATCTCTCTTTCTGTTCGATCATCAACCATCATGACCTTCAGATTCAACAATGTCGCCGGAACGCCATTGTCAGCAAGACCCGATAAGTATTCTCGCCCGCCAATTGGAGCTCCAGCTGCAGCAAGCATTGCCGATGTGAGTTGGGCCTTCTTAAAAAAGAAAATGGTTTTTCCCTGATACTGGTCAACATCACTAAAATTGGAGACACTGCTTAGTAATGAGGCCAAGCGAAGACAGTCGAAGTTTGTTGCCTCAATCAAGTTGAGAGTTTTGTATTCGAACTGGTGAAGAAAGTTAATTACTTCATTGAGTGCTTTTTTTCTATCCTCCATAAGCTCAATGAGCCGAAGGCCATTTGAGTCATCTTTATAAAGAGCCTCTTTCTCGATAAACAGTCCTGCAAAGTCGCATGCATTAATCTCATATAATTTCTCACATATATCTTTCTCTCTCATACCCTTAAACAAGGGGGCCAGCTTATACTGAATAGTTTTCGTTAAAGAGCCGCTACGCGACCGCAGTTCGCTATGTTGATACTTGGAACCAAAATCCAATGCGCAACAAAGCAACACAAAAAGGTAGCGGCAATCTGAAGGGACACCACTGCGGTCAGGGTTAATCGAAGAGGACAGAGCATATGATGATAGGTCGATGCTCTCTATCGCCGCAGGCAGCTGATCATACAGAAGATTAATATGTCTTAGCTGCGGGAGAGCTCCAAGGCAGCTTTTCACCACGAGTTGGCAAGGATTGCTCTGGGTCTGCAAGGTGGTCAAATCTGCTTGTGCTCGGAGCGAAGCCAGGCAACGGTTGCATAAACTACAGGTGTATCAATAAGCGCCAATACAATCTTGACTATGACACCACCCATAGCGACCGAAACTAACCCAGAAATCGGCATTGTTCCCGCAAAGGCAAGAACAGTAAAAATTGACGTATCCACAATTTGCGACGTGAAAGTGGACAAATTATTTCGCAGCCAGAGAAACTTACCTTTAGTGACAGCTTTCCAAAAATGGAATGCCCAAATGTCATGAAACTGGGCAACTAAATAGGCTATCATTGAGGCGACCATAATACGTGGCGCTGCATAAAGAGTTGCTTGAAACGCTTTATTCTGTTCGCCCCAAAAAGGTGCTGGTGGGTGCCAGGCGGAAAACGCCACCACACCAATCACAAATATGTTCACAGCAAATCCATAGAGTACAAGACGACGCGCGAAAGCCTTACCCTTCACCTCTGAAATAGCATCTGTAATTGGAAAGGTTACGGCGTATAGGTAGGAGCCAACAGAAAATGTGAGGCCGCCAAGAGCCACGATCTTTGAAGAAACTATGTTCAAAACACTAAGCGACGCAATAAACAAGCAGCTTAGCACAAAAACCCGTGGACCTATCGTACCCATATTTTTCACTCTCTCACCCTATTCTTGTGCCTCAAGTTCGGCTAACCACCGATGAATGAGGCGTATTGTCCTGGTGTTTAGTTCAGCAAAGGTGCGATCTGATAAATTGTCTGACGCTGACTGAACCGCAGAGATCTCCGCAAAACTATTCACCAGATTGCTTTCAATAGATACGGTATTTTTGAACTGGTCTTCGTAACCATGATTGCCTTTGTTGCGAACTAGATGCACGTATTTTATTGAAGGAGCAAAAAGGAACATAAAGTCTGAACGATCGACAGCTATTATCTTTAGATTGCTGTTCGTTTCTGACTTTCCAAGTGACGGGTTTCTCTGAAAAAGAGACTCTCGCCAATGGGCTAGGCGTTGATCCAAAGCAACGCCATCAACATCAACAGAATGCGCTTCGAAACCTATGGGCCGTTCATCGTCCGAACCGATGTTGGCCGCTGGAACGACATAGACAAATCTCGCGTTGCTGTCTAATGCGTCGACTACGCTGCCTTCAAAGTCCGGAACAGTCATCTCCCAGGGTGGCTCCATAGTAATCAGAGCATATGTGTCGCCCTCGGACAAAGTCGGAATTAGGTTTGTAACGGCTTCAAGATAATCGATTCCCTGTGCCACAAAGCTGTCAGTTGCTTTTCTTTTTTCTGCTTGGGTTGCCAAAACTTGGGAAAATAGATTCCAAACGTCCTTGGGCTGAACGTCGCCAAGGCGGTTATTATTAGCTGCTTTGATAATTTGACCGACATTGTCAAATGTGGCGGACCTGACTCCGGCACGAATTCGAGAAAGAGTACTAGCATCAATATCTGTCTTTAGCGCGAGCTCTTTCCAACTCAAGTCGGAATCTACGCGCTCTCTTATTTTTTCGAGCAACTCGACAATAACGGCATCCAGTAGCTTCATCTGTGACTTATTCTCTTTTTTGGATTCTGAGTTCAGTTAGAAGACGACACTTGCGCTGTCCTGACAGAACCATCCTCTAGGACTCTTGACTAGAGCCTCCATGAAAAGGTGTCAATAAGAATTGTCCATAAAATTGATAGAGCTTGCCAATAGGCTTGCCAATAGTTAGGCTTGCTGATACGTTACGGACGCTGAGACCAAAGTATGGTGCGGTGAAAATCCTGGCGGGAGTAAAAAAGCCCGGGCAACGGCTTCCATCCGTTGCGCCGGGCTCTCCCAAAGTCGGGATTGACATCGTCTTAAAGTGCGATCGTCGAAGATCGGCCCGATGTCGATTTTAGTATATCACATTGATTCCGCTTCACAAATCGACATTCGGTCAGCCTTTTCAATGACGTTCGCCTATTGAAAAGGACAATCCCTATGTCATTTGTTAATGTAAAAGTTATACCTACCCGAAATACACACTTAACTTCAGAGCGGATGGGAGGAAGCCCCAATGACTGGTTTGCAGTAAGACCAAAAGACTCCTACATCTGTATAAGGGCCCCAGTTATAATTGAGGCAGCCGAGCTAACGATCTTGGAGAATGTCAACCGGCCAATAGAAGATCAGGAACGGCATCCCAAATCGGGCAATTACACGCGGAGGCATCTAAACTCTCCATTACCAGCTAGAGAACTAGAGCTTGTATCATTCATGACCAATCCTCAAGTTGTAAAAGAGAGCTGTTAGCTCTAACTTGATGCGGGTGGTGCCTTCGAATAAAGCGTTTTGCGTTTGGTGGTCTTCGAATGGTAATTGTTGGTTACGTGCTGTCGGGCCATTCGGCGCGGGCGGCAGCCCAGTTTTTGGCGTTGGAGCGGCGATAGCAATTTGGCTTGTGGCGGCGCATCGTCTGCAAGGTTCAATTACGTTTAAGCGCCAGGAATGCAGTCTCTCTGATATCTAATCTGCCGACGGGTGTGGCGTTGCCACCAACAAGTGTGCATATGCCGGGAACCGCATCGCCTGCTCCTCACCGACGAGGCCTTGAAGGAAAAATCTGCTACCCTACGGCCCGGACCCGGACCCCGTCGAGTAGGTCTTCTCAAAGTTCGAGGCGCGTCGGCGCCACGACCTGCGATCAACTCATATCCGCCATCGGCGACATCTGTGCCCACTTGTGCATGTAGATTCGCCGCCTCACGTGAGTTGGCAGCCTCAATAAGCCGATCAATATACTCATCGCGCATATCCTGACCGCTTTGAGAAGTGGTACGATTAGGGACGCCGTTCCAAACCGTCCGCTTGCCGGTCTTCCGCGTCAGCCCCGCATATTTTTCGACGCCCATCGCTTCAAGACGCCTGGCTATCTCCATCGCATAGCAATGGGTGCAGCCTGCGGTAACAATCGAACAGCCCGCAACGGGACTCCAGGTAGCGTCCGTCCATTCAATCTGGGTTTCAGCCATTTTGTGCTTCCAAGCATTCGCGAACTTGGCGTTGCTTTGTATTGCCGCAGCCTTCTTCCCCGTAAGGCACTGCACCTTTCGTTACATTCGATGGTGCCAAATCAAATGAAACTGCAGCTCTTATCAGATTAACATTTTGCGTTTTCTTTGTTTACTTTGCCTGTTTCAGACTAGCGGAGTTCGGGTTATAGACAAAATTCGAAATCGTGCCGTCCTTGATCTTGTCGATGACTTCATCGACGACAAAGAGCGGCACGAGGAACCATTCGCGCGGGATGACGGGGTTGCCGAAACGGTCCTTGATCTCGATATCAAGCTTTGCGGGTTCGAAGACCCTGTGAATGATGTTTTCGAACCGTGAGCGGTTGATGTTGTACAGCTCGTATGTCGCGACGATCTCGACATCGGCCAGCAAGAAGGTCGGGTCCTTTGAAGCGTTGGCTATCCGCTTTTCGACGCTGCCACCGGTGACGCCGATCTTGTGCAGGACATCACGGTTCTCAGCCACGACGGGATGATCGGATTTACTCCGCAGGACATAAACCGTTCCGCTCGCCAGATCGTCATCTTCGGTTTGGCCGGAGAACAGCGGTCCTGCGGCGGGCTCGGTGATACGCCGTCCGGCCTCGTCGCGGTGAAGCGCACGCTGTAGAGAACGCAGCAACACATCGCTCTCGGTGCCGTTGTCGTAGATGACGCGCAATCGACTATCGCGCCGCTCATACTGCGTGACGAACTCTTCGCCTACCTCCGCGACGTAGGCGATCTGCCCACCGACAATGAAGAATTCGCATTTTTTGATCTCCGCCATCGTCTGGAAACGGCGCGTCTGACGATCGCCGGACTTGAGCTCCTGTCTCACTTGGTCAAAGAGCGGCTTGAACTGATCAAAGTCTTCACAAGCGGTGCGATTGGCGATTTCCTCGGCGGCTCGCTTCTCGGCGGTCGAGCGAACGTGCTTCAGTTCTGTGATGTCGGCGGTTTCGGCTTCAACGCCGAGTTCCGCCAGAAGGGCCTCATCGTCGATGTCCTCGGCATCCGGCGGCGCAGGTGCCTCGCCGGCTTCCAGAAGCCCCTGATGGTCGAGGGGTTGGAGCAAGTTCCGGCATTCCGTCAAACCCCGCAAGCGGTCGAGACGCACGGCATATATGCGCTCGAAGATATCGCGATCCTCGCCGTGGTGCGGGGCGTGACCATGCTCTTCCACGAAGCGCTGCACATCCTCGAACCCGGCAATGATGCGTTCTTCCCTTGGCGTGCGCTTCGCCTTCTTCTCCGGCTCGACCGCGACGCCAAGCGCTTCCAGCAGTTCTTCGTCGGACAGCTCAGCCATTCTTCGCCTCCGCCGTCGCGCGGGCCAGGAATGCCACCCCTTCGGCCATGCGCTTCTCCCATGCATCAGCGGACGTGATGGAAGGCGCACGCCCGCGTTCCTGCTTGAATTTCAGCGCGCGCCTGGCCAGCTCACGGGCCTCTTCGAGGGTGAGGTTCACCCGCTTGCCCGCAATGATCGCTGCTACCTGTTTCAGGCTTTCCTCGCTCATCGTCTTGGCAAGGATCGCATAGGCTTCACCGAATGGATTGATGCGGTCGATCAGGTCTATGTCGAGTTCGCGGACATCCATCGCATATTTCCGCACGCCGTCGATCAGCGCCGTGTTCGCCTTCTCCTGATTATCGCCCTCGACGGCAATCTCCTTGGCCTTCTGTGTCAGGTTCAACGCCGCAATCGCGTGTTGGCGCACCGCTTCCCGGTCCGCGTCGTCAAGTTCGGGATATCTATCCTTGATGATCTTGCCCATGCGGACCTGGGTCAGCTCTTCGGGCACCAGCTCCTCGTTGAACAGACCCTGCTCAATCGCGGTCTTGTCCTGAACGAAGGCCGTGATGACCTCATTCAGGTCTTCCTGACAGATACGAGTCGCCTCTTTGCTCTTCGGCTCGGCCAGCCCCTTGATCTCGATCTGGAATTGACCGCTTTCCTCGTTGAATCCGACATTGCACTTTCCGGCGTCATATCCGCCTTCACCGTAGTCGTAGCCTTCGATGGGGCCACTGTTCGGGTTCTTGGGCGTGAAGTTGAAACGCGGCGCGAGCACCTGCTCCATCAGAAGGCTTGCGGCAATCGCTTTCAGCGTATCATTGACCGCCTCGGTCACAGCATCTTCGGAAGCGTCTGGCTCGGCGATCAGGTTGGTGAAGCGTGCGCGGGTCTTGCCCTCGGCATCACGCGTCGCGCGTCCAATGATCTGGACGATTTCGGTCAGGCTCGACCGGTAGCCGACTGTCAATGCGTGCTCGCACCAAATCCAGTCGAATCCTTCCTTGGCCATGCCAAGCGCGATGATGATGTCCACATGATCGCGGTTGCCTTTCTGAGCCGGGTCCTTCAGTGCGGCCGACACCTTGTCGCGCTTCGACGGATCGTCATCGACAAGGTCGGCGATCCTCAGAACCTGTCCGTCGGACGTTTCGACAAGCTGGAAACCTGTAGCCGGGTCCGCACCTTGCCATGCGCCGAGCTCTTCAATGATGTGCTCGACTTCCTTGATCTTGTCCTTCGTGCTCTCGCGAGACTGAACGCTCGGGATGTGTATGATCGTCTTCTGGTCCGGGTCCAGAACCTCCAGAATGTCGTCGGAGTAAGTGCCACTGTAGAAGAAGTAACCGATGTCCAGCATCTTGAGATATTTGTAGCCGTTGAGCTGCTCGTAGTAGGTATAAGTGACGGTATCGAACTTCGCCTCGTCATGCGGCATGAGCACAGGCTCGGCATCGCCCCGGAAATAGGAGCCTGTCATAGCAACGATATGAACCCTGTCGCGCGCTATGAACTCGCCGAGGTGCTGTCCAAGCCTGTTATCCGGATTGGCCGAAACGTGATGAAATTCATCCACGGCAACTAGCCGGTTATCGAAGGCTTCGACACCGTATTCATCCACGGCAAAACGAAAGGTCGCGTGGGTGCACACAACCACCTTGTCATCGCTTTCGAGGAACGTACCGACCGACTTGACCTTGCCGCCGTTGTCCGACCCCGGCGCATTGCAGAGATTCCATTTCGGCTCGACCGTCCAGTCGGCCCAGAAGCCGAACTGGCTCAAGGGCACATCGTAGAAGCTCGCCCCGATAGCCTTCTCAGGCACCACGATGATCGCCTGCCTGATCCCCTGATTTTGCAGCTTGTCGAGCGCAATAAACATCAGCGCACGACTTTTGCCCGAAGCCGGCGGCGATTTGATCAGCAGGTACTGCTCGCCACGCTTCTCGTAAGCGCGCTCCTGCATCGGGCGCATGCCCAGCTCGTTTGATTTGGTAGAGCTCCCGGTTTGCGCATAGGAGACAGAAATCGACGGGACGGATCGTTGCGTTTCCTTTGTCATCGCGCCCCTGCCTTTCTTCTCGCAACCGCGCCATCTCCAGAACTCATCTTGGTATACAGCTCAAACAGCTTCTCCAGCCGCTCGGTATCGTTCCTGAAGCGGCGGCCGATATAGATGCGCTCCAGCACCTCGTCGTTGCGGTCATGGGCGGCGCGTAGGTCTTCGGGCATTTTTTTCGGGTCGTAGAGATCGGCGATGGTGGCCGGAAAATGCGCCTCGCGCGCCAGAAGGATGTCCTCGGCGCAACGGGTCAGGTCGTCCTTGTTTTTCTCGGTGAGTTTGGGGACAGGGAAGGTATTCCAACCGAGTGTGTTTGAGTATGAGAAATCATTCCTCATTCGAACACAAACATTAGCAATCCATTGGATATGTAGCGAGCTTGCCACGATTGCCAACAGCCAGACTTCAGCATTGTAGACAACAGCACACTTGTTCGAAGCTACCGTATCGTCACGTACAATTCCGCAGGGAAGGAATTCCCTGTTCGAGGAGGTGATTGACGGGACAATTAGAGCGCAACCTTCGCTGTGTGGGGCGTAGACGAAGCGATGAGGCGTTGCCGCGTTGGTCTTTGACTGCAAGCCTTTGCTTTTCGACCTAACTGTGGCAACGGCTTCCAGCCGGTTTTTGATTGGCTCGATATCTGCAGCCGCTCCGGCGAATTCATCATCTATCCAAAGGCAATAGCGGTACGTCGAGCGAGTAAACTCTTGTGCTCCGATATACTTCCGAATGAAGCGTCGCGCTTCTGGAACTTCATCTAGAAGTTCTTGGACTTCCGCCTTTGACATTATCAGATGACCGCCATCGGACGGCTTGTTGCCGTAGTCCATTTCTGGCAACCCGTTTTGTGCCGCTGATGATTTACGGACAATGATATTTGGCATCGAAAGAAGATAGGGACCAATGTTTCTGACCCGCATCTCAGCGTCCAACTCAAATAGGCGTTTTTCCGCGCTAATCTCCTTTGAAATACCCACGATAATGCACGTTACCCCTGCATTTGCTTTTGCAAGGTTCCGCCAATGGAACGGCCTGTGAGCAAAGAAAATCTGCATCCCACAGCAAAACACGAGCGGCCAAAGCATAGCGACCTGGATACCTTGGCAGATCGACTTGGTAGCCACGAAAGCTGCTTTTGCATTCACGATTTCACAGTACTGAGCGGCTTTCATAAACCAACAGGCAACATAGTCGAGATCACGATACGTTTTCGTTAGTGGTGAGAAGATGTGCCTCATGTCGGCCTGCTGGTCTTCGTCACGCCATTGGCTGCCTAAGTACGGCGGATTCCCACAGATGTATGTCTCTCCTCCCTCGTTCTCGAAGTCGATCTCAGTCTGATCGAGCGGGGTGCTCAGCAGGTCATCGGCGTGGTGCTTCACGCCCGTCCCTGTGGACGGGCAGATGCTCAGCCAGTCGATCCGCAAGGCGTTGTCGCAGGTGATCCAGTTCATGGCATCCAGCGGCAGGAATTCGGCCAGGGCTTCCTTCTGGCCGCGATAGGTCACGTCGCACTGATACCCCGCGATAATCAGCGCCAGGCGCGCGATCTCGGCGGGAAAGTCGCGCAGTTCGATGCCGCGGAAATTGGTGAGGGGGATGTCCGTTCGCCGCTCGGCCTCGCCGCGCCGTTTGTTGATCTCGGCTTCGACCGCCCGCATTTCCTTGTATGCGATGACCAGAAAGTTGCCGGAGCCACATGCGGGATCGAACACCCTGATTCTGGCCATGCGGTTGCGCAGGTTTAGGAGCTTGCGGGAGTTGTCGCCCGCCTCTTCGAGCTTGGCGCGCAAGTCATCGAGAAACAGCGGGTTCAGCACCTTCAGGATATTGGGCACAGACGTATAGTGCATGCCGAGCGCGCCCCGCTCCTCGTCCTCCGCGATGGCCTGAATCATGGAGCCGAAGATGTCCGGGTTGATCTTGGTCCAGTCGAGATTGCCGATATGCAGGAGGTAGGAGCGCGCGATCCTGGAGAAGCGCGGCGCGTCCGTATCGTCGGAGAACAGCCCACCATTCACGTAAGGAAAGACATCCGCCCATCGCGGCAGGTTGGCGCCCGCGCGATCCTCGATGCGCGTGTTCATCGCGCGGAATAGCTCGCTAATCACTTCATGAGTGTTCGACGAGTCTCGCGCACTCATCTGCTCGATGGTCGCGGTGAACAGGCCCTCGCCGTTGAAGATATCGGTGTCCTCGGCAAAGAAGCAGAAGATGAGCCGTGCCATGAAGTGGTTCATGTCGTGGCGGCGATCAGCGGTGCCCCAATCGGGGTTGTCTTTTAGAAGCTCGACATAGAGCCGGTTCAGCCGCCCTGTCGCCTTAATGTCGAACGCGCTCTCACGGATTTGCTTGACGGTGCTGATGCCGGCGAGCGGCAAGAAGAAACCGAAATGATCGGGGAACTCGGCATATTCGCAGGCGATCGGCGGCACATCGGAAACGAGGTCCTCGGCTTCGAAAGTGACCCCGTCGGTTGCCAGAGTGAACTTCACGCGGTGGCGAGGATTGTTCGTTGCCGGGCTGTCGCGCAGTGCTCGGATGGTTTGCGATACGGTGCCTTCATCGCAGACCTTGATGTGAATATTGCCGGTTTGAAGAACACCGCCGATATCGGACTTGTTGGTGCTGCCGGCGCGAAGCCGCTTGATGGTCGTCGCCTTGTTGCCGAACGCCTCCAAAAAGGCGAACGGAAACTCCTGAGCATCGAAGGGCTGCTCAGCGAGCTGGGATATGGCTTCTTCAATCTCAACGGCGTTCATTTGATCACAAACCCAGTCGACTTCGTTGGGCCGCGCAAATGGCGCCGGCTCAGCTCATGGGCGAACAGCTTGGCGTGATAGTCGGTAATCACCCGGCGCGCTCCCCCTTTGGCTTCGCCGACTGCCGCTCGATCCAGCGGTCGATCTCGCTGCGCCGAAAGCGCCATGAGCCGCCAACTTTGAATCCGGGTATGTCGCCGGCAGCAGCAAGGCGGTAAGCAGTCTTCTCATTGATCTTGAGAAGCTCCGACACCTCCCGGATCGTCATGATGTCGGTGTCCACGACCGAACCTCGCGAAAATTGTCCAAAAATGAGAAAATACAGGAAGCGCGGCGGATCGCAACCGCGAATAGTCCGTGCAGATCGGAACAATCGTTTGAGAGAGACGACCGAAATGACGACGGCCTCTCGCCGCAACGGCGGCGCAGCCAAAATCCGGATGCCGCGATGCAAGAAAGCTGGCCCGAGCTTGATTTCGGGTGGTACCCGAAAGCAAAAAACGCCCGCCTTGGTTCGGTGGGCGTTTTTTGTAATTTATTGCGTTTATTAGAGAATTTTGGTTGCGGCGGTAGGATTTGAAACTACGACCTTCAGGTTATGAGCCTGATTTCGCGACTTCTCGGGAAGTGCTCTGATTTACTGAATTATGCACTAAAGTACTGTTTTTGATGGATTTTCTTTGAGATTGGATCACAGTCTGCTACACTCCTCTGCACGGCGGATCACCCCCAAATGGTCCCCCATTGGTCCCCGGATTTTCGATTGGGTGTTGTGCGGAGGGTATAGAAGGTGCCGAGAATTACCAAACGCTTCGTGGAGTCCTTGAAGAGTAATGGCGTTGATCGTGAGTACCGCGACGATCGGCTGAAGGGCTTCGGTGTTCGGGTCAGAAAGTCGGGCTTGAAGTCCTATTTCGTGAAAACGCGGATCAATGGCGTTCAAAGACGGTTTCCTATCGGAGACTGTGAAGTCATCAGCAACTACCAGGCACGGGATAAGGCCAAGAAGCTGATCGGTCGGATCGCGGATGGAGAAGACCCGAGAGTGATCCGTAAGGTCAGACGCCGGCAGCCATCAATAAAAGAGTTGGGACAGCGGTTCTTGGAGGAGTACGTGCCGACGCATCTGAAGCCGTCCACTCAGAGAGAATACAAGAGATCGGTAGAGCTGTTCATCACTCCAAAGCTTGGGGCCATGAAAGTATGGGAAGTGGATGGCGGGAATATAGCAGAGCTACATCATGGTTTGCGCCATATCCCTTATCAGGCCAACAGAACCTTGGGGGTTCTTTCGAAGATGTTCAATCAAGCCGAGGTCTGGGGTCTAAGGCAGGAAGGCTCCAGTCCCTGTCGGCATATCAAGAAGTATAAGGAAGAGAAGCGGGAGCGGTTCCTATCAGCCGAGGAGCTGAAGCGGCTGGGCAAAGCCTTGCAGGAAGAAGAACAGGAGGCGACTGCCGCTGTCGCCGCCTATCGTCTTCTCATCTTGACTGGTTGTCGCCTCGGAGAAATCCAGACCCTTCAATGGGATTACGTTGACCTTGAGGACAAGGTGATCCGCCTTCCCGATTCAAAGACCGGAGAGAAGACGGTTTACCTGAACGACGATGCCGTCTCCGTTCTCAAGGCCCTGCCCCGTTTTGACGACAATCCCTATGTCATCACCGGTCGCAAGGAAGGGCAATATCTGACCGATCTACAAAAGCCGTGGCGTCGTATCAGAGCCCGCGCCAAGCTCGGCGATGTTCGCATCCACGATCTCCGGCACACCTATGCCTCAAGCGCACTGGCTCTCGGCCAAGGACTTCCCATGATCGGAAAGCTGCTCGGTCATACTCAAGTCCAAACCACGGCGCGATATGCACACCTTGCTGACGATCCTGTTCGGGAGGCCGGCACGCTGGTCTCCAATTCGATTGGGAATGCGTTGTTCAACCGAGTGGCTTGAGAAACAAGCCCAGGCGCATCAAACAGCACATTGAACGCAAAGCTGCCACTATGCCCGAACGCGACCGCGCCGAAAAAGATCAGCCGATCTCCGCGCAACTTAGCCCGTGCCAGATGCTCATGCACCGTGCCGAGGTTTTGCAGCAGAAATTCAGGGATCAGCGCCAAGAAATCGAAAGAGATCAATCGTGATTCAAATGTGGGGCAGCGCCGGTCCTCAAACCACGCAGCATAGATTCTTGCAGACAAGGCAGCAGGACAGCCGAGGCCACAGATGGCACCGACGGCGCGCGCTGAAAATCGAGTGGTAGCACACTACCCAACTCCCTGAATTCTTGTTCCTGCCAATGGTATAATGTCGCGTGCGACTGGTGGCAAAAGCATGAGGTGAGCACAGGATCGCATCACTGCCGTCAATTGTTCTTCTGGTCAGCCATTTTTGCCGCTTCTTCCGCCCAATCCGATGGGATTGGTCGGCCCCAGGCCTCATAGATGGGTGCAAACAAGAACTGCAAACCGCCGTCCCGCCGTGTGGGCTCGCTCAGAGTTACATTTTCACGATCTCTCTGAATAGAAGCTATCCACTCCATTGGTCTTCCCTGCTTGGTCACCAGCGTAGCCATCAAGACTTCTTCCCTATTTGGGGCGTCGGCGGCACGCTGATAGGGATTCTCGCGGTCGAAGCGTGCCGTCCATGCTTCGCCAACCAGTATGGCGCCGTCCGCGCCCTTGCGAGTCACGCGAGAAGCGATATCACGCATTATCAGGTACTTTTGTCCATGCTTGGAGAATACGATTTCAAACATATCGACCGGTCTGCCGCCCTTGAGCAAAAACATGATTGTCTTGTGATGCTGGTCCCTCAAGAACATCTTCGTGGCCGTCGCAAACAGGTTGTCCAAAGTCGCTTCGGCATTTTCCCCGTCACCAAAGACGTCCGCAGGGCTTATTCCATATTTCCGCAAATCCTGTTTAGCCCGCTCGGTGTCAATACTGCGGCGAATCGTGGAGACCTCAATTGGGCGACCGTCTGCCAGCCATACATTTAGGGTGCGGTTATCGCTATGGCCAATCATGCAAGGAAGGCGACCAGCCATTGTTTCACGGTCGAAAATCTCTCCGGTCTCTATGTCTAAGGACTGTAGGCCAGAAAGTCCCATGTGACGGTGCGCGTCATCTAGCATCTCCGATAGGCGACCATATGCAAGTGCAACCGCATCAAGAAGCTCGTATTCCGGCAAAGAATTCTCGACCCATCTTCTTTGAATACGGACAATTCCATCTTTCCGGACGTGCTCTCCAAGCGCAGAATCTGGAATGTTCTCGACTAGTTGTTGCGGGGTATCAAAAAGTTCCGCAGGCACCTCGATAACTGGGCCGTCATTCAAATACGACGCGACTATTTCGGCGCGAACAAAACTATGAACTTCCAGGTCGCCTTGCTTCTCGATGCGGTTTCTAGCGTTCTTCATCCAACGCATCAAAGGATCGTCTGCGAATGCTGTTTCCCATTTTTTATACCAGGCATCAAATGTTGGAATTACCCGCTTATTGCTTTTTAGAATGAACGTGACAGTGCGCGAGGTTTGAATTGCCGCTTGGGTGGCCACTCTAAAGGCCTCGGGATCGAAATACTCGATCGCGGCTTGGTGCCATTGTCGATGCAAGTCATCAAGACGGCGATGAACAGCGTGCAGGGGACAGCCCTCGCTATTGTGTTTTTCCGCTGACATCATTGATTCAATCTTCCAATGGCCATTGCCACTTTTGGTGTGAGGTATGCTCGTCAACTTGACAGTCGTAAAAATGGTATCAGTTGTCGCGTCTATCAACTGATGACAGAAAATTAGCCGCACTGGAACGTGACCCAGCCCTCATAGGCAGCAGGCCGGACGCATTACCTATAGCTTAACGTTCTCGGCTTTTCCCGCGAGAAGGCCTTCGCCTCTTTAGGGCTTGGGCGCGCTCCATGACGCGGCGGTGTTCATTGGGCAGATGGCGCGCCAAGTCTCTGGAATCGTGCAAGACGCGGCTGATGACCAGTTCGTCTTCCTTCGGCAGGAAGTAGAGCACAAAGTGGCGCGGGCGTTTGATTCTTGAGGCCGCCCGGCTGCGGCTCAATGATACGTGGTAGGTGCGGATGCCTTCGTTTATCTCCGGCCTGTCTTTGCTGCCATGTCTGAATGGGTCGTCTACGAGGTCCTTGAAGGCCTGCTTCATCAGCACGTCATACGCATCGGCAATGTCGGGGCCATGCGTATTAGTCGTGTAGGTGCGAATGTCTGTTAGATCATTCCGGGCCGGGTCCGTGATGACCAGTTTGCGTTTGGCCATGTGTCCCTACTGCCGCCCATCGGCATCCGCCGCTATGTCGTCAAAAAAGCGGTCCAGCGCGTCGTCGGACTCAATGACTGTGAAGTCCCCAGCCTGATAAGCTTCGGCACCGATGGCTGCATCCCGGCGCAAGGCGTCAAGCCGTGCCGAGTCTTCCGCCGCCTGCTGTTCCAGAAGGCGCAAACCGGCGCGGACAACCTCGCTGGCATTCTTGTAACGCCCGGCGGCCAATTCCTCCGAGAGGAAGGTGTCATAATGGTCAGTCAGATTGATATTTCTTGTCGGCATTCAAACCTCTCGTCTTTCTTTCAGTATATCAGCAAAATCCCATATTGGCAATTTTTGCCAATATGGGAAATGGCCGTGTAAGACTTAACGGCCTAATGCACCTCCTCGTCTTTCACCCGAATTTCACGGTAGACGATCCGGCCCTTGCCGCTCAAGATTTGGAGAGGCGTGGCCTTGAATTGGACGTTGCCGCCCTGACCGTCCTTATGTGGCCAGATCGCGCCGATCTCCGTCCAGCTGTCCTTGCGGCCCTGAACGCCATCCTGCACCAGATAGACGCGGTGGGTGGGGCGGTTGCCTTTCAGCAATTTGGGTTGTGCGGTGTTTGACATGGTTTTCTCCTTTCATGGGATATGGGTTGCGCATGCAACCCTGCCCTTTGGCGAATACGGGGTGTGCAAACGGAGGACGAAATCGACGGCGGGCGCACAAGCGACAGCGCGGAGCCTCGGGAGACCGTCTATTTTTTGGGAAGTGCGCCGAGGGGCTGGTCCCTAAGTAGCTGCGCGACGGAGCAACGCTGTTTCGCCGAGACGAGGCTGGGCGAATTTCGTTCAAGAAGGCAAACACAAAGGAAAAGGATTCACCGGAAACACTTTCTTCGAGTGAATGCGTCGTCATCAATTTGATAGCGGACAATTCTCCATCGTCCCGCAACAATCCACACCTTCCTCCACAAGTTCGGCGATGACCTGCTCTTCCTTTGCCCTTCTTTGAGATTCCAACACGACCAGCGTTTCTACTATCGACCGATACGGGCAAGCCGCCCGCACGATGCGTCTGTGTTGCTTTCTGCACCCATCAAAGCAACGTTTTAGGGCGCACGCCTGCGAGCATAA
Source organism: Alphaproteobacteria bacterium (assembly GCA_028285305.1). Taxonomy (GTDB): domain Bacteria; phylum Pseudomonadota; class Alphaproteobacteria; order SMXP01; family SMXP01; genus JANQPV01. The sequence continues at coordinate 29,455 of JANQPV010000052.1, read as the reverse complement.
AGGATGATGCAAGACGAGACATCCGCGAGGACAAGGCGAGCGTCGATTTACTAACCCACGTTTGTCTCTGGTTAGACGTGGAAGCGGCCCAGCAAGCCAGCCGTCGTTCCGGAACACCGATGCAAGTAGCTCGTCTCTCCACCCCAAGGGGTCTGCCAACTCCTCCATTTTTATTTGGATTGGTGCAGCACCTCCATGACTCAATTGGGCATAGATTGGCCATCTTCGCCACTTCTCGGCGTAGTCCTGATGATTCAAATAGGCCCGGAGGCTGTTCCACCATTTTTGAGCCGCCTCCATATTTCGGATCGGTTTCGATGAATCGAAATGCAAGCAGAATGTTGAGTCTGGGTTGATGTGGCGTTCAACGCAACACCTCGGGAGTTTTGCGAGCTTTGGATCTTCGGAAACCGTTATACAGTTGGTCGGAACAGACTTGATTTTGAGACTGTAGTCTCGCCCAGGCGCCCCACTCGGCATCAGTGCGGTCGCCCTGACTTCAATTACACTTGCATTTTTGCTTTCGACTATGGTCCAGGATGGCAGCGCATCATACAATTGACTTAGAGAACTCATTTCCTGCTGAAATGGGCCCTCGGAACTGTATTTTCTCCAGTGACGCGCTCCCGGACGTACGCGGGAGGCTTGTAGGCCTGATTTTCTGAAAGGCTTGTGCTGACATCGTCGTAGGTCAGACCGAGCGCCGCGCCGCGTGCGTCGGTGAGGTCATTCAAAGCAGTGGGCATGATCCGCCGGGCATTGGGGCCAAATTTTGTCTCGTTATCTTTGCAATCACGCTGCATCTTTTCTGATGTTGCGGATGCAACGCTCGAAGCCAGACGAACTGACCTTTGACCACGGATTCCAATTCGAGAGACTGGAGTGGGTCCAAGCTCCGCCCCGATCGCTAGGCCGAGCGACGTAATGTTTGCCAGTTCGTTCTGGCAAATCCCGAAGGATGATCTCAGCCCTCCAGCGCATAGGAAGCCTTGGGTGACACTAGATCGGTCATCGGTCTCGGTTCTTGTGCCTTCGGCCAGGAGCGCATGAATGCAGTCGCCGATGAACCGGACTTTTCGACCACCAAAATCCTCTTCGACGACATTCTGGAACTCCTCGCGGATCACATAGAGCGCGCGCACAGCTTCAGCTATTCCGCCCGCCCTTATCGCGGCATCGATGAAGGCCGTGTACCCTGAGAGGTCGGCAAACAACGATACAAGGGTCATTCGGATTGAATTGCTTGGCGATAGTTCGGCGTAGTCGATTCCACTCAACGGCGGCTCTTTGTGATGGAAGACAAATCTCGGCATGGTGGGATCAGGCACCCTATTCGCCCTTATTTCGCCCCTCCAGGCTTCAACTAGCGCCTCAGGTATGCCCAAGGGGTCAAGCGATCCTGGCGTCGGTGCGACAAGGGTTTCCAGGCTGCCAATTACCCGATCGAACACTGATTCATCGAGATCTTGCATGCCCTCGAAGATTCCAAGGACGGGCAAGTTAAGTAGGGCCCTCACACGATCAGAAATGTATATGCCTGGCTGCTCGCCCTCGGCAAGCTTTGCCGCATGGTTGGCAGAGCTTCCTAGAAACATAGGCTCCTGTTCGAGACCCGTACCATTGTTGATCGCTACGCAAGGCCCCACGTCAACACCAACTCTGAATCGCGCGGTAAACTCGCTATTGGCCAGCTCCTGGTTCGCCAGTTCGGCAACCGCACGAAAATCACGAATAAATGCGAAAGCCTCAGCAATATTCTGCTGGTCTACACCGGTGCCCAACTGATCGAGAACGACCGCGTGCATCCGACTTCCATGAAAGTCGACCCGCTGTGCCGAAGTTTGTTCAATGACGCGATCACATGCGCTGTAATAAAGGTGGAGAAACCTTAACGCGCGCTCATGCGATGCATGCGTCTCTCGGCCCTCTTCAATGCGATATTCGTCATAGTTGGTTATGCGGATGTAAATCTGGACAGTGTCGACCATAACGGCACTACCCTTGCCAAGGTCAAACAGAGGCGGTGAAACTTGCTCCCCTGAGGCGACAAGCCTTTCCCGGCGGGCCTCGTAGTTGGGCATATATTCGTCCGCGAATCGGCGAACCTCGACCTGAGGCGCTTCTTCGATTAGCTGCCTGATACGCTGCCGCGCCTTCTCATGCCGCCAAGCCATGGCGAACTCCTTCAAAGTATTTTGGGTGTGATGCGTTTGGGCCTAACTCGCAGGCCGACTCGCAATACTCCTATAAAATAGCACTTTCCGCTAATATGTCAACATGATAGAAAGTGAGAATTGCAATCTGGGAGGCAAGATGGAGCATTTTCAAACCATAAAGACGACCATCCGCAGGAGGCTGGAGTACATTGAGTTCCAACTCGCTTGGGAGGGCTCGGTCGGCAGAAAGAAGTTGCAGGATCAATTTGCGATTTCGATGCAGCAGGCAACGAAAGACCTCAACACTTACATGGATGCCTGCCCTGACAACATGATCTATGACCCGAGGCGAAAGTCTTATGTTCGGAGTGCATCTTTCCAACCAATGCTGACAAAAGGGCATGCATCGGAATACCTGATGCACCTGGAAATGCTGCACCAGGGGTATCGGCAGAAAAACGAAATCTGGGTCGATACCATTCCGAAGTTTGATGCAGTTTCCGCACATTCAAGGGAAATACTGCCCAACGTTTTGAGAACTGTTCTCGACGCGATCCACAGGAACGGCTGTCTTAGGTCCCGATACGTCTCACTGAAATCCGATCAGGGAGAATCTCGGACTCTTATGCCGCACGCAATAGCCTGCGATGGTCATCGATGGCATATGCGGGCATTCGATTTCGAGAAGAGGAGATACTCGGATTTTGTCCTTTCGCGAATTGAAGCGCTTGAACCAATTGACACCCCGGACGAGGACCCACCTCGCGATGTCGTCTGGGAAACGAACGTTGAATTCATACTCAAGGTAGACCCCTCCCTGAATCGGCGACAGAGGAGACGATTAGAATACGAGTATCAGATGGAGGACGGTCGCCTTCGTCTCACGGTCAGGCAGGCAATGCTGTTTTACTACCTCCGGCACTATGGCTTTAATCCTCATGTGCAAGAAGGAAATACGATGCGAAATGAGAGCAGCTTCCATCTGAGAATTGCCAATATGAAAGAAGTCGAAAAATGTCTTGGGCGAAGAAACTAGGGGCCATTCTTGGCCGTCATTCGCTGCCGGACCCCCTTCAAGGATTTACCGGCAGTGACGGTCAGGACCGCATTCGCAACACACTGTTACAAAACCAAGCCATACGAGGTGATGAGGAAATCGTGAAACGTCTTATGGCCAGCGGCCAGATCGTGACGTTTCGAAAGGGGGAGAGGATTATCGAACAAAACGCTCAAGGTGATGATGTGTACTTTCTGCTCACCGGCGAAGCGTACATTCTATTAGGAAAGCGCAAAATAACGATGCGTTCCGCGCCCGACCAGGTCGGAGAGATGTCTGCGATAGAGCCTGGAAGGAAAAGATCTGCGACAGTCAGTGTCAAGAGCCAAACGGCGTTGGCATTGCAAGTAGGAGGTGACTTCTTCAGGCGGTTGTGCGGCGAGTTCCCCGACTTTCTCCACGGCCTCCATGTGGCGATGGCATCAAGGCAACGAGAGCGGTTGGACGCGACTCAGGTTGCCGAGGAAAACGCTTTACCTGGGTGGCTCCTTGTATCCGTGGTTGGCGCTTCTTTGTCGGGAGTGATTGTTTGGATTGGCTTATCAGAGACAGATTGGACGAATGCCGCTCGTTACGTTGCATCAGGTGGTGTGGCGTTGGCTATGTTTTTATTTATCCTGATTCACAACCCCGCTTTTTTTTGGAGAAGAGCTTTCTATGTGGCTCTTTTGAGTCTGATAGGAAAATCAGTTTTGGAGAGCTTTGTCTCTTTCGAAGCGACGCACGGTTTTGAGAGTCTACAGCTCAGCTTTGTATCGGGGCAGATGGAAGCTGACTGGAGACTGATGTTCATTGGCTCACTACCGTTGATGATTGCGATTATTGTGTGCGCAATCATGGAGTACCTTCAAACGCCCAGGCGATAGATAGGTTCTGTACTCGAATTCCCTTTCAAGTGATCCGGTGGTTTTCGAGAGGAAATCGCTAGTCCTAATCCATTGATTTCATTGGTTTCTTAAGAAAGCGGCGCCGCTTTTTCTTTAGTTACACCAATGGCTTAACCAAAAAGTTGTCGGCAGGGGGTCTCCGCACCGCCGACGAAAAACCGATGTGCAGACAGTGGCTTAAGGTGGTTTGGCACCGGCCCTTTATCTTGCCTTCCGGATTCGCCCTCCCAAGCCGCCAATCTTCCCGCACATCTTTGAGCGACTTTTTTTGCCATCGGCTCAGTAGCGACTCTGCCAAATCACTGCTTGGTTCGACTCCTGTTTGATCTCAAATCTTGCGCCTGGATTTGGCAAAATGGACGTGGTAATTGGGTGCCGTTGCATCCTTTTGGCCGCCAAATTTGCTCACTTCACTCGATGGCAACGCTTACCTGCTGCTGTTCCGTAGCGCGGACTGCGCAGGTGAGTTCGGCAGCCTCGACGTCGCGAATTCCGACTTTCAGAAGCGCTTTTCGCCCCCCGACGCCACAGGGGACGAGGTAGAAATCCGCGTAGCCGTGACTGAGATAGAGACCGAAGATCTCACGGTTGATCTCCTTCATTTGCGAGCCGTAGGGAAAGCGTGCAAGCTCAGCCCGCAGGGTCGCATAGTAGGCGGGTCGGCGGTTATGGAAGGCATAGTCGAAGATGATATCCCATTCGTGATAACGCTTAGCATCATAAGCAGTGATGAGTTTTTCGGGCAGAGCAGCAATGAGCCTGTGAGGCACATCGAAGCGCTTGCCGTCCGTTCCGAGCGAGAAGAAAGCGAAGCTATCGAAGCTCAGATCCCTTAGAATGCGGCCGACGCCGGCCGCCATTTCATCAACGCTGCGACAAGCGTAGAGGGTGCGATAGATGCGCGTTTCGAAGCCGGCCATCTCGGCAGCCTCGCGCTCACGAGCTTCCTCATCCTCCCAAGCCTGGTCTAAGTCGTCACCGTCTTTCGCTTCGTCTTTGGCACCATCGTTCAGCGTTTGGTCTTCTGTCACAGCCGCAGCTCCCCTAACCGAGACCGGACGCGCAGGCGAGGCTAATGGGGGTCTCCCTCACCTGCACATCCGGTATTTTTTGAGGCTCCGCATCTGCATGCGTACGCCCCATGGGCATGAAATTTGGTCGGGCAAAACATCATGTCCATGAGGCTTGGGCCCATATTCTTCAGGAAACGCAATCGACTACGGACGGTGGGAAAAAGCGTATTTAACCGTCTTCGTTTTGCGACCATTGCGCGCGAGTACGGCTTGCATGACTGTCGGTGCGCGGGTGGGGGCGCGAATCAAAGCGCTAAGAAGGCGTCGGAGGCTCAAGCAAGACGACCTTGCGGAACTCATCGACCGGTCCGTCGAAACGATCTCTTCGGTAGAGCGCGGCAAGTCCCTGCCCGGCTACGTCACCCTGGAACGGCTATCTCAAGCTCTCAACGTTCCCGTGGCAGAGTTCTTCGACCCGCCCGAACGTCGGCCCGTTAGCGCCAATCGAGCGGGGCTGCTTGCCCGGTTGCTTGATGCGGCCAACGCGCTCTCCGATCCCCTGCTCAGGGCCGCAGTGGATCAGATCGAGGCCCTTGAGCGTAATCAGTGATAGTTGCGCCTCAGCATTCGGAGAGTCCCTCAATCAGATGGGCGGCGATGCGGAGGTTACGGTCGTCCATCGCGCGCAGCCGGTCGGCGATGGCGGCCATGGTGCCGGCGCGAATTGGGGAGATCATATCTTCAGCTGCATCGTCGAATAGCTCCCCTGGCGAAACGTCGAGTGCATGGGCGAGGCGGACAAGTGTGATTAAGCCTGGGGCAGATTTGCCGCGTTCCACAGTCGAGACTGCCTCTACCGACCGGCCAACCAAGCCAGCAAGCTCTTCCTGAGTTAGGTGACGTCGCTTGCGCAATGCACGAACTCGCTGCCCCACGCGGCGGCTCAGTGCATCGTCGCCGCCCGTCACCATGGCCGATCTCCGGCGCATGTTGTAGAGAAGCCGGAAGATCCAAGTGGATTCCGGAACTCCGACCGGTTCACGGAATATAGTTTGAGTTGTATATGTGTGATAAAGGCTGTGCCAGCCATGCCGACCTCCTCCAAAGGTTGGTGTGGTCAGGGCCGTGCCGGGTGCTCCAACACCCGCATGGCCCGCTTGGTAAAATGGGCAAACAGACTCTACCATCACTAATGCAGTGTCAATTCAAAACATTCATATGATGTCAAAACGTTCAAAATGATTACCGGCTCGCAGATTCGAATGGCGCGTCATCATTTGCGCTGGACTGCAAAGAAGTTAGCCGCAAAGGCTGGTGTCGGAGTTTCTACAGTCCAACGGATGGAAAGTGTTGATGGCTTTCCACAATCAAACGCACCCAATTTGAAGGCGGTGAGAAGGGCCCTCGAAGAGGCGGGTGTAGAATTCATCGATGAGAACGGAGGTGGCCCAGGTGTAAGGGCTTCTAGAAAGAACTCCTAAGCCTGCTTGGCAGCAAAAAAGATAGCTGGCTCACCTTTCTAAGAGTCAAGTGTATGACAAGATCGCAAGAGCTGCGATAATCTGAGCTTCGGCAGTGCGCATTAATCGCCTTCAAACTTTATAGTTACTGCCTTCTCTCACGCGTTGCGTCGGCTGATGAGAACCCGATGTGGCGGAAAGCCACGTCAGAATTCGTTGTCATCGCAATCCCTTACACAATTGGGCGACGGAGTGAGCACGCGGACGTGGTAGAACCCCATTTTCTTATCGCTTTTTAGTGGCAAGTACGTGAACCTTTGGGCGAAAGGAGAGTCTAGTGCACGGTTCCGCGGTCCACTACGGCGGCAAAGCACACAACCTAATTCGGTTGCAGCGCCATGGGGTTCGGGTTCCTCAGTTCGTCGCCATACCGATGGAGTGGTGGGGCGAGCCCGATCCAACCAAAATTCAGTATTGCTGGAAGAGTATCGCCTCTGAGTGCGCCCGAATGCAGTCGGGCGCCGATTTGGTGGTGCTTCGCGTATCCGCTGCAGCCGCTCGCCAAGCCATTCGTCAGCACGCGCCTCTCCCTCAAGTGCGGGAGATCATTCGGCGTTGGATAGCCGATACGGCAGATCAAACGACAGCTATCGTGCGCTCATCAGCTTCGAGCGAGGATAGCGGAAGGGTGAGTTCGGCAGGGCAATACCAATCTTTCACCGTCCCAAATACTGAAGCCGCCATAGTCGAAGCCTATCGCGAGGTTACAGCCGCTTTTTTTGGAGATATGGCCGTAGCTTACCGCGATAGCCGAGGCGTCAGCCAGCTTGGCCCTCGGATGGGTGTGATCATTCAATGCCTTATCAGGCCTCTTGTTTCAGGCGTGGTTTTTGGTTGCCACCCTGTCTCGGGCGACACCGATATCGTGATGATCGAGGCGGCATTCGGCTTTGGTGGACCCATTCTCGCAGGTGAAATCACTCCCGACCGCATTATTCTGGGCAAGGCAGATTTCTCTGTCCGATCTTCGGTTCTTGGAACCAAATCATTCCGCGAAGACGTCCGGGCCAAAGGGCGGCGGCAGCGCTCAAAAACAACGCTGGCCAGTCGCAGATCACTGTGTCTGTCTGAGACCCAGATACGCGAGATCGCAATCGCATACGCAGAAATCGAGGACCTGTTCGGCAGCCCGCAGGATATTGAATTTTGTTTTGCTAGGGACGGCCTTTGGATAGTGCAAGCGCGCGCCGTAACCGCCACAGGAAGGAGAGCCGCATGAGCGATGAGTGGATTTCGCTTGTTACCAGAAAGGAGAGTGTACTCTGGGTATCGCTCGTATGCGCCGGTGGCGCACGCGAATATTTTCAACGCGCACTAAGCTGGGACGTTGCAATTCAGCGGTACAGATATGCAAACGACACGCACCAGATATCGCTTAAAGATGCGCTCGAGCTTCGCCATCTCATCGACACGGCATCGTCAGAGGAATTTTACTCCTTCTACGAGCGGCGCTGTGAGGCAGCCATAAGAACGCTCTACTCCGTCACTGATGAGATTGCGATTGCTGAATCTGCAAGGAGTGGCGAGTACGGAGGCCATCTTCAGCGCTACTTCGAGGTTGCAAAGGAGACAATGCCGTTCCTAGCGTCGATGGTCCTTGTTGAGAGCGCGCTCGAAGCTGAACTGCGCCGTCAGCTTTCTAAGCATTTAAAATGTGATCAACACGATAAAGCCGTGGCGGAGGTCTTGCGCGATGGCGTGTTTATGGAAAAAGAGACCTCGCTCGTTAACGAGGTGCACTCCCTTCTTGAAATAGTCGAACTAGCTGATTCAGCATCCGGCAGGCGAGCGATTTCCGAATTGACTCAAGGAAACGGCTCAGGGCCCTTGGCTAGCAAATTACTTTCGCTTATCGACGATCACCTGTCGCGCTTTGGGTGGCAGCAGACCTTTGCCTATCTACATGATCCCGCGAGTACCGAGCAGGTACTCAACAGAATTCACAATTATCTAGTTGCGGGCAAAGGCTACCCCTCTGTTTCCACTCTTGTGACTCGGCGCGCCGCACGCAAAGAAAAAGCGCAGGCCAAGAGGCAGGAACTTGCACTTCCAGAACCAATTTCGCGCTTGCTAAACATCGCGGGCAGACTCCAGTCGCTGCGGTTTCGACGTGTCGACTGCCACTTTGAATCAGAAGTGCGTATTCGCCACGTGTTTCAGCACGCGGCCTCGACGCTCGATATCAGCCGGGAAGATCTTGTTCATCTTACCGAAACGGAATTGCTTGTGTCTCTGCGACAAGGATCGCCTGTCGTGACCCAAGAAGAAATCCTCCGCCGCCGTAGTGCCTTCTGCATGACAGTTGAAGGGCCAAACATCGAAACTGTGGCCGAGGAACGAGAACAAGACAAATACAATGCGTTCGATTTCGATGAGGAACTTGCCTTTCCGCTACGCGGCACGACGGCTTTTGAGGGCTTTGTTCGGGGCAACGCATGTCTCGTGGGAGGACCGGTCGACGTCTCGAAAGTCTCAGGCGGAAATGGTGTTCTGGTGACGCCGATGACCACCCCCGACTTGATGATCGGCATCGAAAAAGCGGCCGCTATCGTCACCGATGAGGGCGGATTGCTATGCCACGCTGCAATTATCAGTCGCGAACTCCAGGTGCCTTGCGTAATTGGCACCAAATATGCCACGCGCGCCTTGAAGGACGGACAGGCGTGCACAGTTGATGCACGTCGGGCGGTCGGGTTGGTAATGCCCCAAAAAGTCAACTGCTAATCATTTGGACGAACAATGCCAGAATTTTCGCACGAAGCGGTTCGGACGACGGACAAGAAAAGGCCCATCACGATTTTTGCGGTGACGCTCGGACTCACCGCGGTGACCACGAATCTCATAGTCGGCGCCGCGCTTGCTGCCGCAATGAGTCGGACGCAGTGGGTCAGCGCCATTTTGTTGGGTGGCATTGCACTATCGATCATCGCTGGCCACACCGCCTATTACTCTGCACGCACCGGCCGTTCATTTGGCGGTCAAATGACAGATGTATTTGGCGGTTCAATTTCTCGCATCGTCGTTACGTTTGCGGCGCTTGTTATTCTCGGCTGGTACGTAATCCAAGCTTCCTTGCTCGGAGGGATTATCGCTTCATGGGTACCAAGTATTCCGTCCGAGATCATCCTTGTGCTGACCCCCCTCGTAATGGCGATAACCTCTTTCTTTGGGTTTCGAGCGCTGGCTACCCTCAGCTGGCTGGCGGTGCCCATCATCGCGACTGGTGCCGTCCTCGTGCTGAGCACACCTTCGGTCGGAATTAACCAACCTAACGGCGCCCAAATGCCGTTCGCAACCGCTGTCTCTCTAGTATTCTCGCTCTGGATAATGGGTTCAATAGCGACAATCGCCGATGTCATGCGCTTTGAGCAAAGTGCTCCGCGCGCGGCATTTTTGGCTATTGTCGCATTTCTTTTCGGCAACACGGCGCTCATGGTTGTTGGAGCGCTCGCCTTTGAAAATTATGGGTCTGGCGACGTTGCCACCGTGCTGCAAATGGCAGGTCTGGGACTCGTCGGCGCTGCGTTTCTCATTGCCAGCATTTGGAGCACCAATGACAATGCCATGTATTCGATTTCCCTGAATATCAATCGGGCGACTGGTATATCGGCACGGACGGTCGTTGTCATTGCGGCTGTCGTCGCCGCCAATGCTTCGCTTCTGCGACCTTATGAAGTTCCGCAACTCTCAGCCTGGCTCGGACTGCTTGGCAATGTGGTCCCGCCGATTGGCGGCGCAATTATCGCGGCTCGGATCATGCGTGTTCGTTTTTCGGCCATCGCTGCCGCCGTGTCGATCTCGGCGGGTGCTGCTATTGCATTCGTCAATCCTGGCGGCTGGGGCGTGATTGCCTCTCTTCCGGCGAGCTTAATTGTGGGGGTCGCCCTGTCAAAAGCGCCAGCATTGCGGACGCCAATCACGGGAGCTTAGTCATGAAGAACGTGCTCATCGTTGAGGACGAGGAGGACGTGGCCGCGGCGCTTGAGGCCTACCTAAGCGCCCTGAACTTCAGAGCTTCTGTGAAATATGCGCGCGTGACAACGAACCGCGAGGCACACGAGTCCTTGATTGGAGTGCGCTACGATCTTCTGATAGTTGACCTCCTTCTTCTTCCACCCGGTTACCGGCTCGCCGGCGGCATTCTCCACTTCGAAACTACTGACGGCGGAGAATCGTCAGAGCCATTGTCGCATACGCACTGGCAACGATACGTCGTCGATGAAGGTGGGATTGGCCTTGTTCGCGCCTTGCGTCGCGGAGAAATTGGGCATGGATTCACGCCCCGCGATGTACCTGTAATTGTGTCAAGCTACTTCGACAGTGCACCTGGTTACATGAATGTCGTAAGGCGACTGGAGGACTACAACACGATTCTGGTCCCCAAAATCAACAAGAACCCAAACTATCATGATCTGAGCGGCGATGTTCAGCTACGCCATCGTTTCGAGCGGCTTCTGGCACACATTCTTTTCGAGTGTGATCTGCAAAACGCTGAGGTAGAAGCGGTATTCATCAGAGACCGCGTTCGCATGAGACGTCTTGAAGCGATGCGGCGCCACCCAGAGTTTCTGACGATAATGCAAAAAAAGTACCTGCTCGCGCTGGAAATTGATCTTCGCGAACAACCGAGGCTGGCTTGGCGTCAGGTCTCCCGCCAACAGGACTACCGGTTCCAGGATTGGTATGAGGACTGGCCGCTTCTTCGAGACGAGGTACTGCTGAACCCTAAAGTCGGCATACGCGTCAGCTTGCGCAGGCGCGACGAATCGCTTGTCGGACAGGAAGACGTAGTGCGATTGGGGCAATTCGACTTTAGTCCGACGCGCGGCAAAATTGCCAAAGGGGATCGTTACTGGAGGCGTCGCCTCACTCTTCTCGCTTATCTCGCATTGGCTACAGAACCGCCCGCTTGGCTTAGAGGAAGCAATTGGGCTCTTATGACGGCCGGGCTTGGTAAGGCCATGACGCTGCCAACTGTCTCGGAGGAAGTCGAACAAGACGTAGAAGATGCGATAGCGTGGTTTGGTCCCGAAATCGAAACTTGGGTACGTTCGGATGTGCGCGAAATTCGTAAGCATGTCTTGAGTGCGGCCAAAGATTATGCACTGGCCAATGGCATCCATAAACCCAAGCAATGGGCCGAGGAAGTTAGATCGAATTTTCTAGTTTCCAGTCATCCCTCCAAAAAGGAGGGTTATTACTTCAATGGCGACATCGAGATAACAACAACACTTGATGATGCTGGTGTCGCCAAGCAGCCGATGTCCAATTACTCGACCATCAACATCTGGCCAAGCGACAAAACAATCAAGTTTTCTTGCTCTGAAGGAGATCCAATTGACGTAAACGAATTGGCCGCGCGATTGGAACGACAGTTTGAGAGGGTCGCGATACTTCCTGGGATGACGGTCGAGGTAGATTCGCTTGAAGAACAGTCATTGCTGCTCAACGCGCCTGCCAATTATGAAGCGCTTTGTTGGTGGATGGAAAAAACTTCTGAGGGTGCCGACGGCTTCCTAGCCCGCGCGCGCGCAAGAGAAATCAAAATCATCGTTGCACCAAGTGAGGAAGCGTGTGCTGAGTTCATGTTAAGTGATTTTGAAAGGCTCGCCAATGCCGGTGTGCACGTAATCCATACGCAAGGTCTTGGAGATTCAATTCCCGAAGCTAAGGTTGTCGATACGATTATCTGTCGAGACTACAGAATCAAATTTAACTGGATTTCTCGAGGACTGCTGACGGGAGAATACTCCTATTACCAGGACACGCGCCGATTTGCACGACAGATGACGCAGCACTACGAGGTGCTTCAGGATCACGGAGCACTTGGTGACAGAAGAGCGGGCTCAGCATCACATCGCCTCGATGATCGCGCATTCGTAGTAACAACATCGCGATCCAACAAACTCAGCCCCGCCGGTGCCAAGTTCTTGATCGTCTCAAGCTATGATCCGGTTAGCGACTTCGCGTGGACCGTCGGCCCCCCCACAAACACGCCAAGCAGTTGTTCGCCGTGGCACGCCTTCATTTATGCGCATGATGAGAAGGTCCGTTATATCATTCACACGCATGAGAAAGCCTCCACCTATGCCGAGAAAGCAAATGAATTTCGAACGGAATCCTATCTTGAAGACGGCGTTTGGCACACTGGGCCGCAAATTCTTGCAGCTCTGCGGCCGTTCGGTGGCAAAGACGCAAGGATTGCCGTATTGCGCGGGCATGGCGCCGTCGCGGTTGCATCGACATTGCCTTCATGCGTCGACGCACTAATCCAATTCACAAAATGGGCACAAGCCGAAGGAGATGGGACATGCCATGATTGAGGAGAACAAGGTTAGGGAACGTTACGAAAATGTGCGGCCAGACTTTCAGATTTGGCACGATCAGGTACTTGCTGTGCTCAGGAACGATTCCGTTATCCTTGCCGCAGCGCCATCAGGCCTGAATGGAAGGGTAAAAGATCCAGGTTCTCTAATTCGAAAGATTGCACGCAAGCACGATCCAAACAACCGCCCGATCTCTGCATGCAACTTTACTCATGAGTTCACTGACATTGCGGGCGTTCGTATAATCCTACGCTCGAAATCGACCCTAAGGACCGTATGTGGGCGTATGCACGAACTCGAAGCGCTTGGGTATTGGCGCATCGATCATATCGCTGCCACGATCTGGCACCCAGCCGAGCGCATCCTTTTCCAGCATGAACTCGAATCATTCAACTATCCGCCGGAACACTTGTTGTATGTTGGACGTCATTTCATCGTGGAGCCGAGCGACGCCCGCAATTCTGAGGAGCGTCGGCTTGCGTGTGAAGTTCAAGTCCGCACGGCGTTGGAAGAAGGCGTATTCCCGATCTGTCGTCGGATCGCATACAACAAAGACAATGTGCCGCAACATATCGTTGACCAACTAAATGGAGCTATTGAGACCGTTCAGGTGCTGGACGAGGCAATAATGCGTATCGAACGTTCAATCGGCGACTCTAATTCCTAGTCGGAGTCTTTAAGAGGATTTGCGTGATCGGTTGCCGCGTGGCTAATTTGCGATGCCTTCCTTGCCCAATTTCCCCGCTTCTTCACCAAACCCACCCAATTCATCTCTCTCTATTGGTCCCCCAGCGGTCCCCCAAAGACTCGAATATGAAAAAGGGCTTAGCCTGTTATGGCTAAGCCCTTGTTTTGATTTTAGTATTTGGTTGCGGGGGTAGGATTTGAACCTACGACCTTCAGGTTATGAGCCTGACGAGCTATATTACTAAGTAATTAATATTAAATTATTAATTTTAAATCATGAGAGTTTTGCGCCACTTTCAGCGTGGCATTTCGGCACAAATTCATCCGATGATGCAGAATGACCGACCTGAGAGATAGGTGACGTTTTGTACCGGACACATGGGTAACACTTTTGCCTTTGGGCGGGAGGTGTTGATGCCATGGAAGGAGTGTTCGGTTATGGAAGAACGCCTGCACTTTAGGCGCGCCGATGCCCGGCGGCAGATTTGCGATCGCTTTGTTATGGATCAGCTGGACCGCCGGCACGTCCGAGCCGCATCAGCCTAGCCAATGTCATTATCGAGTATTCGTTCTCGGGGATACCCTCGAACCGAAGGGCGGGCAGCTTAACGGTCCAAGAGCCACCGATACTTTTGGCCGGAATGGTGAGCCCGTCGCTGGCTTCGACGACTGCTGACGGACATCACATCATTGAGAGGGCGGCGTAGAACACGTGGCGGAATTCACATCCGCGCACAATGCAACACCCACCTCGTTATAGCGCAGATCACCAAATCTCCACTCTTTCCGAAAAATCTGCCATGATCTTATTCCGCGTACTCCCGTCTTTCGGATGGGCGTAACCTGGATTGCTGATCGGCGAGTTTCTTCGCCAAGTGGGGGGCTTAGCGTCTGCGCCAGCTCGGGTGCACGGGCGTCCTTTCCGCTAAGCACCGGCATCGATTCGCACAGCACTATGTTTCCACCCAAGCTAGCTTGGCCTTGACCATCGGGGCACGATTACGGATGACCGCGCGGCGAAAAAACACCGATTCCGGCGATGAGCTGACGACGGGCGAAGCTTTCGAAATCGGCATGCTGGACGCTCATGCCCAGGCAGTGTTGCAAAAGAACGGAGAGCTGGCTCCCGGCGGGCTCGTCGAAGCCGCCATTCTCAGGATCGAGCAAATCGATCCGCAACTCAACGCCATCACATTTACCGACTTCGACAAAGCACGCAGGCAGGCCTGGCGCGCCAGCGGCGACATGGCGGGGGTTCCGTGGCTGCTTAAGGATGGCCTTGACTATCCCGGTATGCCCTGCCGCGCGGGTTCCCGATCGAAGGTATCGGCGCCGCCGGGTACCCGCTCGTTCCCGTATACCGACCGGCTCGACGCCCAGGGGCTGGTTGCCCTCGGCAAGACCAATGCGCCGGAGTTCGGACTGTTGCCGACCACCGAGCCCGTGCTCTACGGGCCGACACGCAATCCCTGGGCGCGCCACCGCTCGCCGGGCGGCTCCAGCGGCGGCGCGGCGGCGGCCGTGGCCTCGGGCATGGTTCCGCTCGCTCATGCGGCCGATGGCGGCGGCTCGATCCGCATCCCTGCCTCCTGTTGCGGCGTCATCGGGTTGAAGCCCGGCAGGGGCGCCAATCTGCGCGCGCGCACACCGCATCTTATCGAAGATCTGATCGCCTGCGATGTGCTGTTGTCGCGCTCCGCGCGCGATGTCGCCTGGGCGTTTCAGGCCGCATCGCCCGGGGGCGACGTGCCGGCGGAACGGCCGGCTTCCGGCGGTCGCCGCCGCGTGGCGCTCTGCATGAACAATTTGTGGGGCGATGCGCCGGAACCGCAGGTTCGCGACGTGATCGTCCGAACGGCGGAGCTATGCGCGTCCCTCGGCGATGATGTCGAAGAACGTTCCCTGCCCGTTGACGGCCCGGCCGTGCTGAAGAGCTTTCAGACCCTATGGGGATATCTCGCCCGCGACGTGGTAGCGCTTTGTTCGGCCGCAGAAACCACTGACCTGCTGGAGCCCTGGACGCGTGACCTCGCCGCATGGAGCGACCGTCTCGGCGTTCTCGACATGGAAGGCCTGATCCTCGAAACCGCGCGCGCCACGGCCGCACTCGATGCGTTCTTTACCGACTACGACCTCATCCTGTCCCCGGTTCTGCGCCGGCCTGCGCTGGAGATCGGCGCGCTCGCGCCGACCCGCGCCTTCGAGCATATCATGACGCTGATGTATGATTACGTCTCCTACACACCGCTGCACAATCTGACCGGTCTTCCCGCAATCTCGCTGCCGGTGTTTTCCGGTGCCGATGGCGTGCCCATCGGCAGCATGTTCGCAGCCGCGCGCGGACACGAAGACCGGCTCCTCGGACTTGCCGGCGAACTCGAGGCCGCCACCTCCTGGACCGACCGCTGGCCGCCCATATCCGCCGGGGCCCTGAGCGGAGAGAAAAGAGAGGAGCATCATGTCAATGGCGACCAGTAGTGTCACGCCCTATTCTGAGGTAATGCCGACAATGCGACGCTCCGCGCTTTTCCTGGTCCTTCTGCTTTCCGCCTCCATGGCACGTGCCGACGAGGTCGTCGAATGGGTTGCGCGAGAGGCGGTCCCCCTGAGATCGGTGGAGCTGACGGACGATTTCTCCGACCTCGGCCCGCTCAAGCACATCATTGGCGAGGCGCGCATCATCGGCTTTGGCGAAGGAACGCATGACACCCATGAGTTATGGGCCTTCCGAAACCGTTTGTTCGCCTACCTGGTGGAGGAACACGGCGTGACCGCCATGGCCGCGGAAACCGGCTTGGCGCCATCCTTCGCCACCGATGACTACGCCCTCGGCAAAGACGTCTCGCGCATCCGTGCGGCCCAGGGCGTATTTTCATGGTCCGATAGTGTTTTCGACGAAAATCTGCAGATTGTGGATTGGATGCGGGCCTACAACGCACGCCCGACGACCATGCGCAAGATCCGGTTTTACGGCCTGGAAATGAGCGGATGCATGCGCCCCGAGGGCCGCCCTCTTATCGAAAACGCGCTCAGCTATGTCGCCCGGCTGGATCCGGCGCGCAGCAAAGCCAGCATGCGGCAATTCGCGCCCCTCCTGCAAAAGTTCAGTCGCGACGGCTATGGCGCGCTTACGGCGGACCAAAGAGCCTCTCTCCTGGCCGCCGTGCAGGACCTGGTAAGCCTTTTCGAGCGCTGGCAGGTGGTCTGGATATCCCGCACCTCGGCGCGCGACTACGAGCGGGCCTATCGGCAGGCGGTCGCAGCGCGCCAGCTGACAACCCACTTTCGCATGAAAGGCGAGGGCCGGGATATCGCCGCGGCCCAGAATCTGCGCTGGGCGCTCGAACGGGAGGGGCCGGAGGGGCGCCTGTTCGTCTTCGCCCATAACAGCCATGTGGCGAAATGGCGGAAGCGCCCTAAAAACGACGACGATCTGCACAGCACCATGGGCGAATTTCTGAACGACTACTTCGGCGACGACATGGTGGTCATCGGCTCGCTCTACGACCGCGGCGCGGCGCGCGACCTGCTGGGCCTTTTTCGGCCCAGGAACGAAACCTACGCCGTCCCCCCGTCAAAGTCCGGCAGCTTGAACGGACTGGCCGCGAAGTCCGGACGGGCCCGCTTCCTGCTCGACCTGAAAAAGATCCCGGACTCAGGCACGGTCCCGCAGTGGTTTTCCCGGTTGAGAGCCATCCGCAACATCAACGTCAGGAGGGGCTATCACCAGATCGATACGCGCGCTGCTTTCGATGCCCTGGTCTTTTTGAGGGACATCACGCCCCTGCATTTAAACGCGGCGGCGAATTCCGCGACGGCGCGTCACGGCTGCACGCGGTAGAATTCAACGTCGGTTATCCAACCGAACTGGTAGGTCAGCACAAGACCGGTGGGCGCGCCACCCCCCTCTCTCGTGAAACGGATTGCCAAACGGTCGGGGATGGCCACGAACTCGTCCTCGATCAGCGGCTCGAATGTGAATGGCGATATGGAGCGCGGCTCCTTTTCAAGGATGCGCGCCGTCAGCTTGCCGCCTGCAACGCCGAACCGATAGGTGGCGTCGATCTCGGGGCTGTAATAGTCGCCCGCATATTCCGCGATCTGCCATTTCGCAAGGCTGAGCCTTTCAACGCGCTCGAACCGCCCGGCTCCGTATTTGCGGCCTTCTTTTTGTATGAAAAAGCGGGCGCCGGCCTCCGACCGCCCCTCGAACTCGATGACCAGGTTCTGATTGTTTCGGAAACGGCTCATGGCGACGGGCTCGAAGACGCTGGGCGAGGCATCGCCGGTAACAAGAAGACCGTTGCCCCGGACCTCGACAATCATCGGCAGCCGCAGCTCGTTCTCTCGGTACACACCGGCGAAATCCTTCAGTTGCGCGGGCGATAGCGCGGTTGCCGGCTCCTTCGGATCAGCCTGCCGGTCACTCGCGCGATCCAGGAAAATGTCGGCAAGGCCCATCACCACCGGCTGGGCGTAAATCCCGTTGTTGCAAAACCCGAAAACGCCGAGCGAGCGGCCGGGAAAGATCACCGTATGCGCCTTATAGCCATAGCCCGAGCCGCTATGGCCGATTGTTTCCAGACCCCGGTAACGAAGCAGCCTCAGCCCGAAGCCGTAGGGCACGGGCGATCCATCGCGCAACCGGCCGTTGGCACGCAGCATCCGCGTCAGCTCCGCGCCCCCGGCAAGCCGGCTCTCGTCGGCAAACAGATTGGCCGTCCATTTTGCAAAATCATCCAGGTTTGTCATGAGGCCCGCCGGGCCCCAATCGCCGGGAGCTTCGGGCAGCCACGCTTCACCGCGCCATTTCCCGTGGGTGTGGGAGTATGGAAGCGCCCGCCCATCCGTGCCGCGCGTGGCGGTGCCGAAATAGCTGTGCTTCATCCCGAGCGGACGAAAGATGTTCTCCTCCACATAATCCGCGAAGGCCTGCCCGCTCGTGCGCTCTATGAGCTCGGCCAGCAGCAGATAGTCGGAATTGCCGTAGCGATAGTCCGTTCCCGCCGGGAAGTTTGCCGCCCGCTGCCGGGCCAGCAATCCGACGCGGCTGTCTTGGCCGAGATAGCGCCGCATCTTGCCCGTAAGCAGAATCAGCCGGCCGATATCGCGCAAACCATTGGTATGGTGTATGAGATCGCCGATCGTGATCGGCGCGCCGTAGTTGGGAATCTCGGGGATGTATGCCCGGATATCGTCGCCCAGGGAAAAATACCCCTGATGCGCGGCAAGCGCGACGGCGGCCGCGGTAAACTGCTTCGTGACCGACGCCACGCCAAAGACCAAATCGGGCGTATTCGCAACGCCGTGTTCAATGTCGGCAAGTCCGTAGGCGCCCTGATAGGCCCATGACCGGGCCTCCAAATCCAGAACGCCAAGGGCGCACCCCGGTGCGCCGGCCTCGTCAAGCCCGCCGACAAAGACATCGGCGTGCCCGATGGCCTCGGCAACACCGGACCCGGCGGCGACCTGGCCCCAGCAAGGCGGAGCCAGCAGGAGGAAAGTGCCCAGAAACGCGATTTTCACGATGGACATTCTGCACATTTTCCCAGGGGCCGGGCTTTAGGAAAAAACAGGCGGACCATGCCTGATTCGCATGGTCCGCCATCCACTAAAGACCGGAAATGGCCTATAGTCCAAGCCTCACCCGCGCAAGAAAGGTCCGCGGCGGGTTGATGTCTACGTTGTTCGTCGACCCGAAGCCGGAGAAAATATCGGCATTGGTCACGTTGTTGGCGAGGATGCCGAGCTCGACGTGATCGGTCACCGAATAGTTGATGCCCAGGTCGATCCGCACGAAGCTCGGCACTTCCAGCGCATTGCCGGCGCCGAGAAAGCGGTCGTCGGTAAACTGCAGGGCAGCGGTCAGGCCAACCCCCTCAAACGGTCCGGAGCCGATGTCATACCGCCCGGTGAACGAGAACGTGTTTTCCGGCGCGTAGCGGAGGTCGGTACCGTCCAGGGAAGGGTCGTTGCTGACCACGTTGCTCGTCATGTAGGCATAGGCCGCATAGACGGTCAGACCGGGAAGAGGCTCGCCACTCACGGACGCCTCGAACCCTTTCGTGGTGACGCTGCCCAGGGGAACCTGAAAGCCGGGGTTATCCAAATCCGGGGTGAGAACATCCGGCTTTTTCACCCGGAAGAGGGAAACCGTACCAGACAAGCCCCCCATACCGAACTTGACGCCGCCCTCGTATTGCACGCTGCTCTCCGGCGCGAACACCGTATTGTCGGCAGTCGTTCCCGAACGGGGAATGAAGGATTCCGAACGGTTGCCGAAAACGGATATGGCGTCGGTGACATCGGCAACGATGCCGAACATCGTGGGCACGTCGGACTGGCTGACCTTGTTGCCGGTGTTTTCCGATGTGATCTTCGCGTAGCGAAGCCCGGCGATGAGGTGCACGCGGTCGCCGACCGACATGCGGTCCTGTATGAAAACCCCGACGGTCTTGTCGTCGATCTCGGAAGGAAGGAAACGGATCCTGTTATCCAACTCCAGGACCGCCCCATATACCGGCGCGTACAAATCGATCGGGTTTACAATGAAACGCGTCTGCAGATTGTTGAATTTGGTTGTGAAGTATTCTCCGCCAACCGAGACTTGGTGCGTGATCGGTCCGGTGACGAATTCACCGGCCAGATCGACGTAGCCGGAATAGTCGTCGCCATCGCTGACATTGCCGATCTGCAGCCTGTTCAACGTACGAAAATCGTCCTGAAGGAGGCCGATGATCGACTGGTCATCGCGCTCGACATGCGTATAGGAAAAAACCGCCCTGGCGCTCAAAGAATCAGTGAACCGATGCCTCAGGGTAACCTCGATATTCGCGGTCTCGCGGGTCCGCCCGACGCCTTCCTCATCGGGACTTTGCACATAAAAGGATCTCGGGTAGTCGCCGTTTGGGTTTTCGGTGAGAAGGCCGGCTGCGGGTCCGCCCAGATATCCGCCGGCGGGCTGATCGGTCTTGGCATAAATGCCGAGAATGTTGAGGGTTGTATCGGAGGACAGCGCCCACTCGATCGCCGGCGCGATGGTCAGCTTTTCCTCCTCCCAAAAATCAAGAAAACTCTCCCTGTCCTGGTAGACCGCGTTCAGCCGGACGCTTACGCTGTCTGTAATCGGACCTCCGACATCAAGCGTAAAGCGCTGATGGTCGAAACTGCCGAGCTCGGCCGCGGCCTCCAGATGGAATTCTTCCCGCGGCGTTTTTGTAACGACATTGATGACAGCGCCGGGCTGCATGGAGCCGTAGAGGACCGACGCCGGCCCCATCAAAACCTCGATACGCTCCATGAACTGCGAGTCCAACGGGAAATTGGCGGTGTTCAGCCGGGCGCCGTTGATGACCTGGGTGATGCCGAACCCGCGAACGAAATACGCATCCGCCAGCCATCCGATTTGAGAGTATTGCGTTGAGGCCGATGGCAAGAACCGCACGATATCGGTGATATCCACCGCAGCCACGTCGTCAAGGAAGCCCGTATCGAAGACCTGGGCGGTCTGCGGCACTTCGCGCAAGCTGTCTTCCCGGCCCCGGCCGAAGACGGTAATCGACTCTATCGTCTCGAGGCTATCCTCGCTGCCATCCTGCGCCCATGCCGTATCCACCCCCGCAGCAAGCGCTGTAGTCGAAACCAGCGTAACGATGAATTTGCGGCATACTGAATGAGGAGACCGCATGTCCCGTGGACTTTTAATACACATATTTCCTTCCCTTCCTGCACGCATGATTAGTATTTTCAAAACTCTGATCAGTCGCTAGCCATGGCGGGACGGTCCTCTTGCAGCGTTGGTGGCAACAATGATCCATTGTGCCAATTTCTGCTGGATTGCGGCGATCAACCGTAATTCAACTGGACCCCTCATCATCCCTGACCTAGAACATTATTCGTGTGCCGCACCGGCCGCTTAGCACACTGATCTCGCGGCCTAGCTTTTGGGATCGGAGCGCGCGCAGGCCAGGGAAACCGCGGGCCTGCGGCAAAGTGATTAGCTCTTCGACCCGGCTCCAGCTCAAAAGCTAGGCCGCGAGATCAGTGTGCTAAGCGCTCCGCGCAGCGCGTTGTTAATGTTGTCGATTGGCGCTTACCGGGGACGCAGCTTTGGCATCGAATCCGACACTGGTTTTTGCGATCCTTGCGGCGATTGCCGCGGCGATCTATGCGATGAGCACAACGCCCAGGTTCAGTGGCCTGTTCAGACTGGCACCGCCTGTGGTCTGGCTTTATTGCCTGCCGATGTTTCTATCGAGTCTCGGCCTGCTGCCGTCCGAAAGCGAGCTGTACCGTTGGCTGGCGACCTATATCCTTCCGTTCTCGCTGTTGTTGCTGACGCTTACGGTCGACCTTAAGGCGATGGCGAAGATCGGGCGGCCGGCAGTTATCATGCTGCTCGCGGGCACCGGCAGTGTTGCCCTGGCCGTCACCGTCGTATTCCTCTTCACACGCACGTTTCTGCCGAGCGACGCCTGGCAAAGCCTTGCCATGTTGACGGCTTCCTGGATTGGCGGGTCAGCCAACATGCTGGCGATGCAACAGAGCCTGGAAGCGGACGCCTCGCTTTTGGGGCCGATCATCGTAACGGATACCGTCGTTGCCTATGGCTGGCTGGGTGCCGCAATCGCGCTCAGCGGCTTCCAATCGGCGTTCGATCGATATCTGCGCGCCGATCCGGCTATCCTCGACACGGTAGACGCCGAATTGAGCCGCACCCAGGCGACCCGTAAGCCGGCCAGGATTGACGACATCATGATCATTGTCGGTGGCGGTTTGGCGACCGCGATCCTGGCCCGAGCAGTCGCCGAATCCCTGCCGCCGCTGGGCGATCCGGTCATCATCAGCGCCTCGAGCTGGACGGTTCTTTTCGTTGTTACGCTCGGCATTGCCTTGTCTTTCACACGGATGCGCCGGCTTTCGGATGCCGGCGCCGGTGACATCGGATATTGTGGTCTCTATCTGCTTCTGCCGGCGATCGGCGCGCAGGCGGACCTGCGCGCCGTTTTTGAGGCGCCGCAGTTCATGATGATCGGGCTGCTGATCCTGCTCATCCATATCGGTGTCATGGCGGTAACGGCGCGGCTATTCAGGTTCCCGTCTTTCTTCCTGATCGCGGGGAGCTTCGCCAACATTGGAGGTGCCGCGAGCGCGCCGGTCGCGTCCGCCGCCTACCGCGCCAGCCTTGCTCCCGTCGGCGCGCTGATGGGAGTCGCCGGCTATCTGCTCGGCATCTATATCCCGCTCGCCGTCGCGGCCCTGTTGGCGGCAATGGCTTAGTTCGCTTGATTCTTCCTGGCACGGGCGGAAGCCCGCAGAGTCTTCTCGATGAACGCATCGATTTTCTTCAGGTAGCCGATTTGGTTGCGATAGAGACGAATGCTGTGCGCTTCGCCCGGCATGATAAAGGCATCGACGGTCTTTCCGCGTTTCTGCAAGGCGAGGTAGAGTTCAAGCGTCTGTTGCATGGCGGCCGAGCCGTCATTGTCGCCATGCAGGAACAGTACCGGCTCCCGGCCCCACTGCTCTATCTTTGATATGGCGGAAGATTCGTAGGCGAGCCGCTCCAGCTCCAGCCGTTGCGGGATATTGAACTGAAGGGGTTCGTTGAAGTCCTTCTCCATTTCGACGACCCAGTCTCCGACGCCGGCGGAAACAACGCCGAGTGCAAAGACATCGGAGCGCGCCAAGGCATTGGTGACGATATGCCCCCCGTAGGAATGGCCAAAGGCCACAATCCGGCCGGGATCGATTTCAGGAATGTGTGCCTTCAGATACTCCGCGGCGGCAATAAAATCGCGCGCATCATCGGCTCCGCGGCCGCCATATCTTTCCGGTTCACGGAAGTCCAGGCCATAGCCGATACCGCTTCGGTAATTGACGCTCAGGACAACACATCCCCGGCTTCGGTAGTATTGCAATATCTGAGGATAGCCGAAAAAGGCGTTCCAGACGGGATAGACCTTGTCCCGCGGACCGCCGTGGGCATGAACGACCACCGGGCACCCCTTTCCGATCTTCCGTGGGCGCCATAGGACGGCGGGTATCTTCATTCCGTCGAACGAGTCATAGATTACGACCTCGGCATCGCCGGCCTTCCTTGTTATGGGATCGCCGGGGCGCGGCCCGGTGCTCAGCTGTATCTCGTCGTTCTTTTCGGTCCGAATCATCAATCGTTCGGGGACCGGCGCGCTCGCATGGACGTAGAGCATGGCACCGTTTTTCACGAACTGCGCCTTGGAACGCATACCCGGTTCGCCGGCCGCCACGCGCCGGGGCTTCAAGCCGTTGCGCAGGGCCATGCGATAAAGGCCGAGGCGATGGGGTTCGGATTCCGAATTGGCCCAATAGATAATGCTCTGTCGGTCGGGCGACTGAACCGCACCGTCAATCTCAAAATCTCCAGGTGTTAAAAGCCGCGCGTCTCCGCCGGACGTGGAAACGCCGTAAAGCAGCTTCCAGCCGGTTTTTTCATACGGAAAAACCAGCGTGTCGTCCGCCATCCAGAGAAGGTTTCCCTCACCACCGAGGCCCGAATAGCCACTGGCACGAAACCCGTTGAAGCGGGCGCCATACCCCACATCGGAAGTCCAGACCGGGTGTCCCAGACCGCTCAGCGCGTCGGCAACGACAACCGAAAACGGGGCGCCTTCACGGTGATTGGAAAACCGCCAGGTCCTCGGCTCGTAGCCAAAACGAATGAACGCGATCTTGTCGCTTCCCGGAGACCAGACGGGACTCTGATCGATTCCCACGCCGGGCGTCATATAGACGAGGCGGCGTGTATTCAAATCGAACACACCTACGAAGGCATATTTGCCCCGATCATATCCCGAGCGGTCGCTCGTAAACGCAAGCTTGGTCCCGTCCGGCGAGAGCAGCAAATCACCGAGCGCCCCTCGCGTGGCGAAGAGACGAAGCGGTGCTGCTTCTCCCGACAAGGCATAGGACCAGACGGCGCCGCCTTTCGGCACGAAAAGCCTGTTGCCATCCGGTGAAATAACAAGATCGTCACCAAACGCGCTTTCGCCAAGGTCAAGGCGTTTAACGTCTCCATCCCTCAGCGAGAGAACAAAAACCATCGGCACGGGCGGATCGGGGAGATGCGCCGGATTAAATCCCGCTTTGCCACGAACGAAGAGAAGATGGCTTCGGCCGGGGACGAATCCGACCAGCTTTATCTCCGCTCCGTCATCGGTGTCGTAGCCTGTTACCTGACGGGCCTCGTATTGCGGCGCCTCGGCCAGGAATATGTTCCAGATTCCCCTTGTCTGTTCAATCCAGGCGACCGTGCCATCCTCAGCCGTCGCAACGCCTCTAACAGCCGGTATGGCCAGGAGTTCCTCAAAAGCAAATGGCCCTGGCGCGGCCGTCTGTGCGGAGGCACCGGAGATGCCCATACATAGGCACAGCAGCATCAAAACCGGCCCGTTCATCTCTGGAACTCGGCAGCGACGTTTTCCTTCAACGCCTCGATCGCCTGCTTGTCAAAGACCCGGCCGGAGAAAATCACCACCGCAATTTCGGCGGCATTGGCGATATCCAGCAGCGGATCGGCCTCCAGCAATACAAGGTCGGCGGACATGCCGACGGCGATTCCCCCGAATTCGTCCTCACGTCCAAGATATCGGGCCGGCACGATAGTAGCCGCGCGCAGAATCTCCATCGGCTCCAGGCCGGCCTTCGCAAGATGGCCGAGCTCATCGTGATAGCTGAAGCCCGGAAAGACCATCGTATCGTTCGCATCGGTGCCGACCATGACCGGGACCCCGGCTTCGTGCGCCATCCGGGTAATCACCAGCCCATGCCGGTAGAAATGAACATAAAGCGCCGATACGGCCGAGGAGACGGACGCGGTCTCGTCAAGGTCGCCGCGCCACTCCTGATCCATAAGCGGTTCCGGGATATATCTGAGCCGCGGGTCGTTGCGATAGGCGGACTCGCCGGCGCGGGCATCCATTTCCCGCGTCTCGTGGGTCGGCACATAGTAAACGCCGCTTCTTGCGAGACCGTCGAGCACCGCCTTGCACCGCGCCGGATTGTACCCATCAAGTGTTTCCCGCAGCCGCGTTTCGTCATCGGGCGCCTCGCCGGCGGCTATTGCGGCACGGTAGCTCGTTCCATAGTCACTGCAGTCGTAAAGCAGGACACGTGCGTGCTCGATGGAACGATGGCCCGCCGCGGCGGCCTCCAGAACATCCATGGCCCGCGGAACATGGCCGGCCACGGGCAAGCCGAGTTTTTTTGCCTCGTCCATCATCGCGAAATAGGCCGCTGGCGGAATGCTGGAATAGGATTTGATGAAATCCACCCCGCGCTTTTTCAGAAACCGCACAAGCTCGCGCGCCTCTGCCGCGGTCTCGGGGTGGTAGAAATCCGGCGCCCCTTCCGGAAGTTCCTTGCGATATGCGACCCCTCTGACGAAGTCGCTCGAGAGCGCGAGAAGATGGGGGCCGACCGTCTCCCCCGCTTCGATCCGTGCGCTCAGGGCCCGCATATGGTCGATACAAACGGACTCATCACCCCGCGGCTCCCAGCAATCGGACGACATGTCGCGGACGCCCGTCACGCCATTGGCGATGAACAGCGGGCCGCTGAAATGTGCGAGCACCGGATGCTCGGCCATATGCACATGCATGTCGATCAATCCGGGGATCAAAAACCGGCCCTCACCGTCGATCTCCTCGGCGGCGACATAGTCGGGGGCATCCTGCGGTCCCGTGATCGCGACGATCCTGCCGTCATCGATGAAGATCGTGCTGTCCGGACGCACCGTCCGCGTGGCCGGATCGATAAGAGTGACCTTAGAAACGGCGAGCGCCACCGCCCTTGGCGGTACCGCCTTGGACCCGCATCCGGATAACAGCAGCGCCAGGCAAAGTACGCCAATTTTCCATACTCTCGATCGCATCGCTACCTCCCTAACCCGATGGCGTATCGCTGCTTCGTCTGGATACGCGCAGTTTCCATCATCTACTCTGGTCCAATCAGTTCCATTGAATACGAGACTTGGGCCGCGGCTCTGTCTTAGCGCCTGGGGGCCTGCGCTTAGCGGACGGTAACGCCTAGCGGCCGCGGTCTGGATCAAATCGCTAACCCCGCTTCTTAAAGGCAAAGAGGCTTGCCATGGAGTTGAGAGATGCTCGGACAACAATGGGACTATGACGGGGATACATCAAGGGATGCGAATGGAACGCAACGCGCGGGCTGCCAAAGACGGGCATCCTCCTCCGCCTTACCTTTTGTTTCTGGGCGACGTACCGCTGCAGCCGATGGCAAAAACGGCGGCGGGCCTGCTGCAGTGGCGTCGTGAACTCTGCGTTGGCAAGCTCACGCTTCCGGGATGTGCCGTCGAGATGGACATCCCGGAAATGACCCCCGGAGAGGCTGCAAGAGCGGGCGCGAAAACTCTGGTCATTGCCGTGGTCAATCCGGGAGGCACACTCCCCGAAGCATGGCTTCCAGCCCTTGTGGAAGCGCTGGAAGCCGGTTTGAACATCGCCTCCGGCGCGCATGTTTCGTTGTCCGTCTTCCCCGCCCTGAGGGACACCGCGGCCCGGCTCGACAAAACCCTCTACGACGTTCGGCTGCCGAAAATGACGTTCGATGTGGGCGATGGTGTCAAGCGGGCGGGCAAACGGATACTCACGGTGGGGACGGATTGCGTAGTCGGCAAGAAATACACCGCCCTCGCGCTGGAAAAAGCGTTGCGGGAACGGGGCGTGGACGCCGATTTCCGTGCTACCGGCCAGACCGGCATCCTTATTGCGCGGCGCGGCGTCGCAATAGACGCGGTCACCTCGGACTTTATCTCGGGCGCCGCCGAATGGCTTTCGCCGGCCAACGCCCCGGACCACTGGGACGTTATCGAGGGGCAGGGCTCGCTGCACCATCCCTCATTTGGAGGCGTCACCCTCGGGCTCATTCACGGCAGCCAGCCTGACGCGCTCATTGTTTGCCACGAGCCGATACGCAGACAGCTTCTGAGCCTGCCTTACCCTATCCCGCCCCTTAAAGAGTTCATGAAGACCAACCTCGACGCTGCGCGGCTGACAAACCCCAACGCCATCATCGCCGGAATCAGCCTGAACACGTCAAAGATGTCGGCCCAAAGCGCCGAAGAAGCGGTGGTCGCCATGGAGCAGGAGACAGGACTGCCCTGCTGTGACCCAATTCGTCATGGCGCCGGCAAGATTGCCGACCATCTGATTTTCGTCCTCGCCTGAGTTCTGCCGATGCCGGGCCGGCACGGGCTAGGAACGATCCGTCCCCTTCGGCGCAAACTGTGCCATGCGGCGCATCTGGATCGGCGAAACACCGAAAGCGGCCTTGAACGCCCGCGTAAAGCTCGGCGGATGGCCATATCCAATTTCCAGCGCGATTTCGATCATCGATTTATTGGAATTTTTCACAAGCTCCAGCGCGTGTTCGGCCCGCAGCTTATCGCGAACGCTGCCGACGGTATCTCCATAAAGATGGCGAAAGCCGAACTGCAGCTTCTGCCGCGTCATATCAACAGCATAGGCAAGCTCGGCGATATTCGGCGGTTCATCCAACGAGGCCTTCAGATAACGCATGGCGCGCTTAACTTTCGCGCGCTCTTTTGGCGATAACGTCATGCGGTCCGCATCGCCCGAATGCGCGGCGCCGAATTCCTGCAGCATGAGATAAACGAATTCCAGCGTCTTTGCCGAAAGATACGCGCGCCGATATCCGGCCTGCATCCCGCATTCCAACAACTGGGTCGCGACATAATAGGCATTTGGCGACAACATGATATTGCGATACGGAAGACGTGCCGAGCCCGAAACGAACTGGTTGATCGCGTCCGGAACATCCCGGGGGCCGAGACCGATGGCCTCAAACAACAAATCGCGGTCGATAATGATACTTACCCAACGAAGGCTTTGGCCGCGCTCGTAAACCGTTTCAAAGCCCTCCCCGTGATCCATGCCGTAGACCGTGCAACACCCATTGCTGAGCTCACCGTCCAGACCTTGTGAGCCACTGATTTCGACGCCGCCGTTGAGCACCGCCGTCAACACCAGCTTGCGCCCGAAACTATGGCGGCGGAACAGAGACCGCCGCGCGACCATATCGACGGTAATCAACCACAGCCCATCTTGGAGTTGGCGAAACTCCCATTCCCCGGTCGCGAATCTCTTGTCATAGATGCAACGATATCCGGCGGCGTCTAGGATTGGCTCGCGCCAGCCATCGGGCAGGCGCTCTGCCGACTTCGACGCCAGCACAGAGAGTAAGCTGTCAAAATCGCGATGCGCATGCGCGCCGACGATTGCCGCTTCTTCCACGCCATTCACCCTTTACTAAAGCGTGCTGCAGGAGCTGATATAAAGGACCGACTCTATCATTAATCAGAAGGCCAATCCACAAATTGACACACAAGCTTCACGGTTGCGACTGGTACACATTGGTCATCCCATGCCGACGCCACTCCTTGTCATAAAGCAGCTTTTTGAAATTGCAACTCATTTTCATTAACCCCTGTGAGAAACTCTGACGCTGTCGATAAGCGTGGTTTTTCGGCCGGCTGGAATGTCCTTCCCCTCTAAAACCATGCCGAAGGACGCCAAAACCATCCGCCCATATCGGGCATGCAAAATGAAAGCGCCTGTCCCTAGGAACTCTGGATGAAAGCGGGGTGCAAAAATCAGGCCGGAGGCCCGCCTCGAACAGCAAGTGGAGCCGACTAGGGGATTTCCCTTCCGCTTTTGTCTATAAGCTGACGGGTGTTCTTGGCCCAGGGACTTGCGGCGTGGTCATCCGTCAGGAGGAACAATGACAGGAAG
>JANQPV010000043.1 GCA_028285305.1 Alphaproteobacteria bacterium | reverse complement strand
GCGTTTCCAGGTGAAGTGGAATCCGGTTCACCGTCAGGAAACGCGCAAAACAAGGAATCTGGAGCCGTTTTGTGTTTCCGTCAAAACCAAAACGGCTCTAAGGACCGTCGCATCCAGGCACTCATTCTCTGCCGCGCAGGAATGCAATGGCCGCCCGTTTCTGACCTCTCAGCACGTTCGAAATCGTCGGAAAACCTTCTCTTGGTGCGCACCAGTGATCCGGAACGAGACCAGAAACGTCATGTAAGTTGGTGTTCGAGACTGGACCCGCTTAGCCGCATACCTATACTGTGTTGTTGCAATGGATGATGTCGTTGAAAAAAAGCCCACGGGGACACTGAACCCGGTTTCCGAGGAGATTCGCAGCCGTTTGGTGCGAGCGAAAAAGCGCTTTCACGCAAACGACAACATATCCGACTTTTTGGAGCCGGGCGAAATCGACCAATTGTTGGACGAGGTCGAAGAAAAGTTCAAAGATGTCCTCAGAAGTCTGGTGATTGACGTCGAGAACGACCATAACACGAGCGATACCGCGCGGCGTGTCGCCAAAATGTATGTCAACGAAGTATTCAAGGGGCGATACTACGAACAGCCTCCGTTGACCGAATTTCCAAACGCGGAATCGCTCAACGAACTAATGATCGTTGGGCCGACAAAAGTGCGCAGTGCATGCAGCCATCATTTCTGCCCGATCATGGGTCGCCTTTGGATTGGCGTTATGCCCAACGAGCATTCTAGCCTCATCGGACTATCAAAATACTCCAGATTGGCGGAATGGATCATGACCCGCCCTCAAATTCAAGAAGAGGCAATTACTCAGCTGGCCGATATTCTCATGGATAAAGTTCGTCCAGATGGCCTGGCCGTCGTCATGGAAGCGGATCACTTCTGCATGCATTGGCGCGGCGTGAAAGACGATGGAGCGATGATGGTGAACAGTGTGATGCGGGGGTCCTTTCTTCGCGATCATATTTTGCGGAGCGAATTCCTCTCGCTTCTCAATTTACGGACTTGATTGAAATGCTTGTTCGCTGTCTCTACGCCAGTCAACGCAGCTCACCCATCGATGAGACTGCTCTGGAAGACATATTGCTGCAGTCCAGAAGGAATAATGCCGAACTGGGTGTAACCGGGTTGCTCTGCGTTGCGGACAATTTATTCATCCAGGTTCTCGAAGGCGGCCGGGACGAAGTTTGTGGTCTTTACAACAAGATCGTTCAAGACGAACGCCATTCGCAAGTTCGGCTTTTGGTTTACGAAGAGATCTCGGAACGGCAGTTTGGAAGCTGGACCATGGGCCATGTGGATGCGGATAAACTCAATCCCGCAATGCTTCTGAAATACTTTCGCCGGCCCAAGCTCGACCCCTTTGGCAGCTCAGGGGCAGCCACTATGTCGCTGCTCAGCGAGCTGGTCGCTTCGGCGTCGATCGCCAATCGCGGAGAGTGATCGAACGAAACCCTCGGTCGCTTGGTCGTGCGCGTTCCACCCCTTCGAATTCTCCTGGTGAAATCCAAGTGATCTCCCGGCCCCCAAACCACGTTTAAAGAGGGGTAAGGAGACGAACAATGGCTGAAAACATCAAGACCCTAATCGGAATGCTCGACTCGCAAGCGGAGTATTTGTCCAAAATCGGCATGGCGGTCGACGCGCAAGCTATCAAAGCAGAAGCGGAACAACTCAAAATGTTGGTGGCGCTTGAAAGCCCATCGGGCAGCATGTAGTCGGGAACGATTTCGACCGCTCGAGTTTAGAGCGTCCGCGGATCGTCATTTCAAGACATCCGCATATTTGGATCTTAAGGTCAGGCAACTCACCCAAAACTGGCTTCTTCTGATAGAGCCACTTCTTTTATTCGTTTGTGCAGAAACCATACTCCAATTGGAAAAGCATATATGAGTAAGAATGCTATCACGGATTTTAGCCAGTAGGCGAACCCAGAATTTTTTTCGGGATTGACTAAGGCTGAGGCGGTCACCCACATCGACCCACAATAGCAAATTGAAGTGCTAGCCAACACTAGCCCTGCGAATGATTTTAATGCCCACGATGTTTCTTCGGTCTCAGGTGGAAGCATAGTTCCAATCATTACAAAGAATATTGGAAAAGCTACGAAACCTAGGAGGTGAAAGGTCTCTGTGGTTCTTCTTGCCGCTTTGGAGTTAACAACTTTTACGATGCCAAATATCCAGAACAAAAAAAGCAGATAAAGAAAACATCCTATTACGGCATAAACTTGAACTATACCCGCTATGCCTAGATTCAATTTTTCAACCAATTGGATGAAGACAAGAATTATGACGAGAAAAATGGACGTTATGACCGCAGGATGAAGTGTAGCGATTTTAGCGAAGACACTTTTTTCCAACTGATTGCGGGTCATCGACTCAAAACTCGGTCATTTGGAGTTGGATAAGGCTGTTATCCACTGTTCTAAACATCGACACCATTGATGTTTAGGTTTTTATGGCACACCAGCAAATGTGACACTTAGCATTTTTCAGTGTTATGGCAGCTACCGTCACAAGACTGAACTTTCGGAAGGCTATTTCTCTTTTGGGCCGATCTCCGATATTACGATGCGACTAACGGAGTGGTTATTCACAACGTGGAAAACAGCCCAACAAGCAATCGCTTGGTCGACCATAACAGCTGACTTGCATCGGCGTTGGAGATCGATACCTTTCGCTGATGAGCACAAAACCCGACTACTCAGACATATCCGCCGGCGGCCGAGCCGACGGTGCGCCCTGGTCCCGAAGCCCGGTCTATGGCCAAAACGGCATGGCGGCCACCGCACATCCGCTCGCCAGCCGGATTGCCATTGATATCTTAAAGGCTGGCGGAAGCGCCGTGGACGGCGCTATCGCCGCCAACGCAGCACTTGGGCTAATGGAGCCCACTGGCTGCGGCATCGGCGGCGACCTCTTTGCGATTGTGTGGGATCCAGCAAGCAAAAAACTCCATGGCCTAAACGCCTCCGGTCGCAGCCCGAGCGGCCGAACGTTTGAACAGATGGCAGAGAATTGCGGCGGCAAGGCGATTCCCATTTTTGGTCACCTCTCCGTCTCCGTTCCGGGCGCGGTCGACGGGTGGTTCAATTTGCACGAAAAGTTCGGCAACCTCCCCATACAGACGCTTTTGGTTCCGGCGATCGACTATGCCGAGAGCGGCTTTCCGGTGACGCCCATCATCGCCCACACGTTCGATCTCTGTTTGAAAGGCTTCGAGGCTTACGCGAGCCGTATCGAGGAGTTCGAGAATGCCCGCACCACCTACTTCAAAGCCGGATCACCCAAAAAAGGATCGATTTTCAGAAACCCTGATCTCGCCCGTACTTATCGCCAGATTGCAGACGGGGGGCGCTCAGCCTTTTATGAGGGCGAGATCGCCCGCACCATGGATGCCTATATGCAGCGCATTGGCGGTGATCTCCGCTATGAGGACTTCGCCTCCCATAAAAGCGAATGGGTCGAACCAAGGTCCGTGACTTACAACGGCTACGACCTCTTCGAACTCCCGCCGAATGGGCAAGGCTTTGCCGCGTTACAGATGGCCAACATTCTAAAGAAAGTAGACCTTACCCAATGGTCGAGGGGCAGCGCTAAAGTCCTCCATTTCATCACCGAAACCAAACGGCTCGCCTTTGAGGACCTCGCGACATACTACACAGATCCGGACTTCTACGATATGCCAACCGACTGGCTGCTTTCCGACGCCTACGGACAAGAACGCTTCGCTCTTATCGATCACGGCAGAGCCAACCCCTCCCCCTCACCAGGACTTCCCGCCGCCGAACGACGCGGCGACACGACTTACCTGACGGTGGCGGACAAAGACGGCATGATGGTCTCTCTCATCCAGTCCAATTTTCTGGGAATGGGCTCAGGTCTCGTACCGGATGGGCTCGGTTTCATGTTTCAGAATCGCGGCAATCTTTTTTCGCTCGACCCGGATCATCCCAATTGTTACGCCCCCGGCAAACGGCCGTTCCAAACCATCATTCCCGCGTTCTTGATGAAGGATGGAACGCCACTCATGAGTTTCGGCGTTATGGGTGGTTCGTTCCAGCCCCAGGGCCATATGCAAGTCCTGATAAACCTCTTGGACTACGGAATGAATTTACAAGAAGCCGGCGATGCAGCGCGCCTCTTCCATGAGGGCGGCAAGCAGCCCACGAGTGTCAACCAAGACCCTCTCGGCACGCTTTTTGTGGAACCAGGCATCCCTCACGCGTCCCTCGAACGTCTCGAAAAAATGGGCCACAATGTTAAGGTGATCGAAGAGGGGGTCATGTTTGGGGGCTATCAAGCCATTTGGCGCGACCCGCAGACCGGCGTCTACACCGGCGCAACGGAAATGCGCAAAGACGGGGCCGCGATTGGTTATTGATAGCTCTTACAACGCGAGAGCCGCCTTATACCGCACCACATCCTCTTTCTTCCAGATGACCGACCGCCGATAATACTCCTCCGCTGCCGGAACATCTGTTGGCAAGTTAACCCAGGACTGTTTGGATGACGTGAAGATATGAATGCCGGGCGGGAACTGGGCCGGATCGTCCAGTGTGCCGGTTCTGATAAAGTGGACTTTGTCGCCGGCCGCCGAGTAGTTGCTCCAAAGCGTGGTCCCGCACGCGGTGCATCGCGACATGATCTGACCTTGTCCGCTCGCAGACGGAATCTGAGTTCTCTCCACGTCACCCTGCAACGATAAGACTTGGCTAGCTTCCATAAGAGCATTGATCGCAAATGCCGACCCGGTTTCCCGCTGGCACCAGGTACAATGACAGCAATGGACAATCATCGGTGTGTTGAGGAGCCGGTACCGAACCGCTCCGCACACACAACCGCCTTCGGCGTCAACAGAATCGACCACGAACATTTTTCCTTCACTGAAACAAGCGGGCGATGCCCAAAAAAAATTCAGAGGCACCGCCCGCGTGCAGCTGCTAACTGGCTGCGGTAGCCATATCATGGACGGCTTTTGCGTTCAGCATTTTGCCGCCAATGGCCCAGTCGCCCTGCTCCACTTCATTGATGCGGACCCAAGTGACCTGGCGCATGGCTTCGCCTTCGACCTTGATCATGGCTTCGGTAACGTTCTCGATAAGGTCTTGCTTTTGCTCGGTGGTGAACACGTCTTTGATAACATCGATTGTGACAAGTGGCATTTTCTTTCTCCTTGTTGCGGGGCGGCTGATGCATCCGCCGTGGTCCTGATGTAGGCCTTTTCCCGACCGCACGCTTGAAGACGAAATGAAGAGTTTTTGGAGAATGCTAGGAGATTTTGGAGAGGCAAATTATAAGGGGACCCATGAACTATTCATTCTCCGGATTCGAGCTCGACACGGATAAGGTCGAACTGAGAAACGCAGACGGCGTTATTGCTCTGGAACCGCAAGTATTTGCGTTACTCGTTCTTCTGGTTGAGAACCGCTCGAAGGTCGTTTCCCGCGAGCAGATCGTAGAGCAGATTTGGGACGGCCGCTTCGTGTCAGACTCGGCCATCTCCAGCCGGATCAAGTCCTTGCGCAAGGCGCTGGGGGACGACGGAAAGAAACAGGCCTTCATTAAAACAATTCAAGGGCACGGCTTTCGCTTTGTGAGCGAACTGAGCAATTCCGGCGACGAAGACACGCCGAGCGCCACGGCGCCAATTCTACCTCCCGCACAAAAGCCGGTGGTCGCCGTTCTCCCGTTCGACAATATGAGCGCCGAGAGCGAGGAATATTTCGCCGACGGATTAACGGAAGACATCATCACCAATCTATCTCGCTTTCGCGATTTGCAGGTCATTGCGCGCACATCCACGTTTCACTTCAAAGGGCGCCAGATCGCGCTTTCTGATCTCGCCAATGAACTTGGCGCAACCTACATCGTTGAAGGCAGCGTGAGACGAGCGGGAGAACGCGTTCGGATTACGGCGCAGTTGATAGATGCGGCAACCGGTTTTCATCAGTGGGCCGACAGCTACGATCGAAATATGGAGGATATCTTTTCCGTCCAAGACGAAGTCACCCGCACAATCGCTGCGACATTGGGCGCGAGCGTCCAAGAAGCGGCTCTGCGGCAAGCCATGAAGAAGAGCGCATCGGAACTTGGCGCTTATGATTGCGTCCTTCGGGCTCGGCGCTTCACGTCCCTTCTCACAGATGAATTTCATGCCGAGGCGAGAGATCTCCTTGAAAAAGCAACAAACCTGGACCCCACAAACGCGGATGCCCACGCTTTGCTCGCCAACGTCTATCTTGCCGAGCACCGCTTCGATTTCAATCCTCAGCCGGATCCTGTGGGAAGAGCACTGATCGCCGCAGACAAAGCGGTGTCCCTGGACCCCCTTAACGCATACGCCCGATGTTGGCTCGCCATTGCTCACTTCTTTCGAAAAGAAACCGATCAATTCTACGCCGAAGCAGAACGGGCCATCAGTCTCAATCCCAATGACCCTGAGACCTTGGCGGACGTTGGACACTACCTGGCATTTATGGGGGAGTTTGAAAAAGGCGTCGAGCTGGCAAAACGGGCCCAAGCCCTGAACCCCTTACATCCCGGCTGGTACTTCTTCACCTTTGCGCGGTATCACTACGATCAAAAGAACTACGAAGCAGCCCTTTCAGATGTCGAGCGGATCGGCATGCCCCATTTCTACTGGACCCATTTGCTCAAGGCAGCCGTTCAGGGCCAGCTTGGCCACCCTGAGGGCGCCGCATCGCTCGCGCAAGTCGTTGCGCTCAAACCAGATTTCGATGCATCAGACGAGTTGGACAAGTGGAACACCGCATCGGCAGACAAAGCCCACATTATGGAAGGAATTCAAAAGGTCAGGCACTGAAAACCATGCCTAAGACGCGAGCGCCGTCCGATACTCTTTGGTCAAAGCCAATGCTTTTGCGGCCCTTAGATAGGCATCGAAACATAGGATTTTGCGGACTCCCCGGCCATTCTCAGACAGTGGGAGTTTGAGCCAAAACTGAATGAGCTCAGTCCCGTTGTAGGTTGTCACCGGGACCACACCATGCATCGGCCGGGGCCGTTCAAGCATCTCCCGATACGGCGCTTCATCCAGAGCCGGCAGCTCATCGACATACTTTCCCGTCAGCTCCTTGCCGTAAATCTCCCGCAAATGTGTCCCCGCAACGCGAATGCGAAACCTGAGAGTACGCCGTTCGACTTCAATAAGGCTGACGCTGCTCAGATGACGAACAAAGCCGCGCGGATGAATGTTGGATCGCCGAGGCATCAAACGGCGGCCTCGCCTTGCAACCCAATAATCGTATATTTCCCGTTGGGCCGGAACCACCAACTGTCGGCGAAACCTAAGATCAGCACGCGTAACGGTCATGGCAACACTCTGCAGCTCTTCGAATCAACGCCCAAAGACTAGCAGGCATAGGCAAGAACGCAAATGAGGTGTTACCTCGTCAAGCTGAGGCAAGCGCCTAGGACTTTGGCCGCTTTTTCTTTTTTGTTGGAGTGACTTCTTTGCGCTTTTGTCCAAGGCCCATTTGTTTGGCCAAGTTTGAGCGCATCTGCGCATAGTTGGGTGCAACCATGGGATAATCCTTCGGCAGCCCCCATTTGCGCCGATACTCGTCGGGAGTCATATTGAACCGGGCCTTAAGATGCCGTTTAAGAGACTTGAAAGGCCGACCGTCCTCCAAGCAAATGATAAAGTCATCTGTGACCGACTCATCCACATCAATCGCAGGCTTAGCGTCACCCATTTTGAAGCCGTTGAGTTCGTGCTCACCTAGACTCGACAATGTCGCATAAATGTCCGTAATCAAACCAGGAAGTTCGGCTCTTTCAACGGAATTGTTGCACACATAGGCGGATATTATTTCCGTGGTCATATCAATGAGTTCCGCCTTGTTTTCCATTACCCGCTCCCTTGCTTTATTGTCGTCCACTTCCCGCACCAGGCGAATGGAGAAAGTAAATCAATCACCTTATACATGCAAGTATATTACAGTATTTCCACGAATACTTGCAGCCAAAAAGCACACCAATAGCGTATGCAGTATTACGTCACACACTGAAGGTAGTTAGGTGGAAAAAGATCTACAGAACCAAGACCCGATTTTTATAGATAGTTCACAAGCAGGGCCAGCGTCAACAGAATCGCGATCCACATGGCCATAAAACCTGAAGGCCAAGTCCGCGCCAAGCGACCCTCCGGTCCATGGAGCGCATACAAGCTCCGTAATGCGCCTTCTATCCGTCTACCTACAAAATTTGTCATGGCCCCATTTATTGCGGCAATCCCGGTGACCACACCTCTCACCAAAGCGGCGCCCGGTTTGCGATAGAACCAATCGAAATCCAAGTTTGTCGATCTCAACTCAGGGGGATAAATGCCTGAAATCGTTAGTAAAGTAAAAGCAAGTGCTGAAAAGAGCAGCAGCTGAAGTTGATGTAAGACATGGGGCGCAGTGTAAGGGACGTAGTCCACGGGATACGGCAAGAGCGCATAAAGCGGATCTGGAAAAGTGCCGATGGCGACACACAAGATCGCCGAGAGCGCCATTGCGATTTGCATACTTAGCGGGGCATCTTTCACCCGCCTTCCACTGTCGTGAGCAAAAAAGGCAAAGTAGGGAATCTTGATTCCCGAGTGGTGAAATACACCCGCGGCTGCGAATACCAGCATCAGCCATGGAATGAGCATGTGTTCTTTGGCCAAGCCATCAATGATCATTCCCTTGGAGACAAAGCCAGCAAACAAGGGAAAGGCCGAAATGCTCGCCGCACCAATGATGCAGTAGAACGTGGTCAGTGGCATGGTCTTATAGAGGCCTCCCAGTTCCGAGCCTTTGACCGTGCCCGTGCGCAATAGGACGGCTCCCATGCTCATGAACAACAAGCCTTCGAAAATGATGTTACAAAAGACGTAGGAAGCGGTGCCGTTGAGAGCCAGCGGCGTTCCGATGCCAATGCCGACCACCATGAATCCCACCTGATTGTTTAAGCTGTAGCAGAGGACCCGGCGCAGATCATTTTCGATCACCGCAAAGAACACCGGGAAACACGTCATGACGGCGCCGATCCAAATGAGCAACTGCTCACCGGGAAAGCCCCGAAACAGGGCATAGACCGCCATCTTCGTTGTGAAGATCGACAGGATCAGTGTGCCGGTGATCGTAGACTCCGGATATGAATCTTGAAGCCAGTTGTGCAGCAACGGAAAGGCGCTCTTGATCCCAAATGCGAGAAAAATTGCGATGGTCGCGATACTGCCCAATTCCATCTTCTCAAAGGCAATGGATCCAGTTTCTTGGAAATACAAAATCGCACCAAACAGCAGCAAAACGCCCGATCCCACTTGGATCACGAGGTAGCGAATAGCCGCTTTGGAGGCTCGCACCGTACTGCCGGCCAAAATCAAAAACACCGACGTGACGGCCGCCATCTCCCAAAACACAAAGAGCGTGATCAGATCTCCGGCGAAGACTGCACCAATCGCCGATCCCGGGTAGAGAAGCGCCACCGACTGTTGCATCCGATCGAGGTTGGCCCAGCCATAAACTGCCGCCAGCACGGCTGCCAGATGAAAGATCGTTGCAAAGATAATAGAGGTCTTGTCGACCCTTAACAGGGTCAGGGTTTCACCAAAGAAATCAAATTCAAGACTCGACCCCATGGGGAGCGCAAAAAGCTGCACCAAGCCATAAACGGGAACCACAACCAGAATTAGCCGTCGCAAGAACGCATTCGGCGTCACGGCGATGAGAAGGCCACCCAGCAAAAACAGGAGTACGGGGGGAACCGTGCCGAATGGCAAATCAACGGTCATAGTAATCCTCATCCCGCATCACAATGATCCGCATCCATTTGGCAGCAATCACCAACGCCGCACACATGATCCCGCCGTAAAGACCGTAAAACACGGGAAACTTTTCGATGTCGAAATACGGATGGCCGTCGACAAA
This sequence comes from Alphaproteobacteria bacterium, assembly GCA_028285305.1. Taxonomy (GTDB): domain Bacteria; phylum Pseudomonadota; class Alphaproteobacteria; order SMXP01; family SMXP01; genus JANQPV01. Next base: position 43,599 of record JANQPV010000043.1, on the reverse strand, counting down.
AAAGTCAGCAATAGCAACAAGAAGGCACGAAGCATAAAGAGAATACTTCAACAAATTGACGTTTCTCGGATTATCGAAAATCCCCTTAACGTCATCTTTTGGTCCGTGCTCTGACATTATCCAATTCCGTTTGCTAGCTATTCCAACATGAGGGCGATAAAGATACGGATCGGGTCCGCATAAATGAACAAAAGCAAACACCCAAATGCCGTCAAAACCGGGGGAATAATGCAAAAGAGCGGTGCTTCATGAAGCTTACCGTCATTGAGGCTTGTGGCACCTCCCCCTTCCGGCAGGGGCTGGAAGAATCCTCTGAAAACAATCGGCAGGAGATAGGCCACGTTCAAGACCGATGACACCATCAACACACCCATCATAACCAGTTGACCCGTATCGGCCGCCGCGATCATAAGGGCGAACTTGCTCCATGCTCCTCCTAACGGGGGCAATCCGATGATACTCAGCGCACCCACTAAGAAAGCACCGAACGTCCACGGCATCACGCGGCCCAATCCCTTCATGTCGCTGATTTCCGTCTTGTGATGAGCCACGTAAATGGCGCCAGCGCACATGAAGAGGGTAATCTTCCCAAACGCGTGCATCACAATATGCAGCGCCCCACCAATAATCCCCATGGACGTGGCGAGCGCGGCTCCGAGCGTGATGTAGGAAAGCTGGCTTATGGTGGAATAAGCGAGCCTCGCTTTCAGATTGTCCTTTGTCATCGCAATCAGGGAGGATGCGAGAATGGTAAAGGCAGCCAACCACATGAGCCACTGGGATGCACCCGTTGTACTCAAGAAATCAACGCCAAAGATGTAAACAGTGACTTTGAGGACTGTGAATACGCCGGCCTTAACGACGGCGACCGCATGTAAGAGCGCACTGACAGGGGTTGGAGCCACCATGGCATTGGGCAACCATCGGTGAAACGGCATCAATGCCGCCTTGCCGATGCCGAACATGTAAAGCGCCAAAAGGAGTGGCAGCAGCGGCTCATCGATTTTGCCACTGAGGATCCCGCGCAATTCAAAATCGAGGGTGCCGGAAACGATCCACGTCCAGACTACCGCGACCAATAGGAATCCAATCGAAGTGGAGATCAATATGCCAAAGTAGACACGCGCGCCCCGACGCGCCTCTTCCGTCTCTTTGTGGGCAACCAGCGGATAGGTCGAAAGCGTCAGCACTTCGTAGAAAACAAACAGTGTGAACATATTGGCCGCGAACGCAATTGCCACCGTACTGCCGATGGCAATCGCAAAACAAACATAGAACCTGGTCTGGTTTTCCTCATTGTTCCCGCGCATATAGCCGATGGAGTAAATCGAATTGAGGATCCATAAGCCGCTGGCGAGGGTGGCGAAGATCATACCAAGGGGCTCTATCTCAAACGCGATGGGGATGGACGGAATGATCTCGAGAACAATGATCTCACTGACGTCGCCGGCGAGATAGCCATGGAACACGATCAGAATATCAGCAAAGAGAATAATGGCCGTGATCAGCGTTACCGTCTCACGAAGATTAGGGGACTTACCGGTCAGCGCGATAAGGACCGCCCCGATTGCTGGAATTATAAATGCTGCCAAAAAAGCTGTTTGAGCGTCGATCACGGCGCACCCCCCAGCAGAGCTTCGGCAGCCAGACTAGCGAGGCGGATTGTGATATCAGTGTCTATTCCGAAGTAGATGTTAGCGGCGACCAGGACCCACATGGGAATGAGCATCGAAAGGGGGGCTTCCTGGCGCACCCGGCCCTCGGGTACGGGAGAAAAGTACGCCACTTCGACAACCCGCCAAACATAGACCACAGCAATCAGAGAACTGACGACAATCAACCCCGCGAGCCAAGGTTGCTGGCTTGCGAACGAGGCTTGAATGAGCAACCACTTGCTCACAAATCCAACGGTGAGCGGCACACCAATCAAACTCAATCCCCCCAAAGCAAACCCAGCCGTTGTCCACGGCATTGTTTTGCCAATACCAGCGAGATCGTCGATGATTGTTGACTTAAGCCGCAACATCACGGCTCCAAGCGCCATAAAAAGGGCGGCCTTCATCAGCGCATGATTGAAAAGATGGATGGACGTCGCAGTCAGACTTGCAGATGTTGCCAGGCTGATGCCCAGCAACATATAGCCAATCTGGGCCACGCTGGAGTAAGCCAGCAATCGCTTCACGTCCACCTGGAACGCCGCCACAATCGATGGGATAAACATGCCCATAATGGCAAGGGGCAGGAAGAGAAAGGCAAGACTATCGAGTTCGAAATCAAAGCGGATGCCGAAGACGGTGAACAAAAAGCGCATTAGGGCGTATACGGCCACTTTGGTCGACGTCGCGGCGAGAAAGATGGTCACCACCGAGGGCGCGTATGTATAGGCGTTCGGCAACCAAAGATGCAGCGGGAAGATAGCGACTTTAAGGCCCAAACCGATGACAATGAAAGCAAACGCGGCTTGAACGGTCGTATTGTTGTCCATGCCGGCAATGCTCACTGCAAGATCAGCCATATTGAGCGTGCCAGTGACCATGTACAAAAGGCCGACGCCGATAACGTAGAACGTGGCCCCGATGGTTCCGGTAATCAAATAGCGGATGGCCGCAGTGTAGGCGCGCCGGTCTCGTCTGCCACCGAGCGCCACCATCGTATAGGTCGAAAGCGAAGAGATTTCCAGGAAGACGAACAGGTTGAACGCATCCCCGGTGATGGCGACACCGATCAGACCGCTGACACATAAGAGGAGCAACACATAGAAGAACGGCTGATTCCGGCCCTGCACTTCGGCCTGGATGCTCTTTCGGGCGTAAGTGGTCACCAAGGCTGCAATACCTGCAACGATCGCAATGACGAGAGCGTTTGCCGCATCGACGCGGTATTCGATGCCTAAGGGCGGCGCCCAACCGCCAAGGTCGTAGGAAATGAACTCTTGGCTAAAGACCTCGTGAACCAGCAAGCCAGACAACGCAAAAGTAGTCCAAGTTGTCAACAGCGCCCAACCCCAGGCGAACGCTTCCTTCTGATACAAGAGTATGACCGGAGCCGCGATGAGCGGCACCACCACTTGAAGGGCGGGGAGATGTTCCGTAACGAAGTCCAGCATCAGGTTTTTCCGGCCTCGCCAAACTCGGCGACCAGATCGGCCTCCACCAGCTCGTCTTCTTCAATTGTACCGTAGGTTTCCCGTACACGGACGACCAAGGCGAGCCCAACCGCCAGTGTCGAGACACCCACCACAATTGCCGTCAGGATCAGGACGTGAGGAAGCGGGTTTGAATAAACGACATCATAGGCACCTTTGATTTCAATGGGGGCCGTTCCGCCATGAACCTTGCCGATGGTGATATAGAGCAAAAAAACAGATGTCTGAAAGACGTTTAGGCCAACCAGCTTTTTCACTAAGTTGCCGCGTGCAAGCACAACATAGAGACCGGCCATCATCAGGATGACGATAATCCAATAATTGTAGTGACCGATGATAAATTCTGCTGACACTACCAGTCTTCATCCTTGATATCGAAATTTCGCCCTGCAAACCCATAAAACAGCAACATCATCACCGTAGCGACGGTGATCCCGACACCCAATTCGACGGCCAGAATTCCGTAGTGCTGTCCAGTATGATGCTCTAAATCAGGATGCAGAATGTCGTAGTCCAAGTAATTCTCACCCAATGCGAGAGTGACAACGCCCACACCGGCATAAAGGAGAACTCCGAAAGCCATCAACCGCTGCACAATGAGCGGCGGTGCGACTTGCTTTGCCGCGTCCAGGCCAAAAACAAGACCGTACAGAATGATTCCAGCCGCAAAGATCACGCCTGCCTGAAATCCTCCGCCGGGACCGTAATCCCCGTGAAATTGCACATAGAGTCCAAACAATAGAATGACGGGAACCAGGATCTTTGTGACGACTCTGAGGACCAGATGATGGTTCACGTTTCGTCCTCCCTGCCGGTCAGTCTGCCTGCAGAGCTAACCCCCAACAGAACGAGCACACTCAACCCAGCCGCAAACACAACCAGTGTTTCTCCCAAGGTGTCGAAACCGCGATAGCTCGCCAATACGGATGTAACAATATTGGGCACTCCAATATCGTCATAGTTGCGCTGAATATACTGTAAGCCAACATCCGTATTTGCCGGCGAATTGGGATCGGCGAAATTTGGCATGTCGAACGTTGCATAAAAAAGGGCAGCTCCCGTTACAACAACAACAATGAGGGGGATAAACGCCGAGCGGTTTGGCGTAATTTTCTCTCTTCTCGACGTGAGCAGCAATGCACCCAGGATCAAGATCGTCGACATGCCGGCTCCGACTGCTGCCTCCGTAAAGGCAACATCCACCGCATCTAGATTAACAAAGAAGGCGGCCGACAAAAGACTGTACACGCCGGAAACCATCGCGATTGAGAACAAGTGTCTCATGACGACGATGGCCAGGGCGGAGATCAGCAGAAAGATCATAAGGATGATGTCGATCGCAGTTGTGACATCGAATTGAAGGGCTGCTTCTTCAATCATCTTCCACCTGCCCCCTTATGCGGCCTTCCTTTGTACTACTAGAAAACGGTGTTAATCCGGCCCGGTAAGCGGCATTCGCGATCGCATGAGTTGCGGTTGGACTGGTGAAAAACACAAAGAAGATGATAAATATGAGCTTGACCGTCACCAGCCCCAATCCGGCCTGGATCATCAATCCGATGAGCATCAATTCGGCGCCCATGGTGTCGGTAACGCCCGCGGCATGAAGCCGTGCATAGAAGTCTGGAAATCGTGCAATGCCGATGGATCCGACGATCACAAAGAATCCGCCCACCAGCATTAATATGTTACTCACGATCGGCAACGCGGGTGCGATCATATCGTTGAATTCGGCCATCAAGGTCCGTCTCCTCTCGGCTTTTCTCCGGATCGAGCAAACGGATCGACCAAGCCCTCCGGATCGGAGTCATGTTCGATGTGCGAGAGTGCCAAATGGAACTTCCGATAGCGGAAGAACTTCAAAACGGCAATCGTGGCGACAAAATTCAAAAGCGCGTAGAGCAAGGCAATGTCGATAAAGTCAGGCCGGCCCATGATGAAGTTGAGGATGGCTAGGATAGCGACAGTTTTGGTGCCGAAAGAATTGACGGCTAAAACACGATCATACAACGATGGCCCCAAGAATAGCCGCACCATGGTAATAAGCATTGCGACAAAGAGCGCCACTGTCCCGACGATCCAAGCAGTCTCAAAGGTCATGTGGCCGACCCCTCCATTTTGAGAAGGCGGCGTTCCATCTCAGCAATTGTTGATGGATCGCCCGCCCTATCGGAAAGCGCATGTATCGTGATTGAATCGCCTATCAGTTCAACGCTCACGGTACCGGGAGTTAGGGTAATCGAGTTTGCCAAGATCACTTTGTTGAGCGTGGACTTGAGCTGCGTATTGTGAGTGAAGACTTTTGGCTTTATTCGGTTTGGTCCGCCCAATATCACCGCTTTCGCCACCTCGATGTTCGATTTGCCGATCTCCCCCAAAAGCCAGCCCCAGTACGTGACGATGCTCCACCCCAATTGAATCGGAACAGACTCATCATCAACCAAGTCCATGCGATGAGAGACGTAAGCGACCAACAAGACGGAGAGCGCGCCGAAGATAAGGAGCAGCGGTTTGTCGAAATAGCCCGACAACAGCAGCCAAAGGGCTGCAAGCGCAGCTAAAAAGCTTAACGTCCTCAAAGCTTTACCCCAACCATTCCGTCAGCTAGTGCGTGCACAGCTGCACGCGGCCCCTTATCTAGACTGACGGGGCCCTCATTGACCAGACTTATCGGTCGAAAAAATTGTCGCAAACACATCGTAATCTTTCGGCTGCGATTTCTGCCTTTTTCCAAAACCACTTAGCTTTCAAGCCCACGTTCGGTGACCTGTTAATAGAGCTCATGGTGATCACGATGTGTTCACGCGTGCCGAGCAGCTTCGTAAATCTGTAGCGCCCTGGTTCTAACGTATGCCTCTGGGTGACCATTCGGTTGGGAGTAGAGTTCGGAGAGAGCACCGGCGCGCCCCATCACATGTGCGACCCCGGTCACAGGACCTGAACGAACAAACCACATCTTGCCGGTTTGTGTTTCGATCTTCGGAGAGTTCTGAATGCATGATGCACCAGCCGTTACTGTGTTTTGCCTTGTTTTACTGTGCTTTGGAATGATCTCGCGCTTACTCGAGAAGCCGACAAACAGGTTTTCTCACAGTCCTGTTTTCGAATTTGTCCACGGAATAACCGCGCATGGCGGAGCCGCCTGGCGCGGCCGGGAAATTGGTCCGGATGCAAGACCTGGTGAAGGATGAATCGAACTCTGTCGCTCCGGCAGCGGGCGAAGGCCAAAAAGAACTCCAGAAAAAATTCCGAACAGCCCGTTTCAGCTGCAACTTTGGCCACACATTGAACGACAATCGAAAGTCCTCACACAGGCAACACGGGTTGCGAGAGCCTGTGGGCGTGCGCTAGCATTGCGTGAACACACGCGGCAATGCGCAAAAAGGGAAGAGAAATGAGCCGAAAGAAAAGGAACTGAAAATGCTACGTTCTTGGTCCGCCCTTACCGTACTTGCTCTTTGCATTATGGCCCCCCTCCCTGCTTTGGCTCAGATCGACGAGATCGTCGTTACAGCCCGAAAAGTCGAAGAGGGGATTCCAGGCGTGTTTGTCACCAAGACTGGTGATTTCATGCTGCTGGAAGTCAGAATCGCCAACGATTCAATCGAAACAGAAACACGCGGACGAGAGATCAATGAAACCCTTGGGAAGTTATTCGAGGCGGCACGGGCAGATCAAAACGTGAGTTTGGCAGTTAACAAAGATGGCGTGGTTCTTCCTCTAACGGAAGATAACAGGCGCTATCGGCTGGATTTCACTGACTGTGGGAGAACGGACACCGTTTGCGCTACATTCTCATTAAGAACGCCCATCCCAAAACAGGGTGCCAACTCAGAAGTACTTGCGTCACGACTCGAAAAGTTCTCAGAGAATATCGAAAAGATCGGCCGAACCAAAATCCAAAGTGTCGGTCAACTGGAAGTTAGCCTTGTCGACCCACAACAATATCGTACTGAGCTGCTGGAGAAAATTCTATCGGAAATAAATTTAGTTACGGAAAGCCTGGGCGACGGTCACAAGGTCAAGGTTGAAGACATCGATCGCCACGTTGGTGTAATGCGCTCGGGAATACTGGATGTAATTCTCTATATTCCGTACACTTATACCGTCTATCCCGACGTACAATTTACAGAAGAGTACTGAAAAAAAGTGGCGCCGCCTAGCTGCAACAACAAAGACCCATCAAAACCAAGTCGTCTCAGCACGTCTTACCTCTGGCTTGCGAGTGGGCAGGAGGGGTCAGAGGTAATTGGTTTTTCGGCGGCGCCAGTTTTTCGCTCCCTGGGCAAGCGGGGAAACCCAAAGGGAGCGCCTAACTCAATTCTTCAAATCCTCTCCCTTTGTGGACTCAAGCTCACTGCGCACAAACGTCTTAAGACAAGCGCAGTTTGACAACTCATTCTCCAAAACATCTTTGAAATACGCATCAAGAGCCTTCGTCAGCATGGCTTGTCCGCTCATCCCGAGCTTGACGCCAATCATCTTCAATACGAAATGCCGTTGATCATCCAGGCGCAATGTGATCGCGGCTCGGCGCTTGGCGGTCAAAGCTGCATCTTCGGGTAAGCATTCACCTTCAGCTCCGCATACCTGCGCATCCGCACCGTGCATAACTCCTCCGGCCTCACCCGGCTTGGTTTGTTCAGACACGGATTGTCGTGTTCTCCGTCGCAGTCCGAAATTAGGCGAGACGACCCGGCTCACGGTCTGCACCTTTTGAACTGTCGGCTCGCCAGAAGGATCAGATGAGCTTCGCGGCGCAGGCGCAGAGGTCGGATGTGCAGACGACTCTGATTGTGCATCCGGCTGAACAGATTCATCCCTTTTGTTCAGCTCCTTTACAATCTGCATACGCATATGCTCGATTTTTTCTTTCTGTTCGTTGCGCGTTCGCGCGGGCGCGGCGCCCTCCTCACATCTTGCGGAGGCCGGCCCGTGTGTTTCATCAATCGGTGCAATGTCAGGGCGGCTGTTACCTTCACTCTTGCTATCCTCAAGAGTGTTCGCATTGATAAGCCCATCGTGACCGAAGACCGAATTGGCTGCCGGTTTCGCTTCCCCTTTACGAGCCAGGAGCCCGGCGGTTAGTGAAGCGTAGTTGCCCTTCCCCATCATTTCGTTTCCTGTTCGTTCATCGTAAGCAAGCGCGTGTCTTTCCAATGTCGCTACTGCAAAACACGGCGGCCAAAAGCGGGTGTGCGTTGTCCAAGAGCGTTGACTTGGGAAACAACATTCGAGGTTTGGACATCTTCCACATACCCGGCCCCAATCGTCTCCACGCGTTGCAAACGCTCCTTCATGTAAGACCAAAGATCCCTGATTTCTTTACTGGATCGCCCATTTGGATTTGATTCCAGAACCGTCCGCCCATCAATCATACTGGCCGCAAAGTCCACTCTATGATGCACCATCGTCGGTGCGACGGTGCCGTGCTGGGACAAAGCGACCGCCGCTTCGGACGTGATGCGAGCCCGGGCGGTCGCGCCATTCACGACGAACATCATTTGTTTCTTTTTGGACTCGACAATATCAACGGTTGGTCCCACAGCCCTTAAGTCGTGCGGGCTTGGCCGGGTTGGCACCACAACAAGGTCGGCAAAGCTCACGACTTCCGAGATCGCGCGGGTCACCGCCGGCGGCGTATCCACAACCACCAAACGAAACCCTTCGTTGCGTGCATGATCGAGATCATGAAAGAGGTTTGAAAAAACGGACTGGATGAAAGCGGGCTCTGGCGTTTCTCGGACATTCCACCATTTCGCTAGAGAGCCTTGCGGATCGGTATCGACAAGAGCCACTGGCCCAAACCCATCCTGTTCTGCAGCGACCGCTATGTGACCGGACAAAGTGGTTTTTCCGGACCCGCCTTTTTGAGACGCAAAGACGATAACTCTCATTGCTTGCAACATTATCCACCCAAGCTTTTGGACCGCCGGGTGCACAAGTCAGGACGCAACTGGAAAGGAGAGAGCGCGACAACACTGAAGGTTCGCATACATTTGCCTTTCGGTAGCTCCGCTGCCCTATCGATGCGATTTGATCCGTATCGTGAGGGCCGGTTGCTTTGCGTCCCGCCGTTACCGACGGTTTGCCTTTATCGAGGTCGCATCGACCGCGGCAAAGTACGCATGCCACGACCGATGCTTTGGTCACATTACACGAACCCCTTTAAATGGCCGTAAAGAGCCACGTTCAAATGTGGCCACCGACCCTCATTCTTTTTTAAGATTGCGGCCGAATACGCTGCAAAAAGCCGCGATTCTGTTCTGCTTTGAAACACTTTGCCCAGCTGTGACAGAATTTCTACGCGATCTCTAACATTGCGATTAAGCGTGAGAAGCCGGAACATTGCCAATTAGACCCTCACGGGTTTTCCCTCAAGCAAAAGAAAAGGGCCGCCCATAGGCAGCCCTTAGAAGTCCACCCCGTCGCTGACTAAGATGGATTAATTTAGTCAGCGCACAAAGTTTATTATTATTCAGTAACTTCGATTACCTTTGCTGTTCCCGTAGATCCGGCATTCTCGCCAGCGGTCACAGAATATGTCCCGGTGTCGCCAACTTTGGGCGCTTCACCAGTCGGGTTTTCGAATTGCACGCAAGTTTCAACGCCGTCCGCATCAGAACCGCAAAGCTGGCCAGTATCGGCATTGGACGTATACGTGCCTTCGGCACCGTCATTCTCGCCGCCGATAACTTTCGTTGTGCCAGCGCTGGGCTCGGCGCCTTGCGTGAATTCAATAGTCAAAGCTTGACCTTCAGCGTCGGTGAACTCAACAACCGTCGAAGCTGCGAAAGCAGAGGTAGAAACAAAAAGAGCGCTCACGAGAGCAAGGGAAGAACGAATCATTATCAGTCTCCTAATTTATCAAAATATCAGATGGATTTATGGGGAAGGGAAATTTGAAGGGCGCCAAGATACGCAAGTGACGCCCTGTACTCTTACGTCTTATTTGGTTGTAAGATCGATTATTCTTCGACGGCTGTGATCTTCGCGGTACCCGAACGGCCATCGTTTGTGGTGAAAGGTGTTTCGTGGCCGACTTCGGTGCCTGGATTTTCAAACGTGGCACAAACCTCAGCGCCCTCGGCGCCGGTACCGCATACCGTAGCGGTCTCCTCGTCATACGTGTACGTGCCCTCATTGCCGGACGTTACGTTCTTAGAGGTCATTGTGCTGTCGTCATACTGAACGGTAACTGTGTCGCCTTCAGTGGGGACATACTCAATCGTGGTTTTCGTTGCATGGGCGGCCGACGCAAAAAGAACGGTCGCTCCCAGAACAGCAAATAGCTTCTTCATTGTTTCACTCCTGCGTTTATTGAAGTCGCCGCCAAGACGCTGACGGAACAGATTGTGATGGTTGTTATCGTTTGGACTTCGTTACGTTCCTCCAACCATTTTGGCGGCGGAACATAACCACAAATTAACCAGTGCGTTAAGTCAGAACAGGCGTGTGACAGAAAAAGACACAATCGAAACGGCCTATACGGAGAGTTGTGACAAGGTCATGACGCCGCGCATGTTGCAGCGATTCAGGGCCGGTTTCTGGGGTTACGAGCGCTAAGCCCGCGGACGCGACGCGTATCTGCGATTGATTTGAATGCGTTTGCGGAACAGCTGTTGAGCTGCGCCGGAGGCCGGGATATTAGACGTTTGCTTTTCCCAGTACCTGAGGACGAGATCGGCTGCATCGTTGCTCAGCCGATCGAAAATGTTGTGCATTCTTTCAAATTGCTCATTCTCTTCCTCTTCAGCATCACCGGTGTTTTCGCCGAGTTCATCCTGATTGAGAAGCGACAGGAGCGCCCGAAACTCGGGCCCGCGCATTCCCCCGGCCTTACACAAAATGGCGAGCGGCTCCCCGCCCGCATCTGATCGGATACGGGCCAATGTCTTTTCGGAAATGTCCGAGGCCTGGGCAAGACCGATAAGAAAGCCGTCAATGTTTCCCTCTTGCAGAAAGGGCAGAAGCGGTTCGGCTTTTCTGTCCGGGACTTCGCCTTCACCGTAAACCAGAGCCAGTGCCGAATCGATTTGATCCCCTGCACCGCCCGGCTGCGGCCCCACCTTAATCGATGAAACCAAGTCATGAAGCGCCCGCTGAATTGTCTCCCGGGACAGGGCGAAACGGGACAGGATCCGCAATCGGGTTTCTGAATCCGCCCACCAAAACAGGCTAAACGCCTGAGAAGGTGTGAAGTCCTGCCGTTCGACCAACAACGAGCGATAGTCTGATGTATACTTGCTACGTGTCAGGACGATATCGACGGTTTCCGGCTCCAACGAAACGCGCTTGTTTTTGAGGACCGTCTGGATGATATCCGGATCGTCGGTTTCCACAAGCGCATGGGCGACAACACCGCTCAAGTGACGCATAGAGGCGATCGCCTGGCGGTGCTCCTTGCCAGTCTGCCGGGCCACATCCAACATCACATGGTCGGGTATGTCTTTCCTCTTTTGCAGAATTGGACGGGCAACGGAGATATCGTCCATCAACAACTTATGAAGTACGCGGCCGGGCGCTTCTCCCAAGCCTGCAACCCGGTGCGCTATCTGACGCTTCGTTGGAACGTCGAGTGCCGGTAGAAGCTCGCTCAAGGTATCGTCAATCAAAGCCCGGCTCTGCGGAAACAGATCCGTGCTCGGCAAGAGCAGCAACTCCGAGAGGCGAATGGTCAGATCTGCAGTGGACTGATTTGCTCGGTTGCGTTCAACACGTTCAGCAAGTGCGAGTACATGCGCGCTATAGTCGGCCTCTCCCGGCGGGGAAGGGGCACAACTCAGATCGCTAACAAGATTTGGCTGGTTCTCCTGGGAGCCCAAATCTTCGCTATCCGGTGATACCCTTGACAAAGAACTCTCGAGAGACACAGCCCCCTCAAGTCCGTCCGCTGTCGAATTGAGCTCTTGGAATGGTGACGGATCGATCACCACTTTGAGCGCGTATTGGTTCATTCGCTTCCAGGCCGCTGCACTAACTGGGAGAGTTTTCTCTCCCTTCCCTCTCAGCGCCCATAAAACCAATCCTGACTTAAGGAAGTCACATGAATATCACAGCTATTTTAGTCAAATTGTGGCCATCCGGGTTCAGTCCTTGTTAATTCATGCTAGCATCCCTCTTTAGGAGTAGCCGTTCGCGCACAGAAATGGTTTCATTTACGAAATGTGATTCGGGAGTGTGATTCGTGACCTTGAGAAAATCCTGCGCAAAACTGTTGGCGGGCGCCTTACCCGTCCTGTTCATCGCCGGGTGCATGTCCGGAGAAGAACGGGAAGCACTGGCGGCTGATCCCAATTATGGGGCAGGATACAGCGACGGGTGCCATACAGCCGGCACGCGCGTACAAGGATTTGACAAAACCATCACGCGTGATGACGACCTGTTCGATCGCAGTAAAGGGTACCGGGCCGGTTGGAAATCGGGATACGCTGCGTGCGGAGGCGACCAATTCAGAGACAAAGATGTATTTGGCTTTGAAGACCGCATTTACGATACCGGATCTGTCGGTTCGACCTACTAGAACAGGCGAAGGTCGCCGGAGCGTTCTTAATCAACCTTACCTGAGTCTGTCTTACGAACCGTAGTTCGAACTGATCGTGCGGCAAGCGGCAGCACCGAGGGAAGGGATTTCGCCATTGCGCAGCCCCTCTTGGCAGCCGTATACCCAAATAGGAAACGTTCGAACTGCAGGGCAAACCTAGGTATCTCATCCTGCCTTGCTCAGAGGAGGATTGGTCTAGTGAGTAAGCTCAAACTCTATGGAATTTCTGGATCGCGGGCCATCCGTTCCTTATGGATGGCGGAAGAGCTTGGGCTCGACTACGAGCACGTAAAGATCAACTTCGCTGAGGAAAGCAAGACCCCGGACTACCTAGCGGTGAATCCCAACGGCCGCATTCCTGCGATCAATGATGATGGCCTCATATTGTGGGAATCCCTTGCGATAAATCTCTATTTGGCAAAGAAGGAAGGCGGGAACCTGGCGCCCCATGGGCTTGATGAAGATGCCCTGGCGACGCAGTGGAGCATGTGGGTTTTGACCGAATGCGAGAAACCGCTGCTCACCATTTTGTTGCGCCACCCAGCAGTCGCAATGGAAGAGCCCAACGAAGCCCTGACCACAGCGGCACGCGAAGAATTGGATCGGCCTTTCAAGGTATTAGATGCCTTCCTTGAGAAACGAGAATTTTTACTCGGACGGTTCACGGTGGCAGATCTCAACGTGGCATCGGTGCTCATGTGGTTGGACATGATTGAAATGGACATCAGTGCGTACCCCAATATCAGGCGGTGGCTGACCACATGCACGTCACGGCCGGCCCTCGCAACCGCTCAGGACAAGTGATAGCGGCGGGTCGCCGTCTCTCCTTCACTGCACGCATTACACCACTCACGTCCATGGTCGCTGTCACACCTAACGATTCGCAAGAAAACGCCACGCCCCCGCGAACGTGGCGGGAATTCTCTTGGTACGTCGGAGGCCACGGCTTCTACTTCGCGTCTCAGGGCATTCAAGCGGTCATGTTCCCCTACCTTGTGACATTTCTATTGCGCATGCCCGCCGACATGGTCGGTGTGGGACAGATGTTTGCAATGCTGCCAATGTTCGGTTTGGTCCTGTTTGGCGGCATGAGCGCGGACCGCTCTGAATTGCGTATGCATCTGATCAGGCTACAGTTTCTTGCCAGTTTGCCCATGATACTCTTGTCGATCTTTCTGTTCACGGACACATTGACGTTTGTTTGGCTCGTCGCCTGCGTCTCAGCGGTGGGATGCGCCGGCGCATTCATCATGCCCGCGCGTGATTCTCTGTTGAGCCGTGTCGCCACTCGAACGCCTCACGGCGATATTCAGCGTGCCGTCACGATGTCGACAGCGGCACAATTCGGTTCACAATTCATCGGAATGTGGGTCGGAATCATTTGCCTCAGCTTCAACGTTCCGCTTACGGTCATTATGCTGATCGCCGTGTCCTTTTATATGGTCTCAGCCTATTGCGGCACCTATGTCAGTCCCGCCCCCCCTGAGGTCATGGCCCGGGATCCAGATCCGTACAATCGGACGGGGTCTTTTGTTGGCCGAATGTTCGAGCAAATCCACGAAGGACTGAGGGAAGTTTGGCGGTCACCGCGGATGTTCCCCGTCATCTTGATGATGTTCTGCGGCGGAATCCTGTTCATGGGCGTATTCACCGTCCACCTGCAGCTGTTGGTCAGAGATGTGTACGGCGGAGACGTCAGAGACTACATGTTCATTTCGATGTGGTTCATGGTGGGCATTAGCGTTTCTGCGCTTGTTCTGTCCCAAGTGCTGCATATCAGACGTCAAGGACGCGCCATGATGTTGTCCTTTACCGGCGGCACGATCGTGATGGTCATCCTTCACTTCCACCCGCCGATTCAGGCCGTCTATGGTCTCGCCTTGTTCTGGGGGCTGACGTCAGGCATCAGCATGAGTATGAGCCGGTCCATCGTTCAAGAGGCCGCCACCGACTCTCACCGCGCTCGGATCATGTCCATTTACACGCTAGGATTTCTTGGAGGCGGCCCACTCGGTGCCTTGCTCATGGGGTACACAACGAAACATCTGGGGGCGCTCGATGCGGTGCTGGTACCCGCAGCGGGTATGGTCATCGTTTGGATCTGTATGTTTGTGTTCACGGACCTGTGGAAACTCACCCGGCCCGATCCCGTCAGCAAAACTTACGAAATATAAGGAGGAACCATTGAGCGAACATATTGTTGTCGTCGGTCATGCCCGCACACCGATGGGCGGATTGCAAGGCGAACTGGCCTCATGCTCCGCCTCCCATTTGGGTGGAACGGCCATTCGTAGCGCGCTTGAGCGATCATCCATCAATCGCGCCGAAGTCGATGAAGTGCTGATGGGATGTGTTCTGCCTGCCGGTCAAGGCCAGGCTCCGGCCCGGCAGGCGGCCTTTCACGCAGGCCTTCCGGACAGCGTCCCATGTACGACGGTGAACAAGATGTGCGGCTCCGGCATGAAGACTGCTATGTCCGCGTACGATCAACTTAAAGCCGAAAACGGCACAGTGGTGGTTGCGGGCGGGATGGAGAGCATGACCAATGCACCGCATTTACTTCCCGCCATGCGCAGCGGGACGAAAGCCGGTCATGGCCAAGTCTACGACCATATGTTTTTAGATGGTCTTGAAGACGCTTATGACAAAGGCCGTTTGATGGGAACATTCGCGGAAGACTGCGCCGAGAAATACCAATTCACCCGCGAAGACCAAGATGCCTACGCCATCAGTTCCCTGGAGCGTGCCCTGTCCGCTCAAAAAAAGAATTCCCTTACAGATGAAATCACGCCGGTCGCGGTGAAAACAAGAGGAGGGGACCAGTCGATCGACTCCGACGAGCAACCACGCAATGCAAGGCCGGACAAAATACCAACTCTAAAGCCGGCTTTCCGCAAGGACGGCAGCGTTACGGCCGCCAACGCCTCGTCCATTTCCGACGGAGCCTCGGCCCTCGTCCTCATGCGCGAGAGTGATGCCGATGGAAAAGGCACCCCCAAGCTCGCCCGCATTCTAGGTCACACCAGTTACGCCCACGCCCCCGGTTGGTTCACCACGGCCCCCGTCTCCGCCATCAACATGTTGCTCGAAAAAGTCTCTTGGAAAATGAGCGACGTCGATCTCTGGGAGATCAATGAAGCCTTCGCAGTGGTGCCCATGGCAGCCGAGCGCGAGCTTGGCGTCCCGCGCGAGCAGCTCAATGTTCATGGCGGCGCCTGCGCCCTTGGCCACCCAATCGGAGCCTCCGGCGCGCGCATCATCGGCACCCTGATCAACGCGCTCTCCGTTCATGGCCAAAAGAAAGGCATCGCCGCTATTTGTATCGGCGGCGGCGAGGCAACCGCCATGGCCGTTGAATTGGTTTAGAAAGAATAGGAACCAAAGGTTTATGCCCCCCTCCATAATCAAATCCGGCGAATTCGAAGGCTGGTACACATTTGAAGACGAGCCGTTCGAACACGAATTGGCCGGACCGTTCGCATACACCAAGGATGAAAAAGGCCCGGTTTGCGCCTTCCGTGCCGAGCACAAACATATGAACGGGGCTGGTGTCATGCATGGCGGTGCGCTTATGACCTTTGCAGACTTTGCCCTCTTTGGCATTGCTCAAGAACATTTGACCGAAGACACATATGGCCTCACCGTCGCGTTTACCTCAGAGTTCTTGGACGGCCCCCGCGAAGGGGAATATGTAGAGGCGCGCGGCGACGTGCTGCGCGCCGGTGGCTCGCTGATCTTCGTACGGGGCATTGTCACCTCCGACGGCCGGCCGTGTCTCAACTTTTCTGGAACCATCAAAAAGAGCCGAAAAGCGATGAAGGCCGCTTCGAAATGATATCGCCCAGCAAAGAGGAACATACAAAATGAATCTTGGACTGAACGGCAAGCGCGCCATCATTTTGGGAGGCAGCCGCGGCATTGGTTGGTATACAGCAGAAATATTGAAGGCTGAGGGCTGCTCGATTGCCCTCTGCGCCAGAGGCGCCGAAGGCGTGAATGAGGCAGTCACAAAGCTTCAAGAACTTGGAGACGGCTCCGTCTACGGCGATGCCGTTGATCTGGCCGAGGGAGACGCCACCCGCGCCTTCGTCAAGGCCGGAATTGAACGCCTTGGCGGCCTTGACCTCCTCATCCACAATGCCAGTGGCTTCGGCGTTGGCGGCAGCGAAGACGATTGGCGCCGCAGTTTTGACGTCGACATGATGGCGGGCGTCCGCGCCGTAGAAGAAGCCCTGCCCGCTCTGAAAGAAAGCGATTCCGCCAGCATCACTTTTATCGGATCCATGGCGAGCAAATACTATTTCGGCCGCCCTCCCGGATCCTATGGTCCCGCCAAAGCTGCCATGAGGGCCTATGCGAACGAGCTTGCCCAAGCCTATGGCAAAGACGGCATAAGAGCGAACGTCATCTCACCCGGTGCTGTTTGGTTTCCGGGCGGATCGTGGGACAATGTGAAAAAGGAGAATCCAAAGTTCTACGCAGGCGTTGAGAAAGCCATTCCCCTTGGTCGCCTAGGAACCGGCGAAGAGATTGCCCGCATCATTGCTTTCACGGCCAGCCCTGCCGGCATGTGGCTGAACGCAACCCATATCGCCGCCGACGGCGGTCAAGTGGCGGCGGTGGATTGAAGCTCTTCTGGAGCCGCTGCTGCGACCATCGGCCCTTCCAGATCGTACGACATAGCCACATCGCAGCGTCCATAGCGCCCGCCAAATCGCACCATAATCTCCTTGTCATGGACAAAACCGGCCTTCTCATAAAGATGGATCGCTGCTTCACATTTGCGATTGGTCAGTAAGAAGAGCTCTTTGATGGGCAGTGCACGCGCCCGTTCCAAAATCCTATCCAAAAGAAACGCGCCGGCTTGTCGTCCCCGAGCCGAAGACTTGACGCCCATCTTGGTGAGTTCGAAAGTCGCGCCCTCGACGGGCATCAGGGCGCACGTCCCAACGACACCAAGATCAGGCGTGGAAACGAACAGGATCGTCCCTCCTCGCTCTAGGATCATTTCACGAGGATTCTTAAGGATTCGCAGATCTTCCTCTTCCAGCCTGAACATACTCTCTACCCACTCCCGGGTGATCTCTTCAAACTCACCAGCTAACTCATCCGTATATTCAACAAGAAGTAGATTCACATCCTGCGCTCTCGATCTGCGGATGTCCTCCACCCGAACATCGAGCGCACGCGCCTCCACCGCTTTTTCCAACCTCGCAATGTGAGATAAAAGATCCGTATCAGGACCGGAACACATGGTCCGGGCCGCTTCTTCGACATCGACCCAAAAACTGCGCTTCATTTCGTCAATCAGCGCCCGCCCCTTTGCCGACAATCGGATCTGTTTAAGCCGGCCATCTCCATCCGATGTTGCGGCTTCGGTCAGTCCCATGTCCATGAGCGCACCGTGAGTACGAGTCACACCCGGCTGACTAATGCCCAACGCCTCCACCGCCTCGCTTACGCTGAGCGGACCGTAGCGGTCGAGCGCAGCCAGCAGGGGAAACTGACTGGGCTGGATAGGATACCCCAAGTCGGCATGGGCCTTGGCTGCCTGGGCCTGCAATCGCTCAGCAATACGCTTCAATCTGCTGCTGAGCGCCAGGTACCCGACATCCGCCAGAATATCTCGCGTCATACCAGCCTCCTCAATTACATAACAACATATATAACATGATATGCAATACTCGCAAGAGGCAAAGTTATGGTTCCTTTGCCGCCCACCGAAACAACGACTCATTCGCCGTCAGCAATAGCGTCAACCTCAAAAGACGGCGGAAGAGATGCAATTTGTCCGCGGTGCTGCATCGTTTTGCCTAACAGTTTACTAGTGGCTTAATGATAGTATTCACCGCAGGGGCCCTAACTGTTGCGCCCCAAAAGGAGTAAACGAGTGCTCTACGCCGCCTTCAAAATGATGATCTTGCCTCCCGGGATTTTCGTCGTTATGGGCGGCCTGGGCTGGCTTTTATGGAACCGTCATCCCCGCATCGCCCGTTGGCTGATTGGGTCGACCGTTGCCCTGCTCTATCTTCTGAGCACGCGGCTGGTTTCCGTTCCTCTCGCGGACTTCGTCGCCTATGACTATACTCCGCTCACATACGAAGAAAGTGCCGATGCGATTGTCGTCCTGGCCGGTGGGCACCGGCAATACGCTCCCGAATATGGCGGCTCAGACGTAAACCGCCACACGCTTGAACGCATTCGCTACGCGGCCCGTCTGCAGAAAGAAACAGCCTTACCCATTCTGACAAGTGGCGGCCCGTCCCGTCCATCTTGGGATCCCCATGCCATCCTTATGCAACGGGCCCTCACGGACGAATTCGGCGCCGACGTGCCTTGGGCGGAAACAACCTCCAAAACCACATGGCAAAACGCGGAGAAGTCGGCCTCGATCCTGCTGCCCGCGGGCAAGCAACGAATCTATCTCGTCACCCACGCGCTTCACATGCATCGTTCGGTTATGGCCTTTGAAGCGGCGGGATTTGAAGTTATCCCTGCACCAACGATCTTCTATGAGCCTGTCGACTTGCGCACCTATCCGCTCGCCATCGTGCCCTCGGTAAAGTTCCTGGAACAATCACGCCATGCGCTCTACGAACTCTACGGATGGCTCAAATACGTCTTCGCTAAGGTGTAGCCGGGACGGGTGCTTGGGTTCCCCAAACAATAAGGGCGATAGCCGAGACAGCGCTGATGCCAACGAAGGTGGCCGTAGCCCTTAAGAACGTTGTGTCCTTGAACAGACTAAACAAGCGTTCTCGTCCTTCTTTCCCATCACCGATGGGCTTAAGATAGGATCCGCCCATCATCGCGAGGAAAGCTACTCCGTCCTTAAACTGACTGGATTCGTTCAGACCCAGCCAAGTCCATCGCGCGTCTTCCAAGTCGAAGAACGCATCCGCCGGGAAGAAAAAGAGTGCGATGTTCCTAACGGTTTCATACGCGCCGCACCAAAACGCCGGCTGACCCGACAAGTCAAAGCCAAAGGCTGCCTTTGCATAAGAAACGATGGCGAGTGAAGCCGCCAAAGCAGTGAGAATTCGCCACATATGTCACCCCAAACCATAGGATACCCATTTCACGCTAGAATGCGCTTTACTGGAAGTCTAGAACGCCTGTGCCACTCTGGCGCGAAATTTGCGACGGCTGTTTTGCCGCAACAGAGCGAGTTTGCTGGGCAATCTGTCGCAGCATATTCGAAAGTTTGTTATTGACAGTCATTCTCAATAACATACATTGGTGCATAGGTGAGGAAGTACAGATGTACGTTTGCATTTGCAGGTCTATTCGAGAAAGCGATGTAAAATCGGCGGCTGAAGGCAGCAGCGGCTGTCTGAAAACGACTCTACGCTCACTTGGGTATCGTCCTCAATGTGGGAAGTGCCTGCCCCAATTGTCCGCCTGTGTCTCACAAGTGTCCGGTCAACAATCTGCGCCAGGCTCCAAGTCGAGCGACACAGTTTAATTAGGCATTCCTTCAACTAATATGCACTCTCATTCGCTCAACAATTGAGTTTGAATAAGGGATTATTGCCTTTATATCGACCAAACGATTTCGTTTGGCGATTCTTGAATGGCAACTCAAAGTTCATTTTCCGGAACAAACATTTCAGCTGTTCCAAGAGATAATGTCCTCTTGGGCCTTGGCCTGGCGACGCTCGCATTCGTGATGCTATCTTTGGTCGATGTGCTCATAAAACTTTTGAGCGAATCCATATCCGTATACCAATTGACAACAGTCCGCGGCGCCATCGCCTGCGCTGTTATGCTCGCCATTTTAGGCTTTCGCGGAGAACTCGGCGCAATCCGCACAAGAAAGCCGCGTCTGCAAATCTTAGCGGGCCTTCTTACTACGGTTGCCGCGCTCTCCTTCTTCTTTGCCCTTTCGATGATGCCCATTGTGGATCTTTATGTGATCGCATTTACGGCACCCTTTTTTGTCGCGGTTCTGTCTTGGCCTCTGCTTCGCGAACCGGTTTCCCGATCGACCTGGATCGCGATCTCGATCGGCTTTGTCGGCGTGCTGATAACATTTCAGCCAAGCGGCGTGACGTTGGGCTGGGCATCATTGCTCGGTTTCACCGCAACCATCGCTTATGCATGTTCAAACCTGGTGTTCCGCAGTTTGGGACCGGAGGAAAACCCGCTTGTCACGACGTTTTATCTTATGGCCATCAGCGGCGGCATCTCTCTGCTCATCGGGTTTCACACGTGGACCGTTCCCGAGGGCATGGACTTTGTATGGCTCATCGCCCTCGGCCTCTTGGCTGCGTTTGGGCGACTGGCCCTCTCATCGGCTTTCCGTTTCGCACCGGCAGCGGTGATCGCTCCCACTGACTATACATCATTATTGTGGGGCATCCTGTATGGCTACCTGATTTTCGGCGACGTCCCCGGCCAGGCCACTCTGCTTGGCGGCGTCGTTATATCCGCTGGCGGACTATGGCTTTTGCGCAACCAATACCTAACCATCAAACCTAAGGAGATTCCGCACCCATGAAAGGTGATCCCAAAGTCCTCGAATACTTGAACAAAGCCCTTAAACAAGAGCTGACAACCATCAATCAATACTTTCTCCACTCCCGGATGTTTGACAATTGGGGTTTCAAAGCCCTTGGAAAAAAGGAGTATGAGGAATCCATCGACGAAATGAAGCACGCGCAAACCATCATCGATCGGATTTTGTTTCTGGAGGGACTGCCCAATCTCCAAGATCTCGATCGACTGATGATCGGAGAGAACGTCAAGGAATGCCTGGAGTGCGACCTGAAAGCCGAGTTGAACGCGCATCCATTGTATGTGGAGGCCTCAAAATACTGCCACGACAATCAGGATTTCGTCACCCGGGATCTGTTTGAAGAGATATTGGAGTCCGAAGAAGAACACATCGACTGGCTTGAAACACAATTGGAATTGATCGACAAAGTCGGCGAACAAAACTACTTGCAGTCGGCAATGGGTCACGAAACAGAAGACTAACAAGACCGGGCCCTGATGGCTTCAGGCCCGGAATGCGCCGATCTCTGATAACCGCAGTTTGGGAGGGGCCTTTCCATGACGTCGAATATGGCCACGGCCGTCATCTGCATCGGTCTATTGGGCCTGTTGCTTTTCGTTCTCGGCTTCGCCGTGTCCCTGGCGCGTGCAAACTCGCGGGTCCTGATTGGAAGCAGCGACGATCCTGCTCTTTTGGTGAACAAACTCATTCGCGCCCACGGCAACACGGCTGAGTACGCGCCAATGCTCGCCATTCTGATGCTCTACCTGGGAACGACCACACCGCCGCTGTGGGTGGTGTGGACGATGATCGTGGCAACAGCGAGCCGCTATGTGCTCGTCGCAGGTTTGCTCACCGGCGCCATGGACAAGGCCAACCCGCTGCGCTTTCTGGGAGCTCTCGGTACCTATATTGCCGGCGCTGCGCTGGCGATCGCTGCGCTCCTAACGGTCCCGTAAAAAAGGCGGCTCGGAGGCCGCCTTTCTTGCACGCTTAGCCACTTCCTATCTTCGGTAGGGACTGCGATTATACTCTTCCATCGCTGCCGGCATGTTTTGCTGTAGCCGCGCGATGCGATTGTCCGGGGACGGATGAGTAGACAGAAACTCCGGCGGCCGGCTTCCGCCATATGCCTTGAAGTTTTGCCAAAGATTGACCGACTGCCGGGGGTCGTATCCCGCTTGCGCCATATATTTCAATCCAAGAACATCAGCTTCAGACTCTTGGCTCCGCGAAAATGGCAGGATCACACCCAGCGTTGCCGCCTGAGCGAGCAGATTTGCCACATTGCCTCCGTAGGCAGCACCAGCAACACCCACACCCACTTGTGCAAGCATGCCCTGAGAAACCCGTTCCGCACTGTGGCGACCAATGACATGAGCCACTTCATGACCAATCACAGCAGCCAACTGGCTTCTGTTTTTTGCCACTTTGAACAAACCGGTATGGACACCGATCTTGCCTCCGGGCAACGCGAACGCGTTAGGTGTATCGTCTTCAAAAACAGTCACTTCCCATTGGCGGTTGCCATAATACCTTTTGACATCAGGAAGGTTCACAATGCGCTGAGAGATTTCCACCACGGGCCGCGTATACTTCGGATCCCGGGATATCTTTTGCTGCGTCTTGATCTGTTGATAGGCCTGTGCGCCCATCGAAGCCACTTGGGCTTCGGGCAGCAAAATCATTTGGCTCCGCCCGGTTGCCGGATTGGTCGTGCAGCCCGAAGCAACAACACCAAAACTCGCGAGCACAAGAGCCGCAAACCCTCGTTTGAACAATCCCATATGAGAAGAAAACCAATTGCGCGTCTTTTCCATTGCAGAACCCCTCCTGCTTTGTTTTTCCCAAGATCTCGCATGGATGCGCGGGATCCAGGCCCATTGTGACCCAACGCTTTGTTTACCTATTGGCATTTACTTTAACAGCTCGGCTCCAGGATGCCAGACTTTGTGTACAATCACGCCCGTTGGCGTCATCGCCGTGATTGAGGCGCAAATGCAAAGCGCATTCTCGTGTTTTTGGGCACGGTCTTACGCGCCTTCGAAGGTCTGCCGAAAGCCTCGAAGTATCTCATTTGCCCTGTCAAAATCCTCCTCGGCCACCATCACTCGGCGAGGAATCGCAGATATCTGACCCTCCACGGTACTGGCGTGAGCATCCAAAACGATACTTTCGATGCCCGCATCGCGCAGCAATGCTTCCAAGTAGGAAATGAGAACCAAATCATTGGTTTGTAAGAGCTGTTTCACAAGCCTCGAATGGCTCCCCGGAGCCCCTGCCGTTAACTTTGGCCTTCTTCCGTTGCGTTTTCCAACACATAGATGTAAAAGGCCGCTTCTTTGAAACACGCGCGCTGCACCAGCAAATTTTCTTGTGCTCCGCCGCCCTCATTCAGCAAACGTCAGGTGTAGTCAAGCCATGAGCGAAAACATGATCTTGGAAGCGGAACCCCGCTCCAATTTGGGCACAGGAGGTGCCAGAGCATCGCGCCGCGCTGGCAAAGTCCCCGGTGTAGTTTTTGGCGCAGATCAGCCACCTGAACATGTAAATGTGGATGCGCTTGAAGTCACGAAGGCCCACAACCGGGGAGCCCTGCTCTCTAACGTCATCGAATTGAACATTGGCGGAAAGAAAACACAAGTCCTCCCGCGTGAGGTGCAGACGGAACCGGTAAAAGATACGATCCTTCATGTGGACTTCTTACGGGTCACCGAAAAAACAAAAATTGCCGTCGAAGTGCCGGCGCATTTCGTGAATGAAGAAGACTCCCCCGGCCTCAAGCGCGGCGGTGTTCTAAATATCGTCAGACGTGAGATCGAACTTCTGTGCCCGGCAAGCGCGATTCCGAACGAGATTGAGTTCGATGTCGCAGGATTGGATATCGGCGACGCCATCAAAATTTCTATGGTCAGTTTGCCGGAAGGTGTCGAACTGACGATCCGCGATCGTGATTTTACGGTTGCAACGATTGCCGCACCTTCTGGATTGAAATCCGCCGAAGACGAGGCAGCAGAAGAGGAAGAAGCGGAAACGGAAGCAACAGAGGCACCAGAAGAGTCGCCTGAAAGCGAGGAATAGTCCTGCCTCGATCTCGAACGGCGAAGCCTGGCCCATGAACTATGTCCACGTTTTTGTTTGTCGGCCTGGGCAATCCTGGACCGCGCTACGAGAATACTCGGCACAATATCGGCTTCCAAGTCATTGATGCTCTCGTGAAGGAATTCGGTCTCCCGCCCTTCAAATCGAAGTTTCAAGGGGCGACCAGCGAAGGTTTCATAGAGCAGAATGGCGAACGGGTCCGCGTCATCGCCATGAAGCCGCAAACCTTCTACAACGAAAGCGGACGATCCGTTGGCGAAGCGCAGCGG
Organism: Alphaproteobacteria bacterium; assembly: GCA_028285305.1. GTDB lineage: Bacteria > Pseudomonadota > Alphaproteobacteria > SMXP01 > SMXP01 > JANQPV01. Next base: position 19,042 of record JANQPV010000043.1, on the reverse strand, counting down.
TTCTACAAACTGCCCATAGCCAATGTTGTGGTCTTTCACGATGAGGTGGATCTCGTTCCCGGAAAGGTGCGCGCAAAGTCGGGCGGCGGTCATGCCGGCAATAACGGCATTAGATCTATTAGCGCTCATCTGGGCCCGGACTTTCATAGGGTTCGGATCGGTGTCGGGCATCCCGGCGACAAAAACCTGGTTTCAAAATACGTTCTGAACGATTTCTCAAAGGCAGAGACCGAATGGGTGGACCCTCTCGTGACCGCCATCGCCAAGTGCACACCCTATCTTCTCGACCACGATCTCAACGGCTTTATGAACAAAGTACATCTGTCCGGCTAAGAACGCCTTCGGACAAACACTTAAAGATAGGGAAGTAACTCGTTATGGGGTTTAAATGCGGCATCGTCGGCTTGCCCAATGTGGGCAAATCCACCCTCTTTAATGCGCTCACGCAAACAGCAGCGGCTCAAGCTGAAAACTATCCGTTCTGTACAATCGAGCCCAATGTTGGCGATGTCGCCGTACCGGACGAACGTCTGCCCCGAATTGCCGAAATAGCGAAGTCCGCCGAGGTCATCCCTACACGTATTAATTTCGTTGACATTGCCGGCCTCGTGAGCGGTGCTTCCAAAGGCGAAGGGCTGGGCAATCAGTTCCTCGCTCATATTCGAGAGGTTGATGCCATCGCCTACGTATTGAGGTGCTTTGAGGATGACGACATCACCCATGTCGACGGACGGATTGATCCTGCTGCCGATGCCGATACGGTAGAAACCGAGCTCATGCTGGCAGATTTGGAGAGCTTGGAAAACCGTTTACCCGCCCTGGAAAAGAAAGCCAAGGGGAACGACAAAGAAGCAAAAAAGCTCATCGAGCTGATCGAACAATGCCTTGGTCTCCTGCGCGAGGGCAAGCCCGCGCGCTTGGCGGACGTCTCCGTCGAGGACCAAAGTGCGTTCCGCTCACTGAACTTGCTCACATCTAAGCCGGTGCTCTATGTCTGCAATGTCGACGAAGGGAGCGCTGCTTCCGGCAATACATTTTCGCAAGTCGTGCAAAAAAGGGCGGAAAGCGAGGGTGCCGTGAGCGTGGTTATCTCCGCCAAAATAGAGGCAGAGCTTTCTCAGCTCGAAGACGACGAACGTCTGGAATATCTACGAGATATTGGTCTGGACGAACCCGGCCTCAACCGCCTCATCCGGGCCGGCTATGATCTTTTGGGCCTCATTACGTATTTCACGGCCGGCCCGAAAGAGGCCCGGGCCTGGACCGTCACGCAAGGCACAAAGGCCCCTCAAGCCGCGGGCGTGATTCACACAGACTTTGAACACGGATTTATCCGAGCAGAAACCATTTCGATCGATGACTATTTCGCGTGCAATGGCGAAGCCGGCGCAAAAGATGCAGGCAAGCTGCGGCTTGAAGGCAAAGAGTATGTCGTTCAAGACGGCGATGTCATGCATTTTCGCTTCGCCACCTAGTTCTGCGGCGCTGAATTCCGCCTTCGAAACACACAGCAATGCATTCAGTCCTTTCGTGAATGGGATTTCACAAAGTCTCGCGGCAGCCGTTCGATTTTTCAGGTGAGTAATTCTTTCGCACGCGTATACTGGAGCCCTCAATCTGGAGGGGGCTCCGATGGTACTTGATGTCATCTATCAGGCAGGCGAGATCGGCTTTTCCGTGGCGATGCTGCTTGTCCTCATCTCTTTGACATACTTGCCGAGATTGTTTCTGGCGCTGTGCCGGTTTCCGTTCGATCGCCAGTCGATTGCCAAACTCAACCAAAAGGTCTTTACAACCCTCGGCCGTTGCATTCGCGCGCTCGTACCGCTGGCCATCGCTGGCCTGTCACTTCTAACCCTGGTTGGGGCTTTCATTTTCGCCCTTTTGGGGATCGACCTCGATCAAGCCAGTTTGTGGATACAAGTACCGGCTGGCATTGTCGTTTTGTCCACCCTCGGCTTGATCATTCTTTATGTTCCCCTTGTCTCGCTGACCTACATCATCGATTACTTGCGCGGCAGCGGGAATTCATCCGCGTTCAGCTTCCTTGCCGCCGCTCTTATGTTCTTGGCCCTACCCCATTTTGTGGCGACATTTGAGCCCTTCGCATTTGACACCGTGGTGGCGCCGCTGTCGGAGGAATTCTTGGGGGTGACACTCCAGGCCAGTGAAGACCGGCTTTCGCTGGACCCCCAACAAACGTTTTGCAATGCCCAAATTCAGAGCGGCAATCTATTGGAGATGGAACAAGAGCGCGACTTCCAGTTTCTGTACACGGTCTATCTCTACGATCACGCCATGCGCGCCATCTTGTTTGATTTGATGGAGACCTACCGGTGCAGTCTGACCGATATCTTGCACAGCGACCGCGATATGTACTTCTCAACGGTGCTGGCAGTGTTTAAGATCTTTGTAAGCGCCTTATTTACGAGCCTGTTTGTTTCACCGCTTCTCAAAGGGGCGAGGCGTCGCGGCGCAGCCGGCAAATAATCCAAGCGAGGAAAGATGTATGCGATTGAAGGGGTCCACCATTCAACTTGAAAGCGCCGACGGCGAGAAGTTTGGCTGTTACCATGTGCAGCCCACTGGAACGAGAAAAGGAGGCCTCGTTCTCGTCCAGGAAATCTTTGGCGTAACGGACCATATTCGAGAGCTCTGTGACGAATACGCGGACCGCGGATTCCAGGTTCTCGCCCCCCAACTCTTCGACCGCCTGCATAAGAACTTTCAAGGAGGATACACGGCCGACGGCATCGAAACAGGTCGAAAGCTAGCGGGCGCGACATCTTGGGACCACGTCGTCGCGGATGTTCAAACCTGCATTAACCAGCTTACACTGACGGGGCCCGCCTTCATCACAGGCTATTGCTATGGAGGATCGGTCAGCTGGGTGGCCGCGTGCCGTTGCACGGATTTAGCAGCTGCCTCAGGCTACTATGGCAGGTTGGTCGTCGATTTTGTGGAAGAAACGCCTCAGTGCCCCACCATTCTCCATTTCGGTGAGAAAGATGAAACCATTCCCATGTCGGACGTGGAGAAGGTGAAAGCGGCCCATCCGGATGTGCCTGTTTATGTGTACGACGCCGGTCACGGCTTCAACTCCAACCGACGGTCCGACTATCACAAGCCGTCGGCGGAGCTGGCCCTCAAACGGACCCTTGAGCTCTTTACCAAGAACAGCTGACGGCGATGTTCGAGCAATGACAGAGTGAGATGGATAAAGATCCGCCGACTGTCGAACATCTGCGCCGCCACGGCGTCACACATATGACCGTGTGGTGCCACAATTTTGACTGCCGACACCAAGCCACGTTTTCATTTGATGAGCTCGGTGTCGCTGACGACGACATTTTCATCACCCTCAAAAACCGGTTCCGATGCCAAAACTGCGGAGAGAAAGACGTCGCGATTCAGCCCATCTGGCCCGACTGGAAGCCAAACATGAAGAAAGAATAGCCTTATAGAACAGTCGCTTGAACGATCGCTTTCAACCGCTCAATGATCGAGAACTCATCTTCGATGAAATCGCTGTCGATCCACCATTCTTCCACTTCGGCCATAACGCGGCCAATCTCAGGTCCTTCTGGCACACCGGCCGCTTTGACTTGCTCTCCGGTCAGAGGAAACCGCGGCTTTTCCCAAGTATCGGCCATGGCCAACAACGCGCGCCATTGCACCCCGTTCGAGGCTTTGGAATCCGACGACCATTCCAACATGACACGATCCTTGAACAGATCTTTACCCAATCGGTACAGCAATCGGCGCACTTCTCTCATTGAGAGGTAACAAGCAATCTTCGACTTATCAGCACCGATACGAAGCATGCGTTCTTTGACAGCGTTGGAGAGACGCAAGCGTCCGGCAACTTCTTTGATGACATCGGTGTCGGGGCCCAATAGAGCGCATAACCGCAACACGTCATCGCTCGTAAACAATTGCGTGGATTCGAGCTCAATGAGTTTCGCCAACAAATCGAACTCCCGCGCTTCCGGCAACACCTCTGCAAGCACGCCGGCTGCGGCCATGTATCTTAGCGTAGGAACGGCCCTGTCTGTCGCAAGCAACTTGAGAAGCTCGCCCTGAACGCGCTCGCCCGACAATTGACGAAGGCCGCTCACCTCGGACGCACAGGCGGCCAATCCATCCGCGTCCGGCTCACCTTCGCTGTAGGTGGCATAAAACCGAAAGAAACGAAGGATGCGCAAATAGTCCTCTTGGATCCGCTGAACCGGATCCCCAATAAAGCGTAATCTGCGTGCTAGTGCATCCGCATACCCCCCAACAGGGTCAAAAAGAGCTCCGTCGGGATCGGCATACATGGCATTCATTGTGAAATCTCGCCGCTGAGCATCTTCAGCCCAATCTTGAGTGAACGCGACAGTCGCACGCCGTCCATCCGTTGACACGTCGGACCGCAGTGTGGTTATTTCGAATGTCTCCCCATCGACCAGCGCGGTTACCGTTCCGTGTTCAATGCCCGTCGGAATGACGCGGATCCCCGCCTCTTCGAGACGTTTTGCAACGATATCCGGCTGAAGGGGGGTGGCCAGATCCACATCAGCCACAGGTTCTTTTAAGACGGCATTCCGTACACACCCCCCAACAAACCGGACTTGCGCCCGGTCTTCCGTATGAAGCACATGAACAAGCTTTTGCACCGCGGGGCTCGTGAGCCAAGCGGCGCTGATCTTTTTGTCGGTGCTTGTATCCCGGTCAGTCATCTTCAAAGAACGCCTTTCTGACGCACATGTAACCCCGATCCAATTAGAAGTCACTATGACAGAAGGAGAATACAAAAATGCCAAATCGAATAGTTCTCACAGGTCCTCCGGGCAGCGGAAAAACGACTCTTATCCAGGAGTTGCAAAGGCGCGGCATCACATGCGTTCCGGAGTTCGCCCGCCGCATTATTCGCCAGCAGCGGGCTATTGGCGGCAGTGGCGTCTTCGACAAAGATCCCGCTCTTTTCTTGGAATTGATGCTGTCGTGTGCGCTGGAAGACTTTGACCGCACCCATCTGTCCAACAAGACCGTCGTCTTTGATCGCGGCATACCCGATTGTCTGGCTTATGCCGAACTTTTTGGCACAACCAAACCCGCCATTGGCACAGCCTGTCAACTCTACCGGTATGAACCGACTGTGTTTTATGCGCCCCCATGGGCCGCTATCTATCGCGCAGACGAAGAGCGAAAGATGCCGTTTGAGGATGCGGCAAAGTTCGGCGCACGCATGGCCCACCATTACAGCAGCTTGGGTTACGTCATCATCGACCTTCCCTTTGAGTCGGTCGAACGCCGCGCACAAATCGTCTTGAACTATTTGTCCTCAGACGACGGCTCATCTTCGCGAAACTCACCGGGCTTGAATTCGCCGTCTTCGATTCTCGACGGCTCGTAAACCGCCGTTGGATCCACACCGTCATTTAAGCCGAATGAAATCAGACTGGTAATTGCCAGAACAAGACCCGCCGCAAAAAGCAGCGTGAACGGTGCATCATCCCATTTCCCGCCCGTTTCAGATTTTTTGCGGACAATGAACGAGATATAGGTCCAATAGATAACAAAGGGTACTAAGATCAGAAGCAGGTGCAAGAACAGTATACGCACAAAACTTCATCCTTCCTTATTCTGCTCGCCGTTTGGCACTAAGTTAAGAAGGTAACGACTTCGACAACGTTACCGTCCGGGTCCCGAACAAAGGCCGCATAGTAGTTTTCAGAATAGATCTCACGCAGTCCCGGCGCACCGGAGTCCGTGGCCCCCAGTTCAAGGGCTTTGCGATGAAACCCGTCAACAAGCTCTTTGCTTCGCGTACGAAAACAAATATGTAAGCCGCGATCTTCTGGCTCGCCGGACATGTTCGGCCGCTCATTGAGCCAAAATTCGGCGTACTTCTTTCCAAAACCGACCGTGCCCTCTTTGTCGATCAGCCGGTTGAAGCCGATTTCGCTCAAAAGCATCTCATAGAATCGAGATGCCTCCTTCAGATTTTGAACACCGATGGAAACATGGTCGATCATATCACAATGTCTCACTTTTCCTTACTTAGATGAGCGAGGCGCTCGGCATTCTCTTCCCAATTCTGTCCGTCGAAGTCTTCAATCTCGATGTTCTTGAATTTAGATTGATCCAAGCAGTTTATGTTAATGCTGTATCCATCAGGATTCGACCTTGGAACATAAAAGCTCTTTACACCACAGACTTTGCAAAACAAATGCCGAGCAACGTGTGAATTGAACGTGTATGTGGTCAGATTGTCTTCGGAAGTCTTTAAGCGAAACCTGGAACGAGGAACAATCAAATGCACAAAACCCGTCGCCGAACAAATGGAGCAATTACATCTTTGGGCGGTCACCTTCGCGGGCACTTGGACCTCAAATGCAACCGCACCGCAATGGCAGCCGCCTGCAATCCACGCCATGTCCTCGGTCAAGAGATTAAATGCCTCCTTGCATCAGTCTGTTCCAAACACCCGCGCATACATCGCCACCAAAATACCAGCGGTCGCGCCCCAAATATAGTAATTTCCGTAGGGAATAGCGTAGTACTGCCGGTTCTTTCCTCGCCAGACCGCTGAGTGACGTTGATGGTTATCTGGATCCATAAGAAAATCGAACGGAACTTCGAACGCTTCCGCGACTTCGTGCTCATTGATGAGAAGTTGGAAATCCGGATCAACAAATCCTACGATCGGGTGAATGCGAAACCCGGTTCCCGTCTCGTACGTATCCAAAAACCCATGAACGTCAACTTGATGGGGTTCAATACCGACTTCTTCGTGAGTCTCCCGGAGCGCTGCGCCAACAGGACCACCATCAGTCTCATCGACGCGGCCACCCGGAAATGCAATTTGCCCCGCGTGCTTCGAGAGGTGCTCGGTACGCTGAGTAAGAAGAACGCTCACGCCGTTGGACCGTTCGATGAGCGGAACCAGCACACCCGCATCTCTCAGACCTCCGTCTGCGGCCTGCGTTTCACGTTCCTGTCGCCACTGGGGGTTCAGAGCGAAGTCTCCCAAGCGGTCGTCGATCTCCGCCAGGTTCTGCGCCAAGGAATCCTTTAGAGCCTGACGCAATGGTGCATTTGATGACTTGGTCTTTGAACTGATTTGCATTCCGTTTCGGCCCTTTTCTCGTCAGGCGTGAACCTGGTCGGAAGGAGCGAACGGAAAGAATACGCCCGAACTCCACACGCCGAATTGGCGCTCGCCATCCACAAGAGCATCTTCTCCCAGCTCGACGAGATCATAATACACGGCCCGATTGATCCGGCCGTCAAGCCTGGAACGCACGTGGATGTAGGGCGCGGGCTCGCCGGTTTCATCGCCGAACTCCATCCTGAGCGGATGCTCGCCATCTGCGACGACCCAATCTCCGACTTGGGTACGGAAACTCAAGATCTGAACGTGCCCTTCTTGTTCCACGCGCATTTCCACGACGACAAACGGGACGTCTTCAACGTTGATCCCCACCTTCTCGACCGGTGTGACCAGAAAATACGCATCGCCGTCCCGGCGCAACACACTCGAAAAGAGACGCACCATCGGCTTGCGACGGATCGGCGTTCCCATATAGTACCACGTACCATCACGCCTAATTTCCATGGGAATGGGCCCCCGATAGGGCGGGTTCCACAAATGGACCGGAGGCAGCCCGGAGGACCGTGCGCCGCGGTCGGCAGCCGCCTCGTCAAGCCCCTTCACAACAGTGGTGCCAGACACGCCTCCGTTCAGTTTTTTGTGAGCTTGGGTGTTGAGCTCGTCTTCCGCCATTCAGGCGCCTCTCTTACATATGCCTGTTATCCAAGCAAGGAATGAATATTTGGCTCTATTCAAGGGATTTTGATGTCATCCCCTTACCCTTGCCTTAATCCTATTGGAACTTCTTAGCGTCAACATAGGTAATATTCTCTCATTCCCCAACCCACGTGCAATCGGTATAGATAATTCATGCAGGAAGAACTTCGCGAGGCGCCCATCCATGAGCTGGAAAAGGCTGCCGAACAGCTCCAATCGGCCCAACAGGCAATCGGCAAAGTTGTCTTCGGACAACAAGAGGTGATTGATCAAACACTCGTAACACTATTGGCGGGAGGGCACGGACTCCTCGTCGGAGTTCCCGGGCTCGCGAAAACGCTGTTGGTGGATACGATCGGTAAGGTGTTCGGGTTGGACGCAAAACGAATTCAATTCACTCCCGACTTAATGCCATCCGATATTGTGGGCTCGGAAGTCCTCGAAGAGTCAGCCAGCGGAGCACGGTCTTTCCGTTTCATCAAAGGGCCCGTCTTTTGCCAACTTCTGCTTGCCGACGAAATCAACCGGGCGAGCCCGCGCACGCAGTCCGCTTTGCTGCAGGCCATGCAAGAACACCATGTAACGATTGCCGGCAACCGCAACGATCTCCCCGAACCGTTTCACGTGCTCGCGACGCAAAATCCGCTTGAGCAGGAAGGAACCTACCCGCTACCGGAAGCTCAGCTGGATAGATTTCTGATGCAGATCAACGTGGACTACCCGGATGCGGAGGCGGAACGCAAAATGATGCTGGCCACGACAGGAACGTCCAATCCTGAAGTCGCTGAAATCCTAACCACGGCCGACTTAAAGGATATTCAGTCCCTTTTGCGACGCATGCCTGTGGGCGAAAAGATCGTTGACGTCATACTCAACATCGTGCGGCAGGCACGGCCCACACACGAGGCCCTTGAGCTGACGCAGGAGCAGATCGCCTGGGGCCCCGGCCCCCGCGCAAGCCAAGCCTTCATGCTCTGTTCCCGCGCAACGGCGCTCTTAGACGGTCGTCTGGCTCCCACAATCGATGATGTTCTCGCTGTGGCGAAACCGGTGCTGCGCCACCGGATGGCCCTCAAATATTCAGCGCGGGCCGAAGGCGTCACGGTGGACGACGTCATCGAACGACTCAGTCAATTCGCACACTAACGAATAGGAAAGCGCTCTCGCGGCCCAATGATTTCTTCATCTGCTTCCCGAGCCGAACACATAACCAGAAGCCGAGCCTTATCTGACCGGCTTCCAGCCTTGCTGATCGAAGCCGACCGTGTGGCACGGACCGTTGCCCAAGGCGTCCATGGCCGCCGGCGCATCGGTGTGGGCGAGACCTTTTGGGAGTACCGACCCTATCGCCAAGAAGATCCCGCCTCTCGCATAGACTGGCGCCAATCTGGAAAGTCGGACCGCCTATTTGTGAGGGAAAACGAGTGGGAAGCCGCCCAGACGATGTTGCTTTGGTTCGATCGATCTCCTTCCATGAAGTACCGCTCGTCCAAAGCACTGCCCTTTAAAATCGACCGTGGTTTGCTCATTTCTCTGGCACTTTGCTCGCTCGTTCTGCGCGCCAGCGAGCGCGTTCAACTCCTGTCTTCCAGGAGCTCTCAAATCGCAACACATGAACGACATCTAGAACGTCTCGCCGAAGACCTGATGCCGGAAGACGAGGCCTTCGAAACCGCCGTCCCGATCCGGGAGGTTGCGCAGCGAAGCGATCTCGTGCTGATCAGCGATTTCTTTGACGAGTTTTCACTCCTGGAAGAAACAATTATCTACTACGCCGATCAACATGTGCACGGCACGCTGCTCCAAGTTTTGGATCCGGCGGAGGAAGAGTTTCCCTTTGACGGCCGCACACTCTTTCGCAACCCGGAAGCCGATGACACCTACTTGGCCGAGCGGGCTCAGTCGATCAAATCAGACTATCAAGAGCGTCTGAGCGTACTGCAAAGCTCCCTTTCGGCGCTCTGCCAAAAAGTTGGCTGGCGATTCCATGTTCATCGCACAGATCGCTCACCCAATTTGGCTCTTCTCGCCTTATATCAGTCAATGTCGGCGAAATCCGAACACACCGCAAAGCGTGGGTCGTCCCTACTATGACAATAGGTGCCTTGAGTTTCGCCAGTCCGTGGGTCTTACTGCTTCTTGCAGGCCTGCCCGTCATTTGGCTCTTGCTCAGGAATCTGCCGCCTGCGCCAAAAAGACTTGCGTTTCCCGGCATTCGGTTGCTGTATCCGATCAAGCAAGACGAGCAAACCCCGTTTCACACGCCGTGGTGGCTCTTGCTCTTGCGGACCATTATTGCGGCTTTGGTCATCATCGCTTTGGCAGATCCCCGGTGGAACCAAGCCCAAGCCACAGATGATGCCTCTGTCTTTGTGATCGTTGTCGATAATGGCTGGCCGAGCGCCCATGCCTGGCAAGACAGAATGCGCACTCTAAAAACTCTCACAGATCAGGCGGCGCGCCAGCAGAAGCAGGTGATTTTTCTGACCACAACAAAATCGGGGACTGTCGGCAAGATCGACACCAATCCGATCCCGGCAAGACAAGCACGAGAGCAAGTCGGATCCGTGGAACCTGTGCCGTGGCTGCCTGAGCGTGGTCATGTTGCGCCAATCTTGGACGAAATAAGATCGCGGCTTGACAGCCGATCGGAAGATGCCAGCGTTTATTGGCTCACTGACGGATTATCGTATGAGGGAGATGAGACTTTCTTTGCAGCGATTGAGGCTTTGGGGGGCATTCACGTCATAACCCCCACCAATCAAGAAACCGCGCTTGCCATTCGGCCAGCGCAGTCTGGGCAGTCAGGCCTCGAGATCGAAGTCTTACGTGGCCACTCCGTAAACGAACAAACAGGGACAGTTAGGATCATCGGCGAGAATGGACAGGTGTTGGCACGCGAAGCCTACACGCTTGAGACGGGTAAAGAGAAGAAAGTTGTAACCTTCAAACTGCCCCACGAGCTGAGATCGCAGATCCATCAAGTTCGTCTGGAAAAGTCCTCTTCAGCCGGCGCGGTCACGCTCGTGGACGATCGCTGGCGGCGAAAACGAGTCGGTGTGGCGGTCGGAGGCGTCACGAACGAAGTTCAGCCCCTCCTGTCGGACATCTACTATATCGAACGCGCCCTTAGCCCGTTCGCCGATATCGTGAAGTCCCCCATGGCGGATCTTCTTGAGACCAAAGATCTTTCCGTCATTATCGTCTCCGACGTCGGACGGTTTGTGGACGAGGTCAAGTCCGAGCTGGATGACTGGGTCCAGTCGGGAGGAACGCTGATCCGCTTCGCCGGGCCCCGACTGGCAACCCAGAGCGACGACCTCATCCCGGTTCAGTTACGCCAAGGGAATCGGACACTCGACGGATCCCTATCCTGGTCCAAGCCGCAACAGCTCAGCGATTTTCCGCAGAATGGTCCTTTTGCTGGCCTGACAGCGACGGACGACGTGACCGTCTCACGCCAAGTTTTGGCCGAACCAAGCGTCGAATTACCGAACAAAACATGGGCCCAGCTCACAGACGGAACGCCATTGGTAACCGGTGACAGTCGGGGCGACGGCCTCATTGCGTTGTTTCACATCACAGCTAACCCCGATTGGTCGACTCTTCCGCTCTCCGGTCTATTTGTAGAGATGTTAAGTCGCCTCGTCACTTCAGCGGTGACGATTGGACAGGACGCCAACACGTCGACCCAGATGGAGTCTCTGGGTGACACGCAAGCGGCAATGAAACCTATCGTGACCTTGGATGCCTACGGAGAACTGGGGCCACCGCCGGTCACCACAACCTCCGTTTCCGCCAAGAACCTGAGCTCCGATTGTCCAGGGCCAAACTGTCCGCCGGGCTTTTACGGTGACAGCCAGTCCCGCTTGGCAATCAACACGGTTGACAACAACCTGGTGCTGCGAACGATTGAAGACCTTCCTTCCGCTGCAACCACGCAAGGATACCAAACTCCGTCAGACCGATTGCTCGGTCCATTATTGTTTCTTTGCGCCATATGTTTGCTGTTCGCTGATACCCTTATCGCCCTCGCATTCGCTGGCTTGTTCTCGCAGATCCCCAGCTTCAGAAGTGCCGGAGCCGCTATTGGCACTGTGGTTCTGTTAGCAGGCGCGGTACTTTCCCAAGAGGCCTGGGCGCAAGAGACTTCGTCCGCAGACGAATTCGCCCGGCGCGCAACCCTTGAGACGGCCCTTGCATATGTCCAAACGGGAACGGCAAGTGTCGATGACATGAGCTATGCAGGTCTTGTTGGTCTCAGCCGAACTCTAAGAGACCGTACCGCGGTCGAATTGGGAGAGCCGATCGGAATTGACATCAACCAGCACGAACTGGCGTTCTTTCCTCTCATCTATTGGCCCGTTGTCAGTCCGCAATCTTCCCTGCCCGCGGATGTCTCGCTCAAGGTCGATCACTATCTGAAAAATGGCGGAACCATCTTGTTCGACACTCAGGATCATCAGACCAACCTGCAAATGCTTTCGCGCGGCCGAGCAGGCAACGAAAACCTGAAAGGGCTGTTGGCGAGTTTGGACGTCCCGCCCCTGGAACCAGTCTCCGAAGATCACGTTTTGACCAAAGCCTTTTATCTGCTCCAAGACTTTCCGGGACGGTGGTCGGGCGGCAGGCTTTGGGTTGAAGCAACCAATGCTGGTTCGTCAGGAACCGGCGCGATTAACGACGGCGTTTCCGCAGTCATTATCGGCAGCAACGATTACGCCGCCGCTTGGGCCGAGGATGACATGGGCCGCCCCCTTGCCGCTGTTGTTCCCGGCGGGGACCGCCAGCGCGAGTGGGCCCGGCGCTTTGGTGTCAACTTGGTGATTTACTCTCTCACCGGCAATTACAAGGCAGACCAGGTGCATGTGCCTGCCCTTTTGGAGAGGCTGGGTCAGTGATGTCTTGGTCGCTCGAATTCGATCCCTACCTATCCTGGACCGTTCTGGCACTGGGCGCTTTGGCCGTAGTGATCGTCTTGAGCGCCTGTGCCTGGCGCAAGCTGGGCGGAACGCTTTGGCGAGGAATTGCCTTCACCGTTCTTTTCTTGCTGCTCGCCAAGCCCTCGCTCGTCGAACAAGAACGCGACCCTTTGACCGATGTGGCGGTCGTGGTAGTCGATCGATCTGAAAGCCAAAACCTAGAAGGCCGCACACAGACAACCCAGTTGGCCCTCGACACGTTGAAAGACAAGCTGGACGCCTTCCCCCGCGTGGAAACGCGCATTGTCGACGCCTCCCCGAGGGCAAATGCGTACGGAACCCGCGTGTTTGCCAGTGTGGATCAGGCCCTAAACGATGTGTCCCGGGCGCGGCTGGCCGGCATCATTCTACTCACCGATGGTCAGATTCACGATGCCCCGACGATCCCGCAATTAGACTACACCGCCCCAGTTCATGGTCTAATCACCGGATCGCCGACCGGAATTGATCGCAAGCTGACAATAGTGAACGCTCCCAAGTTTGGAATTGTTGGCGAACAATTTGACCTAACCGTGAGAGTCGACGAGTACGGCCTCCCATCCGCTACAGCACAATTTGCTAGTTTGCGGATCGCCATCGACGGGGAGCAAAAGTTCGCGAGGCGGATTTTTGTTGGGCAAGACACGACCTTGTCCCTCGACCTCACCCACGGCGGCGAAAATGTGATCGAGGTGGAAGTGGATCCCCTCGAAGGAGAACTCACGCTTACCAATAACCGCGCCGTGGTCCTGACCAATGGAATTCGCGACAGGCTTCGGGTGTTATTGGTGTCCGGTGAGCCGCATGCCGGCGAACGCGTTTGGCGTAATTTGCTCAAATCTGATCCCAGTGTCGATCTCGTGCACTTTACCATTCTGCGGCCACCAGAAAAGCAAGACGGGACACCGATCGGCGAGTTGTCGCTCATCGCATTTCCCACGCGCGAGTTGTTCTCGGTCAAGCTCTATGAGTTTGACTTGATCATCTTCGATCGCTACCGCAGACGCGGTGTCCTCCCGCTTATCTATCTCGATAACATTGCACGGTTTGTTGAGAACGGCGGCGCGATTTTGACAGCGGCAGGACCTGCCTTCGCAACACCGTTCAGTTTGTACCGCTCTCCCCTCGCTGCCGTGCTGCCCGCCCAGCCCACCGGCGATGTTCTCACCTCGGCGTTTCAGCCTCAAATAACAGACCTTGGCCGCCGCCATCCGGTGACCGTTGAACTCGACGCAAACTGGAGTGAACAAGATCTCAACGAAGAGAGTTTGTCTTGGGGAAGATGGTTCCGCCTTATTGATAGTGACAAGGTCAGTGGAAATGTTCTGATGTCGGGTACGGAGAACAAACCGCTCCTGGTTCTGGATCGCTTTGGCGAAGGGCGCGTTGCCCAATTGATGTCGGATCACGCCTGGCTTTGGGCGCGAGGTTACGAAGGGGGTGGACCGCAAGCCGAGCTTCTCAGAAGAGTCGCCCATTGGCTGATGAAAGAGCCTGACTTGGAGGAAGAAGTCTTAAAGGGCGCGGTCGAGGGGGAGAACATAACGATCACACGGCGGACAATGCAAGACACAGTTGAGCCCGTGACCGTCGAGCAGCCCGATGGAAGCGAAGAAACCGTCGACCTGATCAATATCGAGCCCGGAATTTGGCAGGGACAAGCAGACGGTAAGGCTTTGGGCCTGTATCGACTAACGGATGGAGAGCATTCGGCTGTCGTCGCGAGAGGCGCCCTCAACCCGTTGGAGTATGCCGACGTCCGCGCGACCCAGGAGATTCTGGAACCGATCTCTAAAGAGACCGGCGGCGGCGTCTTTTGGCTGCGCGACGGGTCAGAGATCGCCCCCACTCTACCTGGCATCCGCCTATTGAACGCGCGCCGCGACTTGGTGGGCCGAGACTGGATAGGCCTCAAGAAGAATAATCAATTCGTTGTTCGATCGCTGAGAGAGATTCCTCTGATCAGTATACCTCTTGCTTTGTTTCTCCTCCTTGGCTCGCTCCTGTGGGGTTGGTACCGGGAGGGACAGTAACTGCGCCCTGGACTCCGCGAAACGCGCCGGGAACAAGTTCGTTGACAAGGACGCGTGCTGGGTCAACCGGCCCGGGAAAAGCCAGTTCACTTGAGGCGATCCGCTTAAATCCGGCTCGCTCGTAGTATGGCAGATCTCCAACGAGTACGACAAAAGGGTGCCCGAGCTGCTTTGCCATGTCTAAACTTCTTTTCATCAGTGCAAGCCCTATCCCGCGATCCCTCAAATCGGAGCGGACCGCCAGTGGTCCGAGCAAGAGACCTGCGCGGCGCCCAACGCAAATGGGCCAAAAGCGAACCGCACCACAGATATTTCCGTCAAGAAACGCAACATGACACAAGCCATCTACCTTTGTGTTCCCCTCACGAAGCCGCTCCGCCGAACGCGCAAATCGGCCTGGGCCAAAACACGCATCGAGCAAGCGCTCAATGTCTTCGGCGTGAAAAGGTTGCTCTTGTTCAATGTGGAGAGAGTTTAGGTCATCGGTCATGGCGCGGCGCCCGTGGTTCAATGGGAAAATGGCGCCGTTCGCGGAAAGAAGGAAGTGGTCCGGATTCCCTTAGGCGCAGCAATAAAGGGCGTTTGTTTCCAAACGCTCCCAGCTACGTCGTCGTCGTTCTCGGATCAGATTCATTGCACTCGTCGGTGTTCAAGCCAGGCGCTTCATAATGAGGTTTCTTCAAAAGGTCAATCTCCGGGTCGGATGGGACCCTCTCGACTCGCGCAACAGCTCCGGATAGGTTGCCCCAAACGAAAGAATTGAACTGGAGAAGAACATGGGCGTACTCGATGGAAAAGTCGTACTCGTAACCGGCGGCGCGAACGGGATTGGCAAGGAAACAGCCCTCATTGCCGCCAAAGAAGGGGCGAAAGTCGTTGTCAACGATCTAGGCGGAGGCGTTTCAGGAGGCGACGAAGGCTCAGCCGGACCAGCGCAAGAAGTGGTCAACATGATCAAAGCCGCCGGAGGCGAAGCAGTTGCAAACTCCGAAAGTGTGGCCGACCGCGCCGGCGCCAAGCGTATGGTTGAGCAGGCGCTCGATGAGTTCGGCGGCTTGCATTCCGTCGTCAACCCCGCCGGAATTCTGCGCGACAAGATGTTTCACAAAATGGACGATGCCGATTGGGACCAGGTGATCGATGTGCACCTGAACGGCTCCTACAATATGGCCAAAGCCGCGATTCAACATTTCCGCGACCAAGAAGAAGGGAACTTTGTTCTGTTCACGTCGACGTCCGGCCTGATTGGGAATGTGGGGCAAGCCAACTACGCAGCGGCAAAAATGGGGATTGCCGGGCTCTCGCGCATCCTGGCAATGGAAGGCGCTAACAAAAACGTGCGCTCGAACGTCATCGCTCCGTTTGCTTGGACACGGATGATCGCCACCATCCCGGTAAAGGATGAAGCCTCTCAAAAACGCGTTGAACGGATGCGCGATCATATGCGTGCGGATCAGGTTGCCACGTTCTGTGTCGGTCTGTGTGCAGAAGGAGCGAAAAACACAAGTGGACAGATATTTGCCGTGCGAGGCAACGAGATTTTCTTGATGAGCCAACCGCGGCCCGTACGCGCCTTGGGACGGCTAGAGGGATGGACCCCGGAAACCGTGGCCGAGCAATGCTTGCCGGCCATGGAGGCCAGTATGCAAGATCTCGGTGCCACCGTATCCGTGTTTAGCTGGGACCCGGTCTGAGGGCATATCCAAAGATGGTCGTCTCGAAATTAGATCACATCAATATCACCACAACCAAGCTGGAAGAGACCAAGGATTTCTTTTTGAATGTTCTTGGTCTGAAAGTGGGGTATCGCCCGGATTTCGGGTTCCCCGGCTATTGGCTGTACAGCGGAGATCAGGACCTCGTCCACCTGGTCGGCACCGGGGATGAAAAGAGCGGCAGCCAGTCAAGCTCCCTTGATCATTTCGCTTTCCAGGGAGATGATTATGACACCGTGATCGCAACGCTCAAACAGCACGAGATCGAGTTCCTTGAATTCGCCGCACCTGACGGCAGCCGCAAGCAAGTGTTTTTTCGCGACCCGAACGATGTGACGATAGAAATCGGCTGTCCAACCTAGGATAGCTTATTCTGCCGCGTGCTTACCCACACTCCAGCCGTGACCGGAGAGATGCTCGCTGGCGAATCCAACCGGCTCTGACTCCAACTCGGTGGCCATCGTATCGTTCCAGCGGTTAAGGAAGCCAAACAAAGAAATGACGGCAACAATCTCGACGATCTGTTCATCGTCAAAGTGCTTTTTAAGCGCTGCAAAATCTTCCGTAGTCGTTGCATTGGGCACCTGAGCCGCACCCTGCGCCACCGTGAGTGCGGCGCGCTCGGCATCGGTGAAGAGCTCGTTCCGTTCGTAATCCCAGATCGCCTCTAGTTTTGCCGCATCAACCCCTCGTTTCTCTACCGCCGTATGACTGGTATGGGCCATGCAATAATTGCATCCAGCAGACCGACTCGTAACAAAGGCAATCATGGCTTTGAGTTGATCATCGACCTTGCCGCCGGGCCCTTGGATCGTCCCCGCAAGCGCGGCAAAAGACTCTATGAGCCCCGGTTTGCGCGCCATGGTGAGCATCGAGTTGGGGACAAAACCCATGGCGGCTTCAACCAACTCAAAGATCGCTTTGTGCTGGTCAAGCTCTTTCTGTTTTAAGGGGTCAACATGGCTCATCTTTGTTCCTCTCTCTTTCGTTCGTAGTGTCCATCCCGAACTGAACTCCACTTATTCGGCCGCTCCTGCCACCGCGCGCCGGGCATTTCGGCGCTTCAAGGCGCCGCGCATCCGTTCGTGGCGCTCTTCCGTAATCGGATAATTGTAGATGATCAAAGCGGCCAACGCGAACGGAATGGGAGCGCCCAAGGCATATAAGGCCTTCACACCCCAAATTTGAGCTGATGGGTTGTCTGGGCCGAGCTGAGCATCGTAACCGATCCAGGCCAGAATGCTGAGCGCCAGCCAAGGTCCGACGGAAAGAGCAATCTTCATCAGGAACGAGAAGACGGCGAAGAACCAAGCCGCACGGTCTTCACCTGATCGCATTTTGTCAAGATCGATCACATCGGCAAGCATCGAGTTGGGCAACACGGTGAGCGCCCCACCGCCAAAACCGGTAAGAACGGCAATCGGCAGCATCCAGTAGAAGTCCCCTTCCCCCAACAGAAGATAAAGTGGATGAAAAACAGGAAACGTCAGCAAGATACACATCCACGCTTTATGTTTTCCGATACGCGCGGAGAGCCAAACCCAGAAGGGAATGCCGCACAAACCAGATATGAAATAGACAAGCAGCATCAGGATCAGGCCCGTCTCGTGATCGAGGACGCCGCTCACGTAAAAGCCGATCGCAGTGCTGGAAAAAGCAACGCCGACAAACGTGACGAGCAAGGCCGCGGCCAATCGCCGGAAAGGGCCATTCTTCAGCATAATGCCAAGGCCCTGCAATATCGGGATGCGCACCGGCTCCAGACCTTTACGCTCCGGCACTTGCCAAGCTGTGAGTACGATCGTGATCGGCACGATGAACAACATCATGACACCGATCAAATACACTGTATTGGGTACGGTGCTTGGAAAGGCGAACCACGCGGCCGCAACAATGGGGGCCAACTTGCTCAATACATTGGCCGCCACACCCAACCAAGTTCGCCAACCCGTGATTCGTGACCGCTCATTGTAATCGTCAGAAATTTCTGCTGCCCACGCATAATAAGGGATGATGAGCATCGTCCAACTGATCCAGAACACCGTCATCCAAAACAGCAGATAGGTGAAAGAGACCACTTGCGCGTCCGGCAGGAAGACCTTGTAGATGGCCAACATCATCAGTGGAACGGACGCGAGCATCCAAACCTTGCGCCGTCCCCAAGGCGTGTCGGTTCGATCGCTCAGATATCCGATAATCGGATCGGAAATTCCATCGATAACCCGCGAGATAAGGAGAGCGGTTCCGACCGCGGCAAGACTGAGCCCCAAATCAGCGCCATAATAGATGGGAATAAACGCACTCAGGGGAACGCCGGCCACCTGGATCGGCATGTCGGAAAGGCCATAAAAGAACAGAGTCCGTCTGGATAGGCGCTGGTCTTGTCTTTCGGCCATTGGCCGTTTCCTCCCCTTTGGAGCTTGGTCCCCAACTTCTCTACACTAGAGCCGTTTTGGTTTTGACGGAAACACAAAACGGCTCCAGATTCCTTGTTTTGCGCGTTTCCTGACGGTGAACCGGATTCCACTTCACCTGGAA
>JANQPV010000066.1 GCA_028285305.1 Alphaproteobacteria bacterium | reverse complement strand
ACGATAACTGGGAATTATGGTCACGAGCCGAATACCGTTTGAGTTGCTCCAGCATGTCGTCTCAGAGTGCCGCAGATTCGCAAACCAAACGGAGTTGCTTTTTGTCACCAACCTTATTGAGGGTGACGTTCGAGAGTATGACAACGACGGGCTGTCGATGTCGTCTCAGTACTACCATGAGTCGGAGATCTCTTCTCTCTTACGGGCATTTGAGGCTCTCGGCTTCTCGGTGCACCCCTTCTACAACGAGGTGGACTTCATCAGATGGGCTTCAGACCGTTCGAATGAGACATCTGGGCCTCGCTGGAAACTCGTTGTCACGACGGCGGAAGGAGGGGATGGTGAAGGTCGCCGTGCCCTGATTCCCGCATTTTGCAACTTGGTAGGCCTGCCATGCTGGAACTCTCCAGCACATGGAAGCAGCGTGGCACGACACAAATTCCACGCCAACAAAATCCTCTCAGCCTGTGGAGTCCGAGTTCCAGCAATATGGTACTATTCCCGTGAACAAAATGGCTGGAGAAATGGCGATAGACCGGTAAACGGTCAGAAGGTCATCATCAAACCTGCCTGGGAAGGCGGATCAAAGGGAATTGATGACGAAAGTGTCCTGATCGCTGATACTGATCTTTCCTCGTATGTTGCCCGACGTGCCGAGAAATTTGGTCAAGCTTGCGTCGTCCAAGAATTTAAAACGGGCTTTGAGGTCGGTGCACCAATAGTAGCGTTACCAAACGCCACAGCGGCTGGTTTGATTGGCTTTTCCGATGGCAAGAACCAGAGATATGGCAACCGTGCACGGACTTTCCTAGACGAAAAGATCAACAAGTCGGCAAAGAACTTCGTCTTTGAACATATTCCGGCCGCTCAGTGTGAACGTGCAATGCTCACGGCTGAAAGGGCCTTCGACATCCTGTCAATGCGGAGCCTAGGCCGGATCGATATGCGGATAGATGAAGATGGCGAAGCGTGGATATTTGATACCAATGAGTCGCCCCCTCCCGTACCTAGAAGCTCGTTTGTTCAGCTCTTCGAGAACTTGGGATTGGATTACCACGATGTCCTTGCTCTCATGATCGGCGTCAACATGCTGCAGTTCGGAAAGATAGGGCTGCCGTCAGGAATCACTCCAGAACTGTAATTCTGAAAACTGCACCCCTCTTCCGAAGTGTGGCCAACTTGGGCCCGAGCCTGTCGAGTCCAGCTCTACAAAATGCTTATCAAACCTATCCGGCAGAAGAGAGCGTCGCTCGCCGATCATTTCGCCCATCATTTCATGGCGTCTTAGCAAAGCCGATTTCGAAGGCCAATCGATCTGCCCCAAGAGTTGAGTCAGTTGATCGTGTTGTTCCAAACAGACTTCAAAATCGCCTAGAAGGTACGAAAGTACCTGCCTGTGGCTTTGAAGGTGAAAGGTAATGTATTGTTCGGATAGCCCTTGAGCAGAAAACTCTCTTTCCAATGCCTGAAGAACTGCCTCAGCCTCGGTCAGTTTTCCTGCAAGTAATTCCATTCCAACCAAGTTTGAGCGGTGCTGAAAATTGTCGCTTATTGCTTGATAGTGATCGACTACGATTACCTGCTGTTCGATTGATCGCTCGATGTCATCGTGCTTTCCGCGACAGCGCGCGACATTCAGGTTATTCAACGCAACATCGATCCGGGGAAAGTTGAACCCGGTATTTGCGGCGATAAGTTCAAACGCTTGGTTTGCCGCTTCACAGGCTTCCGCCCAGTGACCCAATTGGATCTCAACGCCTGACAGGTTCACGAGTGACCGATAATATTCCAAAGGATGCTCTGGAAGTTCTCCTGGCCTTCCCGGTTGGAAGAACTTTACTGCTTGTTGCAGATGCGTCTTGGCGACGAAGGGATCGTGGATCGAGTTCGATTTGCGCAAAACCTGATGGTACTTCATAGCCGCATCGGCATCCAAGGCCGCCCGCTTTCGGAGAAAGCTCATCAATCCTATCGAGTTTGTTCGCGCGACTTCAACGTCTCCAGCCAAGACGAGAGCCTGTTGCCGTAACAACCGCATGCGCGTTGAAATCTCTAAGAAGTCCTCCGTTTCGGTTGCGGCGAGGTATGTTTCCAAAACGTTTGAAACATCCAATGCATCCTCGCGTCGACCGCTTTCCATGTTGCAAAGAGCGCGCGCGTAGGCGAGTTCCAACGCAAGTCCGGAGAATAGAGGTTCCTCAATTGCTTCGAGATCGGCGCGTGCGCTGCCAAACCTTCCTTGTCCAAATTTCTCGTAGGCTGCGGATAGTTGTTCACATAGCTTGAGGACGCCTTGTTTTTTCAGCAGTTGAACATGATCCGGCGGCACATGATCTGGGATGCTTTCGTGTCGCCGGCTTTTCTGTATCAAGTGCAAAGCGGCGGCCTGAGCGGCCTCCTTATAGTCGCCACCGGCAACAAAGAGATCCACCTGCCGGCGGTAGTCAGAAGGTCTGAGTAGACGTAGGCAATAGGCCAGCTTTTCCGAGAGAGCTCTGATTTCTCCGACAGAGAGTTCGCGGCGGACGAAATCGAGTATGACTGGATGAGAGAATGCATACTTCTCACCATCAATTTCGATAAGCCCCGTTGCCTGAGCGCTTTCGAGATCTATCTTGACGTCGTCATCATCTCTGTCTTTGGAGGTCAGGCAAGTTGCTTCGGATTTATAGAAATAGATGCCGATCAACGCAGCACTCTTCAAAGTGGCCAAAACAGATTCAAATTTCTGATCTCTTGATTTGAACCGCTCTGCCAACAAGGTCCGCAACAAACCCACGGAAGCTGCCTCTGTTGCGATGTCGTCAGCACTCGAACCGTCAGAGAGAGCAGCAGAAATCAGTTTTGCAAGTTTGAGGTTTCCCGCAGAAATCGAAAAAAGCTCCGAAAGCGTTCTTGGTGCGATCTTTGCGTCCGTCCCAAATGATTTTATTGCTTCCGCAAATTGTTTTTTGGAACATTTTTCTACCGCTACATATGGTGGACGAACCCTTTCGAACCACTGCTTGAACGGCTTGTTCAAATGATCTGTTTGGCTGGGATCTACTGTGCGAACAACGATCATCTTAAGATCAGAAATGAACGGATGGTCTTTCCAATCGCGACTCTCACTGAGCTTCTCCAGAAACCGGAAAGACGCCAGATCCCACCAATGAATGTTGTCGGCGACCAAGACAACGGGCCTTCCGCTCGACATCCGACGAAGCTTACCCAGCCACCTCCATTCCTCTTCAGAAAATTCCGCAGCGTTTGCAGATTTGAGTGCGCTTGATGCAGAAATCGCCCAATCGAATACCTTAGAGCCAAGGGTACCAAAGCCAGTCAAAAAGCTACCAGCTCCAACAGCAACACGCGCGCCGTCAACCGCCATTTTCTCAAGACCGGTAAGCTTACGGGTTAGTCCTTCGAAAGGGGCAAAATCTTCGGCTCGGCGAACCGCGTCGCCTGCTGCAAACAATGGTGTGGTGTCGGGTATCGACTTCGCCACCTCGTCGGCGATCCAGGTCTTTCCACTTCCGGCTGGCCCCTCGATTACGATCGCACGACATACTGGATCCTGCAGTAGTGTTTTTGCATTCGCGATGACGACATCCTGTCCGAGGACACTCTCTAACTCGTTCTTCGTCGCCATAATTCCCAGTTATCGTAACTTCGCTATTTCCACCTGAGTGAAGTCAGGATTGATGCGCGGAGAATAGCAAAAACTTAAGACTAAATCCTAGTCTT
>JANQPV010000049.1 GCA_028285305.1 Alphaproteobacteria bacterium | reverse complement strand
TCACGCGGCATGGCTGCATCAGGCTTTCGCCCATTGTGCAAGATTCCCCACTGCTGCCTCCCGTAGGAGTCTGGGCCGTGTCTCAGTCCCAGTGTGGCTGATCATCCTCTCAAACCAGCTATAGATCGTAGGCTTGGTAGGCCATTACCCCACCAACTACCTAATCTAACGCGGGCCCATCCATAGGCGATAAATCTTTCCCCCGTAGGGCGTATACGGTATTAATTCTCGTTTCCAAGAGCTATTCCGTACCTTTGGGTAGGTTCCCACGCGTTACTCACCCGTCTGCCACTATCCACCACCCGAAGGTGGCTTCTCGTTCGACTTGCATGTGTTAGGCCTGCCGCCAGCGTTCGTCCTGAGCCAGAATCAAACTCTCAAGTTAAATTCTGAATTTGGTCACGCTTGCTAGACTTTTCCTGAACCAAAAGGCTCAAGTTGAGTCAGACAAACTCAACGAGTTTACTTTTCGTCAACCTAGCCTGATTAGATCAGCCTCAATCTTCAAAGAGCAAACTCAGTAACGAGTTCCATCACAAATCAATTCAATCAGTTCCCACCCTTTAGACTTTCACCCAAAGGATGCTCGCCGACCAAATCGATTGGCTATAGAAAAGCGTGAAAATTCACATAGCGAAAAGTTCCGCTACCCACGCTTCTCTTTCTTAAACTACAATGTCAAAGAGCTTACTGCTCGATACTCGAGCCCATGAAATAAATTTTCATGATTGGCGCCGCTGATTCGCGGCGGCAGAAGCGGATATATATATTTCGGCACGCCCCGTGTCAAACTGAAATTCGCTTTTTTGGGGCTTTTTTCCACAAGCCGATAAACGCTTTCCTATCCATTCTCTTCGTCTCTATATGCGGACGAGGATTTTGATGACAACGTTTGACGCGCGCTCTTTTCAGGATTAGTTTCACCGGCATGGAACAACATGGTTTTTCCTTCTCGCTCCTAACGCGACTTATCAACCCGGTGCTCTAAAGTACCGGGACGGCCTGGGTTTTGGCCGATTTCGACCGCTGGTCATCTTACTTGTTCCACGAATTCCGATAGATTAACGCATGTTTACCTCAGTTTCACCATATGGCGGGAAGCATGGTGCAATGCGCACAGCCCTCCTAACTCAGCGACTTACAACCGGTCATCGGCCCGGCGGCCGGTGGCCATCGCACTTACCAGAAGAAGCAAACCAGATTTATCTGCGGCGGCGAAGACCGCCCGACTAAGGACTGAAGCCATGGCGATTATGCCCATTGAAAAATACTCGGCGTTCCGGCCGATCGACTTGCCGGACCGAACCTGGCCCACGCAACAAATCACCAAATGCCCCATCTGGTGTTCCGTCGACTTGCGCGACGGCAATCAGGCTCTCATCGAGCCAATGGGGCCGGAGCGCAAACTGCGCATGTTTAAGACCCTGACGACCATGGGCTTTAAAGAAATCGAGGTTGGTTTTCCGGCGGCATCGGAAACCGACTTTGCCTTTGTTCGGCAGATCATCGAAGAAGACCTGATTCCGGACGACGTAACGATCCAGGTCCTCACCCAATCCCGCGATGAGCTGATCCGGCGAACCTTCGAGGCTATCAAAGGCTCCCGCCGCGCGATTGTGCATTTGTACAATTCCACGTCCACCACCCAGCGGCGGGTTGTCTTTCAAGAAGACAGGGCCGGCGTCAAGAAGATCGCCACGGACGGCGCGGAACTCATCCGTTCCTTGATCGATACAGTTCCCGAGACGGAAATTGTTCATCAGTATTCGCCCGAAAGCTTTACGCAGACGGAATTGGACTACGCCCTCGAAGTCAGCGAGGCGGTGATGGACGTCTGGGAGCCGACGCCGGAGCACCCCACGATCATCAACCTCCCCGCAACGGTCGAGGTGGCAACGCCCAATATCTATGCGGATCAAATCGAATGGATGCATCGCGGTTTCACTCGCCGAGACTCGGTGATTTTGTCTTTACACCCGCATAACGATCGGGGCACCGGTGTGGCGGCGGCCGAGTTTGGTGTGATGGCGGGCGCCGACCGGATCGAGGGGACGTTGTTCGGCAACGGCGAACGGACAGGCAATGTGGACGTGATCACCTTGGCCATGAACATGGTGAGCCAAGGCATTGATTCCGAACTTGATATGCGGAATATGCGTGAGCTGAGGGCGACTGCCGAGTACTGCAATCAGCTGCCTGTTCATCCTCGTCATCCCTATGCGGGCGATCTGGTATTCACCGCCTTTTCCGGTTCGCACCAGGACGCGATCAATAAGGGTCTGAAAGCGATGGAGAAATCGAACTCCAACACATGGGACGTTCCCTATTTGCCGATCGACCCGTCGGATGTGGGGGCAACCTATGAAGCGGTTATTCGCATCAACAGCCAGTCCGGCAAGGGCGGTGTCTCCTACATCATGGAAACAGAGTACAATATCCAGATGCCACGGGCCCTGCAGATCGAGTTTTCCGGCGTCGTTCAAGAAATCTCAGATGATACGGGTGCAGAGCAACGGCCCGAAGATATCTGGAAGGCGTTTGAGGATGAGTATTTGAATGCGATCCGGCCTTATGAGTTTCTGGAACATCAGACCCTTCCCGCGCCCCATGCGTCGGAGTTGCGCAATCTCACGGCCAGAATGAAGAAAAGCGGCGCCGAGATTACGCTTGAAGGCCAAGGAAACGGTCCCATCGACGCCTATGTAAGTGCGCTGGAAAAAGACAGCGGCAAGGAGATCCAAGTCTTTAGCTACTCAGAACATTCCGTGGGTATTGGATCCGACGCCACAGCCATCGCGTTCGTCGAAGCGGAGGTGGACGGCAAGAGGATTTACGGTGTGGGCCGCAACCCCAATATCGTCGCGGCGTCTCTTATTGCGGTGACATGTGCGGTGAACAGAGCCCTTAACGGGAGGGGCTGACGCCGCCGCTCTTCGCGTGCATGTTGCAGTATTCACGGACACGGCGTTGACTCGGGATCTTGCTCTACTCAATCTGAGAAAGTGAAGTTAGATCCCGGCTCTCCCTGAGGTCGAACGCGAATAGAGCGCTTGGTCCGTTCGCTACTCAAACAGATCGCCGAACATTTCGAAGAGGCTGTTTTCCCGTCTCTTTGGGGGCCGTCTGGAATTGGACCAATCCCGGCGGTCGTCCTCATACCGATGATCCCGCGGCGCTGCGTGCGTTTCCGCGGCCCTGTCGGAGGCAGCTAACATCTTTTCGAGTTCGCCGCCATCCAACCAGACCCCCCGGCAAGAGGGACAGACGTCGATAAATACACTTCGACGACTGACTTCCGACATGGCGGAGGAGCAATTGGGACATACGGTGATGGGCATAACGCGCTCCGGTTGGTAGGGCCTGAAGGTGATATGGAGCATGCCGGTCGTTTCTCAAGACAAGCTCCGTCGTCCGAACCAAGCGCAGTGTTTATGTGCCGCCCCGACGACATGGGAAAACTACGGTTTACTGGGCGAAACTGAGACAATGCGTTGCCGTTAGTCGCCTTTTAATAGGAAAAACCTATTCAACCCTTCTGAAGGATAGGCCTCTTGTCTAGAGGATGTACCCATCCCCGGACGCCCGAACCGTAATGTCCCCAATCGACACGCCCCAAGGCTGGTTGATGGCGTAGATAATCTGATCCGCCAGATGCGCGGGGTCAAGGATGGCATACTGAACATTGTTTGCGTCCAACTCTTCGGCGGGCATGCGACCTTCCGCGAAAGCGGCAAACTTTTCGCCGTACGACAAAACGTTTTGCCCCAGTATGCCGACGACCGCGTCCTGGTTGACAACGGCGGCGCTGAGCCCCGTTGCCGGTACACCCGTTGGTTTCACAATGGTGACTTTGATCTTGCCTTGGGATTCGACACGCAACGATTCCGAGAGGAAGTTGACCGCGGCCTTCGTTGCTCCGTAGACGCCGGCGCCCACAACCGGAAAGTTACCGTAGATAGAGGACAGGTTCACAACATGCCCCTGCCCTTGGGCCATCATCCGGTCATGAGCTTTTCCGTCGCTCAAAAAAATTTCAGATTGTACCAGTACAGACCAACCTCCTGAAGACCTTTGGAAGGCGCTTGAAGAATAGTATTTGAATGCGATCCGGACCTATGAATTTTGGAGCGTCAAACACTTCTCGCGGCCCATGCTTCGGAATTATCCAACCTTTCGGCCAGAATGAAGAAAAGCGGGTCCGGGATCACGCTTGAGGGTCAGGGAAATGGGCCGAATGATGCCTATTTGAGTGTGCTCGAAGAAGGCGATGGCAAAGAGATCCAAGTCTTTAGTTATTCGGAACATTCCGTGGGCATCGGATCTGATGCCACTGCATTCGTCGAAGTGGAAGTGGACGGCAAACGGGTTTACGGCGTGGGATGCGACCCGAATATCGTCGCGGCTTCGCTGATCGCAGTAACCTGCGTTGTGAACAGATCGTTGAAGGGTCGAGCATAAGGGGAACGGCTCTCGTCCCGGCCGACGGCAGGGAGAACAGGGATCTCTTTCATCCATGCTGAGCACAATGTAGGGTGCATTGGCCCACAGGGCATAATGCACCCTACTGGTTGAACACGGTCGTTGCTCTCGTGAGGTCAGCCTAGCATTGCGAGTGGAAAACCTTCGCACTGCACGCTAATTTCGGTTCACGCTGGAGGCAGATATGCGAAGAATCGCACTCTTTTCCGCTTTGGTTGTTGGCTTGATTGGATACACGGCCTACATATATCATGAGCGGCCCGCGCCAAACACAGCGGGAGAGTTTTTTGCGGATCTCGTTCAGGGTCTGTTGGTTGGCAGGTCCCCGGTAATCGAACCCACATCGTTCACGACTGGCGCCGGTCAGTCAGTAACGTATCGACTCGGATTGGTTGGAAGAAAGTCGAAGAGCACTTCCGGTGTCGACATTGTCGCAATTGAGTTCGACTCACCCGCCCGTGAGAAAGGCTTGCTTTCCGGAGACGTAATAGTTGCAGTAAATGGGGCTCCCGTTGACGGCACGGATCAACTTTCTCAGATAATACAAAGTAGCTACGGGCGAACTCTTGGAATAAAACTTGAGAGGAGCGACTCTGAGGTTGCTCCAATACGAATTTCACCAATTCCCATAAAGACCAACCAGTTTATCGGTGAAATTGCGATAACGCTCGAAGATGACGGAAGGACTACGAAGCTTATCAAGGATATCAACTACGTAGATCCCCATGGGAGGTTTTGGCCGGTTCCCGAAGGTACCATTGTTGACGGCGCATCTATTCCACAACCTCTTTGGAGTATAGTTGGGGGGCCTTTTTCAGGGAGATACCGTGCAGCTTCGGTCATCCATGACTACTACTGTGAAACTAAGATCAGGGATTGGTTATCCGTGCATCGAGTGTTCTACGATGCCATGATCACGAGTGGTGTGGATCCGGACAAAGCCAGAATTATGTATGCCGCCGTGCTAAGGTTTGGCCCCCGGTGGAAGTTAACGGCTCCAAGTCACGATATGCTTTTGTGCACTATCTGTGGCAAGTATTCGAAGTGGCAACACAACATCGATCAGAAGGAGCTGCAGGAGATCAAGCGATTGATATCCAATAAGGATCTAACCGCTTTTCAAATCGAAAAACTTGTTAGTTCAACTTTTGAAGACAAGCCAAGACTTCTTGGGATCGAAAGTCCTGATGAATTCGAGCATTCACTACCAAGCCACCATTAGTGGACAACCAAAATGACATTACCGCTTCCGTCTCAGAGTGGGCACATCTAGCCATTTGGTCGCCCGCTCCTTAGACCAACGGTGTTTTCAACCGATGTCGTGGAGCTTAAGGCGCTCCTCGTGATTCCAAAACCGACTTTAGTGCGGCTACAAGATATAGCCATCCCCCGAAGCACGTACCGTAATGTCTCCAATCGATACGCCCCACGGCTGGTCGATGGCATAAATGATCTGATCAGCTAGATGGGAGGGGTCAAGGATGGCATACTGAATATTGTTTGCGTCCAACTCTTCGGCGGGCATGCGGCCTTCAGCGAAGGCGGCAAATTTTTCGCCGTACGACAAAGCGTTTTGCCCCAGTATGCCCACAACCGCGTCTTGGTTGACAACGGCGGCACTCAGCCCGGTTGCCGGTACGCCGGTTGGTTTCACAATGGTGACTTTGATCTTGCCTTGGGATTCAACGCGCAACGATTCCGAGAGGAAGTTGACCGCGGCCTTCGTTGCTCCATAAACGCCGGCGCCTATGACAGGGAAGTTGCCGTAGATGGAAGACACGTTCACAACATGCCCCTGCCCTTGGACCATCATCTGGTCATAGACCGCCGTGATGCCGTTCAAGACGCCTTTGATGTTGATGTCGATACAACGGCTCCAGGCATCCGAGGCCTCTTCATGATCCGCATAAAAGGCAAGCGGCATGATGCCGGCATTGTTGATCATAACGTCGATGCGTCCAAACTCCGAGGCCGCGTTAGCCGCCAGCTCTTTCACCTCGGACAGGTTCGTGACATCGACGGTCTTGCCCACAGCCGTGCCGTTGGTTTCGGCTATGGTGCGCACCGTCTCGCTGAGGCCCTCCCCGTTGACATCGGCGCAGATAAGTTTCGCTCCCATGGATGCGGCTTTCTCGCTGACCAAACGGCCGAAGCCTCCAGCTGCGCCCGTTACAACAATAACCTTCTCGGAAATATGGTTCACCACGGAATTATCCTCCTACCTCAGTGCGCCAAAACGGCTTAATATGTTCTTGGTTACCCGCGCAACGGATGCATCGTCCAAACCATAGGCCCAATCGGTACAGCCAGAGGTGAAGACCTCGCCTTTGCCTTTGGCGAACGAGCCCATCACGGCCCGTCCGTGAGCGAATTTTTCCCGAATTTCCTCTGTGTCTGCACCGCCCAATCGCTGCGCCACCCAGTTCAGCTCCCCTACATAACTGTCCGGCATACCTGAATCCCCCTCCCGCGTCTCCCATAAATGGGCAGGGGCCGTTCCGAGAACTTCGAATTGGGGCGGTGTTTCGTCCGCACCCGTTGCCACTGGCCGGCCGTTCTTGATGGTCAATTCGCATCCGTCGCATTCGTATCCGATTACGGGCGGGTTCGCTCCGATGATATCGCCAGAGACCAAGTCTAAGCCCTCAAAAGCCCAATGGTCGGGCCGCCAGATCGTATAGCCACCGCTGCCACGGGGTGAATTGCGCAGGCGGGCATAGCCTCCTCGAGTAAAGGACACCCCCGTCATGTGATTTTCGGGTCGCCCCACTAATGGATCCGACCACATGGTCGACAAGCTTCTCTCCCGGTCTGTCCCAAAGACGGGATCGCCTTCGAGATCTAACTTGTAACCGACGACGCGGGATCGGTCCTCTTCATAGCGGATTTGCCAAAACGATGTATTGCCGGAAAAGAAAACGGCTTTGCCGCCGCTCTCGACCCACGTCTCCACATGGTCGCGCATGTTCTTAGACCAGTATTCGTCGTGGCCGATCGAAACGTAGCATTCATATCCATCTAGAAGATCAGCTTCGGCGTCCAGGTCTTGGCTTGTGGCGAAATCGAGCTCAATCCCGTTCTGCTCCGCCCACCGCACAAAGAGGATTTCCCAATTGGCCCAACCGGACGCCATGGACCAATAGGAGTACGTGCTTAAGTAGTCTCTAATTTCATCCGGCGTGAGTTCGCGCGCGCAGGCGGCGCGGTATTTTCCGGGTTCAGGCTTTTTCAAAAACCCCCTCGGCAACGGCCGTTTCATGCTGGACAAGGCCCCGCCGGTATAAAAGCTCGGCCCGCCCCATTCGTTGTAGGCCGCGTATGTGGACGTGGCGAGAACAAGCAGCGCGTTGCCCTTCTGAGGCGGACGAACCACGAAAAAGGCTTCAGCGGCCGCACCGGTTTCGTCGGTCAGCTCCAGCAAATAGAATCCCGTTCGCCACTCGCCCTCAATTTTTATGTCTAACGACTGCTCCCAATTGCATCCAATGACGGACAAATCGTCCGGTATGTCTTGCCGCCTACCGGTCAGATTGGTCTTCTCAAAGATTATCTCGTCTTCGCCGCCCTGGCGAATACAGCGTACGGAATAGTGGCTGTTTTCCGTATGGCAGAAGAGCGTAATCGTTTCGCCGGGCTTTGCGCTTTGGGGCCAGCAATAACCGGCTATACTCACTTTGTCGCTCACGCCCTTTCTCCTCTCTCTAACTTGATCCGCCAGCGGGCGCGGTACCAAACATGCTGTCCAAATGCTCCTGGGCGACAGGCTGGGTTCGCAAAGAAACAACGACTGTGACCAGGACCGAGGCGATCTCGCCCATAGCGGCACAAGAATAGGGGCTGGGCGCCTGGTAGGCCAGCCAATCGGCCGCTACGCGCAACGCTCCGGCGTCCCCGAACCAAGCCGGATTGATAACTCCGCTGTGGGTGACTAAGAAAACCACGGCACCGGTTATGAAGCCAGCGATCGCGCCGCTGGCTGTGACCCCTTTCCACAATGTGCCAAGCACAAGAGGGCCGGCCAAAGCGGCCATCATGCCGCCGACCCCGACCCAAACCAGCAAGGCCACGTTCATATTCATGAGAAACCAGGCAAGCAGGCCGGAGATGGTCATGGTGCCGAAGATCGCCCACCGGCTGATCACCAAGGTCAATCGTTCAATTTCCGCTTCGCTTTTGTGGCTGTGCCAGCGGGGCGCGAATGTCCGGCGATAGAGATCGTTGGCGACGACCTGGCTCGAAGAAACAACCAGACCATCTGCAGTAGACATCACCGCTGCCAAAATACCGACCCCTAGCAGGGCCGCAAGCCACGTCGGAAAGATCTCAATAAAGAGCGCCGGGATGGCTTCATTGCTATTGGCGTCGGGCGCCTCAAGGGCATCCCCGAGAATAGCGCGCGCCAACAATCCGCCCAGCCCGATCGCCGGTAAGATCATCCCCATGGCGAATACGATGCGCATAAACTGCCATCTTTGTGCAGAACTTTTAAGCGCCCACAGTTTGTTGCCGATATGCGGCAGCAAGCCTAAGGGGGCGTGAGAAACTATGATGGCAAAGATGGCCCACCAAGAGCCGACGAGCACGCTGTCCGGATTGAGCGTCTTGACGAAATTGGGATCCGCCGCTTTCAGCTCAACCAGCAGCCCCCCAAACCCGCCCTCCACGCCAAAACCGGAGATGAAGAAGAAAAAAATCATCACCGCGAGGGCGAGCATCAGAATCCCCTGCGCGCCATCCGTCAAAATGTCCGCGTGGGCGCCGCCCGCCACCACGTAGAGAAGCAGCACGCCGCACGTGATAAAGAGCGCCCAGCCCGGGTTGAGGCCGAGCATGGTTTCGAACATCACGAGACCGGACACAAGCTGACCTGCCAAGTAGAAGAACAGCATCAGAGAAAAGACCGCCACAAGAATGCGCAGGGTCTCTGACTGGTAGCGGTCCCCCAAATATTCCGGAATGGTGCGGCTACCGAAGGCATTTCCCGCCCGGGAAATGAGTGTCATACAGAGCATGACCCCGACATAGACGCCCACCGGATAGAGAAAGATGAACCAAAGAGAGGAGACGCCGACGTCGTAGGCAATCCCGGGCAGTCCCAGAAAGGTGGCGCCGCTTGCCGTGGTGGCAGCAAAGGCAAATGCCAAAAACCAAGGTCCATATCCGCCCCTAGCGGTTGCGAAGTCGTCAGCGGTGCGGACCCGCTTCTGGCCAAGGTAGCCAAAAACCAACATGCCGCCCACATAAAGAATGAGGAATCCCCAGGACCAGTACAAAAGGCTGGATGATACGACACCTTCCATTGACGACAGCCCCTCCCGCTTGCGGTCCTAAGGGTCGGAGACCGCCAAAAAGGGCAGATCCTAAACGAAGACTTTGCCGTCCGACAATAGAGGCATCGGCAATCGGTTTCGCAAACCCCTAAGGTTCCTGGTTACACGCATCTTCTCATCTCATATCTCGACGAATCGACGAGCAAAGCCTTAACAAGACACTTTTCATACCCTAAAAGTTGACTAAATTACTCGGGTAAACAACAACTCTTAGGTGGACTGGATTATGGGTGTTCGCGAAGTCTTTGGAACCTTTGTCGATGTTGGCCGGCTTGTGATGATCGCACAGAAGCTGAAGCCGAAGCCTCTGGAAACTATCGACTCCTATGGCCTGAGGGTTGAAGCCAACGCGCAGCGAATCCCCGACCAGCCCGCCATCGTCTTCGAAGGGAAGACCCTGACTTGGCGTGAGTACAACGCGCTTGCCAATAAGTACGCGCACGCCTTCAAATCGTTGGGCGTCGGCAAAGGCGATGTGGTCGGTCTTGTCATGGAGAACCGGATCGAATTTCTTGCCGTCGTAACGGCCCTCCAAAAACTGGGAGCCGGCCCTTCCCTGATCAACACCAGTTTGCGGGGAAGGCAACTCGTTCATTGTGTGAACGTCACGTCTTCCAAGTTATGCGTCTTCGGTGAGGAATTGAGCGATGCGATCGCAGAAGTGCGTGATGAATTGGAGGGAGACCTAAACGATCTTTTGTTCGTGGCGGACGGCGGCGAAAAGTCCGTTCCTAATTGGGCTAAGTCGTTCGATGACCTGGCCAACGATCAATCCGATCAAAACCCTCCCGATACGCAATCGGCAACGCTTGGCGATCTGGCTTTCTTTCTCTTCACATCTGGCACGACCGGCCTGCCCAAAGCGGCGATTGTGTCCAACCGCCGGGCGATTATGTCAAGCTTATCCATGGGTGAAGGCGCGATGCGTTGCAAAGAGCAAGACCGGATCTATGCTACGTTGCCGCTTTATCATGGAACCGGACTCATGTTGGGCATAGGCGCAAGTTGGACGACGGGCGCCACAGTCATCTTGAGACGGAAGTTCTCTGCCAGCAAATTCCTGGAAGAAGTGCGCGCGCACAATGCCAACCGGTTCATCTATATCGGCGAATTGTGCCGCTATCTGATGGCGCAGCCGAGAAAAGCGGACGACGCCAACAATCCGTTGGAAGGAATGCTAGGCAACGGACTGCGACCGGATATCTGGATGGAGTTCAAGGAACGCTTCGGTATTAAGCGCATCTCTGAGTTCTACGGGGCCAGCGAGGGCAATGTTGCCTTTGTGAATTTCCTCAACAAAGACAAGACCGTCGGCCTCACGCCGATGAACGCGAAGCTCGTCAAATATGATATTGATGCGGATGAAATCGTGCGCGGCGCTGACGGTTTGTGTATTGAGGTGCCACAGGGCGAGCCCGGACTTCTGCTCGCCGAGATTTCGGAAAAGCAAGTGTTTGAGGGCTACACCAATGAAGACGCCAGCACAAAAAAGGTCGTCCGGGATGCCTTTGAAAACGGAGATCAATGGTTCAATTCAGGAGATCTTCTGCAGCAAGTCGATGTCGGCTTCACCTGCGGCTTCAAACACTACCAATTTGTCGACCGCGTGGGTGATACGTTCCGTTGGAAATCGGAAAACGTCTCCACCAACGAAGTCGGCGAAATCTTGAACGGCCATCCGCAAGTAAACTTTACGAACGTCTACGGGGTCGAAATTCCGGCGACGGACGGTCGCGCTGGCATGGCGGCGGTGACGCTGAATGAAGATATCGAGACTTTGGACACGGACAGCTTTTCAGACTATGTGAAAGAGAATCTACCAGTTTATGCGCGTCCTGTTTTCCTTCGCATCAAGAAAGAATTGGACGTCACAGGTACAATGAAGATGGTCAAAGGGGATCTGCGCAAAGAAGCCTATGACGTGGATCAGGTGAGCGAGCCACTCTTTGTACTTAAACCGGGAGCGGACAAATACGAACCTCTCGACACCGGATATTACGAGACGATCAAGTCCGGGGCCGCCGGGTATTGACGGTTTCGTGATCGCGGGGAGCCAGAACGCGGTCGGGAAATTGGTACGATCGCCCCATTATTCATTCCCCTGCGGAGCGATAGCGAACAGCGGGGGCCAACATGTGAGTGGATCCCCGTTCGGCGCAAACTTCGATTGCTTGCCGGGGAAACAAGCAAATAGGCGAAGGATATACTATCCCCACTCACCCGGATCGGTGTTGCCCCACTTATTGAAGAACGTCTTTTCAGCGGCGGGTTTGCGAGTCACTGGGCCGAAATTGCCCATTGGCCAGCCAATGGGGATGGCCACAACGACGCCATACGTGTCCGGAATACCAAAGTGAGCATGCAGTTCATCTTCGAAGACTTGATGCATGGTGGTAAGGGCGGCCCCTAAGCCGAGCGATCTACATGCGAGAAGAATATTCTGTACGCAGGGGTAGACTGCGCCGTAATTGGGTGGAGCGAGTCCCACCCGGTCCTTTTCAGCGACTTTGAATGGCCAATCCCGCTCACCTGCGACCAACAAGATCAAAGGGAATTCGTGCATGTGATCGCACTGGTATTTGACCGCTTTGATCTGGCGGGCGAACTTGGAGTCACCATCCTCAGCAATCTGACCAAATCCGCCGAACCGCGTTTCAATCGCATTCGCATAGCGTTCCCGGAACCAGGCTTTTTCGTCCGGATCATGAATAACCAAGAACTTCCAAGGCTGCGTGTTTTGTCCCGACGGTGCTTGCACGCCGGCTTCCAGGACTTTGCGCAAGAACTCCAAGGGAACTGGATCCGATTTCAGCCGCCGCATGGCCCGCACTTGGCTGACGACGTCAAAGAAGGGCGGGTTGGCAGAGAGGGTGTTGTTGTTTTGGGTCATGGTTACTTCGTCATCCTCGCACCAGCCTTCGCGGGCGCAAACTCCAGCGAGGAACCAGGAGTCTTGGGCCGATTTTGATTGCGCAGAATTCCGTGAACCATCGTGTTTACTGGCTCCCCTCTTTCGAGGGGATGACGGACTTTCTTTGGTTTTGTTTCACCCGACGCTCTCTCGTGCGCGGGGCGAGCGAAAGTGCTTCATCCGCTCAAGCCGACTTTCTCTCCGCCGTTGGAAGTTTCCAGTTGGGCCGCGGAAAGTGGCAGGTATAGCCGTTTGGATAGCGTTCAAGATAATCTTGATGCTCCGGCTCGGCTTCCCAAAAGTCGCTCACCGGCGTGACGGGCGTTACGACTGGCCCCGGCCAAAGGCCCGAGGCATTTACGTCCGCGATGGTGCGTTCCGCCTCAGCCTTTTGTTCCTCGGACTCATAGAAGATTTCCGAGCGATACGAGGTTCCCATGTCATTACCCTGACGGTTAAGGGTGGTCGGGTCGTGGATTTGGAAAAAGAACTCTAAGAGATCTCGGTAGCTGAGGATTTGAGGATTGAAGATCACCTCGATCGCTTCGGCATGACCTTCATGATTGCGGTACGTGGCGTTGGGCACGTGACCACCCGTATAGCCGACGCGGGTTGAAATCACACCAGACATCTTGCGGATGAGATCCTGCATACCCCAAAAGCAGCCACCCGCGAGTACGGCGCGTTCTTGTCCAGTTTCCATGTTGAAGATCTCCTTGCCTTCACAAAACCAATTGATGCGAGCTTATCACAATCCACATAAGAGACAAATTGGCGCGATCAACATCTGGCCTGTTTGATCGTCGCATCCGAACGAAACGCGGGCCCTCGCCTCTAGCGAAGCCGTCAAGAAACCGCAATATGAGGATGATGAAAACACTCCTTCTATCAGTTGGTCTTTTGTTCGGCCTTTATGTCTGTGTCGTCATCGGCCTTTTTGCATTTCAGCGCCATCTGATTTTCTTTCCCGATCCAACCCGGTACAGCCCGGAGGATGTGGGGCTTGCAGGAGTCGAGGAAATAGCGCTTACCTCATCCAAGGGCGGGCGCCTCTATTCCTGGTTCGCCCGCGCCGACCCCGAGGGGGGCGCTCTGTTGTTAACTCACGGAAACGGAGGCAACATTGCCTACCGTGCCGACAAACTCAGGTTATTCCGCGAGCAAGGCTATTCCGTGTTGATTGTGGGCTACCCTGGATACGGCGGCAGCCAAGGCTCACCTTCAGAAACAGGCCTCGTTGAGGCTGGCATGTTGGGTTACGACTATTTGAGGGCGGAAGGATTTCAAAGCTCCGACATCGTGTTGTATGGGGAGTCGATCGGATCCGCGGTGGCGATCCAAATCGCCGCCCAGAAAGAAGTCCGCGCCCTTGTTCTTGAGGCGCCGATGAGTTCGGTGCGCGACATCGCCTCAAGTCAGTATCCTTTTGTGCCTGTTAAGAGGCTGCTCAAGCATCCGTTCCTTTCCGTCGAACACATTCACCGCGTTCAGTCGCCCATTCTCTTTATCCATGGAGACGCAGACAACGTTGTTCCCCTCCACAGCGGAAAGAAGCTGTTTGCGGCGGCGAATGAAACAAAACACTTTCATGTCGTTAAAGGCGGTGGCCACAACAATTTGTATGATTTTCCCATCGTACCGGTGGTTATGAAATTCTTGGATGACCATCCGTAAAAAGATTAAACTAGTCAGTTATGCAGACACAAAGGTTGACCTGCCAACACGAGCGCCTAGCGAGTTCGCCTGCGGAATGCGATGACGCCGGCGATCAGTGTGGCGAATAGACCGAACAAAAATAAGCCCAGCTTGATGGGCGTCACGTAGACTTTGAGCCACAATAATCTGTCATCGCCCGATAAAGTGAGGACTTGGACCGCCCCTTCAGCTAAATCAAATGGGATGACTAGGAAACTCGGTGCCGCAAGCAAAGGCCCCAGCGGACCGAAGAACCTCAGGGCCATGCCGGCAAACAACAGTCCGTAAGCGAAGGGGTAGAGAACATCAAGCGTGGCTGTCGTCCAGAGGTGGACGTTCTTCTGCTCTTGCGTCATTGACGCTAAGTGCGTTCTGATCGCCTCCGGGTTCGACATTTCGTCGATCATCACGAACTCCCATGTCATCATGACGACGCCGAACGCCAAGGAGATGAGGACGAACGCTGCGAATAAAATCCAAAGTGTCGAGGATCTTGTGAGCCAATTCTTCATTTGATCGCTAACTCCAACTGTTTGGGCAGTATGAAACAATCAGTTCAACGCGCTGCAAGTGCACTTTGGGTTTCGGATGCCGTGAAATGGGTTTTAGACATTCGGGCGTGGACGCGAGGTGGGCGAGCATGGCGACTTGGAGGAAAGCCGGGCCGCATCCAGATGTTTCATGCCGAGTTGGACGCTGCGGCGTTTCTAGAGTTCCCCCGAGAAATTCCGGCATGCTTACCAGTTTCGCCTCCAATTTGGTCAGATAAACCCCTGAGGGTGGTCGCCCCGCAACACCTAGGGACCTCAACTCCCATACGGCCCAATGCTTGCTTAACCAAGGGTTATGGGCAGATTTATCGACATTTCTGGGTTCATAGGTCGAACGTCCCTCTTGGCGCCCGGCGGTCCCCGTGTCATTACCACCTCTGATGACACCAGCCTGAAAGCAGTTCCCGTGGCAAAACCCAAGATTGGATTGGCCCTTGGCGGCGGAGTAGGCCGCGGATGGGCCCATATCGGCGTGATCCGCGCGCTCGAAGCCGCGGGAATCAAACCGGATGTGGTGGCGGGTACCTCGATCGGCGCCCTGGTCGGCGGCGCGTATCTGGCCGGTCATCTGGATACGCTCGAAGAGTGGGCCCGCAGCTTGAACCGGCGGCGCATGCTGGGCTATCTCGACTTCACACTTGGGGCTGCTGGCGGTTTTTTGGGCGGTGCGCGCCTTGAAAAACTCATGCACAAGTATCTTGGTGAGACCAAGTTCGAAGACTTGGACACCAAGTTTGTTTCTGTCACGGCCGAGTTGGCGACCGCCCATGAAATCTGGATTGACACAGGCTCCCTCGTTGAAGGGATCAAGGCCTCCTACGCCTTGCCCGGCGTGTTTCCTCCCTCACGTTACAATGATCGATTGCTGGTGGACGGTGCCCTCGTTAATCCTGTTCCCGCCTCCGTGTGCCGGGCCTTTGGCGCGCGTGTCGTGATTGCGGTCAGCCTGCACGGGGATTCCTTTGGTCATGCCAATCTGGACGAACGGCTTGAGCTGTCCGGCGTGATGAACGGCGGAGAGGGGGAAGACGCAACGGCAAGCCAGCCCGTGTTGGCCGATGCCCAGCAGGACAAACCCAATCGGCTCATAATGAAACAATTGTTCGGTACCGGCCAAAAGCTTCCGGGCGCGGGCACGGTCATGGTCGGAGCGCTTAACATTGTCATGGACCGGCTTTCTCGGTCGCGCCTGGCCGGCGACCCGCCCGATGTGCTTGTGATGCCGCGGGTCGGACACATTAGCCTTCTCGACTTCGATCGGGCGGACGAGACCATCAAGCTCGGGCTTGAGGCCATGGAAAAGGAGATGCCCCAGATCGAAGAGGCGATGGCGATCCTCAGCCGGTAAAGAGACCTCTTCACACAGAGGGTTAATCGGCCTTAACCATCGCCCGCTTAATCTTTACACCTTCTTATGCAGCTTCCGACAAAATCACCGGCTAAGGAGCGTTTCCCATGTCGGCCATCGGACTTTACAATCAGCTCGAGACCATCCTGCCCAAGCGCACAGCCCTGTTCCAAAAGAACAAGGGTAACTTGAAAGCGCTTGAGAGCATCGGAGAAGGCCTCAAGAAAATCGAGTCCGTTGACGACTTCATTAAAGACCGGCGCCTGTTCGAAACCGTTCTGACGGCCTATGGTCTAGAAGATGAGATCAATAAAGTCGGGCTTATTAAACGCATACTGACGGATGATCAGGCAGACCCGAAGGCGCTTGTTAATGTCATTGCTGATGACCGCTACCGGGAACTGGCAGTCGACTTACAGCTCGGCACGGGCGTTGCAATCGCCAAGGCCGACTCGACCATCAAGAAGATTGAAGACCGATTTATTGAAGTGGGCGTTCAGAAAGACTTGAACAAGATCGCGCCGGGCATTCGTCAGGCGATCGTCTTCAAAGAAACCGCCGAGAAAGGCAGCATCAAGAATACCTTCGATCTCATTGCCAATCCGGTCGCCAAAGAAGTGGTCTTTGGCGCGATGGGCCTCCCCGACTCCCTGAACGCCGCGAATGCGGATGCACTCGCCAAGACCTTTGAAACACGCGTTGATGTGGAGCGGCTCTCAGACCCCAAGTATTTGGACACGCTTATCAAGCAGTACCTCGTGTCCGCGGATCTTGAAAACAGTGAAGCTCAAGTCAGCAGCTCAAGCATTGTTAGTCTTTTCGGATTTGGTGCCCCGCGCGGAGTCTCGCTATCCGTTGATCTGTTTACGTAATACCTGAACCCGCTCCTATCCGGAAGCGATATAGGCTTTGAGGGCCTCGGCCTCTTGCTCGGTTTCAGCGATCCGCCATTTGACGACATCACCGATAGAAACCATTCCCACAAGTTGGCCTGCTTCGATGACCGGCAAATGACGTATACGGCGATTTGTCATCATCGCCATCAGATCATCGATCGAGTGGTCCAGCCGGCAGGCGTGAACCTCGCGGGTCATGTGATCAGCCACTCTATCCTCCAAGATAGAGGCACTTCTTTCGGCAATGGAACGAACGAGATCCCGCTCAGAAAAGACGCCGCTGGTTCGACCTTGGTCGTCCAAGACAATCACGGCGCCAACGCGAAACTTCTTCAATGCTTTTGTGGCTTCGTCCACTGTTGTCGATTCGGGAACTGTGTAGGTGTCATGACCCTTAACCTTCAAAATGGCTTCAACGTTCATGCTTGAACTCCCTGTTCAAATTGAAGTGTCAGGAGAATACGAACCAGTTTGAAGTGGGTTGTGGCCATTCGGTATCGTTCACCCAGCGAACGCGGGGTTTAACCACGCCTCTTCGTCGGTACACCTAACACCGATGCGGAACGGGACGACCCAACACGCCACACTTTTTCGAGACCGAACTTGCTCGGGTCGGCAACTTTCCGTTCGCGCCCTTTCCTGCAACTATGCCACAAATAGGAGAATCATCAAGCCCGCGGCTGTGCAGTGCAATATAAAAGCTGACATTTTTCGACAAATTGGCGGGATGTCTCCTATACGAATTTTCGCTAGAGTGTCTTGACACACAGCGTAGGCGGAGTCCGCTTGTGCCAAAACGTCTCTGCACCGACGATTGCTAGGTCTACTGATGAAAAATCCACTCTACTTGCGTCAGCTCAAGCGTGATCTGAACCATTGGATCGAATTGGGTTTGGTGGACCAAGCCAACGCCGAGGCGATCTTGGCTTCTGCGGGCTCGACGCGCGGTGGCCATTCGCTAGCCGGGACTTTGACCAATTTGGGTGTCATTCTCCTTGGTTTTGCGGCGCTCTCTTTTGTTGCTGCAAATTTCTGGGCGATTCCCAAGCTCGTCCAACTCACAATCCTTTTGCTCTCGATGTGGCTGTCGTTCGGCGCGGCTGCTTGGCTGTTGGACCGCGACCGAACGGGCTACGGCCATGCTGCCCTGCTGCTTGGCATTGCCCTGTTCGGTGTCAATATCATGATGATCGGTCAGATCTATCATATCAGCGCCCATTGGCCGGACGGGATTTTGACTTGGGGATTGGGTGCCCTTTTGATCGCGCTGCTTATTCCCTCACGCGCTGCGCTCGCGGCCGCCTTTGTCATTTTGGGAGTCTGGACCGGAACCGAGAGCATCGGCTTCGAGGACCCCTTGCACTGGCCTTATCTCCTGCTGTGGGGGGTCATGGTCGTAGCTGTGCACCGGCTTGGTTGGGGGCCGGGAATCCATTTGGCTATCGTCAGCCTGGTCTTTTGGTTGCTCACAAACAGCTGGCAGGCCGCGCAACTTTTGAATTGGGGAGAGGGGGAGACGGTCACGTTCTTTGCTTTGATGTGGGCGACCGCCTGGGCCGGCTCCGCCGTTCTGGCGTCGTTCCGTTACGAGAAGGCGCGCGCCATCGAAGTCTACTCCGCCGGGTTGTTCCTGATCGCCTTTTTTCTTTTGTTCTTGGTGGCGCCGGATGAATTCGGCGAACGTCCGCCTTCTTGGATGATCGCGGCGGGAGGGGTCTGCGTTCTAGGGATCGGAGCAGCGCTCCTTGCTGGTTTCCGCAAAACTCTGAGAGCAATCGATACGGCGGCGCTGATTTTGCTCACAGTAAGCGCGGCCCTGTATCCGTTCTTCGTTGAAAACGGTGAGGAGCCGGTCCAATGGCTCTACCGGGGCTTCTATCTGGCGGGAGCTGTCTGGGCCGTCGGCCGGGGCGCCTATGTGGACGACAAGGCCCTCACGAATATCGCCT
Source organism: Alphaproteobacteria bacterium (assembly GCA_028285305.1). GTDB lineage: Bacteria > Pseudomonadota > Alphaproteobacteria > SMXP01 > SMXP01 > JANQPV01. The sequence goes on along the minus strand of JANQPV010000049.1, from coordinate 106,495 downwards.
TTGCGGCCCTTACCGCAGAAATCTTGCACATCTATTTCGGCACGTTTGCGACATTGCTTGGCGGTGCGGCCTTCTTCTTCGTGGCGGGGATCGGCCTTATTGGTTTGAGTTTTGTGCTTGAGCGCATCAGGCGCCGGCTCATGGCTGCCGCCGAAGATGGAAATAGACCATGACACTCTTTACTAAGATTATCATTGTTGTCGTAATCCTCTCCGCCGTCTTATTCCGTATGATACTCGGCCAGGAATGGATATTGGCCACCGGGGAGGAGATCGTTCTCAAACTGGAGCCCCGGGATCCGCGTTCCCTTTTTCGAGGCGACTACATGCGCTTGAATTATGAGATTAACACGTTGGCCGGAGATCTCAATTCGGGAGAAGGTACGCTTGCTGACAATCAGGTCATTTACGTCAGTGGGCAAGTTCTCGGGGGGTTTTGGACACCGAAACAATTCAGTACCGCAAAACCGACTTCGGATGAGCTGTTCCTGAAAGGACGAATCTCTTCTATGCGCTTTGAACGTGAGACATGCGACACCGAAGAGCGCGATTGTGAGCCAAGTCTTGAGTCCGTCACCGTGCGTTATGGTCTCGATACTTTCTTCATTCCAGAAGGGACCGGCCTCGCTCTTGAAGAGCGTGTGGCCGAAGTGGGCTTCGATCGCGTCAAAGTCTTGGTTCGCGTGTCTTCTGGAGGAGACGGCATCTTAGAGTCCTTTTTGATTGACGGCGAGCCCGTCTACCAAAACCAGTTGTTTTGAAAATTGCGGCTGTCCCTCATTCGATTGCGTCGAGCAACGACTGCAGCATCTTTCTATTGCGAGCTTGCTGGCGAAGATGAGGTGCTTCGCGCTAAACCTGTGCCGTGGAGATCTCTAACGCCGCCGATCCAAAAGCGGAAAAGCCAGCAGTCCGGCGAGATAGCCTCCGATATGCGCCTGCCAAGCGATTGATGCGCCGTCGGTATATTCCCCGAAGCTGAACAGACCAATTGCGACATTCAAGGCAATGAAGATCCCGCTGAATGCAAGCAACCGGAAATCGGTGAGCGGAACATAAATGGGAGCCTTCATCGCCGCGAGCTGCATGGGAAGGAAGATAAATCTCGCGGCGGCGCCCATGAGGCCGGCAACGCCAGCGGACGCGCCGATCAGCGGGATAACGCCTGTTGGATAAAACAGCATATGCATCAGCGCGCCGGCGATACCGCTTATGAAGAACAACAAAAAGAAGCGATAGGATCCGCTCACGTCACCACCCAAACGGCGGCCTACTCCGCCTCCAAATGCCAGGAGCCACACGCTGTTAAAGAACAAATGAATTAAGTCCGCATGCAGAAAATTATAGCTAAAGAACGGGAAGGTGGCCAGGACGTAGTCTCCAAAAACCGAAATCCCTCCCGGCGCAAATGCTTCGGCGACACGCTGGGGAATGAAGCCGCCCATGTAGAGCAGTCCGAAGCGCAATGTATCCGGCAATATGATTTGAACAACGTGGATGCCGATAAGAAGGTACAAAAGCCAAGACACAGACTTGGGTACGTTCAAGATCGGTTCACGCTTGCGTTCACCCCAAATGAAGCGGGGCTCTTTGTCGAACGGGGGTTTCAAACGCTGTTTCCTACCTATTTGTTATCGGTCTCGAAAAGAGAACGTCCGCTTGTACCATGTCAGCCAACGCGATTTCTATGCCGGGTGAAGAGGATTAACGCTGTTTACGACCGATTCGGTACGCTCGTACTCGAAGACTTGTCCGGCTGTTCTTGGTTCTAACACTCTTTACCGGTGGACCATCCTTTTCAATGGGAGAGATCGCCGCTGGCGGCTGCAGATCTCTTGCTCGAAACAGCGATCCGCCGCTGGCACGGAACGTGCTGTTCTGCCTGTGTAGGTGATTGGTTTTTATAAATGAAGCGCGTCAGACTGAAACACTCGGCATCGCTTCTTGGTTCGGGCATGGCAGTAAAGATGATACAGCACCAAGGCACACAGGAACTCTTTTCATACTGGCGACACCTTCGTGGCTTCAATGTGGCGCCGTTGCGAGAGGACATCAAGCCACAGGAGATCAAATCGCTTCTCCCTCATCTGTTTCTTCTCGAACCACTGGACCTCAGACATTATATCTTTCGTCTCGCCGGTACAGCCTTCTGTGCCAGCTATGGGAGGGAGTTTCGCGATCACAATTTCTTAAGTCTTTGGCAGGGGGAGGACTTTCGCAAGTTACAAGACGCCCTGGGCTGCGGCGTCGAGAGACTTCAACCTCTGTTGCTGCGCAATGAAGTCCATACGATCGACAAAGTCCCATATGACTGCGAAATCATTCTTCTCCCTGTCGTCGACCATGACGGGAGGCTGGAGCGCCTCCTTGGCGGGATGTGGATGCTTAGCAACCCCAAGGCGCTTGGCGGCAAGAGCATTGTCGAACAATCCATTACTTCGATCCGTTGGTTGAACCATGCAAACGACAATCATCCTTCGGACTTAAATGCACGGTCCAAGCACCCTCATTTGCGACTGGTTTCGTCAAACGGTTAGCCGGTGGGGGCCATCTCCAACGGGCCTTTAAATGCGCGCGCCTCTAAAATCTGCACTTTCGTAATTAGCGCCTCGTAAATCCGCGCCACGCAGGTCAGAACCAGTGAATATGGCGTCCGCTATGCCGGCGCCTCTCAAGTCCGCGTTCCGCAAGTTGGCGCCGGTAAAATCGGCAAAAGATAGATTTGAGCCTTGCATGTCTGCATCTTGCAGGTTTGCATTTCGGAACAGCGTCCGGCGCATTTGGTTGGACTTCGGCTCTATGACGATTTCGCCGCAGTCACAGTCCATAAACCTGGCTCCTCTGAAGTTGCCATTTTCAAAGTTTGCTCCCTTCATATCGCACCGCTCAAAGATTGCTTCTGCGAACAGGCAGTCCTTGAATTCTGACATGACAAGCTGGGCCTCGGTTAGACGTGCGCCGCGGAAGGAGGATAATTTTAGTTCGCCCGCAGATAATACTCTGCTCTCTAAGGAGATTCCGTCAAGGGTGAGATTGCTCGCCTTGAGCCGGTGACCATGGGCCCCTTGGGAGCCGACCCATTGATTGTGCGCCGTGAGCACATTCAGGAAAGAAGCGTGAGTATTCTTATCTACCTCAGGCAGCCGAACGTCCTCCAAATTGCAAGACTTAAGCTGCTCCAACTTCACATCACACAGTCTGAGATCCGTATGCGCCAAGTTTGTGTTATCGAGCGTGGCGTTCCGTAACGAGCACAATTCGAGATTGGCAAAACTGAGGTCGGCATCCGTGAGGTCCGCGCGGTCAAACGTAGCGCCCCGAAGACACGCCCCCCCAAGATTCACGCTGATAAGGCTCGCTTGGTGAAAACTGGAAAATGTGAAGTCAGTTGTTCCGGTCAGACGATGTTTAGCGACAACTTCGCCCGTGTGTGTGCGCACTTTCGTCTCAAGATCGGAAATGTAATCGGCGTCTTCATCAGAACCGGCGTGGGTGTCGATCATCGTGCCGTTGTCATCGAGGACCAATGTAAAGCCGGCTCGGGCGTCGACAAAATCTAAGTTTGCCCTCTCGAAGTCGGCGGTGTGGAATACTCCTGAGCGCAGGTCGCACCGCTGGAGCTGCGCTTCGCGGAAATCACTGTTTGAACAGTCAGCACCGAAGAAACTGGAGAACCGAAAATCACTCCGTCGGAAGTCGCCGTACGCCAGATCCGCGCCGAAGAAGGCTGCGTCCTTCAGGTCAAGTCCAACAAGGCACAGGCCACGTTCTTTCGACCTGGTCAGACGAAATTGCGTGCCGTTCTTAAGTCCCGCCAAAAATGCTGCATGAGACTTAATGGCCCGCACTTGGCGGTCTGAAATGACCCTTTGCGAAGCCGCTATTTGTGCAGTCAGAACCATGGAACCCGCGATCTGAAAGGAGGTCCCATAAAAGGGAAAAACCCTTACATACTCGTTAACCTTTGAGCCCAGCTGGCGGGCATTATTCAGCCGCCACAGCCATGTCTTCCGCGACCTTTACAGCTTCACGCGGTAACGGTGGCTCGCCGATGATATTATCGGACGCTTTTTCGGCGATCATAATAGTGGGCGCATTCGTATTCCCGCCCACGAGCGTGGGCATCACGGAGGCGTCGACCACACGTAGGTTTTCGATTCCATGCACGCGAAGCTGTGCGTCGACCACTGCGTTTTCGTCCGTGCCCATCTTACACGTACCCACCGGGTGGTAGATGGTTTCGGCCGTGCGCCGCACATAGGCATCGATTTGGTCGTCCGTTTGCACCGAAGCCCCCGGCATCAATTCCGGGCCGCGATAGGCGTCAAACGCCTGCTGGGCAAAAATGTCGCGCGCGATCTTTACCCCTTCGCGCATGGTAATCTTGTCATTCTCCGTGGAGAGATAATTCGGCTGGATCAGAGGATGGTCCATCGGATCATTTGAACGCAGCGCAACGAAGCCGCGACTTTCCGGACGCAATTGGCAAACATGCGCCATAAATCCGTGCCGATCCATATCTTTGCGGCCGTGATCAAGCATGTTGGCGATGACGAAATGGAGTTGGATGTCGGGGATTTCGAGATCGGGCCGAGTCTTGAGGAAGGCCCCAGATTCCAGGCCGTTTTGTCCGCCCTTGCCGCTGCGGAACAACAGGTACTCAAGCCCTGTTCTCATGCGGTTGACCGGATTCATCTGCGAGTAAAGAGTTATCGGCTGGCTACACTCATATTGGACTGACGCATCCAAGTGATCTTGAAGATTTTGCCCCACGCCTGGAAGGTCGTGAACAACTGGAATATCAAACTTGGACAAATAGTCAGCCTGCCCGATGCCAGAGAGCAGCAACAGCTGCGGCGAATGAACCGCCCCGCCAGACAGCAGGACCTCCCGATCGGCCCAAACATGTTTGGTTTCACCATTTTGTACATACTCTACTCCGATTGCTTTGGTGCGGTCGAAGAGGATGCGGGTGGTGTGGGCTTTCACCTCGACATCGAGATTGGGACGATCCAAAACGGGCCTTAGATAGGCGGCGGCGGCGCTCCATCTTTGGGCATCCTTGATGGTCAGATGATAGGGCCCCATGCCTTCTTGCTGAAAACCGTTGAAATCATCTGTGACCAGATGACCTGCCTGCTTACCGGCGCTTATATAGGTGCGAAAGAGGGTATGACCCGATTTGGGGTTGGTAACGGCTAATGGCCCGTCTTCGCCATGGAATTCGTTCTTCCCATTTTCAAAGGCCTCAGCCCTTTTGAAGTACGGCAAAACGTCAGCAAAACCCCACCCCTCAAGTCCAAGCTGGCGCCACATATCGTAGTCGCGGGCGTGGCCCCGAATGTAAATCATGCCGTTTATGGAAGATGAGCCGCCGAGCGCCTTCCCTCGGGGCCAATACAGCTTTCTTCCGTCAAGGTTCTTTTGTCCCTCCGTGTACAGGTACCAGTTGTACTTCGTGCGATCTGCAATGAGTTTGCCGACGCCAGCAGGCATATTGATGAGTACGCTATTGTCTTTGTCGCCCGCCTCGAGCAACAAGACGCGGCTTCCCGGATCGGCGCTCAAACGATTGGCCAGGACACATCCCGCGCTTCCGGCTCCAACAATGATGTAATCGTAACTCGCCATTCTAGTGTCCTTCTAACTTTGGCCTCACACACGACGCAAACGCTCTTGCTCGGCTCTGAACGTGGTGAACAAATACGAACGGAAGGCAGGGCCAGGCAAGCAATTATTTATCATTTGCCTTTACCTTCGGGCAACTCATCCGACTCACAATGCGAGTGAAATCGGCAGGTAAGCCAAATACAATAAAGGCTGATATGGAACCGGCGGTTAAAGAGCAACAAGAGACAGCTGAACAGGCCATAGAGCGGGCTGAAGCGGAGCGCCGACAGCGCCAACGCCTGAATTTGCCCATTGAGGTCAAGTTCCTTGTTGAAGGCAGCGAAGAAGCGCAGGGTCAAATCGTTGACATCTCCGCCAACGGCACTCTCATTGAAAGCGAAGCCAAGCCTGATTTGGCGTCCAAAGTCATTTGTCACTTTCACAGGATTGGCTGTTACGAGGGGACTGTGAATCGTCACACCGATGATGGATTTGCCGTTAAGTTTGGGTCGAGGCCGTCCACACAGGAACGACTCATTGAGCGGTTGATGTTGGCTGCTACGATCGGCGTCGAAGAGCCTTCAGACCAACGCAGGCATTTACGTGTCACCGTAGATCGCGAGACAACTCTGGAGTACGAAACCGGCCGGACAAAAAAGTGTGTGATCACCGATATGTCTGTGAGCGGTTTGGCGGTTGAAACCATCGAGCGCCCGGCGCTGCAAACGAAGGTCCGCGTTGGCCAGATGGAAGGCCGTGTTGTGCGGCACACGGATAATGGTTTTGCCATTGAATTCTTGGGCTTGAATCCCAACGTCCCGACGCGCTCTCTCTCTGAGAGTATCTTTGAGCAGGGATAGGCTGCGTTTCAGCTAAGGCAAAGGCCTTGCACCACTGCCCTTTTTAATCGCTGCCACCTAGGTCAACCCAATCAACGGGATTCCTTTCACACCGAACGACCTCATCCGGCGGACCGCTTTCCTGATCAAAGAAGTCATCTGGAACCGAGCTGTCGCGGGACTGATCGCTTTCGATGGCGATCGTCCAATCAATGCTTCCAGTCCGGTCTAAAGGAGTTGGGTCCTGACCGTTCGTGATGGCCGTGAGCCAGCTATGGTTGGAAACATCCGCTGGAACACCGCTTTCTCCATTGTTTGGATCCCCCTCGCCCCCACCTTCTTTGTTTGTGGGCAAACCTACCGAGCGCCTTATAAAATCAATATAGTCAACGATGTTGTCGCGGTCCCGATCTTCAGGATTATCCGTGTCAGTCATGTCCACACTTGACCCGATTGCAACGCGCTCTGGAAACCAATTCGTCCAAAGCCCGAGACGATAAATGCAATGCTTAAATGAGTGATTAAACTCAATGGCAACCAATCTTGCAACGGAGTTGGTTAATGCGTGTTAAGATCATTTCTTGTTAGGAATCGCGAATAAACCCTCAATTTACCTAAAACTTTAATGAGTAGCTAACCGGCAGTGTGTATGACTTGCCTCCACAACACTCTGAGCGACTTGAGTGGAGAAATTGCAGTATGAGTATGGAATCAAGCCGACTTGCTGAGCGAATTCAGCAAGTTAAGTCATCGACGGAGCGCTACAATCCTTATCGCGGACGCGATGCCGGTCATGTGGCCTGCAGAAGAACAAGACGCAGAGCCCACACACGGCGACCTACGTTTGAGCCTTGTGAAGTTCTCTCAACAACGCATAGCGTGAACGCCATTATCAAGAACATTAGTCACGGCGGCGCTATGATCGCAGGAAACGAGCTTCACGAAATCTCGGGTCCGCTCATCCGTTTGTCCTCATACATCAGCGGCGGGCGGTGCGCTCAGATCGTATGGCGGGATACGGATTGTTTCGGCGTGCAATTCGTTTAGATCGGCCTCCTAGCCAGCTCGGATGGAAACCGCCTATCTGCCTTTCCATTCCGGTTTGCGCTTTTCCGCAAATGCCTTTGGCCCCTCGACAAAGTCCTCACTCTTTACCATGGCTGTTACCGCGTCGTAGCGTGTAGTGACGGCTGTTTTGAGATCGGCCGTGTTCAGCCCCTGAAGAACGGCTTGTTTTGAGGCTCTAATGGACATTGGAGAGCATTCCATTATCTGACCGGCCCATTTTTTCGCAGCTTCCATGAGCTCACCTGCCGGCACCACTTCGTTGACAAAACCCAATTCCAAGCCCTCCTGAGCGCTCACGTGGCGGCCGGTAAGGATCATTCCCAGTGCGCGCTTTTCGCCGATCTGGCGCGGCAAGCGATGCAGGCCACCTGCCAGTGCCGCCAGCCCAACTTTGGGCTCCGGCAGGGCAAAACGAGCGGACTCGGACGCGATGATCAGATCGCACGCAAGGGCAATTTCAAATCCGCCTCCCATAGCCACACCGTTTACCGCCGCAATGACCGGCTTTGTCATGTCGTAGCGTCCGGCCAATCCTCCAAAGCCTGCATCCGGCGACGACATCTTCCCGCCGGACGCTTGATACTTGAGATCGTTTCCAGCCGAGAACGCACGCTCGCCGGCCCCGGTAATGATCGCAACCCACAGATCCGGGTTGGCCTCAAACTCATCGAACACATCGGCCAATTCAAAATTGGCCGGAGGATGAAGCGAGTTCATAACGTCAGGGCGATTGATGGTCACAATCATTAGATTTCCGGCTGTCTCAACTTTGGAGAATTCGCGCTCAGACATTATTGGCTCCCTTTTTGCTCACTTCTCTCTGAAGCTGTATTTCGGCATTGGCCTAGCACCAAATTGGGACAGAGGAAAACCCTGTGGTTTAGGCCAAGCCCACAAGCAGCGCCGTGAAGCAGTGGAGGCTGTGTTTGATGCAGACGTCATTTGGCAAGAGAGGCATTTCGGACCTTGGCGGGTCTCAGCAAGCAAACGACAATCCTGAGCCGGAATGGTACATAAAACTGGCAGGCGAAGTGGACGGGCCCCACACACTTAGCCGCATGCGCCAAATGGCCAAACAGGGATTACTGACGCTTGACTCGGTGGTTGCGGAAAAATCCGAAGCCAATTGGAAGCAAGCCCGAGATGATTTCAATCTTTCTGCGATGTTGCGGGTGGATGGAGATCGGTCAGACAGACAAGCTAATCCGCAAATGGCTTCGCCGCTCGTGACTCAGGACTGCGTTTTGCCGGCCAACTACTTCATCCTGATCGAGTTCCACTCAGCAAGCACCGCCGAGGTCGAGCGCGAGATTATGAAAATGGGGCCCACCGCCCGCGTCACGGAGAACTCGTGGATCCTGAATTGCGCTCTGAAGTCAGGCCAAGTGCGAAACGGCATCACGCCCAGTCTTGGCCGCGGCGACACCTTAATCCTTATCGACTGCAGCAACGACAAAATGGCGACGTTTAACCTGGGTCCGCAAAGAGACTCGAGATTGCGGGACGTCTGGAAAGCAAGGTCCCAGACCTAGCTTTTTGCGTCGGGCGCGCACTCGTGCATTCCGCTTTTGAAGCGTTGCCAGTTTTGAACGTAATGCTCCGCAGACCCGCGCAAGCCCCGGGCGTCTTCATCGGTCAGTGTCCGAACCACCTTTCCCGGTGAACCAAGGACCATGGAATTGTCCGGAATTTCCTTGTTCTGAGGAATGAGGGTGTTGGCGCCGATCAAGCAGTTCTTGCCGATTTTGGTCCCATCCAGAACGATACTGCCGATGCCAATGAGCGAGTTATCCCCGATGGTGCACCCATGCAGCATAACCATATGACCGATCGTGACATGGGAGCCGATCGTGAGAGGAAAGCCGGGATCCGTGTGCAACACGGAGCCGTCTTGAACGTTGCTGTTCTTTCCTACGGTTATCCATTCCGTATCTCCCCTCAAGACAGAACCAAACCAAACGCTGGCGTTCTCTAGGAGCCTGACCTTGCCCACCAAGGTTGCGCTTTCCGCAACCCAATACTTGCCGCTCTCGGGCACTTGCGGCGTGGACTCATCAAGTCTGTAGACGGCCATTATTCCTCTCCCAAAGATTCCCTCGAATACGCGCGTTGCGCACCCGGTCGCATACAGCGATGTTCCAATTGAACGCAGATGACTTGAAACAAATCGCGGCGATGTTCAAGCCCGTGTCCTCACTCCACAAACGAAAAGGCGCAGCCGAAACTGCGCCTCTCTATCTAACAGCGGAAGGGGGTTGGGGGGAGGAGGGTCTCCCGCTGTCCGAATTCTTTATGTGCCTATGCGATCAAACTATGGGACATCACAAAAATGCCAAGCCCAACCGCAACGAGATAGGCCAAATACGCCGTTGGCCGGGGATAATCGCTCGGATCCGTCGCAATGGCCTTTATTGCCTGAAAAAGAGGAGTTCCTTCCCGGCTGACCAACTGAACGACTGTGTAGGTGACGATCAATGCCGAAGCCGCGAAGAATGCGTCGGATTTATTCATCAGCCCAAACTCAAACAGGGCCAGTAATCCTATCGCGTAGACTATCGCCAGCGCATTTATTGTGTACGACCTCATTTTTTCCTCGATTTTGCACTGCACATAAACTGGTAACTTATACGATGCATTTCAATCCCTAAGATTTGCTTTGCAGAACTGGCTTGCACGAGGTGCATGTGTCGCGAGATGCGAGGCCAAATGCGATTTTATGCTGCAGGACGGAAAGTGAGGGGCGGATTGCTTGGCTTTGCGGTTCACTCAAAATGAGGGAGGACGGGGACAGTATCCTTTATACAGACACAAATTCGTAATAGGTTCGCGTGCTTTATGACCTGATTGGCGCGACCCTTCCCAAAGAGGAGCGGGCCAGTTCAACGTCAGGACCGAAACTGAGACACCAAGCGGATGAACAATAGAAGACAACAAAGCTCGTTCAGCGAACAATTTGGCGGAGAAGCCAAAGAAGACTCCAGCCTCACTTTGCCGCTGACCATAATCGGCGTGACGTTGCTCCTCAGCGCAGGTTTTTTGTACTACTATTTCGGCCCGAGTATCGATGAACTCACCGGTAATGCTCTCGATCCCACAGCCAGCCAAGAAATCGTAGCAGTGACAATCGGCGGCGAAGAGTTCCGCATCCCAACCAACTATACATTGCTGCCGAAGGATCGGCGTCCCGGCGCAAAGACACGGGTGGAGCTCTTCGCACTCTTGCCTGACTTCGAGCCTTTTTCGCCAAACAAACAAGAAGAATTTGAAAGCAATTCTCCGGAATCTCCAGTTATCCATTTCCAAATCGCGGAGAATAGCTCGGCATTGATTGAGAAAGATCGATTTGAAAGGGTTTATGCGGATCATATCCCAAATCTAGAGGGCGAAGATGGACCTCACGAGCTAACGATCTACAAGTTTGATTCATCGCCGGGATACGAGGGGCAAGAGCTGATGGCAGATCGCTCAAACCCAGAGCGCCCAAGGTATATTCGCTGCGATGTGTTCAGTGAGTTCGTTCCCCGTCCCCATTGCCGCCGTGACCTGGAGCTGTCGGAGAAAATCTCGATAGCCTATCGTTACAAGCGTCCTTGGCTTAAAGACTGGCAGGAAATCGACAGGGAAGTAATCGCGCTTGTTGAAAGCTGGATGCAAGTCCAGCCCACAGTGGTCGAGGAGCCTGCGCCTTAGTTGTAAGAATGGGCGTGCATTGTCATCCCACTGCGGCGTCTTTCGACTACACGCTGCGTCCTCAGGACGCAGATATCATCAAAGTAGGATCGCAGTTATTCGCGCATCAATCTGCCGGACGCAGAGGACGTATTGCCAGCGGATAGAGTGTTCGAGCGCTATGAGACTTCCGCCACCACCGGCAGATCGACTTCGAGAATGGCCATATTGAATGCGTATGACACTTCCCCTTCGTCATCGTCTCGGAAGATCACACCGATAAACTCATCTCCAATGTAAACTTCAGAGGAATCATCCTTTTGCGGACGCTGGCGCACTTCAATGGTATCCAACCGAAACAAATCCCGAAGGTATTTCTGAATGCGCGAGACTTCAGATGTATCCACGCGGCTTCTCCCAAATATTGGCCATAAGGGTACTTTCCGTTATGACTCTGGCGGCGATTTTCTACATTCGATCAGCCAGTGTCAACTGAGAAACATCATTCCGCCTGGTTGGCACACAGAAGACAAAACATGCCAGAGTCGGGCGCTCGAGTTAAAGAGGAATAAGAAGTGAAAGTTGGCGAATCAACACTTGATCAGTACACACCTGAATTTGGTGAAACTCTTCGTTCCAGTTATCCCTCCCGGGAGACATTGGAGTTCTTAATGCGCCGGCGTTCCGTGATTGCCAAGAACTTGAGCGAACCGGGGCCGTCAGCGCCCGAGATCCAGGCCATGTTGTCGATCGGTGCCCGCGTGCCCGATCATGGCAAGCTCGCACCTTGGCGATTTGTTCTGTTTCAAGGAGGCGCACGGCAAGATTTTGGGGAGTTGCTCGCCAACCGCTGGAACGCGCTTCATTCCGATTGCTCTGAGGAAGTGCTAAAGTTGGAACGCAACAGATTCGTCCGTGCACCACTTGTTGTCGCGGTCGTTTCAGACGCTGCGGCCGATCATAAGATTCCGGAATGGGAGCAGCACTTGTCGGCAGGGGCCGTTTGCCAGAACCTTCTGTTGGCGGCGAACGCGCTCGGCTACGCCGCACAATGGATCACGGAATGGTATGCGTACGATCCAGTTATTCTAGATAGTCTGGGCGTGCGCGATAATCAACGCATCGCCGGTTTTATCTATGTTGGGTCGGCCGCGGACAATCCTCAAGAGCGAAAGCGGCCGAAGCTGGATGCACTCGTGACCGATTGGGCTTCGGATCTTGTTAACCACGCCCGCGATAGGGCGTGACCTCTTGAGGCGGCAACCAAACGCCTTTCGGCACCTCCCCGGTTTGATAAAACACATCTATCGGAATGCCGCCCCGCGGATACCAATATCCCCCGATGCGCAACCAGCGGGGCTCGACGGCCGCCACGATTTTGTTTGCGATATCAATGGTACATTGTTCGTGAAACGCCCCATGGTTTCGAAAGGAAAGTAGATACAGTTTAAGCGATTTGCTTTCCACGATCCGTGCTGCTGGCACATAATCGATCACAAGGTGCGCGAAATCCGGCTGTCCTGTGACCGGACACAGTGATGTGAACTCCGGACACGTGAACCGCACGACGTAAGTTTCCTCCGTTCTCGGATTGGGTACGCCGTCGAGAACCGCCTCCTCTGGGCTTGGGGGAATGGGTGTTTCTTTTCCCAAATGTTTAGGCGTCACACTCTGACCAGAATCCGTCATCATCTTCCTTTAGATTGAAATCAACGACCGCCGGCGTCCCCGGCCCTCTCACCTGATGGGTATTCGTTAAAGTTTGAATGAACTTTCTTACGGGTTTCACAAATGAACTGCGTAAAATTGTGGCCTAATCACACGTAACGTCCAGATGACATACGTGCAAATTTGGGTATATTTGGCGGACAAAGTATATGTGGGGAAGAGCAGAAATGATTTCCAAACTGTCCCGGATTGGGCAACTGGGTTTGGCCCTATGCTGTGGCGCGATGCTTTTGCTGGCGCCCGTGAACATCGCTTCGGCGACACAGGTGAAGACGAGCGAAAAATCTCTGTCCATCCAAAAGCGGATTCAACCGAAACTCGCCAAACAATTGGAGGACAAAGGCTTTCGGCTTGGATCTCCTGTCTTCATTCGCATCTTCAAACAAACAAGCGAATTGGAACTCTGGATCAAAGGACCCGGACCCCGCTATTACCTCTTTAAAACGTATGAAATCTGTGACTATTCGGGCGGTCTTGGCCCCAAACTCAAAACCGGTGACAAGCAAGCGCCGGAAGGCGTCTATCACGTCGACGCCAACAGTTTTAATCCGAATTCCCGCTTTCATCTGTCGTTCGATCTCGGCTACCCGAACGCGTACGACTCCATGCAAGGGCGTACAGGCAAATTTTTGATGATCCATGGTCAGTGCGAGTCCGTCGGCTGTTACGCTATGACCAATAAATTCATGGAAGAAATCTACTTTATTACCCAGGCCGCGATTGAAGCTGGCTCCCAGGATATGTTCTGGGTGCATGTCTTTCCCTTTAAAATGACGTCCCGGCAGCTGAGACGCATTTCGAAAACGCCAGAGGGCGAAAAGTGGATGCCGTTTTGGGGAAACCTGAAACAGGCCTATGACTATTTCGAAACGTATCGCCGCCCCCCTCATGTGGCCGTGGCGAAGGGCACTTACATCTTTTTCTGAGGCTTGGGTGCCCAGGGGCGCACGCCGCAAGAGTTAAGGATGCGTTTCAAATTGTAAGGGCCTTGGTGAACCGTTTGGAAACGACTTGACGCTAGTTTGGCGCTTCAACCAGCGCTGAGAAAGCCAATGTCGCTCCCTTCCCCAAGTCAGTCTGACCATGACCGCCGCGCGGACCGGCGTTTCCACATTTCCGGCGAAGCACGTCTCGTGGCGCCGTTTGCGGACCTCACCTGCCAAATGCTCAATATCAGCAATTCCGGCGTCAAACTGGTGGCGGACTGCGAGCTGTCGATTGGTGATGTTATTGCCGTTGATATTGTCGGCATTGGATTTGTGCGTGGCGTGGTGAGCCGCATCGACGAATCCGGCATTGCCGCCGAGTTCGAGACTGACCCTCAAAAGCAGCAGCAATTCGAACAGCGGATCCGAACCTACTTGGAAACCAGGGCTGCTTCGATTCCAGCGCATTGAGGCCGATTGGTTCATTAGAAACACAAACGGTCACTGGTGTTTCGGTTTGGGCGCTTCCTGACGGTGGGCCGAATACCACTTTGCCCCAATGCGCTCAAATCCGCCCGCCTCTCTTTGGGTTCTTCAAAGCATCGCCGCTTCGGCCCCTTGCTCTTGGTGCGGCTTCGTGCCTACATCCTCCTGCTGCGTTTCGCAGGAGCCTGGCATGACAGGAAGGAAAGAGGGCAAACTGATGACAGATCAGCAGTCCGTGGCCATTGTTACCGGATCCGCAACAGGACTGGGCGCCGCCACAGCGATCAAGCTGGCGGAGCGCGGTGTTCGTGTCGTGATTAACTATTCCAAGAGCGAACACGATGCGTTGGAAACGGAAAAAGCCTGTCGTCAAAAGGGGGTTGACACGCTCTGTCTGCAAGCGAATGTCTCAGAGGATCATGACTGCCGCAGCCTCGCCGAGGCGGCGCTGTCAGAATTCGGGCGCATTGACATACTGATCAACAATGCGGGTACGACCAAATTTGCAGACCACAAGGACCTTGATGCGCTTTCTGCAGAAGATTTCCAAAGGATCTACGCGACGAACGTCATTGGGGCCTACCAGATGACGCGGGCCGTCGCTCCCACGATGAAAACACAAGGATATGGCTCGATCGTCAATGTTGCCTCCATTGCCGGCGTGGCAGGAATTGGCTCCTCCGTCGCGTATGCCGCCTCAAAAGGCGCGATGAACACAATGACATTGTCACTCGCCAGAGCCCTTGCGCCGGAAATTCGAGTGAACGCCGTGTGCCCAGGATTCATCGGCACGCGCTGGTTCAAAGATCAGTGGGGTGATGAATATGAACGGAGAACAGCGAAGATTGCCGCTGATACCCCACTCCATCGGGCCGCATCACCTGAAGACATTGCAGATACCGTCGTCTTCCTCAGCTTAGAGGGAGCACGGAACATTACCGGCGAGCTGATTATCACGGACTCCGGAGCACACTTGAACTTCACGCCTCTTGCCGCGCGCTAGAGGGCCCGTGTGAAAGAAAGAAGAAACCCCTGCGGATCGGCGACCACGCAACAGGCGTTTTTGCTCCTGGCGGAATGGAAAACGCCTAACGCGGCCGCCGCACAAACGCCCGGTATCGGGATGGAGGACATGGTCCGGACGTCTATTCTTGCACCCGACTGGCGTGGTAGAGAATGCAAAACCGCTTTTTGAATATGCTACGGTCGACCTGGCGATACGAGTCACAAAGCCTTGAAGCCAACTCACGATCAAGTGAAGAGACGCCTGCTGAATGAAAATGTCTTCGCGAGAGTATCCTCAAAGGCCGATCGTTGGGGTGGGTGCCGTAATTCTGCATGAGAACAGCGTCCTTTTGGTGAAGAGAGGGAAGCCGCCACGAAACGAAGAGTGGAGTCTTCCGGGCGGTGCGCAACGCGTTGGAGAACCTATATTGGACGCTTTGTGCCGCGAAGTTAAAGAAGAAACCGGCTTGGACGTTTCGATTTGTTCACTGATCGATGTGATCGATGGCATTTTTCATGACACCGAAGGCAAAACCCAATTCCACTATACACTCATCGATTATCTGGCAATTCCGACTTCGCATGAGCTAAGGGCTGGCAGCGATGCTGCCGAGGTGAAGTGGTTTGCGCTTGATGAACTGGGCGAAATCGAAATTTGGAGCGAGACGCGCCGGATCATCACTACGGCTGCATCCTTAAATGCGTAATCCTTCACCAACGCGCGGCTGAGTTAATTACATCATCGGTCGCTTTTCGACTTTGTAAGAATGGGCAATCAACTTATCGGTCCCGGGCAAGTAGAAATAGTAGGTCTCGTCTCGTTCAAATACATCGAAGCAATGCGTTCCAGGCGGTTCCCAGTAACGATAGCACACCATATCACTGACGACGGTCCAGGTCCCTACGACCACCCACTCCTGCTCTACATCGAGTAACTCTCCGTTAACCGATGTTTGCTCCTTCCAATCCGGACGGCCGTCGGTGTACTTGCCGAACATCACCGTCCCGGAAAAAAGGTCCAGGACTTCTTCTTCCAGCAACTGGCGGCCCTTGGTTTCTTCGGCTTCTTCTGCGTGTGAACTTGGTGCCCAAACGATGCCGACCCATACCAAGCCGAGCACAATCAGAGCAGTTTTTAGGGATGTCACGTCCTCGTGCCGATCGAAGCAGTTTCAACAAACTCTATTAAATATGGCCAGATGAGCAGAGTTTTAGAAGTGTTGTTTCATACTTTTTTACACCTAAGATTTAAATTGAATACGGAGTGCTCCTGAGTTTGTGCGTAGAGTTGGAGTAGAGTCTTGTATTTCGTTCGTAAGGCCTCGCTGGGTGCCATTTTGGTGGCGACGGTCGTGTGCTACATTCACCTCGGCATTCAGCAAGCCGCCACCTATCCTCAGTCTGGGATGGTGCAGCGCTATTTTCAAACACCTGAACAATCTGTCGAAATCATCGCGAAGTTGGCGCGCGCCCAGGACTGGGAAACTTTGGAGAGTTTCCAGTTTGTGCCGATGGGGCATGATGCGCTAAGCGCCCTCTTCAATGCGCCGGTCGATTACAAGGAGGCTGTGATGCCGCCCGGCGGAGACATTGATGTCGTGGTTGCCGCACGGACCGAGGACGGGGAGCTGTCCCCAGAGGCAGCTGGAAGCTATAGACTGCGCGCTTTCCCAGAAGGGTACCAACTGGTGCCCAAAGGGGCATTCATCCTGCCTTTGGAAATCCAAGCTGTCTCGCGACCCCTTCCAGAGGTCCCGCCGGGATCCGATGCCACGGCGGGAGAAACAGACTAACTGACAGTGTCTTCCGTGAGAGGTGAGATCTGAATCTCTACCCGGCGGTTCATCTGGCGGCCATCCGGCGTGCTGTTGTCCGCAACAGGGCGTTCTTCGCCAAAGCCGTTCACAATGAGGCGCTGAGCCATCACCTTTTGGGTCACCAGAAACTGACCAACGCTGTTTGCGCGGCGCTGAGAAAGATCCAGATTGTAAGCATTTGACCCAGTGCTGTCGGTATGTCCGTCTACATTGATGTATGTTTTGTCAAATTCGTTCAGTACCAACCCAACATCAGAAAGCACTTGGTAGAAGCTTTGATTGATGTTCGCCGAATTGGTCGCGAACGTCACGTTGCCTGGCATGATCAACTTGATTTGATTGGTGACGGGATCTCTTTCGATGCCAACGCCCGTGCCGGCCAACCGCTGACGCAGTTTTGCTTCTTGCTGGTCCATGTAGGCCCCAACCGCACCTCCGGCAAGCCCGCCGATTCCGGCCCCAATGAGCGCGTTTATGGCAGCTTCCTTGCCGCTTGACGTGTTTGTGAGCGCACCAATTGCAGCACCGCCAAGAGCCCCGAAAATTGCGCCTTTGGTTGCCTTCGAGGTCTCTCTTTCGCCCGTATAAGGATCATACGTTGCGCAGCCGGCCAAAGCCAGGGATGCAGCCACCATCGCGGCTAGAATACTTTTCATAGTTACTCTCCTTGAAACCATAAGCCTCGAAAAAGGCTGGCTAAACAGTGCGTTACCTTATTATGGTGCGACTCAGTTGACGCAGCCGAATTTAATGCGTGCGGAGTTTGAAGTCCAACAACAAAGTTTGTTGAAACTATGGACTTGCCCGCGAAAGATAAAAAAGAGGGTAAAGGGAATGACACTATTTGATCTAACCGGAAAAGTGGCGCTGGTCACCGGTTCCACGAAGGGCATCGGGGAAGCCATCGTTCATCGGTTCGCGGAACATGGGGCGAAAGTGGTCGTCTCCAGCCGCAAAGAGGACATTTGCCAAAAAGTCGCAAGCGAGATCAACGAAAAGTGGGGCAAAGGCGAAGAGGTCGCACTCCCTGTGCCTTGCAATATTTCCCACAAAGAAGAGCTGGAAAAACTGGTTGCAACAACCAACGACAAGTGGGGGCGGATTGATACGCTTGTCTGCAACGCGGCGGTCAATCCCTATTTCGGGCCTTCAAAAGACATTCCAGACTCGGCATTCAACAAGATCATGGAAGTCAACGTTCGAAGCAACTTTTGGCTGTCGAACATGGTTCTGCCTCAGATGGTCGAGCGTAAAGACGGCACAGTCATCATAGTGTCTTCGATTGGCGGGTTTCGGGGGTCTCCAATCTTGGGCGCTTACGGCATCTCGAAAGCAGCCGATTTTCAACTCGCCCGCAATATTGCCGTGGAGTATGGACCGGACAATGTGCGCGCCAACGCGATCGCACCGGGGCTGATCAAGACGGATTTTGCAAGAGCCCTTTGGGAAGATGAGAATATCTTGAAACGGACCACGGCCAACGCCCCCTTGAGGCGGATTGGCCTGCCCGACGAAATTGCGGGAACCGCCGTCTATCTCGCTTCCGCCGCAGGCGCATTCATGACCGGACAGGCGATCGTTGTCGACGGCGGTGTGACCATTGCCGGTGGATGAACACCGGCCTGTTCGAAAACACAAAGCTCAAAAACCACGTACGCTGAACACATAGGAGGAAGCAAGATGAGCGCGACCAAAGTAGTCGAAGACTTTATCGGTAAATGGAACGAACGAGACTTTGAAGGTATGATGAGTTTCTTTCAAGAAGATGCATTTTATCACAACATGCCCATGGAACCGTCCGAAGGTGTTGCGGCCATTCGGGAGGGGCTAACGCCCTTTTTCGGGATGGCGGAGGAGATAAATTGGCAAATCTTCTACATCGCGGACTGCGGCGATGGGGTCGTGATGACGGAGCGCAGGGACGATTTTAAGATCAACGGGAAATGGTTGCGCCTGCCCGTTATGGGAACCTTTGAAATCAAAGACGGCAAAATTGCCAAATGGCGCGACTATTTCGATCTCAAGGATTTCGAAACGCAAATGGCGGCGGTGAGCAGCTAGGTAAGGAGCAGACCCATTGGCATTCCAACCTTTTGATCTGACGGGCCAAGTTGCCCTTGTGACCGGCGGCAATGGCGGCATTGGTCTCGGCATGGCGGAGGGCCTTGCCCTAGCCGGCGCCTCCATTGCGATTTGGGGCACCAATCCGGACAAGAACGAAAAAGCCGGAGAGCAACTCACAGCCATGGGCGCGGACGTTCTGACACAGATCGTGGATGTGTCTGACGAGACCCGGGTAGATGAGGCGATGGCCGAAGTCCTAGAGAAATTCGGACGCCTCGATACATGTATCGCCAACGCGGGCATGTCGCAATATGCGGGCCGGGTTCATGAGCTGGACACGGACATTTACCGCAAAGTCATGGCGGTGAATATGGATGGGCTCATGTTCACCATTCGCGCGGCGACGCGGCACATGATCGAACGGGCCGAAAAAGGCGATCCCGGCGGCTCCCTCGTCGGTGTGGCAAGCACTGCCGCGTTAATGGGCGCTGCTCGTAACCTGCATTATGCGGCGACCAAGGGCGGGGTCGTCGCCTACATGAAAGGGGTCGCGGTTGAAATGGCGCGCTACGGCGTTCGTGCAAACAGTCTCCTACCCGGTTGGATTGTGTCCGAGATGGCCTCCCCCGCTTTGGAAACGGAAGGGTTCAAGACCAGGGTTCTGCCCCGTGTTCCCATGCGCCGTTGGGGCGAAAAAGAGGACTTTGCCGGCATCGCCGTCTACCTCTCCAGTGAGGCCTCGCGCTACCACACGGGTCAAGAGATCGTGATTTGCGGCGGGTATACCATTTTCTAAGTCTGTTTTTCCAGGAGTCGTTTGATGACAATCCGTACACCCCTTTGCGACATGCTTGGTGTTGACTATCCCATCATGCTTGCCGGTATGGGCGGGGTTTCTTACGCCGATGTTTGCGCCGCCGTCTCTGAAGCGGGCGGCTTTGGCACGCTTGGGATGGCGGGTGTGCCCCCGAAAATTATCCGCGAGCAGATGCGCCAAGTGAAGGACCAGACCGACAAGCCGTTCGGCGTGGATCTTCTAGCGGCTGTCCCCGAGACGCTGGACGCCGCTGTCGACATCATCATTGAGGAAGGCGCCAAGGCCTTCATTTCGGGGCTCGGCGTACCGTTCAATATTATGAAGCGCCTACAGGACGAGAATGTCTTGGTCATGAATATGTGCGGGACCGTCGGTCACGCCAAAAAAGGCGCCGATGCCGGCGTGGATGCGGTTATCGCCCAGGGGACCGAAGCCGGCGGCCATACGGGCAAAGTGGCCGGCATGGCGCTCATCCCGCAAGCAGTTGATGCGGTAAACGTGCCGGTTATCGCAGCGGGTTCTATCGTTGACGGAAGGGGCCTCGCCGTTGCCCTCGCCTTCGGGGCGCAAGGCATTTGGATGGGGACGCGGTTCATCGCCTCGACAGAAGCCAACGCGGCAGACGCCTATAAGCAAACCATCATCGAAGCCGCGGAAACGGACACGATTGTTTCCAGATGCTATTCAGGCAAGACCATGCGGGTTCGCACCAACGATTATGTCGAGGATTGGGAAAAGCGGGCTGATGAAATCAAACGCTTTCCCGCCCAAGCGCAGATCTCTTCGCAAGCCGGTGTGATGACGGCCCTTGGCGGCCAAACGGCGGGCGTCAATCCGGCGCGGGACGCGTTGCCCATGGGACAAGGGGCCGGGGCCATCCATGAGGTTCTGCCGTGTGCCGACATCGTCAAGAACACGATGGCGGAGGCCGAAGAGGTGATTGGGAAACTCTCGGGCCTTGTTGCCTGACGCGGCCGCTCATCTCGTTTTCATTGACCATCCGCATACGCAGTTGATACTCTTTTAGTTCAAACTCCCGCTTTCCAATTTACCGTTTGGTGGAGGTCTCGAGTCTATGGTGCCCTGAGTGTGCAATGTAGCGGACCCTTGTCAACGAATCCGAAATCTGCGGAACCCCGGAGTCTTTCAATCGGGCCGGTTCAGATTGGTTCCGACACAAATTGAATAAAATTTTCACTTCGAATGATCTGACCGCTTCGGGCGGCTCAGCAATGAGGAAACGGGAATGGTAGACAGCAAGCCTCGCGTCGCGTTGATGTACGGCCATTGGGGCCAAAATATCGGCAATGCGTTTTTCAATATTGGCGGCCGGTGGATCCTCGACCAGATGTTCCCGGACGCGCAC
The DNA here is from genome assembly GCA_028285305.1 of Alphaproteobacteria bacterium. Classification (GTDB taxonomy): domain Bacteria; phylum Pseudomonadota; class Alphaproteobacteria; order SMXP01; family SMXP01; genus JANQPV01. Next base: position 85,101 of record JANQPV010000049.1, on the reverse strand, counting down.
ATCTTTGAGATTCAGGACCAGCCGGGTTACCGGACGTTCAACCGCAAGCGCAACGGCAACCCAAAGAATGATTTAGGTCTGCTCAAGCATTTGGAGGCGGATTATGTGGTCCTGCAGGGGCCCATGCTGACCGAGACGTTCGGTGCGTTGTGGGAGGACACGTTTCAGATTCTCCACGCACGCGGCACGAAGGTGATCTTGCTGAGCGCCGCCTTCTTTCACTATACGGAGAAAGAGATCGCCGCAGCGCTCAGTGTGCTTGAAAAATATCCGCCCGCGATTATCTCGACGCGGGACCGGCAATCCTACGAGATCATCAAGGACGCGGCCGAACACACCTATGCAGGGATCGACTCCGCTTTCTTTGTTCCTAAGGCCTATGAACCGCCGCGGCTCGACTTGGGGCCCTATATCACACTCAATTTTGATCAGTATCCCGAGCCCGATATCACTCTTGCAAAACCGGGCTTCCTGAAAGGGCAGAGCTTTGACTCTTCGTTCGAGTTTTTGAATCGAGATTGGGGCCTCGCCGCACCTTCGTTCCAAACGAAGATGTCGAAGGCCGGTCAATGGCAATGCTATCTTGGTGCCTTTGCCGATTTCCGCAATCTTCCCGCCGACATGGATGGTCTCAAAGTCGTGCGGCCGGAGCACCGGGTCAATCCGGACATGGTGTGGAAGATCTATCGGCAGCCTAACGGTCTGTGCTCGGATGAACCTTACACCTATTTCACGATTTACTCTCAAACGGAGCTCACACTTTCGGACCGGGTCCATGCCTGCGTGATGTCGCTCGCTTATGGCCGACCCGCGATGCTCTTTCACCCCACGCCCCGTGGCCACATATTTGAGCGTGTGGGAATGGAGGCCATTCGCGATAAGCCGGTCAAGCTTGACCCGACCTATTTGGAGTCAGAGCGGCAAGCCGAGCTTGCGTTCTTGCGGAACGCGGTCGCGACAGAGCAGCCTGACGAACAACAGGCAGCAGCCTAATCCCGGCCCTCGATGCCCCTAATAGGGGTTGAAATGTGAGCGCAGTCTAACCATGTGCTGGCCTATGAGGAACAACGCGACTCTTTTCCGACAGACGCTGCGCACTGATTTATCAGTGTGAGCTCTCGCCTGCGCGTTCTTCTCCCTCTTCTCCTCCGGACTTCCTGAACGTTTTGGCGACCGGTCTCATGCTGGGTCGTCTAACGGTAGGACGTCCGACTTTGACTCGGAAAATGCTGGTTCGATCCCAGCCCCAGCAGCCATTTTCACCGAAATTTGCAACGGCGCGGCGCAAACTTTCCAGATACATCTAGTTGGCAAACACTCGAAGAACATAGACTAAAATCAAGATTCCCGAACCAAAGAAGACCTTCGTCGAAACACCTTTGAAACGTTCTGCCCAGTTTGGCGCCAACAGTATGAATGCTCTGACGGTTAAGCCGACAAAGAACATAAAGATCGGTGCGAGGACGAATAACACTCCAAATGGTGCAGCAAGATCTGAGGGCTCCTGGCAATTGATCGTGGGCATACAGGAAGCTGCATTGTGAAGAAGCATGCCTACAAAATAGAGAGAGAAGAACGCGATTATGGCTAAGGAAGCCTTGCCTTGGGCCACAAACGGCAACCAGTAGGTCAAAAAACAACAAAGAACGATTGTCAAAAAGAGTATTACGGCCATCCAGCTCCTTTACAGGTGAATGCTTAGAAAATTACTCCCCAATGCTTCGCCCTGCGCGATTTTTGGCTCAAGAAACCAAAAAGAAAAAACCCGCCTTCTCGATTGAAAAAGGCGGGTCAAGTCAATTAGCTAAGGATGCCGCGCGATAGCGCGGCGAATAGTTTTTCTAGACGCTTAGTCCAAGCCGGTTGCAACAGCGGTAAACGCCGTGTCCAGATTGTCGCCGACCAAGCCAACAGCTGCAATGATGACCAAGGCAATGCCGGATGCCATAATGGCGTACTCGATCGCGGTTGCGCCAGACTCGTCTTTCAGAAATGCAGATACCAATGTTTTCATGACTACTCTCCTCTGTTTCCTTTGAGGCACGTCTCATGTGCCAATACTTGAATATGTGTGGGCCGATCACCCACCAGAGGTTGTGCAACCGCCGTGCCAAGCGGCTGAGAGGAGCATTTAGAGTTAACGTGCCAAATCAGGACGTATTCGTGAAGACAATGAGAGCGTCCTTCGCGTTCTTGGCATAGCCTTGGCGGGGCCGTGGCGCTCTTCAACGCACGATTTTCACTCTGCTCCCGCTCTGGGGTGTTGACGAACCGTCCAACCCATTGAGCACAACAAAACGATCCGTGTTGTGATTGACGAACCGGTTTAGCGCTCCGAGCGACGACAAGGTGTCGCCACTTCGCACGGTACGAATGTCTATCTTGCGGGCGGACGGCGCGTTCATACTTGCCGCACTCGTTGCTCTAAGCGAACCCACGGACTGTTCAATGCCGCGCTGCAGCCGGTTCGTATTGCTGGCCGGCGTGACCCACAGAAAGATGAAGTGGGACGCACCTTGCCACTGAATGGCGTAAGCTTGGACGTCGACTTGTCCGCTCCTGGTATTCGCGCGCGCGCGTCCGTGAGCGCCTTGCTTACCGTGAACCGTAAACCCTCGGGGCCGTCCCAAATTGACGCCCAGCTCCTTACCCAATGCTGCGATCAAGGGCCCCGGGCCATTCTGGGACGTTGCGCCTGCGAATTGCATCTGCGCGACATCGCTGCGCGCGACGACGGATGTGGGCGTGTTTGTCAATTTCATGCCCTGAGGCACGGAAAACGAAAACCCCATGTTGGGATGGTAGAACGTGGAGCCGCGCACAAAGCCTTGGACTCTCGGGTCATCCCCGTACAGCATATTGTCGATAGCTGAGAGGAAGGTGTTGCGCCCGTTCCGGCCGTCCTTGATGTTCAGAACCTGCGCGTCGGCCGCGGCCCGCCTCACCCGTTCCGCGGTATTCGGATGGGTAGACAGAAACTCCGGAGGCGCAGTGGGACGCCCAGCGATCTTCGCTTCAAGGGAGCTCCAGCGATTGAGAGAATTGAGGAAGTCCGCCTCGGCGATCGGATTGTAGCCTGCATTGGCCAACATTCGCACGCCCACCCGATCCGCTTCATATTCCTGAGTGCGCGAGAAGCTGAGCAGATAGAGCTGAGCCCCTTGGCTCGCTATTTGATAGGCCGTCTGATCGCCGGTCAAAATACCGATTACCGCCGCTCCCAGCCCCGCCAGGTTGGAGCGGCTCACCCGTTCGGCGGTGTGTTGTTCGAAGATATGGCCAATTTCGTGGCCCAACACACCGGCTAATTCGGCTTCCGTATTCGCCAAGGCCAACAGGCCGCGCGTTACATACACATAGCCGGGTAGCGCCATTGCGTTGACGATCGGCGAGTCGAGTACCGTCACTGTAATCGGCTCGTTGGGCTGGTCTGATGCCGCCAAGAGCTTGCGCACGATTCCGTCCACATACGCAGAAAGCTGGGCATCTTGGACCTCGCCGCCGAACGCCGCCACAATCTTTGGATGTTCCTGACGCCCTAATGCAAGTTGTTGGTCTTTAGTCAGGCCAAGCGGACCGCCGGTGGATTCGCATCCGACCAGCGCCAGACAGCAAAGAAAAACCGCGGCGATATTTCGCGCTAACGCTATTCGTGCAGAATTGGTGAAATGCATGACCGTCTCCCCATCCATGACGCTCCTCGCACGCTAAGCGTGGCATTTCAGACAAGGTCGTGCAAGAGGAACTTAGTCTGCCGGCGGGCCCTTCAGCTCCACAACGTTGCCGTCCGGGTCCGAAAGATAGAGGGAGGGACCGTACCCCTCTGCCCCATAGCGGCGCGCCACTTCTCCGGCGTCCAAGCCATTCGACGCCAAGAATGCTTTGAGTTTTTGTTCATTAAACGGATCAATTTGCAGGGCAAAGTGATCCATATTGCGTCCTCCGGCTTTGACGTCCGGGCTTGGACCAGACCCCATTTGCTTGCCCAAGGGACTGTCGACTGGGACGAGATCAATCAACGCGGTTCCGGCGCGCAATTGGACGAGACCGATTTCTTCGACTTCACGTTCGATTGCGCATCCCAGAACGTCGCGGTAAAAAGCAAGCGCTTTGCCCAAATCCGACACCCGCAGAACAACATGGTCTAAACCTTTGAATCGAATTGGATTTTCCACTTCAACCTCACAATTGGAATGGCGCAGAAATCAACATTTCGCCGCTTTCGTTTTGTAGCATAGGTTTATGACCCTGAGACCATCAATGCTCAAACCCTCTGTCGTCTTGATCGCTTTGGCCCTGATTGTCGCTTTGCCGGTGCCCGCCGATGCCCAGTCCACCAGACTGGAACGCCGCCTCGTCAAAATATCGGAGGTGATGGGCGCTCTGCATTATCTGCGCGGGGCATGCTACCGGCCTGAGCGGACCCAGTGGCGCAGCGAATTCGACCTGCTCTTGAAACAATACCGGCCTTCCACGTCGCTGCGGAATCGGATGAACGACGCGTTCCATGGGGCGTATGTTTATCACCAACGCAATTACGCCGGCTGCACTCAGGACACGGCCTATCGCGCGTCCAAGATGGCGGACGATGGTGAACGTCTGGCGCGCAAACTCGCGAACATGTTTCGACAATAGCAATTGGTAATCAGTTACACCATCGCATCAATAAGAAACGGTCCTTTGCGCTTCACCGCGGACGAAAAGAGATCATTGAATTCGTCCGCCGTTCGCGCCTTGGCAGCCTCAACGCCCATGCCTTGGGCAAGGTGCGCCCAGCTCATGTCCGGCTTGCCTAAATCCAGCATACTGAACGCTTTGGGACCGGGATTCTGCGCCTCCACGCGGGCCAGTTCGATCTTGAGAATGTTATAGCTGCGATTATTGAAGATGACGACGAGCACGTTCAATTGCTCACGGGCCATGGTCCACAATGACTGGAGGGTGTACATGCCGCTGCCGTCGGCTTGCAGCGCTAAAACCTTCCGGTCGGGACACGCGACAGCAGCGCCAGTCGCAACCGGTAGTCCCTGACCAATGGCACCTCCTGTCAGTTGCAACCAGTCATGGGGCTGAGCATTAAGCGAAAAGATGGTTGAGCCAAGGCCCGAGGTCGCCATTTCGTCAGAAACAATGGCGTTTTCCGGCATGAAGTGGCCTACCGCCCGGCCAATGGACTCGGGCGTCAGGTCTCCGGTCTGAAGTTCGGCAGGTTCATGACCGGCGAGCTCTGCAGGATCGGATGCCCCAACCAGATCGGCGAGCGCTTCCATTGCTCCGATCATATCCTCGGATGGGCGCGCAAGCGTGATGGTTTGGCACCCGTCGGGCACCAAGCTGCACGCCTTTCCGGGATATGCGAAAAATGCGACCGGGGCCTTGGTGCCGATCAGGACGATCAGGTCGGTTCCTTCCAGTGCTTCGAGCGCCATTTCTGCAAAATAGGGCAAGGGCCGTGCAATCGCCCTGCCCGCGCCGCGCGCCAATCGTTGATTGAAGGTGTCGCAATAAAGCTCGGCTCCCGTTGCTTTTGCGATTCTGCTCGCAACGCCGAGCCCCTTTTCAGTGATGGCCTGGCCGGTTGTGAGCAGTACCGGCTTCTTCGCGCCGCGAAGAGCCTCAGCGACTTTGCTGATTGTCACATCCGGAACGTTCGCCCTTTCCGGCAACGGATAGGGATCGGCTGGCCCTTTGCTTTCGTTCCAGGCGCAGTCCGCGGGCACCACCAACGTCGCGATTTGTCCAGGCGGCTCGAGGGATGCCGCAACGGCGCGGGCCCCCAGTTCGGGCATGGTGTCCGCGTCGCGCGCCTCATGATACCAGCCGGAAAAGGGGCGCGCATAGCTTGCAATGTCCGAGGCCAGCGGGGCGTCATTGTGCTGATGATATGTAGCGTGATCGCCAACGATATTGATGATGGGGGAACGCGCCCGTTGTGCGTTATGAAGATTGGCGATCGCATTGCCCATACCAGGCCCCAAGTGGAGGAGCGTACACGCGGGCCGGCCGGTCATGCGGGCATAGCCGTCCGACGCCCCCGACGCAACGCCTTCGAAGAGGCAGAGCACCGGGCGCATGCCGTCGACCTTGTCGATGGCCGCCACCATATGCATTTCCGAGGTGCCCGGATTGGAGAAGCAGACATCGACATTCGCGTTTACCAAAGTCTCTACAAGACACTCGGCGCCTGTTTTCTTTTGAGGATCGGTCATGATTCACCCTGCTATGATTACGTGGGAGTCGGGTTCGTCTTTGTACAATTCATCGACGAGATTGGCGCGCCGATCGAGCGCAGTGGATTGGTTGATGTAGCCTTTGTCGGTCAATTCGCCGGCGTCCATGTTCGGCGGCTCTTCCATGAGCAGAACGCGTTTGACCCGTGTGCTGGATCCGGGATTGCTTTTGTTGTACTCCCTGTACAAGTCCGAAAGGCGTTCCAGAATCTTGGGATGGCGTACGAGTTCTTGATGTGTCAGGCCAGTGTCTCCCACCAAGGCCCGACAGGCATCGAAGTTGGGAAACCCAAGCAGGCTCACGAATGGCTGATCCAGACCGCAGACCAAGGCATCTTGCAACAAACCTTCCGCGGCAGCGACCGCCTTCACGCGTAGAGCCCCGGCGCTGACCCAAGTCCCCGTTTCCAGCTTGAAGTCTTCCTTGACACGGCCGTCGAAAACAAGTCCTTGGACCGGGTCATCCGGATCAACAAACTTGGCGGCATCACCGAGCTTATAAAAGCCCTCCTCATCGAACGCCTCTTCCGTCAAGTCGGGCCGCTTGAAGTAGCCCGGTGTGATGCAGTCGCCTTTCACCCGCACTTCTAGTTTTTCCCCATGAGGAACAAGCTTGATTTCACATCCCGGCAAAGGCAGGCCGATCAGACCCATGCGCTCCGTGACCCAATGAACATTCATGATTGTGGGCGCCGTCTCTGTCGCTCCGTAGCCTGACGAAAAAGGAATCTTGCATCCGATCGTTCTCATGGCCACCGCTTGCAGTCGATCGTAGAGATCTTGTCCCATGGCCGCGCCGCCATAGGCCAACGTCCGCAGATCCTTAAAGAAGGTTTCGGCGAGCGCCTCATCCTTTTCGAGTTCGGGGACAAGCATCGAATAGGCGACGGGAACGTTGGAATAGGACGTGTTCGATATCTCTCGCAAGGTCCGCAGCGTTTTTTCGAACTGACCCGGCAATGGCGCCCCATCATCTAAATAGAGCGAAGCCCCCCGGGTCAGCGCACCATTCAAAATGGAGTTGGCGCCGAACGTGTGGTTCCAGGGCAGCCAACTGGTCAGAACCGGATGCGGATCGGTGTCTGTGCGCTGGGTGACCGCATCGATCATTTTCGGATTGATACAAAGCATACGGTGGGTGTTGATCACCGCCTTCGGCATTCCCGTTGACCCGGACGTAAACAGATATTTCGCGACGGAGCGGGGCGTTAGATTAGATACCGCCTCCTCGACATCTCGGGTGGCGAGCGTCCCGGCAAGGGTTTCGAAGTCAACGACGGACGGGGCGTTCGGTCGCTCTTGAACGTAAATCACGTCCACGGCTTTTAGGTCTAGTTGGTTGAGCGCTTCTTGGTACTGGTGTCCGCTTTGTACGAACACTATCTTTGGCTCAATCAAGTCATAGACATATTTGAGCTTGGCGAAGTCAGTGCTCATCAGGCTATAGGACTTTGACACCGGTGCCACTGGCATGCCGATCGACATGGCCGCATACATGATGAGGGCATGTTCGATGGAGTTTTCCGATAGAATCATGAGCGCTTTCGGCGTTTCGCCTGCGCTCAGATTTTCGGCAAAGCCGCATCCGCGATCGAGGAGGGCTTGTCCGAGCGCGCGAACCCGTTCCGAGGCCTCAGCGTACGTCAGCCGCCGCCAGGCGCCATCTTCGCCGCGCGCCGCCAACCACGTCGTTTCCGGCCGCTGGTCCGCCCAATGATGAATGGGGGCGACTACGGTCTCGAAGGGATCCTCCAGCGGGTGCGGGTTGCGCAGAACAAGACTGCCGTCGGCGCGCTCAGTTACGTCGACACGCCGCTCAACATAATTGGGTGAGCGAAACGTGCCGGTCGGCAGTTCTACGATCGCGCTAGGCATTGACATCAACAACCGTTCGCCCACGGATTTTTCCAGCCAAAATTTCCTTAGCCGCATCTTCTACACCGCCAAGCGGAATGGTTTCGGTCATAGCGTCGAGCTTAGCCAGATCCAGGTCTTGCGCCAAGCGGCCCCAAGCCGCAATGCGTTTTTCGCGGGGGGCCATAACGGAATCGACGCCCGCCAAACACACATCGCGCAAGATGAACGGCATCACAGTCGCAGGAAGGTCGGCCCCTTGCGCCAATCCACAGGCGGCAACGACGCCGTCATACTTTGTTCCCGCCAGGACGTTCGCAAGGGTCGTCGAGCCGACGCTGTCGACGCACCCGGCCCATTGCTCTTTGCCAAGAGGACGGCCGGGCTCGGACAACTCCGTCCGGTCCATCACACTCGCCGCACCAAGGCTTTTTAAGTAGTCTGCTTCACTGGTTCTTCCGGTGGAGGCAATCACTTCGTATCCCAAGTTTGAAAGGAGCGCGATCGCGACACTGCCAACACCGCCCGCGGCACCGGTGACCAGAATGGGCCCGCTTGTGGGGCTCAAGCCTCCTCTTTCCAACTCCATGACACAGAGCATGGCCGTGTAGCCTGCCGTTCCAACGGCCATGGTTTGTTTCGGCGAGATGTTTTGGGGCACTTTTACCAACCAGTCCGACTTGACTCGCGCCTTTTGCGCGTAACCGCCATAATGACTTTCGCTGAGACCGAAGCCATTGACGAGCACCTGATCTCCGGCTGCGAAATCGCTACTGTTCGACGATACGACTTCGCCAACCAGATCAATACCGGGTATCATCGGAAAACGGCGCACAACCGGAGATGCGCCGGTGAGCACCAGGCCATCCTTATAGTTCACCGTCGAATAGGAGACATCGATCACAACGTCGCCGTCCATGAGGTCGTCGAGACTAAGATCCCGCAGCGCTACGATTTGCGGCGCCTTTTTGTCGTCCGACTCCTTGCTTACCAAGTATGCTTTGAAGGTCTCGCTCATTCCCGTCGGTCCTCTCCCTGCTAAACGACAACGTCCATTCGAATATCAACTCCGCGGAGCCTCAGATCGCTTTCCTACCCACTATCAGCACTCGCTGCAAGGAGTGCTGACAAAACAAAAAAGACCGAATTGTGGGCAAAACTATTAATGCGCATGCCGATAATTGCAACACGTTTTCAAATTTTCGAATTAACCTTCATCCTTACTCGACAAAATCAAAGTTTTGACTCTAACGTTTGTTAGGCACTTGGCCTCATAATGGAACGCCAGTGGCCTGACTTTGGTCGAATTCAGAGCCCACATTTAATTTGGGGAAAGACCACTTTGGTGAAGGAAAGGGTGTGAAAATGAAGAAGAACCGCAAACGCACTTTGTTTAGCCGAGCCGATGTAAAGCGCCGCTCGCTCATTCTGGACGGATACAAACTTACAACAGCGGAAATCCTCTACCATATGCCTGATCATCCCAGCTTTCTTCAGACCTTTATCTGGCAAGAACTCGACCTCGCCCCTAGATTCCCCATACTGAATAAATTCTTGCAGTTTTGGCAAGAAAACTTGGATGGCCCGCTTTATTCGGTGACGGTTGCGTCAAGCGACTTGGTGTCGCCCAAAGAATATCGGAACGCCGATTTAGACTTTTCGTTGCACTAAGGGATCGCCCCTAGAGATGCCCCACACCCGGTTCTCTTGGGGGCCTAACCGCAACGCACAACCCTCATTCTATTCTAAAGTGAAGCAGATCTCGGTTCGGTCTTCGCCCGGACCACTTCCAGACGTCAGCCTCGTCTCAATAATCTTGCACACCTTCGGCAGATCAGCGACGGTTTCGATCACAAAGTCCGCGCCGGCTTCGCGTAGGGGAACGGCTGCAGCGGCAAGACGCCGAGCCCTCTCTTCGCGCGTAAGCAATTTGTACTCGTTTGCCGACAGACCCAGTTCATTGCCCGATCCGGCCAGGCCCACCGTCCAGGTCCCGGCGTTCTTCCCTGCTTCAACACCGACAGGCGTGTCATCTACAACGACACACTCTTTTGCCGGCCAAACTCCCATGTCGATACAACACTTCCAAACCATCAAGGGCGCCGGGCGCCCTTCAGGCGTCTCGCCTGCACAAATGATGGTTTCAGGGGTGTAGCCTTGGGCGGCCGCCTGCGCTTCAACACCCTTCATCATTGCGCGGGTGTAGCCCGTGGTTGAGCCGACACGTATGTCCTTGGAACTCAGATAGTCTAATGCATCGTGAGCCCCCGGTATCAGTTCCGTATACAGCGTTGCGGCGTCGCTCAATAAAGTATCGAGTCGGTCCATCAAGTCATCGACAACGGCGTCAGTCCAGTCGGTCCCGCGGACCGAGCGCCATTGGCTGGCCGTTTCGGTGAGAATTGCTATTACGTGATCACGCTTCGCGGTCCCCATATAGCGCCGCACCACATCTTCGGAAACAGGAACACCTACTTCTTCAAAAAGCTGCCTAAGTGCCGTCACAGGGGCCCGGGAACCAAAGTCCACCATAGTACCCGCCCAATCGAAAATGACCGCTTGAATTGGCATGAGCTACTCAAGCGCTCCAAGTTTGCAGTTCAATGCGCTCGATACCACTCGTTCTGCAATCGCAAATGCGGTGGACATGCCCGCCCCGCAGGTGATGACCGTCAGATGAACGTCCTTGTCCACTTCTTCCGTGAACCATGGCTGGTGGGGCGACCAGGCATAGGTTCCCGTCCATCGTTCTGTCGGTTGTCCAAAATCACCGGGCAGGGTTTCGTCCAGGGCGGAAAGGATCAGGTCATCGATGTCTTTGCGCTGAAACGGGTCGGGAGACGGGCCATAGTCATGGCTGTCTCCCACGACAAGCGAGCCGTCCGATGCTTGGACGACAATGAGATGAACCCCCGCATCTAAATGCGCTCTTCGTTCTTTCAAAAGCCTCTCCCGCAATGCGCTTGATTCCGGTAAGCCCGCATAGCCTTCGTAACGGACCAAACTCAAATCCGCCATGTAGGGCGTGGGTAGCGTTATTCCGGCCGGCCCCAGCCGCATCATCTGAAGTTTGCAGCGGGTGATGTCCTTGCGTTTCAACACGTCCGGGAAAAGGCCCGTTAAATGGTCACCCGGACAAGCAAAAATCACCTCCGCTTTGACCGAACCGCCCGGCGTGAGAAGCTCTCCGGAGCGGCATTCGGCAACATTCGTCTGAGATCGGAACTCCACGCCCCAGTCGCGCTCCAACCAATCCTTGAGCTGAGGCAACGCCTTCCGGGGCTCAATTCGCAATTCATGAGGGCTGACGAGGCAGGACCGAAACGATGCTACCGGTGCGTCGGGAAACTTTTGCCGGTAAGCGGGCTCTGTATACTGATCGCACCTTTCTCCCATTTCGGTTTTGAAGAGCGCGTCCAACACGGCAGAGGCTTCTTCGCGATGGGCAAACACGGTCAGCCCTGTTTGATCGATTGCGATTTGGGCCCGAGGGGCAACTTCCGCCCAGATATCTCTCGTTCGAAGGGCCAGTTCCCACATCTCACCGCGCGCCTGACCCGTCACCGTGACAAAGCCGAAGTTGCGGATGCTCGCGCCGATGGCCGAGGCTTCACGATCGAGGACGACCACCTGCTTTCCAGCCCGCGCAGCAGCAAACGCGTGGGCAAGTCCGACGATTCCCATGCCTATGACCGCAACGTCATAATCTCGTGTCATGTGTCTGTGACCATCGTCGGGGATTCGTTTCGCATTTGATGCTGAACCATGCATAGTTAGTGCCTGCGGAACAATGAAAAAGCGGACGACAAGGACGTCTATGACCAAGCCCTTCATTCGAGAGACTTCCGACCTTCCGCACGCTCCGGACCTCATGCATCTCATCACCTGGAACATCGGTTATGCGGGGCTTGGAAAGGAGAGCGACTTTGTCGCTGACGGGGGAACGCAGTATTTGCCGCCGTCCCGCCAGGCCGTAAGAAAGAATCTGAGTTTGATCAAAGACTTCCTTCTAAGTCAGACTGCAGATATTTATCTGCTTCAAGAGCTAGCAATGGCTGGCCTTTTGACGCGGGGAACGGATGTATTGGGAGAAGTAGACCAAACGCTCTGTGGGCGGACACGGGCGTTTTATGCTGATGTGCGCACGAAGTTTTTGCCCCCTCCCCTTCGCGCTGTTCACGGTCTGGGCGTTTTTTCAGCAAGGTTTGTTGAGCACTGCGGCGTTGAGCCCTTGCCTCTAGAGCCCAGCAGTCTGTTCCCTGGGGTCAAGCGCAAATATGGTGTTCTGGTTCTGCGGCTGCCCATGGAACATCAAGAAGGCTGCTGGACACTGATCAATGTGCATCTCGCCGCTTTTGATGACGGCGCTCAAACCCGCCATCGGCAGCTTTCGGCGGCCCTCGCCATTGCCGAAACCGCTTTTGATGCGGGTGATCATGTGATCCTGGGCGGCGACTGGAACTACGAACTCTTCGATGTGGACTTTCCCTCGACAACGACACTAGAACATCGGTTTTGGATTCATCCTTTCCCCTATGCCCTGTTAAAAGAAGGCTGGCAGGTGGCCGCCGACCCTTCCATCCCGACCGTGAGAACCAATGAGCGGCCTTATCAAGCCGGCGAGAACTATACGACAATCATAGATGGGTTTATTGCTTCTCCCAACGTGGAGATCCTTCACACGAGCGCCTTTGATTTGGGGTTTGAAGGTACCGATCATCACCCGGTTCGGGTCAAGGTGCGGGCAAATGGAGGATGAGCCGAACCAATCTTGGGCCAACTCATTTCTCGGCCCACCTTTCAATCACGTATTGTGGTCGGTGCTAGCCAATTCACACTCGCACGCTAACCTGGCAATGAATCATAACTATGAAAGGGCAAAGCAGACATGTCAGTCCGCGGCATAGACATTCTCCGAGATCCCTCACTTACCCACTCCACGGCTTACACGCCTCAAGACCGGGAACGGTTGGGGCTTCGCGGTCTTCTTCCCTATGGCTATAACGATCTGAGCCAACAGGAAGAACGCGTCCTGCAGAATATGCGGCGCAAGGAAAACGATATTGAGAAGTACATCTTCTTGTCGGCCCTCCAGGACCGGAACGAGACCCTCTACTACCACACGGCGCTCAATAATATTGAAGAGGTGATGCCGCTGATCTACACGCCGACCGTTGGTCAGGCGTGCCGAGAGTTTGCGCAAATCTTCCGGCGGCCAAAGGGTTTCTACATCACCCCGTCGGACCGCAGTCAGATCGCACAGATCCTCGATAATTGGCCCGAGAAGAACGTTCGCGTGGTGGTCGTCACCGATGGTCAACGGATTTTGGGCCTCGGTGATCTGGGTGCGAACGGTATGGGCATTCCTATCGGCAAGCTAGCACTTTATACGATCTGTGCGGGAATTCATCCCAAGTATTGCCTGCCCGTCATGTTTGATGTGGGCACGAACAATGAAGAACTACGCGCAGATCCACTCTATTTGGGGTATCCAGAGGAACGCCTGGGCGGTGACACTTATCTTGAGCTGATGGATGAGTTCGTGGCGGCCATCCGTGAAAAATACGGAAATGCGCTGATCCAATTTGAAGATTTTCTCACACCAAATGCGTACAAACTTTTAAACCGGTACCGGGATGAGGTTTTGTGCTTCAATGACGATGTCCAGGGTACGGCTGCGGTGGCACTGGCCGGTGTCATGGCGGGGGCCAAGGCGGCTGACGTTCCGTTTCGGGATCTTAGGATCATGTTCTTGGGGGCGGGGTCTGCGGCAACTGGGATCGGAGACCTAATGGCGCGCGCCTTAGAATCTGAGGGACTCTCGCAAGATGAGGCTCTTTCCCGGCTTTGGTTTGTCGACATAAACGGCCTCGTGGTCGATGGACGCGACGATCTCCAGCCCCATAATATGCCGTATGCGCACAAAGAGGAGCAATTGGGTTTCTTGGCCGCGATCCGAAGAATTAAGCCCCAGGTTCTGATTGGGGCCACCGGCGCGCCCGGGACGTTCACGAAGGATGTGGTGCAATTGATGGCGGAGCAAAACGAGCGGCCCATTATTTTTGCGCTGTCCAATCCGACGTCGCGCGCGGAATGTACGGCGCAGCAAGCCTATGAGTGGTCGCAGGGCCGCGCCTTGTTCGCCTCCGGCAGCCCCTTTGAACCGGTGATGCTGAACGACACGATCTACAAGCCAGGTCAGGGAAACAACGCCTATGTCTTTCCCGGCATCGGATTGGGGGCGCTTGCAGGCAAACTTACTCTGTTACCGGAGGAGCTGTTCCTGACGGCGGCGAAGACTCTTGCAGACTGTGTTTCCGAGGAGGATCTGCGGTTCGGCTCGCTCTATCCGCCGCTCACGGAGATTCGAAACGTCTCGCGGAAGATCGCGGCCAACGTAGCGCGCGCCGGATTCGAGATGGGCGTGTCTTCCCTTTCGGCGCTCAGCGATGGTCAGTTGGAGGCGCAATTGGATTCCGAAACCTATGTGCCGATATACGACTGAAGTGGGCTACTCCCCGGTTTTCGGCTCTTTCCACTTGGCCAGCACTTCTTGTACCAGTTCCTGGCCCTTGGGATCGACAGGTATGCCTTCGTGGACAATGCGCGCGTGGGAGTGGCCCAATTGCTGGTGCCCCATGGCCGCTTGCAGTGCGGTACGGAAGCCTTGCGTGTCCTGCATCTGATTGACCGACTGCTTGGCGAGCTTCAGGCCGATCATAGGCCGCCGGGCGATCTTTTTTGCCATTTCCATTGTGAAAGCCTCGAGGTCGGAGTTGGACACCACGTGATTGACCATCCCCAAGGCATGAGCCTCTTCGGCGGTGATCACTTCGCCCGTAAACAGCATTTCCTTGGCTTTGCGCACGCCCACCTCCCAAGGATGGGCGAAGTACTCGACACCGTTTACACCAAAGGCCACCACCGGGTCGGTGAATTTGGAGTCTTCGGCGGCAATGACGATGTCGCACGGCCACATCAACATAAGACCTCCGGCGATCACCCATCCTTTCACCTCGGCGATCGTTGGCTTGGGAATGTCCCGCCAGCGCAAGCAGAAGCCATGGAAGAATTCCTGCTCCATGGCCCATTGACCTTCGGCTCCATCCGCTCCGTAGCCGGACCAAGTGGTGACAGGCTCATAGGTGGCAAAATCCATTTTGCCGGGTCCCGCGTGACCGCTTGAAAAATCGCGCCCTTCCGCCGCAAGAACAATAACTTTGATCTTGTCGTCCCGGGCGGCCTTGTCGAAGGCGCTGTTGAGTTCGGATAGTAACTCAAGAGTCTGGGCGTTGCGTTTGTGGGGCCGGGCGAGCGTTATGCGGGCAATGTGCTCTTCGGGTACGTCGTATTTTACGGTTCGGAATTCTTCGGTCATGGATGTCTTAAACTCTCTTGGGCTCGATGTGAGTTACCATCACGGATATGGGCGGGTTCAGCACCTCGCTGAAAAGATAGGTACAGGTGAACCGTCTTCGGCACATCGCGATCAGACGGGGTCCTATCCCAAATATTGGGCGGTCAGATCCTCAGAGACGTTCCACAGCCGCTCGGCCAGTTTTGCATCCCGCCCGTACCTGCTGGTTTTCTTGGCTTGACAGTCGGAGAAGTAGTAACCGCTCACACCCTCCAAAGAAGGATGGGTCGCCACATAGCATTGGGTGGCCGCTCCTTGAGGAATATTCCGCATGAAGGGCAAGAACATGAGACCCATAACGGCCATCATCGGTCCCTTCATGTTGCGGCCGAGATTCGTTGCAATGACGCCGGGGTGGAGCGAATTTGCCGTGACCTTCGTCTTTTCGAGGCGCTTGGCCAACTGATTTGCGAACAGAACATTGGCAAGTTTCGATTGCCCGTAGGCCGTGAACGGCGTGTATCCTTCCTCTCCCGACAAATTATCGAACTCGATGCCCCCTTTGGGCGCCTGTTGATGGGCCGCACTGGAGAGCATAACCACACGTCCGGCCCCGGCCTGCTTCACTTGATCGAGCAGACGGTTGACGAGGATGAAGTGGCCGAGATGGTTGGTGACGAACTGCAGTTCCAGCCCATACTTTTGTTCCAGGTCCGGCAGCGCCATGATGCCCGCATTGCAGATGAGCATATCGATCGGGGTGCCCAGAGAGTTGACTTGCTCTGCACACGCAACAACGCTGTCAAAATCGGAGAGTTCGCAAGCGACCGGTGTCGTTTCACCCGCCATCATTTCGCAGGCGTCTTTAGCTTTCTTTTCGTCACGGGCAGCCCCAATCACATGGGCGCCGCGCATCGTAAGCACGCGCATGGTTTCAAATCCGAGGCCCGAATTGCACCCCGTCACGAGCGCCGTTTTGCCGCGAAGAGAGATCCCGTCGGTCACCTCCTCCGCAGTAGACTTCCGATTGAATTCGCTTTTCGGCGGTTTTTTTGACTTTTTGGCCATACCGGCGCCCCCTGAATCACAACTTTTTTACGCCATTGACTATATCAAATGATCACAAAGGGGCAAATTGAGGGGATCTGTCAGTTGACATGCTGATCGGTCGTTTCCGCATCGATTCTCACTGCCTTTAGCGCCCCTGATTGCACGGAGCCGTCGAGAATCATCCTCTTGCCTAAAGCCATAAGGTCTTGCCACCGGGCGCCAATCTGCGCTCGCCACCATGCCCAGCTTTTGATACCGCGCTTTTCTGTACACGGATTTGTGAGATCTGTCCCATCTAGGGCCCCGCCCGAGAGAGTGGGTGAACGATCTTCAAACTCATCGATTCCCATTAGAGCGAGACGCGCGCAACCTTTTTCCCACCGTTCAGTGGCAGTGAATTTTGCAGCCTCGCCGGGAACATCCCAGAGTTTGGCGTCCCCGTCCCGCGAAGCGGTGACAACGCGTTTCCCATCGGGGCTGAAGGCCGCGTCGAGCACATCATCTCGGTGACCCCTAAATGTCGTTATCTCTTCCCCTGTGTCTGCGTTCCAAAGCCGAGCTGTTTTGTCTTCAGCTGCGGTCAAGACCAGCGTGCCGTCCGGGCTGAATACGGCCTTTGCCAAATTGAATTCATGCCCGGAGAAAGTGACTAGTTCTTCTCCGGTTGACACATCCCATAGCCGAGCGGTTCGGTCAAAGGAAGCAGTTAAGGCGCGCCGTCCGTCAGGACTAAAGATGGCATGCCATATCAGGTGTCGATGGCCAACAAGGGTCCTGAGCTCGCTCCCGGTCTGCGTATCCCAAATCCGCGCCGTGCCGTCGAAGGACGCTGTCAGTACACGTGTACCGTCCGGGCTGAAAACGGCAGAATTGACATGCCCTTCGTGACCCACAAACGTCGCCAACTTCTCACCTGTCAGCGCGCTCCAAAGGATGGGCGCCTCACCTCCTTGTGCAGTCGTCAGCACACGCTTGCCGTCTGGGCTGAAACGAACATGAGAAATACCTCGGCTATGACCCACAAAAGTTCCCAACTTGGCGCCTGTCTTTGCATTCCAAAGTATGGCCGTTCGATCCCACGAAGCGGTAACCAAAAGCGAGCCGTCTGGACTAAGCGCGGCATGGGTCACATGGTCTTTGTGGCCCGAAAAGTTGACCAGCAAATCGCCCGTTTTGGCATCCCAGAGCTTAGCGGTCTCGTCGTGGGAGGTAGTCAATACACGCGTACCGTCAGAACTGAATTCCAAGTGGTACAGCGCATCTTGATGACCAACAAAACTTGCCAGTTCTTCTCCGGTTACTGCATTCCAAATCTTGGCGGTTCTGTGGCCAACATCAGTCAATACGCGCGAACCATCGGGACTGAAGACAGCTCTTGCCCAGCCTTCTTCCTGGCCGGAAAGAGTAATGCCCGTCGTAGCTCCAATTTCCCAGAGCCGAGCTTTGCCGTCCGCGGAGGACGTCAATACCTTCGTCCCATCTGGACTGAAAGTGGTGTGATAAACTGTTCCACCGTGACCAGCAAAATTCATTAATTGTTCGCCGGTCGCAACGTTCCATAGTCTTGCAGTGCCATCCCAAGAGGGTGAGAGAATGCGCGAGCTGTCAGCGCTGAAGGAGACCTGATCTATCCTTCCTTCATGCGCGGTGTACGCAGCGAGTTCTGCCCCGGTTTCCACATCCCAAAGCTTGACGGTATGATCCCAAGAACCAGTTGCAATCTTGGTCCCGTCCGGGCTAAAGGCTGCACCCCAAACTGGTTCTTCATGGCCTGCGAAAGTTGTATGGTGGTCGCCTGTTGCTGCATCCCAGAGCATTGCGGATCTGTCTGCTGAAGTCGTCAGAACATATATGCCATCTGGACTAAAGACAGCATTCAGAACGTCTTTTGTATGCCCAACGAAGGCGAGTACTTGTTTCCCCGTCGACGCGTCCCAGAGTATCGCTTTGTTATTGGAACACGCACCCAAAACGTGCGTAGCGTCCGGACTAAAGGTAGCTTGGTACAAAGCCCTTTCGCACCCGATCAGTGTGCGGATTTCCCGTCCCGTCGCGGGGTCCCAAAGCCTTGCCGTCGTGTCCCGACTCGAGAACGTCAGAACGCGCATTCCGTCTGGGCTGAAGGCGGCGTGTTCTACGCTTTCCCTGTGCCCAACGAAAGTTGTCAGTACCTTGCCTGTTTCAACATCCCATAGCTTGGCCGTCTTGTCGCTCGAGGCGGTCAGAACGTGAGTGCCGTCGGGACTAAAGCTTGCATGTTGCAAATCCCGCGTATGACCTGCAAAAGTCACGAGTTCTGTGCCCGTTGCGGAATCCCAAAGTTTGGCCGTGTCATCGCGGGAAGCAGTTACAACGCGCGTACCGTCCGGACTGAAGTCGGCATGGATAACGACGTACTCGTGACCGGTAAAAGTCACATTTTTGCGATATGCCCTCACGAACTGAAGACGGGCTTCATTGTCATCGAAGGCTACAATCTGACTCTCGTGGCGCAGTCCACCGACCGCCCACAAAAGTGCCTGGCCATAGCGGCCATCATCCACGAGTGACTGGCCCTGCTGAGCAAAAAGGAGGGAATTTTTCCTTTCAGCATTTGATGTCTGCAAAAAGCTGACGAAAGTGGCAACGATTGCCCCGACAAACAAACTCATTGCACTCGCGAGCAAGGCCTTGTTCAGCCTTGCTTGAGATCGAACGCGTACCTGAATGCGGTTCCTCAGAGCTTCTTTGTCAACATCAATTAGTCCACTGATAAGTTGGAGAAGAGCGTCGTCGCTTCCAAACTCTCGTACATCTGTCGCCAAAGGCTCCACCGCTCTTTCGGAGCGTTGGCCGTCTGAGTTGAATTCAAACTTCATCGCTTCAGGAAAACACTCTTGACGCGAATCAGCAGCGTTTGGCTCCCCATCGACAATCAATGCAAAGACGCGACGGCCACGACCGAGGGCCTTGAAAGACTTCACTTCCTCATTCACCCTATTGGACTGAGCAGCGCGGGGAGAGCAAACAACGATAAGGACGTCCGAGTTTCGAAGGGCGTAGTTGATCTCTTCGCCTAGATAAGGCGCGGCACCGGGCTCTTCATCGTCGCGAAACACTTTTCCCAATCGAGCGGGCGTCACTCCGACAACAGTTTTTTGGCCCACCAATTCCTGAGGTACCTTGAACGTTTCAAGGGCATGTTGCAGCCACCAGCCCCACTTTTGATCGGCATGGGAATAACAAATGAAAGCACGGTACTTGAAGTCCACCACGGCGCAAGCCCCCCGCTATTGCTTGATACTGCGACTATGACGCAGCTGCATTTGGTTTGAAAGAACCTTCGTCGTCTCCCGCTACGGACGAACGGGTTCAGGGTGCCTACCGCCCTTTGCGTGGTCCGCCGGCGTATTTGTCTGAGTTTCGCAGCATATAGGCCGGCCCATGAGGACCGTTGATGGCCGCGTTTTCTCCGTACGTGTGTTCCTTCATCCACTGATACACGTCCCGATTGTTGGCAAGTTTCGCCAGGGACTTGGCCCGGTCCAGGGCGAGCGGCAGAAGATCATCCAGATCGGCTATTTGTTCAACAAAGCCGGCCGCCTGCGCCGTCTCACCGGTCCAACGTTTGGCTAGCTGGATGGTTTCAAAGAAGGCCGAGGCGGACATTTTATGCTTGAAGAGCGCCAGTTCCGGTTCCGGGATGGCAATTCCTATCTCCACCTCGTTTGCGCACAAAAACCCTCTGTCGCGCCGCATGATCCGTACGTCATGACACAGAGAAATCATGAGTCCGGCCCCAAAGCCATGACCGTTGATCGCGCATACCGTCGGGATGGGAAAGGTAATCAGCCGTCCCGCCAGTGTCATGAATTCCGCACCAAATGTCTTACGGTCTCCGCCCGGATGGTTCTCGTCGCTCCCCATGACCCATTCCAAGTCTAGGCCGTTGGAAAAAAACTTCTCATTGGAGGACCGTGTCACGAGAGCGGCCGGTCCTTTCGAGGCCTCAATTTCATCCAGCGCCTGATCGAAGGCTCTGACAAAGGTCGTGTTCCACCTGTTTTCGCCATCGTCCATTGTGAGGACAAAGACTTCTCCCTCGCGGTCAACTGAAATCATCCCTCTTCTCCTATTGGCTCTTCGAGTTTTTTTATCCGATCACGTGCCTGGTGCTCCGTTTGAGCCTTCAAGTCGTGCACGGCCTGCTCGACCGTGTCTACCTCCAGATCGTGCATATAAGACTTGTCGAGACGCCAATCGTATCCGGGCGCCGTCACGATCTCATGATAGGATCTCGGACCGCGGACGACAGCGCACTGATCACCCCAGGGCGCATACCACTTCTCGTTTGTTGGTCCAAAGAGACCCAAGGTCGGCACTCCGGCGGCGGCCGCCAAGTGCATGAGACCCGAATCATTTCCGACAAAAAAGCGCGCGCACTTTGCATGCAAGTACACATCCATCAGGTTCAGCGCGCCGATCTTGTCAATCACTTGCTCTTGGGGCAACGCCGACACCAATGGGGACACCATATCTTTCTCATCGGGTGCGCCCAAAATGAGAAATCGGGCGCCTGAAAAGGGCGCTCCATCCGAGGACAGACGGACAAGAAGTTCAGCATACCGCTCTATGGGCCATCTCTTGCCAATCCAATTGGCGGTTGCACCTACTGCCACAATGGGGTCCCTGCCCAAACGCGCCCGGACTCGCTCTAAATCGTCTGGAAGGTGATAGAGGTGCGGCGCCGCGGGTGGATTGAGTCCCACCACCTCGGAGGCCGCCACAACTCTGTGAAGATCGTTTTTGCGCGACACATGGCGATGGCGTGTCCTCAAAAAATAGCTAAGGCCGGAGGAACGTAAATCAATGACGCGGTGCCAGGAGACCGGCGCCGTCCGTTTCCACAACTCGAACCAATGTCCGCCGCGCTTTTGTTTTCGGAGAGGCAGAATACGGTCAAGGCGCGGCACGTGCTGGAACAGCTCCGTAACCAGAGGCCCGCACGCAACCGTGAACTTGGCTTCGGGCTCTGCTTCCACAAAATGATGCAAAAGGCCGGACGAGAGAACCGCATCGCCAATGCGCGTAGACGTGATGAATAGAATTCGCTTGGTCATGCTTCCGCCAGCTTCGAGCGCGCCGACTAGCATACGCGGTTTCACTTGTCACGCATGCGAACCCTGATTAGATGAGGGAGCGAGTTCAAGGCAGATGCTCAGGACGATGAAAGGAAGGTGCAGGTGAAACGGTGCGCGCTTACACAACGCGGCGTTGTCGAAGTTCTAGGCCCCGAGGCCAAGGACTTTTTGCAAGGTCTCATCACCAATGATATTGAAAAACTGACCGCCGGATCGGCCCTGTACACGGCCCTCCTGACCCCCCAAGGCAAGTATCTGTTTGATTTCTTTGTTGTCGCTTCGAATGACGATGCACTGCTGCTCGACTGCGAGGCGGCACGTATCAGCGACCTCCTGAGACAACTTACCCTCTACAAGCTCCGAGCGAAGGTCGAGTTACGCGATCTGTCCTCAGATCTTGCGGTTTGGGCAGTATTCGAGCCAGAAGAGCCCGCGAATCCCGAGGGGATGATTGAGTCTCAGGACGGTTTGTATATCTACGCAGATCCGCGACATCCGGCGATGGGATGGCGCGTGATTGGCGCTTCCGATCAATTGCACACGGCGTTGACACAGTATGGCGATGTTCCACTCAGCGCATATCATGCAGTCAGGCTCGCGCTTGGTATTCCCGAAAGCGGAATCGACTTGCTGCCCGAGAAAACCTTTCCGCTGGAGGCCAATCTGGAGGAACTCAACGGCGTCGACCATCACAAGGGATGCTATATTGGCCAAGAAGTAACGTCCCGCACGAAGCGGAAAGGCACCTTAAAGAAACGGTTATTGCCCGTGAACCTTGAGGGGGTTGCCCCCGCCCCCGGGACACCTATTCTTGCTGGCGCCTCGGAAGTGGGCACACTGTTGAGCGCCGAAGACGGGATAGCCGTTGCCATGGTGCGGATCGAGAGATGGCAAGATGCAGTGGAGAAAGGCGAACCTTTGATAGCCGGTGGAACCTCCGTGACTGTCCTTCCTCCCGACTGGATTCCTGACCTTCAGTGACCTAATGAAAGTATAACTGTGGCCAAACGGTGCTCTTGGGTCGGTGATGACCCACTCTACATCGACTATCACGACACGGAATGGGGCGTACCGGAATGGGATGATAGAGCTCTCTTCGAAAAACTGATTCTCGATGGATTTCAGGCGGGCCTGTCGTGGATCACCATCCTCAAGAAGCGCGAAAACTTCAGAGATGCGTTTGATGGGTTCGAGCCCGCGAAGATCGCCCGCTACTCCGAAAAGAAAGTGGGACGGCTATTGCAGAACGCCGGAATCATCCGTCATCGGGGCAAGATTGAAGGCACAATCGCGGGCGCGAAACTCTATTTGGAGATCATGGAGCAGGAAGGGTTCGCTGATTACCTATGGAGTTTTGTGGAGGGGAAGCCGCAAACCAACACATGGACGTCTATGGCAGATGTTCCCACCGAAACCGTTGAAAGCCGAGCGATGTCCAAGGATCTAAAAGCCCGCGGCTTCAAATTTTGTGGGCCGACCATTTGTTATGCCTTCATGCAGGCGGTGGGGATGGTTAATGATCACACCACAGACTGTCATCGATATAAGGCCGTCCGCAAATTAGCGGGCTGAACCTCTATGCATACAATTGGCGTTTTTGCGCACATCACCAACAAAGAGGGACAAATCTTGTTGGTGAGGCAAAATTATGCGGGTTTGGAATGGGCGTGTGCGGGCGGGCGCCTGGAAAAAGGGGAGGATCTTGTTGCGGGTCTGCACCGGGAAGTCTGGGAGGAAGCCAAGTGCATCATCACCGTGAACCGGATGATCGGCACCTACATTGCACCGTATGCAAACGATCTTGTCGTCTTCTTTGATGCAAGCTTGAAAGAAGCGCATCCTTGGCAACCGGACGATGAAATCTCCGATATGGGATTCTTTGACTCCAATAGGCTCCCCTCACCTATGTCGGCGGGCACGAAACTCAGGATCGCGGACGCGTTGGAAGGCCGCACGGGCGTGGTCGCGACATACGCCAAGTCCAACGCCGGGGTCGTCTCTCTCACCCATGAGATGATGGACCGATAGGAAACGTTACACGCCCCCGCCCCATAGAGGTTGCGCATTTGGACGTAGGATGGAACAATGACCGAAGCACTCAAAATAATAAAAACAATGAGGGATATGTGACCGGCATAGTGATCAGCGGAACGGGGCTCTTTACGCCTGCGCAATCCGTTTCAAATGAAGAACTCGTCACTGCATTCAACGCGTATGTAGAAAACTTCAACGGGGAACACGCGGCGGAAATAGAAGCGGGAACCGTCGAAGCGCTCACACCCTCAAGCGTGGAATTCATCGAAAAGGCGTCTGGGATCAAAGCAAGATATGTTGTGGATAAGACTGGCATCATCGACCCCGAGGTCATGTGCCCCCGCTTGCCGGAGCGGTCCAACGACGAGATTTCAATTCTTGCTGAAATGGCCGTCGCCGCTTCCAATGAGGCGCTCGCCCAAGCAGGCCGGTCCGCATCGGATGTCGACGCGGTCCTTGTTGCCTGTTCGAACCTGCAACGCCCTTATCCCGCAATTGCCATTGAAGTCCAAGAGGCTCTTGGTATTGAAGGGTTCGGCTTTGATATGAATGTGGCGTGCTCGTCCGCGACCTTTGGCATTCAGGCCGCCGCAGACATGATCAAATCCGGCAATTCGAAAGCGGCGTTGGTCGTCAATCCCGAGATCTGCACGGGACATCTGAACTTCCGAGACCGAGATAGCCATTTCATCTTTGGCGATGTGGCAACCGCCATCCTCTTGGAAAAGAAAGAAGACGTGCGCGCGTCGAACGCTTACGAAATCCTCGGGACGAAGCTCAAAACAAAATTCTCAAACAATATCCGCAACAATTTCGGGTTCCTAAACCGTACCTCGCCGGAAACGGCCGCAGACAAAGACAAGCTCTTTGTGCAAGAGGGGCGCAAGGTGTTCAAGGAAGTCGTGCCGATGGTTTCCGCCATGATTACCGAGCATCTTGAAGACAATAATCTGCGCGCGGATCAACTGAAGAGATTGTGGCTTCATCAAGCCAATCTGAATATGAATGTACTGATCACCAAGAAGGTCCTCAGCCGGGATCCAGACGAAACCGAAGCTCCCACCATTCTTGACGAATACGCAAACACAAGCTCAGCCGGTTCCATCATCGCCTTTCATAAGCACAAAGAGGACCTGGACGTTGGCGATGTTGGCATAATCTGTTCCTTCGGCGCCGGATACTCCGCCGGCAATGTCATTGTGCAAAAGATCAATTGAGCTCCGTACCGTGACAAATGGGCCCGCTATTGTAGCGCCCTTCCTATACGTTGCTGTTTACTATTGAAGCCTGCGATTGAATGTCAAACAAGAAGCCCAGCCGTCTAAAACCGCGCGCCTGGCAAAGAATGTTGAGCGGACGGCGGCTTGATCTTCTTGATCCGTCGCCTTTCGATATCGAAATCGAAGACATTGCTCATGGGCTCGCTCGCGTTGCCAGATGGAACGGCCAAACGCTTGGCGATTATCCGTTCACGGTGGCCCAACACAGCGTCATCGTTCGCCACCTCTGTCAAAAGTTGGAACCCGATTGGCCGGAGAAATGGCTGCTCGCCGCGCTTCTTCATGACGCACCGGAATATGTCATTGGCGATATGATTAGTCCGTTCAAGACGGCAATCGGTCTGGACTATCGTTCGTTCGAAGAGCGACTGTCGATTGCCATCCATATGCGCTTCGGCCTGCCCAGTGTATTGCCCAAGACCGTCGAAAAAACGATTAAGCAGGCCGACCGAATCAGCGCCTACTTCGAAGCCGTGCGATTGGCCGGATTCGAAGCGGAGGAAGCCAAAAAATTCTTCGGCGAACCAAGCAATGTTGAGCCCGTCAACGTGGAGCCGTTGCCAACGCCCAGCGCTCAACAGGAGTTTATGGATGCATTCGATATGTTAGTGCGCGATCAAAAGTAAGGAAAACGGGTCACCCTTTCAAACAAATGAGATGTGCACCATCTATAATGCGAGCAAAGCGGAGTATTATATGATTTACGTTTGTCCCATGAGCGCCATCGAACGGGCGATCGACTTGCACCAGCCGTCTCACATGATTTCGTTGCTTGATCCGGCGACGATGGTGGACACTCCTGACCGGATCCACCTCGACAACCACTTGAAAGTCGGTGTGAATGACATTGCAGAGCATCAAGAGGGGTTGACCGCTCCGGACGTGCACCATGTTCAGGGGGTGATCGATTTCGCTGCGGCGTGGCCGCGCGAGGCGCCCATCCTGATTCATTGCTGGGCCGGCATCAGCCGATCGACAGCCTCGGCCTTCATAACTTTGTGCCTGCATAACGAAAGAGGCGTGGAGAGCGAACTCGCGCAGCGCATTCGCGATGCGGCGCCCCACGCGCAGCCGAACCGGCGGATCGTGGCCCTTGCGGATGAGATTATGGAGCGAGACGGCGCCATGATCGAAGCCGTTGAGCGTATCGGACCAGGTGACATTCGGGACTCGGAAGGGTATTTGTTTGGGATCCCTGTGGACTCTTAATCGAACCACAGGACTCTCATGACGTTTACCGACTGCGTGCAGCGCTGATGTCTCAACCCAATATCGTGATCGGCTTGACGGCCGTCATCGTCACCGTTCGCGATGAAATCCCCTATGTCGTCGTCCTTCGCCCGGATGGCGCTCGTTCGGAAGCCGGCCTTCCCTATGGCCCATTCGATCCAGAACAACATCGCACGCTCGAACTCGGCTTGCGCTCTTGGGTGGAGGAACAAACATATCTTCACTTAGGATATGTTGAGCAACTCTATACATTTGGCGACCGCGGCCGCCACGCCGAGAACAATCAAGACGCAAATCTCATTTCGATCGGCTATCTAGCATTGACGCGGGATGCGCCTGAACTTTTGGCGCCCGACACCGTGTGGGACAACTGGTTTTCCTATTTTCCTTGGGAAGATTGGCGAGAAGAAAAGCCGGAAGTCATCGACGAACAGATCCTGCCGGCTTTGCGGCAATGGTCGGGGAGCGGATCCACTTCCGGTCAGAGACAAGTGCGTTGGCAGCGGTCCCAACTCTGTTTTGGATTTGATGGCGTACCCTGGGACGAAGAAAAGGTGCTGGACCGCTATGAGCTTCTGTTCGAGGCGGGGCTCGTTGCCGAAGGGCGGGATCCGTCCGAACCTTCTGATCCGCTCACAGACTTGTTGGGTAAGACGATGATGTCGGATCACCGCCGTATTCTCGCCACGGCCATGGGGCGTTTGCGTGGCAAGCTCAAGTACAGGCCTCTTGTCTTCGAACTGATGCCGGTGAATTTTACTCTTTTGCAGTTGCAGCGCACCGTGGAGGCCATTTCGGGCACCCGCCTTCATAAGCAAAACTTTCGACGCTTGGTGGAAACCGGAGGCCTCGTCGAGGGGACGGGCCGCACGGCGAGCCAATCTGTTGGCCGGCCGGCGGAACAGTTCCGCTTCCGGCGCGAAGTGCTGCAAGAGCGTCCCGCACCGGGATTCCGCCTGTCGCCGTCGCGATCTTGAGCGTGCACCTCATCCACCAGCTTGTAAGCTGCCGCCAGAGCTACCGCTTGACCTTGCGAAAGTCTAGGCAAGCCGCGGGAACATCTGTTTGGCATTTAGGGATGCGATATTGTCCCGGTCTGCCGCGTTCAGGCCATCGAACCGAGAGACTCCGGCCCAGGCCGCGACGCTGACGGGAGGCGGAGCAAAGGGAAAGTCGCTGCCGAACAGAATGCGGTCACTGGGAACGAGTTTCGTTAGTGCGCTGAGGACCTGCTCGCCTCCCGACAATGCCGTGTCGTAATAGAAGTTCCGTAAGTAGTGCAAAAAGCCCTTCGGAGCGGCAGCCTTTGTTGCGGGCAATTGCTCCAACAGAGACCAGCGCCACGCCAGAAACGGTGCGGTTCCTCCGGCGTGAGAGAAGATAAACTTGATATTGGGGTACTTTTCGGCCGCGCCCGTCCAGATCAGGTTGGCAATTGCCCGGCTGGTGTCGAACACGAACTCAGTCGCAAACGGAGGAATGGTAAGCTGCTCGCCCGGTGCACTGACCGGCACGGTCGGGTGAACAAAAGCCACCGCCGAGCGTTGATCCAGCTCGGCCATCAAAGCATCAAACTTTGGGTCGCCCAAATAGGTTCCATCAGAGTAACTGGACGGAAGGACAACACCATCCAATGCCAATTCATCGAGCGCAAACTCAGCCTCCGTCAACGAGGCCTCGACTAGAGGCATGGGGAGAACGGCAAAGACACCAAACCGATCCAGGTTCTGCTTAACCAGAGCAGCAGAGTATTCGTTACAGGTTCTGGCTAAGTCGACTGCGGCGCCGTCATCCCCAAAATGCACACCGGGCGAAGAGATCGACAAGATGCCCGTCTGGATCCCCTGACCGTTCATCATCTCGACGGCGCCTTCGGGAGTCCATTCGGGAAAGTCGACTCCCCCTGCCCCGCGAATACCCAATTTCGCCAAGGCTTCGGTGTAGACATCGGGTAGGAAGTGTTGGTGCACATCAATTTTTTGCGGCCCCGATTCACTCAAGGCACTTCCCGCTCCAAATGTTCCCAACGCGGTGGCCGCGGCGGTGGCTTTCATCAGCGTTCTTCTTTCGATCATTCTTCCCTCCCTGCTCTTTGTTAAAGTCTTCATTTATTGCCGGTGGCCATAACCGGGGGCATCTCCTCTAAGGGATGTTTGCTCGACGGCGTCTCTTCCCGCCATAAAACTTTGGACAAGAGGACCAACAATTCCTTGAGTTCTGAGCGGGTGAGCGCGCTCCATTGCTCCCGGTGAAGACTTTTTATACCGAACGTGAGTTGGCGGAAGAGCGTTTGCCCGCTTTGTGTCGCGCGCACCAGAACCACGCGCCGATCATTCTCCGAGGGAAACCGCTCCAAATACCCATCGCGTTTGAGCCGGTCCACGAGACGGGTTGCATCGGATGCTCGCGTCAGCAGGCCGTCGGTGATCACACCCATGGGCACGCCTCCTTGCTGCTTGGCCTCCGATAGGCATACCACCCAAAGGACGACATAATGTGCCATGGTGAGACCTTGCGCCTTGCAGACGTTTTCGACTTCCTCCGTAAGGCGACCAGCGGCCAGGAACAAATTTATGAAGGTGTCGCGGCCTATTCGATCGTATTCAGGTTCGCGTACTTTAACTTCGTTCATGCGGCGTTTCTCATTTCATCACGTCCCAAAACAAGTGTGAGCGCGCGTTCCAATTCCGCTTGGGGCGCCGCAGAGCTGCCAAGATTACGCCAGGCAACGAAGCGGTCCGGCCGAACGAGAATGGCTCCCTCGTTTGTTATGCCGCGCTGGGCGAGCCAACTGCTGCGTTGATCCAAGTAATCGCCGTTCGATGCACCAATGATTACGGCATCAAGAGGCAGATCCAGCCCCTTCGCGATCTGCTTGGCCGCATCACACCACGCGGGCCCGTTTTCTCCTGCAATCAGCAGAAAGCGGCCAGGCTGAACCAGGTCGAGCGTGGACACGCGCTCTCCTTCATAGGTGTCCACCCAAGCGTGAGGCAAGCACGATCCGGGCACGGTACTGGGCTGGTAGAGTCGCCTGGAGTCCGGCGAAGCCTGCACTTCGTCCGCGCCGGGCACAATCGCGGCCCCCTCCCTTCTATAGGTGTATCCGTATTCGATATTGTGTTCGCCAAACTCCATCGTCTGTGTATGGATGGATTGAGCCACCAGCCGACGAAACTCTTCGTCTTCGGGGCGATCATTCCAGAGACGTTTGACACTCTTCCAATTTTGTTCCGCTCCGGCTTCTGGGCTGATTCCTATCGCTTCTGCAATTGCGAAATGATTCAACGCACTTTCAACAGAGCAATCCACGTTGTTTTGGACGACGGGCTTGCGTTCGCTTGCGTAACTCTCGAGTAGAGCACCCGATGCCCTTCCATGCAGCACCGCGGCCAGTTTCCAGCACATGTTATGGGCGTCTTGAATGGCGCTGTTGAGGCCCAATCCTCCGGTCGGGGGGTGGCGATGGGCGGCATCTCCGAGCAGGAAGACCCGTCCCACTTGAAGTCGCTCAGCCACAACGCCCTCAAGCGACCACCGCGTAATCTTATGGATCTTGACTGGATGATCGCTGATCCCCAAGGCCGCGCGCATGTCTTTCTCAATTTTGTCGTTGTCCAACGCACGCGGATCATCCGTCGGATAATTGAGATGAAAGACCCATTCCTCTGACTCAGGCCCCCACTTTTCGGGCCCCATGGGCACGAGTACGGACATAACACCCACTTGTGGTGGCCACATCCAGCGTATCAAGACGTCTGGATCGCGCGCCCACTGGGACAGGTCGGCGGTCATATGGATCGTGATCTGCTCGGACAGGTCGCGCGGCCCCTCCATTTCTACACCGAGAGCCGGGCCGATGGTGCGCCCGCCGTCACACGCGAGCACGTATTTGGACTTGACGGTGTACGCATTGTTGTTGTTCAGGTCGCGAATTGTTGTGGTCACACCCTCGGCGTCTTGCCGGATATCGATGACTTCGTGGTTGAAGTTGACTTTGCCTGGCGCCATTTCCTCCGCCCTCGCACGGAGTAACGGCTCGAGACGTATCTGCGGAAGGTTCGTAGACGCACACGGACTTGCGGCCACCCAATCCGGGTTGGTGTACCCGGCCCCCCACGCTTCCAATTGGCCGAGCTTGCGGCCAAAGTCTTCGTCGTCTCCCGCAAGGCCCGCATACCAAGCCGAGGCTTTCATGTTTTCAAGGGGCGTTCCGCGTTCGTAAATGGTCTCGGCCAACCCCACATCCTTCAAAATTTCCATCGCCCGCTGATTTAGGACATGCGCTTTGGGCAGGTCCGATGTCGACGGCCGAGCATTCACCAACCAGGTGTCAATGCCGAGCTGAGACAGCAGCATGGAACATGTCAGGCCAGCCCCTCCACCACCAACAATAAGTACAGGTACATTGCGCTCGGACATGACTCTTCTCCCATTCTTTCGTCTTCAATCTTTTATATGTCATAACAATATTTGTTGCAACAAGTATTTATGAAAACGCTTAGTGACCGGAGCGCTACTCTTTCTTTGCTTAGAACTAATGCACGGCGAAACGCCGTTGAACGAATCGACTGCTCTACCAATCCGGCGACAAGCGGGCTAAAAGCTCTCTAGCCTTGCCCCGATGCCCTAAGAGGAGATTTCGGGCGCAGCGATTGGCCGGACACCAGGAGACCCCATGACCTACGAAAACGTAATCTACGAAACCAGCGATCACCTCGCGACCGTAACACTTAACCGGCCCGAGCGACTGAACGCCTGGACCGGAGAGATGGAAAAGGAAGTCCGAGACGCCATGGCGAAAGCTGATGCTGATCCAAACGTACGGGTGATCATCTTGACGGGCGCCGGCCGCGGGTTTTGTGCCGGAGCCGAGATGAACAATTTGGCCGACATGAGCAGCCGCAAAGACGGACCGGAAGAACGGTCCTTGCGCGTGACGACCAAGCCTTACGACCCGCGCGTTCCCGCAGATTATCAAACCCAGTATTCTTACCTCTTAGGCGTTACGAAACCCATCATCGGCGCCATCAACGGTCCCGTTGCGGGCATGGGTCTTGCAATCGTTCTGTTCACGGATATCCGGTTCGCATCGGAGAATGCTGTCTTCACGACGGCGTTTGCGCGACGTGGATTGATTGCGGAGCACGGATTGAGCTGGACCCTGCCCCGCTTGGTGGGCCACTCGAACGCCCTCGACCTCCTGATGACGGCGCGCAAAGTGACGGCCAAAGAAGCCGAAAAAATGGGGCTCGTCAGCCGGGTCATCCCCCAAGATACCTTCATGCAGGAAGTGCGCGCATACGCCAAAGAGCTGGCGGCCTTGTCCTCGCCCCGCTCCACCCGCATCATTAAGAAACAGGTCTACGAGGCCCTTAACTTGACACTCGCCGAGGCGATTGGCGTTGCCAATACGGAAATGATTGAAAGCTTGAAGACCGACGACTTCAAAGAAGGTGTTGCCCACTTTCTCGAAAAGCGGCCTCCCGAATTTACCGGCACCTAATCGGTTCGAGCGATGCCTGCGTCGAACTATGTTCAGAGCATCCGTAAACGGATCGGACACGATCTTTTGATCCTGCCTTCCGTTTCGGTCCTTGTTTACGATGCCCGGCGGCGCGTTCTGCTCGTGAAAAGCGTTGATTCGGGGCATTGGATGACCGTGGGAGGTCAAATCGAAGCGCATGAGCCTCCGGCCGACGCCGCAGTCCGCGAGTGCTGGGAAGAGACTGGCTTGTATGTTCGGCCGACACGGATTGTGGGCGTGTTCGGCGGACCAGACTTCGAACACACTTATCCAAACGGAGATCGGACCGTCTATACGAGTGTATGCTTTGCCGGTGAAGTTCTATCGGGAACCGCGCGGCCCGATCACTCGGAGACCTCGGAGTTGGGCTGGTTTACCGAAGAGGACATCGCGGCACTTCCAATGAGCAACTTGACGAAGAGCATTCTCGGTCACGCCTTTGTTCTTGAGGGCGACGCTCTGTTCCAGCCTCCCCGATGGACACCTCCTTCCGGCGATCATTGAAGTTCCCAATAAGTTGTTTGCAACCCAGACTTATGCTCGAATCCGTCATAATTCCTTGACAATTCAGCGGTCAGGTACTATTATCCACTTATGCTCAAATTGAGTATAATTAATTCTCAACCGCCTAAGGGCAATTTGACGAGGGGAAAGACCGTGAGCACCATGGTGAGTCCAAACAAGAAAGAGACGGAATTGAGCGCTCTTCCGGAGTTCACGCCTGCTCTGGCGAAGGAACTTGAGCCTCTTTATCGGCGTGTTGCGAGCGTCATCCCCGAATTCGAATGGCCTGTGTATGCACGCTATATCAAGGCCATAAACGACCTCAAACGTGAGCGGGGCGCTATTGTGCTCGCCCACAATTACATGACTCCTGAGATCTTTAACTGCGTCGCTGACTTCTCTGGAGACAGCTTGCAACTGGCCAAACTGGCGGCGCAAGCTGACGCGGATATCATTGTCCAAGCTGGTGTTCACTTTATGGCTGAAACGTCTAAAATCTTGAGCCCTGAAAAGACGGTCTTGATTCCCGATGAACGTGCCGGCTGTTCGTTGGCGGCATCGATCACCGGTGAGGATGTACGCCAGCTCAAAGCGAAATATCCCGGTGTGCCCGTCGTGACCTATGTGAACACGTCTGCCGACGTCAAAGCCGAGAGCGATATCTGCTGCACGTCTTCCAATGCCGTTCAGGTGGTCGAATCTTTGGGCGTGGACGAGGTTATTCTTCTCCCAGATGAATTTCTGGCCAAGAACGTCGCGACGATGACTGATGTCGAAATCATTACATGGAAAGGACGCTGCGAAGTCCACGAGCAGTTCACGACTGAGGACATCGATGAGTTGCGGGACGCTAACCCAGGTCTGTTGGTACTCGCGCACCCGGAATGCCCGCCTGAAGTTATGGCCGCGGCCGACTATGCGGGCTCTACGTCCGATATGTCCAACTATGTGAAGAAAGAGCAGCCGGAAAAGGTCGCTCTGATTACAGAATGCTCCATGAGCGACAATGTGGCAGTGGAAAATCCGGACGTCGAATTCATACGGCCCTGCAATCTCTGCCCACATATGAAGCGGATCACCTTGGAGAACATCTTGCACAGCTTGCAGACGCTGACCGTCGAGGTAAATGTTGATCCAGCCGTTGCCGAGAAAGCGCGCCTTGCCGTTCAGCGTATGGTGGACTTGCCGTTGCGTAAAGTATCCGGACCGAAGTTCCGTACACAGCAACCGCTGGCGCATGTCGAATACGCGGCCTTGTAAAACCAAGCAACTTCGATCGAAGTCTTAGGGCGGCGCCATGACCAGCATCCTTGTCATCGGCGGCGGGCTCGCCGGTCTTTTTACTGCTCTCAAGTTGGCGCCTTTGCCCGTAACGGTCCTGTCGGGCCCGCCCATCACAAAAAACACAGCAAGCGCATGGGCTCAGGGCGGCATCGCCGCAGCGCTGGGGCCAGAAGACTCGATCGAGGCTCACGTCAAGGACTCGATTGAGGCCGGTGCCGGATTGGTAGATGAACGAATTGCCCGGCTCGTTGCGGAAGACGCCCCCGACCGCATCAGGGATTTGGTAGACATTGGCGTTCCATTCGACCGCACCTCTTCCGGCTTCTTCGCACTCGGGCGCGAAGGAGCGCATAGCGAAAACCGTATCGTTCGTGTGAGCGGTGACCGAGCCGGTGCGGCGGTCATGCAAGCGATTGGCGACGCGGTGCACGCGATGCCTTCCATCAAGATTATCGAAGGCTATACCGCCGTCGCTCTCGACGTTGACAGCAACCGTGTTCGCGGCGTTACGGCCTGGAGTCTCTCCTTTAAACAGAGAGAGAGCATTCGCCTAAATGCCAGTCAGGTTGTCTTGGCAACAGGGGGTGTGGGCGGTCTGTTCGCGGTGACCACCAATCCGAAGAGTGTGCGCGGCGAAGGCCTTGGTATGGCTCTGCGCGCAGGTGCCGTCGCTGCAGACTGCGAATTCGTGCAGTTTCACCCCACCGGGATGGACATCGACCAAGATCCTGCACCCCTTGCAACGGAAGCGCTTAGGGGTGAAGGCGCTGTGCTTATTAACAGTTCGAACGTTCGCTTTATGAAAAATGAGCATTCGCTCGCTGAATTAGCGCCCAGAAATGTGGTGGCGATGGGGATCCACCGCGAGCGTTTGCGCTCTGGCAAAGTTTATTTGGACTGCCGCGACGCAATCGGCGCTGCCTTCCCAGAGCACTTCCCTACTGTCTATGCGTCTTGCAAACGGGTCGGTCTGGATCCCGTCAAAGAACCGATCCCCGTAGCACCGGCTGCGCACTATCACATGGGCGGATTGGTGACAGATGCTTTTGGGGAGACAACCATCAGCGGACTCTGGGCGTGCGGCGAAGTCGCCAGCACAGGCGCGCACGGTGCAAATCGTCTTGCCAGCAACTCACTTCTTGAAGCCCTCGTCTTTGCCAATCAAATCGCCACTCAGATTAAATCCCGGATCCCAGACGAGGAGGCGTCAGATGTCGAGCTCTCTCCGTCGACGCACGATTTGACGTCCTCGGTCAGTCCTCAGCTGCTCCAGAAGCTGCGCCGGACGATGGCGGACCATGTGGGTGTGATCCGCAACGCAGAGAGCCTCAGTACAGCGATGGCGTTCATCGAGGAAGCCGGCCAGAACTGCGACGATCCCTCGTTCAAAAACGCCCTTGCGGCAGCAAAAGTCATTGTGGCGTCCGCCCAACTCAGAGAAGAAAGCCGCGGTGGACACTATAGATCGGACTATCCTGAGCCCCGCCCCGCATTTTGCGAACGACGCCGCATTTCCTTGCGCGAGGCTGACGAAGTTGCAGCGAAAAGCCCTAAAAGGGCATAGTGATCCGTCACGAGGTAAGCCGCTTATGGAGAATCTATTGCTAGACGGACCCAATGCCGCCTTCATCAAGGCAAAGATCAATGAAGCCTTCCAAGAGGATTTGGCGGATGCGGGGGATCGGACAACACAAGCGACCATCCCGTCAGGCGCCAAGGCCAGGGTGGTCATCCGTTCTCGGCAACCTGGGTGCCTGGCCGGCCTCGAAGTTGCGCGCCTCGCCTTTGAGATGATTGAGCGGGATCTTAAGTTCACACCTCTCAGCGAGGATGGACAAGAGCTGGTTCGGGGATCAGAGATTGCCTCCGTTGAAGGCTCTGCCCGCGCTCTTCTTACCGGCGAGCGAGTGGCACTCAACTTTCTGGGCCATCTTTCCGGAATTGCCTCGACGACGAAGGCGATTGTCGAGGCGGTCGCACACACCAAAGCCAAGATCTGTTGTACACGGAAGACAACGCCGGGGCTGCGCGCCCTGGAAAAGTACGCCGTTCGAGCGGGCGGAGGCGTAAACCATAGATTTGGGCTCTATGATGGAATTCTGATCAAAGACAATCACATCGCCATCGCCGGCGGCGTTCGGCCGGCCATTGAGGCGGCGCTGGCCGCAAACACCCACATGACCAAGATCGAGGTCGAAGTGGATACACTGGAACAACTGGAGGAGGCCCTTGCGTACCCCATTGATGCGGTACTTCTTGATAACATGAAGCCGGCAACCCTGAATAAAGCCGTTGAACTCACCCAAGGCCGAGTCTTGCTGGAAGCCTCGGGCGGCATCACGGCAGAAACGGTCGCCCCCATTGCGGAATCGGGTGTCGATCTCATCTCAGTCGGTTGGATCACCCACAGTGCACCCTGCCTTGATGTCGGTCTCGATTTCGAAAGCTGACCCAAGTTCCCATCCTTAGACAAGAAGTCGGCGAGCTGGTTAGACAAAGTCACCAGACGATCAAGTGATCCTCGGGTCGCTCATACCTTAAAGTTTGCTGGGGGCGCAAAACCCGTTTAGTGAGGGCGACGACTGCCCCAACGATAGAACACGTGCTTGCCAATCTTGGCCGTGCGTTTGAGCGTGGGGGCCCAGTAAGGACGCACATAAGTGGCATGGTAGTGGGTGGCGTCCGCCGTCAGCTCAGTTCCGAAGCCATGCAGTACGACTTCCGCCAAATCTTGCGAGTCTTTCCAGTGTTTGCGATCTATGCGCCGTTTCAGAGACCCGTCGCAGGTGAAGGAGAACTGGCATCCTAGGAGGCGATTTGCGTCTAACCCATCCAGCCGGCCCTGATAGACAACACCGCAGATCGTATCGGGATAGCGGTCATCGTTTTTTCGGTTGATCACCACTTCGGCAACAGCAAATCGGCCCGTGACGCCTTCGCCCCGCGCCTCATGGTAAATGGCCTCGGTAAGGCATTTGAGCTCTTTGTCATAAGTGTCGGCTTCGGCAATCAAACCGCGGGTCTTCTTTCTGGGTTCCAGATAAGTATCAACCCAAGGCTTATAGGCAGCCTCCACAACGCTCGGACGAGAGGTTGCACTAAACTCGCTCACAAAGTACCTGGATGCCCGGCCGACGGTGCCCTGAGCAGGCTTGATGTCATCGATATGGACGGCGATGGACGGACGCCGATCCGGAAGTTTTGCAAAGCCCATCACGCTAAACAGGCTCACGAAGCCCACGATCGCCGCAACGAACAGCACCACGTTGCGAGACTGCAACAGAAATGGTTTTAAGGAGTTCAACACCTTTTCCACCACCATTTTCCCTTAGCTCTAGGGCCGGCTTATACTTTTTTTGACTTTACGTGAGACGCTGCCGGCACCCACTTCGCACCTATGACCTAATTCTATCGGTCTTTCGGTGCGATAAATGTTCCACTTTGGAATTAAATCAAAACAACTCTGTTCAATTTTCCTAGAAACGTTTGCGAATCAGTTAACGCGTTTCTGATTGTTGCCTGAAATACAATCGGAAAGTGTATTTGGCAAACTGATAAGCGAGTTTCAATCCGCCTTTAAATAGGGACCCGCATTAGAATTGTACACCTAAATGGCGAAGCGAACTCGATTTTCAGCCGTTGTGCGCTTTGTGCATCACGGATCGCGCAATTCCATGTTCACCGCTTTGGCAATTCGCGAAACTCTGGAAAAAGGTGATCCCGATTGTATCGCTTTAAGCCTTTGAACAAGCTCCAGCCCGTCCCGCCCGAACCTTTCTTTGATGGCGCTGCTTACGTAGGCTTCGTCGTTTCGCCGCCGTATGGTCTCTCTTCTTTGATTTTCACTGAGCCAGTCCCACCTGCGGTCTAGAACTCTAACAAGCGCAACAATGCTCGCCAGATCCTGGACGCTAACCCCCAGGACCTCTGTCGGCCATTCGTCACGCTCAATTTGGGTCAGCCCGATGGCATCTTTCACGTCGCTGATCGCACGCCGCGCCGGAGCCCCTAGATCGGACTTCGTCACCGCGATAATGTGCGGCACTTCCATAATGCCCGCCTTCATGAACTGTAAGGCGTCGCCCGATCCAGGCTGGACGCAAAAGACCACTGTGTCCGCCGTGTGTTCAATATCGGTTTCCGACTGTCCAACGCCGACCGTTTCGATGAGCACGATATCGAATACCGCCCGCATAAGGACCGACGCCGCGGCAGTCATTGACGACAAACCGCCCAGTTTGTCGCGGGCTGCCATCGAACGCACAAAGACGTTCTCGTCGTCCGGATTTGTATTGATCCGTGTGCGATCGCCGAGCAACGCCCCGCCGCTGACCTTCGAGGAGGGGTCGACAACGACGGCGCCCACCGAATTTCCTTCGCCCCTCCAGGTCTTGATCAAGATGTCGACAAGGGACGACTTTCCCACGCCAGGCGGACCGGTTACTCCGATCACATGGGCTTTGGGATCGGCCCAGGCTTCGGAAAGCAACTGGACAATCCCCGGATCGGTTTCATTTCGTTCGAGACCGGCAAGTGCCTGTGCCAGCGCCCGTTTGCTGCCAGAACGTAGATCTTCAAGATTTGCCGGGAACGTCACATGGACCCCGCTAGAGCGCCTTGTCTAACCCAATGCCGCTTGGGCCGCAGCGAGCCGTGCAATGGGGACGCGATAGGGCGAGCACGATACATAATCAAGGCCCAGTTTCTGGCAGAAAGCGATGGACTCGGGATCGCCGCCATGTTCACCGCAAATGCCGAGCTTTAGTTGCGCCCGCGTTTTGCGGCCCCGCTGCACACCGATTTGCACAAGTTCGCCGACGCCGTCTTGATCCAAACTGACGAACGGATCCTGCTCGACGACCTTTTTTTCCATATAGTCGCTGATGAACGGTGCAGAATCGTCTCGGCTGATGCCATAGGTCGTCTGCGTCAGATCGTTCGTGCCAAAGCTAAAAAATTCAGCATGATGGGCAATCTCGCCAGCCTGCAAAGCGGCGCGCGGTAATTCGATCATTGTACCAACCAAATACTCTATCGGTTTTCCGGTTTCGCCTTCTACTTGTCCCGCCACGGCTGTGACCCGCTCACGGAGCATCTGCAGTTCTTCCTTTACGGACACCAATGGGATCATGATCTCCGGTAGCGGCGTCACGCCTGTTTCCTTGCCGACGTCAGCAGCCGCCTCAAGGATCGCGCGCACCTGCATCTCATAGATTTCCGGATAGGTGATCCCCAGCCGACACCCCCGGTGACCAAGCATTGGATTGACTTCGGTGAGCTGGGCCGTTCTGCGGCGTAAGGACTTCGCATCGAGGCCCGAAGCCTTTGCTATCTCAGCGATCTCTTCATCCGTATGCGGCAAAAACTCATGCAACGGTGGATCGAGCAAGCGGATGGTCACAGGCAAATCCCCCATAATGCGGAAGATTTCCTTGAAGTCCTCGCGCTGGAATGGAAGGAGCTTATCGAGAGCGGCTTTACGCCCCTTGAGCGTGTCGGACAATATCATCTCCCGAACCGCGATAATGCGGTTGGCGTCGAAGAACATATGCTCCGTGCGGCACAAGCCTATTCCTTCGGCGCCAAAGTCTTTCGCGACTTGAACATCGGCGGGCGTTTCAGCGTTCGTGCGCACCTTCATCTGTCGCACTTCATCTGCCCACATCATAACATTTGAGAAATCGCCCGAAAGTTCCGGCTTGAGAGTCGGCACTTCGCCCATGATGACTTCCCCTGACGTGCCGTCAATGGTTATAATCTCACCGGCTTTGACAACAACGCCGCCGCAAGAAAACTTTCCCTCTTTGTAATCGATCCGTACGGAGCCTGCCCCGGAAACACAGGGACGGCCCATTCCTCTGGCGACGACCGCCGCATGGCTCGTCATGCCTCCTCGAGCGGTCAAAATTGCTTGCGCCGCATGCATGCCGTGAATGTCCTCAGGGCTTGTCTCATTGCGTACAAGAATTACATTCTTGCCATCCTTGGCAAGGGTCTCGGCTTCGTCTGCGGAGAATACAACCTCACCGCTCGCCGCACCCGGAGACGCCGGCAAGCCTCTAGCGATCACTTCGCGGTCAGCGCTTGGATCGAGCGACGGATGAAGCAATTGGTCAAGTGCAGCCGGATCCAAGCGTTTGAGAGCTTCCTCTTTTGAGATCAGGCCCTCGTTCACCATATCGACCGCGATTTTTAGTGCCGCCTTGGCCGTGCGCTTGCCGCTTCGTGTTTGCAACATCCAAAGTTTGCCCTGCTGGACAGTGAATTCGATGTCCTGCATGTCACGGTAATGGGCTTCAAGCTTCTTATAGACATCCACCAATTGCCCAAAGACACCCGGCATGGTCTCTTCCATTGAGGGGCGGTCCGATCCCCCGTCGATCCTCGCTTGTTTTGTAAGCGCCTGAGGCGTTCTGATGCCGGCGACGACATCCTCCCCTTGCGCATTGATGAGATACTCACCGTAGAATTGCTTTGCGCCGGTGGAAGGATCGCGTGTAAACGCCACTCCTGTCGCGCTCGTTTCGCCCATGTTCCCAAAGACCATGGCCTGAACATTGACCGCGGTTCCCCAACTCTCGGGAATGTTGTGGAGCCGACGGTAGGTTTCTGCGCGTTGGTTCCGCCAGGAATTGAAAACCGCACTGATGGCGCCCCACAATTGCTCATCAACGTTTTGCGGAAACGGTCTGCCAATCGCGTTTTCGACCACTTCCTTGTAGGATTCTATAATCACTTTCCAATCGTTAGCGGTCAGATCTGTATCGCGATCATAGCCCTGGTTTTCTTTGAATGTCTCCAAGATTTCTTCAAAGCTTTCATGATCTACTTCGAGAACGACATCGGAGTACATTTGAATGAAACGGCGATAGGAATCGTATGCGAAGCGTTCGTCGTTTGAGAGGGCGGCCAATCCCTTTACCGTGGAATCGTTGAGGCCCAAGTTCAGAACCGTATCCATCATGCCGGGCATGGATGCACGCGCGCCCGAGCGCACAGAAACAAGAAGCGGATCTTTTTCATCGCCCAGTCCATGACCGACTTGCTCGCCGATCCGTTTAAGTGCGGCGGAGACTTGATCTTTTAGCCCATCTGGATACTGACGGTCATTATCATAGAACGCAGTACAAACTTCGGTGGTGATGGTGAAGCCTGGCGGTACGGGCAAACCCAACAGGCTCATCTCTGCCAAGTTTGCGCCTTTGCCGCCCAACAAGTTCTTGAGCTCTGCAGATCCGTCAGCTTGACCGGCCCCAAAGCTGTAGACCCAACGCACCTCGTGTTCTTGTGTTGCCTCTTGTACAGACATCGGTCATTCAGCCTTTCACTTTTGAGAAATCTGCCACAGACTCAAGCGCAGCGCGAATTTGGGAAAGCAGATAAAGTCTGTTTGCTCTAAGGTCTTTTTCATCAGCATTGACTTGTACTTCATCAAAGAACGCATCTACAGGTTGCCTTAAGGCCGACATTTCACTCATGGCACCCCGAAAATTTTCTTCGTTCGCTAAATTCCGCGAATTGGCGACCGATACGGTAATCGCCTCATGAAGTAGCCTTTCCTCGCTCATTTTAAAAAGGTCAGGATTGGGATCCCCGCTATAGCTGCTTTTGTCCTTTTTTTCTTCGATCCGAAGAATGCTCGATGCACGCTTATAAGCAGTTAACAGATTGGCGCCGTCTTCTGAGTCCAGAAACCCTTTGAGGGCGTCGACCCGCCGATGAATCAGCAGCAGATCATCTTGTCCAGGCAACGCAAAGACGGCATCGATGAGATCGTGGGACGCGCCGCGATCCCTCAAGTAAACCTTCAATCGATCGACGAAGAATTCCAGCAGATCTTCAATTGTCTTTCCTGGTACGGAGAGGTTTTGCTGTTGTTCATATTGCTTGGCCGCCTCTCCTATGAGTTCTGTGAGCGGCAGACGCAGGCCGTTTTCCAGAACAAGGCGAATGATTCCCAGCGCGGCACGCCTCAACGCATAAGGGTCTTTTGAACCTGTGGGCACCTCATCAAGAACAAAAAACCCGACCAGAGTGTCAATCTTGTCTGCGATTGCAACGGCACAGCTTATGGGTGCTGATGGACAAGTGTCGCTCGGGCCCAGAGGGGCATAATGCTCTTTAATCGCCTTTGCAACCTCGTCCGCTTCTCCGTCGTGGCGCGCATAATAGCAGCCCATTAGCCCCTGGAGATCGGCAAACTCTCCGACCAGGTCGGAGACAAGATCCGCTTTGCACAATAGGGCCGCCCGGGCAGATGCCTCTCCATCCGCACCGATCTGTGCACCAATCGCTCGGGACAAGGCGACGACGCGATCAACCTTGTCGCGCACCGTCCCCAATTTGGCATGAAAGATGATTTGAGACAGCGCCTCAACCCGATCGCTGAGCGGTACCCGGCGGTCATTGTCCCAGAAGAACTTGGCATCCGAAAGACGCGCGCGCAAAACCCGTTCGTTCCCTGCAATAATCGCTTGTCCGCCGTCTTTGGCCTCGAGGTTGGAAACCATCACAAACCGGGGAGCGAGCGCCGAGGTCTTGGGGTTGTGGACCGAGAAGTACTTTTGGTGCTTGCGCATCGCGCTGGTGAGAACTTCGGGCGGCAGCCCTCCCTCAGTCACGGGCCGAACAAAGACCTCATCAATCTGTCCTACCAAGACGATCGGCCACTCAACCAATCCTGCATTTTCCGCCAGAAGATGACTGTCTTCGATGATCTCCAACCCTTCCGCAAAGACCATATTCTTTGCGTCTTCTGCGATTTGGCGGATGCGCTGTTCGCGCTCGACAACGACATACCTGTCGTTCAAAGAGGACAGATAGTCCTCAATGTCCCTCACTGCAAAAGTTTCATTTGCGTGGAACCGATGTCCTTTGGTCTGATTGTTCGTCGTTAAATGGGCGACTTCGAAAGGCACAATTTCGCGGTCAAATAGACACAGGATGTTGTGAAGCGGGCGCACCCATCGCAGCGGGCGCGATCCCCAGCGCATCGATTTTGGCCACTTGAGGTCGTGAATACACTCCGGTAAAAGCTCAGTAAGCACCTCAATGGTCGCCCGGCCTTTGCATTCGATCTTTGCAACGTAGAACGATCCCTTCTTGTCTTCTTCGATATTTAGGTCTTCCTTTTGAAGCCCCGTCGACCTTAGAAATCCATTGAGCGCCTTTTCCGGCGCATCCACTCGCGGGCCCTTTCGCTCTTCGATCGTGTCCTTTTGTTCGCTCGGTAGTCCTAATACGGATAATGTGATCCGATGCGGCGTGACGAATGTGCGACTGGCTTCGACCAGGTAGCCTGCCTCCGCAAGCTTTCCGCAAACGGAACGCTCTAGATCTCTTGCCGCAGG
The DNA here is from genome assembly GCA_028285305.1 of Alphaproteobacteria bacterium. Taxonomy (GTDB): domain Bacteria; phylum Pseudomonadota; class Alphaproteobacteria; order SMXP01; family SMXP01; genus JANQPV01. The sequence goes on along the minus strand of JANQPV010000049.1, from coordinate 42,281 downwards.
CTCTTGCATTCCCGCGGGGATTTCTTCCGAATAAAGTTCAAGAAGGAGGTCTGCCATTTATGTCTGTACCTGGTGATCAACGATTCCCGCACCGGGCATGCGGCCTTGGGGGCTTTCCAACCAGGCTTCGGCGCATGCTTTTGCCAAAGTCCTTATGCGAAGGATATACGCCTGTCGCTCGGTCACGCTGATAACCCCTCGTGCATCGAGAAGGTTGAACATATGGCTGGCCTTGATGCATTGGTCGTACGCAGGCAAAGCCAGCTCTTTTTCCACAAGAACGCCGCATTCCTGTTCGGCATCCTCAAAGTGACGAAAGAGGCGCTCTGTTGAAGCCTGCTCGAAATTGTACGCTGAAAACTCTCGTTCCGATTGATGAAAGACATCCCCATAGGTCACGCCCTGGCCGTTGAAGTCGATATCGTAGCCATTATCGACGCCTTGCACATACATCACCAGGCGCTCCAGACCGTAGGTTAGCTCCCCCGAAACGGGGTCACAGTCAATGCCGCCCACTTGCTGAAAATAGGTGAACTGACTAACTTCCATTCCGTCGCACCAGACTTCCCAGCCCAATCCCCAGGCGCCAAGCGTTGGACTTTCCCAATCGTCTTCAACAAATCGTATGTCGTGCAATGCGGAATCGATGCCGAGTGCGGCCAGGCTCTCTAAGTAGAGCGCTTGGATGTCATCCGGCGACGGTTTTAATATGACTTGAAACTGATAATAGTGCTGGAACCGATTGGGATTTGACCCGTAGCGACCGTCCGTCGGGCGGCGGCAAGGCTGCACATAGGCGGCATTCCAGGGCTTTGGGCCCAACGCACGCAAAGTTGTTGCGGGGTGAAATGTCCCCGCGCCCATTTCCAGGTCGTAAGGCTGCAGTATAACGCATCCTTTTTGGGCCCAGAATTGCTGTAGTGTGAGGATAAGCCCCTGGAAGGAGCGGTCTGGCATGTCCGGCATTCGCTAACGCGTTCATTTCTCATGAAATAAATGTGGCGGGACCCTAGTCAGGACTCAGGCCGGAATCAAGAAATTCGGTCGGAGAGCGCATCGGCTTGACCGTCGTCAGTCGGTCCGGCCCGTTTTGTCTCCATCCGCCTCGTTTGACGCGACCCGGCGCTCGGTCACCGTCTCGGCGGCGCGGCGCACCTCTTCTGCCCGCGAGGCGCCTTTGCCTTTCATCATTCTCGCAAAAAGAATCGCCAGTCCGATCAGGACCAGCGTGGGAAGTAGTGTCTCCAAAAAACCATTCATTGGCGTACTGATCAACTCGGAAAATAACAGATCAAAACGGCTCGCTACAGGCCAAAACGGGACCACAGACTGCGGATCTCAAGACTTGCGAGTAGGTCTTCGGCAGAGAATGCAACACGTGGCGGGAACTCCAATGACGACACATCTGCCGTCCCTCGGCGACGTGACCAGAAAGGCTGAGAGCTCGTGACCACCTTGAGTTTGACTTCGTCACCGTAGCGCTGACGCATTACCGAACGCAAATCGCCGATCCCATCAATCAGGCCTAAGTCCACAGCCTGCTTGCCTGTCCAAAATGCACCTGAAAAGAGATCAGAGTCTTTTTCCAGAGAGAGATCTTTGCGGCGTTCAATGACTAATTCCTTGAACGTTTCATGGATGTCGGACTGAATGGCCTTGAGCTTTTCAACATCTTCCGGCTTTTCCGGTTGGAAAGCATCTAAGATGGCCTTGCTCGTGCCTGCCGTATACAAGCGCCGTTCTACACCGATTTTCTCAATAAGCTTATCAAACCCAAATCCGGCAGATACGACACCGATAGATCCAATGATCGAGCTCGGATCGGCATAAATCTCGTCAGCTGCCAATGCCAACATGTAGCCGCCCGACGCCGCGACGTCTTCCGCAAATGCAAACACTGGGATCGACTTCTCTTTCGCCAAAGCTCTCACGCGACGGAAAATCAACATGGACTGGACCGGCGAACCGCCGGGCGAATTGATTGCAAGAGCAACCGCCTTCAACCTTTTGTGCTCGAAAGCCTGAGATAAACTTCCAGCGACGCCGGAGAGACTAAGCGAGCGGCCAAGGGCCAGCGGCATCCCTATGGGGCCGACCATTCTCACGACGGCGACCACAGGAGCGCCGTGCTCAGAGCCAATGAAAGGTATGTTTCTGATAAAGGACATAGGCCAAATCTAGTCCAGATTGAGCGAATTACCAGCCCTCAAAATCGCTTCTGCTTCGCGGCTATAGCGCCGCCCTTCCTCATGCAAAGGGATACCAGGAAGCAATCGCGGCGGCGCCAACGCGCCTTTGGTCCCGGAAATGAGCACCCGCTTCGCACTCTCGCCTCTGCGAGGCCAAAATGGATGCAGGCGAATGTCGCCAACACGGTTGCGCAGAAGCGAGAGGATATCATCCAATCTTTCTGTACGGTGAATAAGCGTAATACATCCTCTGGGCTTCAGCCGTTTCAGGCCAAAATCAATCCAATCTTTAAGTCGGGCATCAATCCCAACATTTCCGGCTAGTTTGGCATCGGGTGGTGGACGGAACGCTTCCACATCATCGAAATAGGGGGGATTGCACATGAAATGGTCAAAGGAACGTTCCAGAATAGGTCTGGGCGGATCTTTGATGTTCGCCTCAATGATCGATACGCGAGCCAAAAGGCTATTGGCCTCAATATTTCGCTGAGCTATCTCAACCGAAACCGGATCAATTTCCAGACCCGTGACGGTGCAGTCGGCCAATCGACGCGCCACGCACAGCGCCGTTACGCCAACACCAGAACCGGCTTCCAAAATGTGGCTGCCTTTTGTGGCGCGAACGCCCGCGGCCAGCAAGACCGCATCCATTCCTGACCGGTAGCCCGTGCGGCGCTGATGGATTTTCAGATCACCGCCTAGGAACGCATCGCAGGTCAAATCAGTCAAAGGTCGTTCGCGGTCCGACAAAAGGGCTCAATCCTTGTTGTATCCTCGTTATACAGTTTCATCCGAACAGCCTTTCATCTCTTTCTCGAAAGGCGCTCGTGCGGGATAATTTTGGGCCCAACCGCAGTTTTCAAGGGTGCGTGAAATTGTCCGCTTTGGCTTGACCCTCAACCTTAATCTCCCAATACTAATTCAAGAGGCAAATCAATTGCGAGAAGGCCATGAATTTGGTTGTAACGAACCCTATCCCGGCTTCACAAGACAGCTCCGTCACAGCCGATGCTTCGGCAGATGAAAATGCTATTGACCGCCTCAACTCCCTTATGACGGACGATTTAAAGGCCGTGAACGCGCTCATCGTGGAGCGGATGGCAAGCGACGTCGCCATGATCCCGGCTTTAGCGAGCTATTTGGTCCAATCGGGTGGGAAACGCCTTCGGCCCCTGATCACTTTGGCTGCGGCTAAGATTTGCGGCTACGAAGGCCAAGATCATCGCAAGCTGGCCGCGACCGTCGAGTTTATTCATACAGCGACACTTCTGCATGATGACGTGGTGGACGAAAGCACTTTGAGGCGAGGTCAAGAGAGCGCAAATGTGGTTTGGGGAAACCAAGCCAGCGTCCTTGTCGGCGACTTTTTGTTCAGCCGGGCCTTTAATTTGATGGTTGAAGTCGGCGATCTGAAGACACTCGATATCTTGTCCAGCGCATCCAGCATCATCGCCGAAGGTGAAGTGCAGCAGCTTGCCAATACCAGCAACATAAACGTCAGTAAGGAAACCTATCTGGAGATCATCACCTCCAAGACAGCGGCGCTTTTTGAGGCGGCGGCGCGTGTGGGAGGCGTGATCTCCAAACGGCCCGAACACGAAGAACTCGCCCTTCAGGCATATGGGCGAAGTCTTGGGATCGCTTTTCAGCTGGTGGACGACGCCCTTGATTACTCGGGGCGGCAAGCGGAACTGGGCAAAACGATTGGGGACGATTTCCGGGAGGGCAAACTGACGCTCCCCGTTATCCTCGCCTTTGCAGGTGCCGATGACGAAGAACAGGCGTTCTGGCGGCGGACGATTGAGTTTGGAGAGCAGAAACCAGGGGACTTATCCCGGGCGATTCAGATCATTGAAACGCGTGATACTCTGCGCCGGACACTCAGAGATGCGGAGCGGTATGTTCAATCAGCCAAAGACGCTTTGGCCGTCTTCCCGGCATCCGCCTACAAGACGGCCCTGCTGGACGTTGCCTCATTTTGCATTGACCGCGCATATTAGAGCTTCTCAAAAGTCCTGGTTGGTTTGATCCACCATTGAGGGTGGCGGCTTTGAAGTTCTTTGGCCGCTGCTTCAGCGGCCGCACCAGAGTCGAAAACCCCAAAACATGTTGGACCCGAACCCGACATTCTTGTGAATGTGCTGCCTTGCTGTTCAAGAGATGATTTCACTTCCTCTATCTCTGGACACAGATGAATTGCAGGCGCCTCCAAGTCATTGCGGTGATCGTTCAAAAAAGAGACAAGCTCGACTGTGCTCCCGAATGAACGCGGCCTCTCCTTTTCCATGCGCAAGGGCGCGATCACAGCGCTCTCATCAAACGTGGCAAACACCTTTCCGGTCGAAAGCGGGATGTTCGGATTAACCAGTAAGAGGTGAAGCAATGGAAGACTTGGGCCTTCGCTCAGTATTTCGCCGATCCCCTCCATCCATGCGGGGTTTTGACGAAAGCAAACAGGGACGTCCGCGCCGAGCGCCTCAGCCAACTCTAAGATTTCATTGTCACCGAGTCCGAGAGACCAAAACTCGTTCAGCCCCCTGAGCGTTGCGGCGGCGTCGGAAGAGCCGCCTCCGACCCCCGCTGCGATGGGAATGTTTTTCTCCAGTGTCAGATGCGCGCCCTTTTTGCTGCCGGTTTTAGCCTCGAGCAGGTGGGCTGCCCGCAGGACCAGATTGTCCTCGTTATCCGATTGGAGGCCAGCGGCAAATGGACCATCAATGCTGAGTTCTATGTCGGTGGATGGCTCAATACGAACATCATCGCCGAATTCGGTGAACACCACCAAACTGTCGACATCATGATAGCGGTCAGGCCGAATGGGACCAATATGGAGAAAGAGGTTCAGTTTTGCCGAAGCGAGCACGGGATCCGCCCAAGACTAGATATCGCGCAGACCAGACTCCAATTTGCGCTCGATCACAGGGATTAAGTCTTCATCAGGACCAAGAGACAAGGCGTGGTTCCATTGAAAGCGCGCCTCCAGCGTTCGGCCGACTTTCCAATAGGCATCCCCTAAATGCTCATTGATCACCGGATCAGTGGGTTCCAATTCGACGGCGCGTTCCAGATACTGGACCGCCGTCGCGTAATCGCCTTGCTTGTAATACGCCCAGCCCAAACTATCGATGATGAAGCCGTCGTCGGGTTTTAGGCTGACGGCCATTTTGATGTACTCCATTCCTCTCTTGAGATTCACGCCCTGGTCGATCCAAGAGTACCCAAGATAGTTGAGAGCAAGCGGCTGATTGGGCGAAATCTCAAGGGCTTTAAGCAAGTCCACTTCAGCCTTCGGCCAATCCTTCATGCGTTCAAAGGCCACGCCGCGGACGTAAAAGAGAAGCCAGTCAGATTCCTCGTAGTTCGGTCCAATGCTTTCAATCGCGCGCGTGTAGATTTCCGCCGCCTCATCATACCTCTCCCGGAAACGCAACATGTCGCCAAGCGTAATCAACACATCAATATCGGTTCGCGCTTCTTCGGAAACCAGATCGTCCAGCATCCGTATTGCTTGGTCCGTCCGATCCATTCTATCGAGGTTGATGGCGATACGTATCTGAGAGCTGTGATGCAAAAGGGACGACTTCGGGATCGCGCGATACGAATCAACCGCTTCGCTCCACTGTTCGGTGGTTTCAAAGAGATCCGCAAGAAGCGCTCGACCAATGTGAAAGTCAGGGTCGGCATAGAGTGCCAGCTGCAGGTAGGCCATCGGCAAATCGACGGCACGTTCTTGAGCCAGGAACGCCGCCGGACCATAAATAGCCAAAGCAACACCTTCGTTCGGTCGAATCTTGATCGGCTCAATCGAACCCGACTGGGCGCGCCTTTGAAGCTGCACACCCAATTCGCTGCCGGCCAAGTAAGACGCATAATCAGCATACAGAGCGCGAGCCTCGTCATGCCTTTCTGAGCGCTCCAGGAGAGAGCCGTACGCAAGAACAAGGGTCAAGGAACGGCCGTCCGAATACTGCATCGCCGATGCGTAATCTTTGGCAGCGCCCTCACTTTCACCAAAGTAGTCCAAAATGTGCGCTCGGGTCGTAATGTAAAAGACCCCCAAGTTCGAATTGGCTCCCTCTTCCAAAGACGCAAGAGCCTGTTCTCGGTCTCCCTCGGCAGCATAAGACCACGCCACCAGCAAATCCCGGACAATCGTATTGAGCGGCCCCAATCTAGATTGACTTAAGTGGAGACGCGTATCGGCGTAGGCTTCCTCCTTGTACGATCGAAGCGCCAACACCATTCTGGCCACAGGGTTGGCGGAATCCGTCTTCACGATGTCCTGCGCCAATTCGGCCGACTTTTCGATTTCTCCACTTGCGATGTTGAGCAAAAAGGCCCGCTCCAGGATCACATTGCTCCCTGGATCTTGGAGCAGCGCTTGTTCATAGAACTCGTTCGCCTGCTTGTTGTCTCTTACGGCGCCGGCGAAGCGGCCTGCCAAGTAGTTGCCGTAGAGGTTCGTGCTTGTTTCTTCTTCACCACCGGGAAGCAGACGAATTTCTGGACCGCTGGCACAACCAGAGAATGACAGAAGCAGCGCGAAAAATGGCAGCTTGAGCCCCATCACCAATATTTTAAGCGTGTTGCGCACCTTACTGATCACGTGATCCAGTTCCTATGACGGTTAGATTTATGCAATTCCAAAGCCGAGTTTTCAAAGCCTGTTCCGGCGCATGATGCGCATCGGTCACATATCTATTCATGACCCGTTCGTTCATGACCCGCAAGGCGAATCCCCGCTTAAGCGGCCGGAATCAACCCATTATCACATATTTGGATAGTTGGGGCCACCGGAACCCTCTGGCACCGTCCAGGTTATATTCTGGGACGGGTCCTTAATGTCGCAAGTTTTGCAATGTACGCAGTTTTGCGCATTGATTTGGAACCGTTGACTGCCGTCTTCTTCGATCACTTCATAGACACCCGCGGGGCAGTAGCGTTGGGCTGGCTCTGCGTAATTGGGTAAGTTCACCGAGATGGGAACGTTGGGGTCGGTCAGCTGCAAGTGCACAGGCTGATCTTCTTCGTGATTGGTGCTGGAGAGAAAGACGCTCGACAGTTTGTCGAATGAGAGTGTGCCGTCAGGTTTGGGGTAGTCGATGGGCTTGTGTTTTGAGGCGGCCTCGGTCGCCTCGTGATCGGCTTTGCCGTGTTTCAAAGTGAACTGGAACCCGCCGGGCAAAAGTTGGTTCGCCCACATATCGATGCCGAATAATGGAGCACCCAGCACCGTGCCGAACTTGCTCCAGATCGGTTTCACATTTCGGACTCGATGAAGATCGGTATAGATCGACGATTGGTAAACGGACTTTTCATAGTTTGGCAGTTCGGTATGGCGCTGTTCCGCCTTGATGGCCGCGAACGCATCCTCAGCGGCCAGCATCCCGGATTTCATCGCATTGTGGGTTCCCTTGATCCGCGGAACATTGACAAATCCGGCAGAACATCCAATCAGCGCACCGCCTGGAAACGCAAGCTTGGGCAAGGATTGCAGTCCGCCCTCGGTGATTGCGCGCGCGCCGTAGGCAATACGTTTGCCGCCAAGCAAGTGTTCGCTCACCATCGGATGATGCTTCATGCGCTGAAACTCATCGAACGGCGATAAGTAAGGGTTTTTGTAATTCAGGTGAACGACGAACCCCATGGAGACCAAGTTTTTGTCAAAGTGATACATAAAGGAACCGCCGCCCGTATTGTTCTTTAGCGGCCAGCCCATGGTATGCACGACAAGACCCTTTTGGTGTTTGTCGGCAGGGACTTCCCAAAGTTCTTTCAATCCGATGCCGAACTTTTGCGGTTCGCTGTTTGCACCGAGATTGTATTTCGCCATCAGTTGTTTGGCGAGCGAGCCCCGAACGCCTTCAGCGATCAAAGTAAAACTACCGCGGAGTTCCATTCCGCGCATATAGGTATCTTTCTGAGAGCCGTCCTTTCCTATTCCCATATCTCCCGTGGCGACACCGAGCACTTCACCGCCTTCTCCGTAGACGATTTCAGAGGCGGCAAAGCCCGGATAGATTTCTACGCCCAGGCCTTCGGCCTGCTCTGCCAGCCAGCGGCACACATTCCCCAAGCTCACGATGTAGTTGCCGTGATTGCTCATAAACGGGGGAAAGATAAAATTAGGAATCCGGATGCCACCTGAAGGGCCCAGAAACAAGAACCGGTCGTCAGTGACTTCGGTCTCGATCGGCGCACCTAATTCCCGCCAGTTTGGCAACAATTCGTTCAGCGAACTTGGGTCGAGGACTGCACCCGACAATATATGAGCGCCTACTTCGGAACCCTTTTCGAGGACGCAAACGGTGATTTCAGAGCCCTCTTCCTGAGCAAGCTGTTTCAACCTGATGGCTGCAGACAGACCTGCCGGGCCTGCCCCAACGATGACAACATCGTACTCCATCGATTCTCGTTCCATTGCAGCGTCGCTCATGTCGCCTCCATTCGGTCGCAATCTCGTGTCATCAGCCGGAAAAGCCGGTGAACATCAACAACTCACTCATCAAATATAGCGAAGAACCAACAAACTGACAATTTGTCAGTTTGTCTCGGGGAACCAAATTCTTCAAATCCACTCCAACCAGCTTCTGCTTATGGAGAGTGGGTGATCGGCCCGTCAAGGCAAAGTTGGACTCTTGAGGGCACCACCCCCGCAAGCCAAGTGGGCGCATTGCAAAATGTTGTTAGGAAAGATGCAGTAACCGGATAGAGGCAGAATCGTCGGGCGCTCTTAGAATCACATAGGATCGCCCAATACGTTGAGGGGATAGTGAATGACGTTCTTGCAAATGCTGGTGATCTCCATTGTCCAAGGGATCACAGAATTCTTGCCGATCTCGTCTTCGGGCCATTTGATTCTCATTCCCGCGCTGACCGGTTGGGAAGACCAAGGGATCATGATCGATGTGGCCGTCCATGTGGCGACACTGGCGGCGATAATGGCGTACTTCTTCAGGGACGTGGGCAGATTGATTCGCGGCGGGGTCGGTTTGACGGGCCTGGTTCAGGCCGAAAACCTCGAAAAGCAGTGGGTACTGTTCATTATCGCTGGAAGCGTACCGGCCGTCATCGTCGGGGGATTGTTCTCGGTCTATTCGGTCACGGATTATTTGCGCTCGCCCCTTCTGGTCGCATGCACACTCATATTCTATGGGCTTTTGATGCTTTATGTCGACCGCACCTCACGCTCGGAGCGCAAATTCGAAGAGGTGGGATTGCGTGACGCTGTCATTGTTGGCTGTGCTCAAGCGCTCGCCCTTATCCCCGGTACCAGCCGGTCGGGCATCACGATCACTGCTGCACGCTACTTGGGCTTCACACGCGTCGAGGCTGCCCGGTTTTCTTTCCTGCTTTCGCTCCCCGCCGTTGCAGGTGCGGGACTGCTGGTTGGAACCCGGCTTGTCGATGCAGATCCGAGCCAGCAGCAAGCCGCCATCATTACGGGGATCATGACTTTCTTCACAGCTCTCGCAGCAATGGCCTTTTTGATGCGATGGCTGGAGCGGGCAGGCCTTGAACTCTTTGTCTATTACCGAGTCGGCTTGGGTGTCCTTCTGCTTGTGTTGATTTTCACCGGAAACATCCCCGACACGGCCCAATAGGTTTCGAGTTGTCCAACGCCCCCCATCAAAGGCGACTGGGCGGACAGGTCATTGGTGTAAACGGGCAACAGGCGAAAACGATCGACCTGACTCTAGAATACGATCGGAGAGAGTGCCTGTAAGTCCCCGGCATCGCTGAATCTTTTGGTATGCGCCTTGTTCTCGGCATTGTTTGGCCCCCGCGTCGCCCAAGCCGAGTATTAATTGAGAACTGCAGTTTGTTGAGCTAACATCGGCCCGTGAAGCCGATAGACTTTCGGCTGGACGGAGAAAACTGGAAAGACAAAACACCTAACGGGGGTTGAAGATGAACCGACTATTTTTGCCGCTCATCTTGGTGGGCATGCTCTTTGCGCCGCTCTATACGGAAACGATCACAAGTCCGGTAAGTGGCCAAGAACAGAATTATTCAACAAGCGCTTTCGACATTTTAAAACCAACAGTCGATTGCGTCATGGATCAGAATTTCTCGGTGACAGGGGATTGCCAGCCGAACCAAGAAGGTAAGGGCCTTGCACTTGTAGGAGGTGTCGGCGCGGCTGCCGGGGCGGCCGTTCTGGCCTTATTGGGATTTGTTTCAATTATCAGGCGCTCTTCCGCCTTTTTGACCATGCTTGCCGGATTGGCGGTCTTAGGAGCCACCGGATGGATCGGTTATGATGTCTACCAAGCGGGAAGCGATGCCGTGGCACAGTTGGGATGGGGCAGCTATGGCGCGGGAGCTGCGGGACTCATTGCGAGTCTGGCCGGAATGCTCGGTATGCGATCCGACGATTAGCCAATTGCAGGTATCTGGAATGCGCGGCCGGCCGCTTCCCTTTGGGAGGCGGCCGTTCTATTTGTGAGGTCCTTGAAGCGTAAAGAAGGACCCGCGACATGAAATTCGGCATCGTCCCCATCAATATTGGCATTCAATCTCCCGATCAGTCGATTGGTCTCGCCCAGCTTGCGGAAGGCTCAGGCTTTGAGTCGGTTTGGACGTTTGAACATGTCGTCGTACCGATCGATTACAAATCGAAATATCCGTACAATGAGTCTGGCAAAATGGGGGCTGAACCAAATACGAACTTTATCGATCCTTTGATCGCTCTAGCAGCAATCGCGGCGCAAACGAAAACCATTCGGCTAGGCACGGGAGTGAACATCCTTTCCCAAGCGAATCCGCTTCTCATGGCCAAACAAATCGCCAGCCTGGACTTCATGTCGGGGGGACGATTCCTATTCGGCGCGGGCATCGGATGGCTGAAGGAAGAGTTTCGCGCCATGGGAACTCCCTACGAGAAACGCGGGGCTCGATTTGATGATTACATTCAGGCCATGAAAAAGGTGTGGTCGGGCGAAACCGTCGAACATCAAAGCGAATTTCTCGATTGGACCGGCTTTCAAAGCTTTCCCCTGCCTGTCCAAAAGCCTCACGTGCCTGTGATTATGGGCGGCAATGCGGGAAAGATTCTGGAGAGGATCGCCAAGTACGGCGATGGCTGGTTCGCTCCGATCGGTGATCCCAACGAACTCAAACCTCGATTGGATGAGCTCAGGCAAGTCTGCGAAGGCTTGGGCCGAAACTATGACGAGATCGAAATCACGTGCATGTGGTCGCCGAATGCCGGCGAAGATCTGGTCAAGGCCATGGCCGACCTGGGCGTCGCCCGGCTCGTGGCTCCGCTGCCCGCTCTCGGCGCTGATGTACCAGGCGCGATCGGTAAGATCGGTCAAGAATTGATTCCCAAATTTGCTTAGGTCCGCCTCGGCGCTAACCGGCCTCGTTCAATTGACTTCTCAGTGCCCGCTGGCGATCAGAGCCCAATGGGAAATTCCACATCATCGCGGCGATGATGAGATTCAGGACGGCGGGGATCAAGACGACCATTAGCCGAACGGCCATCGAAGCAGAGTCGGATTGAACCTCCGCCGTGGGATCAAAACCAAAGGCGTCGGCCACCACCAAAGTGACTCCCGCGGAAAGCGCAAGGCCGATTTTGATCGTCGATGTGAGGAAGGAATAGAACAAGCCGGCCCGTTCCTCGCCGCCGGTGGCCAGCCTGTCTTCGTCCAACACATCAGCCATGATCGCACGTGGAAGGAATTGCTGTGCACCGATCGTCGTGCCTGTAATGGCCCAAAGAACCAGGAGCAAGGTGGGTTCGCCGGGCGGCAGAAATAGAACCAACAGAGATGCAGCCGCCCCAAACAAGCCAGAATATGCCATCGCTCTATGCTTGCCGATTCGGTATGAAATCCGCACCCAAATCGGCACGGCGATCAGATTGCTGACCATAAGCACCAGCAAAGAGGTAGCAGCAAATCCCGAATTGCCCAGCACATGCTCGATGAAAAACACCGAAAGTCCAGTTGCGGCGCCCATCCAAAACCCGTGCAGAAAGTCCGCAGCAAGCAGCAATCGAAGAGGTTTGTTGCGAACGAGTGTTCGTATTGCCTCTTTGAAATCTAGATTTTTCGGAGGTTTCGGGGCTGGCTTGGGGGCGTATCGGTAAGCCAATATTGTTGCGAGCGGCATCAACACCAAAACAAAGAGCCCCATTGCATGTATCCGCAAACTGTCTAGATCGCTTGCGTCGCTAAATACCCGTTCGACCGATGCAGCCAATACCAGTATCAAAAGGGTTCCAATCACGTTGGCCATTTGCAGCCCGCCCATGATGCGCGACCTTTGATCATAGTCATTGGATAATTCGGCAGCCCACGAATAAATTGCCGTCAGCATCAAAGTCCAGCCCATATAGTAGACCAAGAGCCACAAGAGGAAGTAGAGCCAATGGGACGGCGCACTGGCGAAAAAAAGCATGTACACGGAGAGCATCATCACAGGACAGCCGGCGGCAAACCAAACGGGCCGAGAAACCGTGTGCTGATAGCGATCCATCAGCAACCCGGCGACCGGATCGGTCACCACGTCCCACAGTCGGCTCAAACTGAAGATCACCCCGACCAGCCCAACGCCGATCCCCATTTGGTTGGCATAGTAAGGGGCGATGAAGATCGTCATCGCCATGGCGAGGGCGAACATTGGACCCACTGGGCCCGCCAAAACGGCGAGTTGGACTTGAGAGATTGTCCGTGTATTCATAAGAGTTAAATCCAATTCAGCGCCGCAACGGCGGTGTGATCCGGAACGCTATAGAGCTGCCTGATGGAACGCAATTTAAACCAAGGTCACCACTTGTCTGAGACTCAGGCCGCCGCCTCCCTGCTCGAGTGGTACGTTCGAATCGGTGTGGACCGTGTTATTCAAGACGAGCCCGTCGATCGGTATGCCGAACCTCCTCCGGTTAGGAGTTTCCGCGAACCCGATCATCCGGCGCCGCCTCCCACAAAGCCCAAGCGAACCGGCCAGCCTGATCGATTGAACCATGGCACCGTGAACACCCGCGCGCTGGCAAAGTCGTGTCAAACCATCTCGGATCTTAGAGCTGCGATTTCGGACTTTTCCGGCCTCGACATTACGCGAACCGCAACCAACATGGTCTTCGCGGATGGTAATCCGGAAGCCGACGTGATGCTGGTTGGAGAGGCCCCGGGGGCGGAAGAGGACCGAAAAGGCCTCCCGTTTGTGGGCGCGGCAGGCCAACTTCTCGATAAGATGCTCGCCGCGATTGGCCGTGATCGGTCATCGGTATACATATCGAATATCTTGAATTGGAGACCTCCGGGCAACCGGACGCCTACGCCCGAAGAAGCAGCCATGTGTCTGCCGTTCATTCAACGACACATCCAATTGGCCCAGCCCAAAATTGTGGTCTTACTCGGCGGCACATCCGCCAAACACTTGATCGGAACGACCACCGGGATCACGCGGCTGAGAGGACGGTGGACTGAGATCGTCATCGACGAAGACACATTCGAGACCAAGCCTGCCCTTCCGATCTTCCATCCTGCCTATTTGCTACGGCAAGCCGCCCATAAGAAACTTGCCTGGCATGATTTGCTTATTTTAGAGGACCGGCTAAGAACTTTTGAACAAAATTGACCTAGTCTCGGCCCCTTGTGGCCAACATTATTCGGCATCACCCCTTACTCCGCTATTCGCAAGTTAACTTTTCGAAGGAATCTGATCATTGTGGCGCCTTCCCGCTCCCTTCTGACGCATTCGGTGGAATTGATGAAATCTTCTCCTTCTCCATTCTCCAACTGGGTGGCATTGGGTGTGTTGCTTCTCGTCCTCTGCGGAAGCGGGATTTTCCAGGCTCAGGCGTCGCAAGAACCGGAAAGCTTGAGTACCGGCGATGAGCGCCTGTACCGGCAGATCTTTGAACACCAACGCAAAGCGGAGTGGAAGGCCGCAGACTCGCTCATTAATCAGTTGTCAGATGATGTCTTGATGGGACATGTGCTCTTCCAGCGCTACATGCACCCCACCGGCTACACCTCAAGATACGCGGAACTTAAGGCGTGGCTTGCCAAGTATTCCGACCATAGTCAGGCACACCGGATCTATCGCTTGGCGCTTCGCAAGCGTCCCTCGGGTGCCGCCGGACCAAAAGTGCCGGAAAAACGGCGCTACCGCCACGACCCGAATTACGTCGTAAACAAAGCGCGCGAGGGCGCCCGAAGAACTTCGTCCCAGAAGAACAAGTTCCGCCGTCTTGAACGGCAAGTGAGGTCTTTGCTGGCGCGGGAGCGTCCGACGCAAGCGCTTAACAAAATATCCGAGCCGGCCGTCAAAAGCAGCCTTCATCCCATTGATTTCGACCGGTTGCGGTACCGGATCGCAGCGCAGTATTTTTATGAGCGGGTGCCGCAAAAGGCGTATGCACAAGCCCAAACCGTGCTGTCCCGTCATGCTGCCGCGATTCCTGAAGCCCATTGGATCGCGGGTCTTGCATCATGGGAGATGAAACAATTTGACCAGGCGGCCGGCCATTTTGAAAAGATGGCGTCGGCGCAGTATCTGACAAAGCATGAGGAATCCGCCGCCGCCTTTTGGGCGGCCCGCGCCTATCTCGTTTCCAAAGAGCCCGCCAAAGTTACGCCGCTTCTTGAGCGGGCAGCCCAGAACAAGTTTTCGTTTTACGGCGTTCTTGCAAATACTCAATTGGGCGTTGAGCACCCGTATGACTGGACCGGGCCGAAACTCACGCAGACCGCTTTCGACAGCCTTTTGTCTGTCCCCGGAATTGCACGGGCTGTGGCCTTAAAGCAGGTGGGCAAGGACGAACTGTCGGAAGCTGAATTTCGAAAAGCCCACGGCAAAATGAAACCGGGGCGGGATCTCGATCTCTTGGCCCTCGCGACAGCGCTCAACCTGCCCCGAGCGCAGTTGGAAATCACAGAATACACCAATGCCCCCGGATTCGACACCGGCCGCTACCCGGTGCCGACACACTTTGCCCCGAACAGCGGATTCAAAGTTGACCGGGCATTGATATACGCTTTTATGCGTAAGGAGAGTAAATTCGATACCAAAGCCGTCTCCTGGGCAGGCGCACGAGGTCTGCTTCAACTCATGCCAAGAACAGCAAGTTATGTGTCCGGAGATAATTCTTTGCGCGGAGCAAATCGCTACAGATTGTTCGATCCTGGGTTTAACTTGGACCTCGGTCAGAAGTACCTGCAGAGCCTTATCGGCCGGGCCGATCCCACCGGAAATATGTTCATGGTAACGGTCGCCTACAATGGTGGACCGACCAATATGCGGAAATGGCGCAACGAGCTGAACGGCAACGCCAATGACCCACTGTTTTTTGTGGAGAGCATTCCGGCGCGCGAAACCAGGAATTTCATCGAAGAAGTGCTGAAGAACTTTTGGATCTACCGCGATCGGTTGGGCCAACCCTCCCCCAGTCTGACCCAGACCGCGTCCGGTTCTTGGCCGGTCTATCAAAGGCTCGATCCGGCGGGCATAACGTTGGCACGGAACTAGTTTTGAAGGCTCCTGCTTGCATATGCATCCCAAATTCAAGAAGCTAAACTTGACCTCACACCATGGGAGGACGAGATGCGTGATCTCTCGGCCGTACTCGCCGTCGCATTTGGACTCTTCCTGGCGGTGGCCGAGGCCTATCGCAATTGGGGAGACTGGCAATGGTGGCCCTTCTGGGTCATTGACTATATTTGCGCAGTGCTCCTCATCGCGGGCGGTTGGCAAGTCATCCGCGGACGAAACAATGCCCTCCTCTTGGGAGGATGGGGCGTCACGTTCGCGGCCTTTTGGTCCTCCTTTTTCACCCATGTTCGCGAGGCGGAGGAACGCGCGGCGAATACGTTCGGTCCGGATGGTTCAGTCAGCGAGCAGTCACTCACTATAGTGATCGGTGTGATGCTGGTCCTGTCCGTTGTTGGTTTCTTCATGGGTCTTGCGGCGTCGAAGAAACAATGAAATCCAGTAGGTGTTTTTCCCAATAAAGCGACTACTCGCCTGGCGTCCGTCCCCATTCAACCTAACCCGGTTCGTCTTGACTTCCTCGGCCCCGAATGCGGAAATGGCCTTAAGCAGTAGGACTTAGCGGGAGGATTTCAACCTTGGCCAATACCCAGCATGACGGCGTCAACGTGGGCGCCTTTTTAACCAACCGCGCACGGCTCAAGCCCAATGCGGAAGCTTGGTTCGATGTCTCGACCGATCGGCATTTCAGCTACGCGCAGTTTAACGAGCGGAGCAACCGCACCGCCCATTTACTCCTTGATCAAGGTATCAAGAAGGGTGACCGGGTTGCCCTGCTCGCCATGAACAGCGCCGAATTCATGGAGTCCTTTTTTGCGATCGCCAAGATCGGAGCCGTGTGTGTGCCCTTGAATTGGCGCCTCACACCGCCCGAGCTGGAATTCATTCTCAAGGACAGCGGATCCCTCGTTGTTATTCATTCGGAAGAGTTTCTGGAACAGGTCCAAGCACTGCAATCATTGGACGCGGGAAAAACCGACGTCAAGACATGGATCTGCATCGGGAATGCCACGCCGCCGTCCCTTTCCTACGAACGGCTTCAAGAGGCCGCTTCTCCGGAAGAACCGGACCATGCGGCGTTTGGAGATGAGAACCTCTATATTATGTATACGTCGGGCACGACTGGCCTTCCCAAGGGGGTGGTTCATACACACAACACCGCCTTTTGGGCCGTCGCCACAATGGCCGCGACCATCGATTTTTATCAGACGGACAGTTACTTGTGCTGTTTGCCACTCTTTCATGTGGGGGCTCTGTCGCCGGCGACCGCCAATCTTTACATGGGCGGCCGGATTGTGTGTCCGCGCGCCTTCGATCCTGGCCAAGTCTGGGATCTGATCGAAAGAAACGAAATCCAGACTATGTTGGCGGTTCCCGCCATGCTCAACGTCATGTCGCAAATGCCGCAGATGAAGTCGGTGGACACTTCCAATCTGCGTTGGTGTATGAGCGGCGCGGCGCCCGTGCCCATTAATCTGATTAAGGAATATGCTGACCGAGATGTCGAAATCCGCCAGGTTTACGGCCTCACCGAAACTTGCGGCCCAGCCTGTGTGACCGATTCCGAGTCGTCTTTTACAAAGGCCGGTTCCACGGGTCCCGCCTTTTACCACACCAAAGTCCGCGTGGTGCGCGATGACGGCAGCGACGTGGCGGACGGCGAAGTTGGCGAGGTGATTGTCAGCGGTCAGCATATCATGAAGGAATATTGGAATCGTCCCGATGCGACGGCCGAGACGCTGAAAAACGGCTGGCTCCACACCGGAGATTTGGCAACGATTGATGCCGACGGCTTTGTGACGATTGCCGACCGAAAGAAAGATATGATCATATCGGGCGGCGAGAATATATACCCGGCCGAGGTCGAGAACGTTATTCTGGGTCATCCCAAGGTCGCCGACGTAGGGGTCATTGGCCGCGATAGCCAAAAGTGGGGAGAAGTCCCCATGGCGATTGTCGTGAAGGGAGATGACAGCCTCACCGAAAAGGAACTCATTGATTATTGCCAAGGTAAGCTTGCGCGTTTTAAACAGCCCAAATCGGCAGTTTTCATTGATGAGATCCCGAGAAACCCCTCAGGAAAAATTCTTAAGCGCATATTACGGGACCAATTCCCCGACCCCGCACCGGAATAGAGAGCGTTCATGCCCATCGACGAGTCTAAAGAGTTCCTCCCTGTACGCATCGCTGTGCTAACGGTGTCCGATACGCGCACCGAAGCTGATGACAAGTCCGGGAAAACGCTGGTTGACCGATTGCTGGAAGCGGGCCATGAACTCGCGGACCGAAAGATCGTCACCGACGACAAAGATTTGATCGCGGCGCAGTTGCGCACATGGATCGAGGACCCACAGGTGGACGCTGTTATCTCGACAGGAGGTACCGGGCTCACCGGGAGAGACGTGACGCCCGAAGCTTTTCACTCCGTCTATGAAAAAGAAATCGATGGCTTTTCCGCGCTGTTCCATCAAATCAGCGCCCAGAAGATCGGCACTTCAACCGTACAGTCGCGGGCTACAGCTGGTGTTGCCGGTGGGACGTACCTCTTTGCCCTGCCCGGCTCGCCCGGCGCCTGCAAGGATGGCTGGGACGGCATCCTGAAGCAACAGCTCGACATTCGGCATTCGCCCTGCAACTTCGTTGAGATCATGCCGCGGCTGCAGGAGCATTTAAGGTAGCCGTAAACAGCCTTATTCCCGCAGTTCTTCCCTCACATCCATCAGCGCAAAACCGAGTAAGTTCTGTCCGCACCACTGGCTGGGATCGCTCGCGCGCGGGTCGTCTTGGTTGAGACCAATCCCCCAAATTTGATCGAGTGGGCTCGCCTCCACCAGAACCTTGCTTCCCGTGCCCAGCAGAAAACCTTTAAGAGCCTCGTTCTGGGAGAATTTCAAGATGTTTCCTTGAACGACAATGTCGTAGCGCTCAGCCGCCCAGCGTTCGTGGTCAAAGTTCTTCACTTTGCGTCCAATGCCCTTCGCCTTGTCCGGATCTTTTGTCGCAAAGATCTTTTCTAAAGCTGCATAATCTCCAAACAATTTGGCTTTTCCCGCCATCATGAATTGCTCAGCAGAAAAGTACTGATCGCCCCCTTGCTCAAATCGGACCGGGAACCACTGACTGAGGCATGAGTTACCAATGGAACCTTTTTGCCGATGACCCCAAAAGAAGAGGTAGTCAAAGCTCTCACCTTGAGATTGGGCATCAACGAGGTCGTTCAATCTTGAGTTCATTCGATTTGCGCCTGGGCTAAGTCTCGTTCTTCATCAACATCATTCAACGTGCTGACGAAACCGACCTCTCTTCCATGCAGATTACGCAATGTGTCGTCGAGCGCGTGTTCCGTCGACCAGCGCACGTTCTCGAACGGATATAGGATTGGCTTCACGCGTTTGAACCCCACGAGCCAGTAGCCGCCATCCGTTGCCCGACCAAAGACGGCGTCGTGGCTGCCTAGTTTCTTGAAGGCGTCCCAAATGTGGTGGGGCTTCACGTCAGGGATGTCCGTGCCGACAATAACGACCGGGCCGGGCGGCATAATGCGCACAAACCTGCTCATGCGCGCGTCCAACTCGCCTTCGCCTTGGGGGAGACGAGGCACGCCGGGTGGAATTGCATCTGCAAAACCTAAGCGAGTAGCCAAAGCATCCGGCGCCACCGCCATATATGTCTGCCACCGGGGATCACGGGATAAACTCGTAATGACCTTCCGGCAGTTCGTCCTGTACCAGTGGGTCGCTCGCGTCCAGCCAATGTCCGCGGCCAAACGACTTTTCACTTGGCCGACCAACGGTGCTTTGACGAACAAAACGAGATGCCGCCGCCAAGCGAGCCTTTCAGTCATAAAGCCTCGCCAGTAGTCTTGGCGGCACTTTCAGAAAGTAGAGGCCTAGAATCGAAAGGTTCTTCGTCGATCTGAGAATGTATCCGCTCTTTTTGAAGCGTTCGGCGCTGGTGAGAGCGCGCGCGTTGAGGATCGTCAGTCTGCGCCTGCCAATCCGCCGGACGATGTCCACATCCTCCATAAGAGGTATATCCGCATACCCCCCAAGCTCTTCGTAGTGGTCCCGTCGGATCAATAGGCCCTGATCACCGTAAGGCAACTTCAGTGCATGGCTGCGGATCGCGACCATCTTCTCAAGCATGGCTGCTTGCACTCCCTGATCGTCCAGCGCAAACCGAAAGGCGGCCGCCTTCGGCTCACGGCCCGCATTTTCTTGGGTGAACCATTGAACTTCGCGTACCCAGTCCGACGATAAGACGGTGTCGCCGTGCAGAAAAAGAAGCCAGTCATGTTCCGCTGCAGCCACACCGGTTCTCAGCTGCCGCCCTCGCCCTGGTTCGGCCTGGACGAGTTTGGCTCCCGCCTCGATGACCAAATCCCGCGTCCCATCCACCGAGCCCCCGTCCACGACAATCACTTCTTTCACGATGCCGTCGAACATCGCACCCAGAAGCCCTGACAAGGTCCGACTGATCGTGCTCTCTGCATTGAGCACCGGTATTATGACACTGATCATGATCCGGACTATGGGGAAGGTTTGAAAGTTATCAAGGAACGTTTTTGTTCTTGATTTGTTCTCCTTCTGCTGCCATAACACCCGCATGACCATCGCACTCAGATCCGATCTCAAAATCGCCCCCTCGACTGACCGCTTCTTGGCGGGCAGAGGGGCTCGAACGAATGTTTCAAGCCGGTTCGACACGGAAAAAAGATCAAAGGTCGATGACGGCTGGTGGTCCACGGACCATTATGGGCAACCCGTCAAGACCGAAGTGACGTTGGAGACGCCCAAAAGGATCATTACAACAAACACTTCACCAGACATTTCGTTCTCGCAGTCCATCAATCCGTATCGCGGTTGTGAACATGGCTGTTCGTATTGCTATGCGCGGCCCACGCACGCGTTCATGAACTTGTCGCCAGGGATCGATTTTGAAAGTAAGCTCTTTGCCAAGCCGAGCGCTCCGGACCTTCTGCGAACAGAATTATCGTCCGCCAAATACCGGCCCAGCGTGATTGCCATGGGGACCAACACAGATCCCTACCAACCGATCGAGAAGCACTTTCGCATTACCCGCAAAGTCTTGGAAATTCTGCAGGGGTGCAACCACCCGGTTACGATCGTGACGAAGTCCCATTTGATCACACGAGACATCGATATCCTGGCGGACATGGCGCGGAAGAATCTCACCCGGGTGGGAATTTCGGTGACAACACTCGATGCCCGATTGGCGCGGGCCATGGAACCGCGGGCGGCGACGCCAGCCAAGAGACTTGACGCCATCGAGCAATTGTCAAAGGCTGGCATCCCCATGACAGTCATGGTGGCGCCTGTTATCCCGGGTTTGAACGATCCGGAGATCGAGGCCATCCTCAAACGCGCAAAACAGGCGGGGGCGCAATCGGCGGGCTACGTCATGCTGCGGTTGCCGTTGGAGATTTGTCAGCTTTTCGAAGAATGGGCACGGGAACGCATCCCGGATCGGGCCGACCGCATTATCAGGCTGGTGAAGGACATGAGGCAAGGCCGGACCTACGAATCCGAGTGGTTTGTGCGCCAGCGGGGACGCGGCGTATTCGCGGACTTGATCGCCAAACGCTTTCACAAGGCGGCTAAGCGTTTGCGGCTCAACAAACCGGAAAACACCCTAGACACGTCGCTCTTTCGGCGGCCTGCCCTTCCCGGGCAACAGTTAGAGTTGCTTTGATATTTCCATTTCTCGGGAAGGCGAATCCGTTAGTGTGCCGGGATGGTCAGCCGTCCCACCTACGAAATCGAGTCCGAGTTTGCAGAACGACACAGCTTCATTGCCGGTGTCGATGAAGCCGGGAGAGGCCCTTGGGCGGGTCCCGTCGTGGCGGCGGCGGTGATCCTTGACCCGGCTTGTATTCCAGACGGCCTTAACGACTCCAAGAAGCTAAGTGAAGCGAAACGCAATCGGCTTTTCGAGATCATTACTCAGTGCGCAGATGTAGGCGTCGGAATTGCGGACGTTGCGGAAATCGACGAGCTCAACATTCTGCGCGCCACGTTTTTGGCCATGGACAGGGCCGTGAATGAGCTGACGGAACCGCCGGGCTTGGCGTTGATCGACGGCTCCCAGCGCCCGCCGCTTGCCTGCGCGTGCGAGACTGTGATCAAGGGAGATGGCAAAAGCGTCTCCATTGCGGCGGCGTCCATCATTGCAAAGGTGACCCGGGACCGAATGATGGAAGAGCTGGATGCCCAGATGCCCCAATACCATTGGCGCCAGAACAAGGGCTACGGAACCAAACAGCACCGGGATGCCCTTGAGGGCAACGGCGTGAGCCGTCACCATCGGCGATCTTTCAAACCCATCGCCGAGTTGGTTTCAGCGGGAAAGCTCCTTGCGTCTCAGCCGTTAACGGTTTGAGTCCAAAAAGCCACTCATTCCGGTCTTTTTTGTATTCATTAGTTGACCATTAACCACGCCTGACTCAGGATCACCCTCCGCAAAAGGAGAGGTTTATGGCGCCCAGTAGGAAGAAGCCGGCGTCACCGGGGAATGGTGACTTTCGCAACACAATACTCAAGGGAAACACGATCGATGTGATGGCGGATCTTCCCGCTGACTCGTGTGATCTGATCTTTGCCGACCCTCCGTACAACCTCCAACTTGAAGGTGAATTGCGCCGCCCCAACGATACACGAGTTGATGGGGTCGAAGACGATTGGGACAAGTTCGACAGCTTCGCCGCCTACGACGCGTTTACGCGAGAGTGGCTCAGCGCCGCTCGCCGCGTCCTCAAGCCGGACGGGGCAATCTGGGTCATCGGCTCCTATCACAACATTTTCCGTGTGGGCGCCGTCCTGCAGGACTTGGGATATTGGATCCTCAACGACATCATCTGGCGCAAATCGAACCCGATGCCCAACTTTCGGGGGAAGCGCTTTACCAATGCTCATGAAACCCTCATTTGGGCCTCCAAGAGCCAGGACGCCAAAAAATACACGTTCAACTATCACGCCATGAAGATGCTGAACGAAGAGCTTCAGATGCGCTCCGATTGGACATTGCCGATTTGTTCAGGAGAGGAACGTTTGAAAAAGCGGGATGGGTCGAAAGCGCATCCCACTCAAAAGCCGGAGGCGCTTCTCCACCGGGTCATCCTCTCCTCGAGCAATCCAGGCGATTTGATCCTTGATCCCTTCTTCGGGTCAGGTACGACCGGCGCGGTTGCCAAAAAGCTGGGCCGTGATTTTGTCGGCATCGAAAAAGACCCGAACTATATCAAACTTGCCACCCGCCGCCTTGAACGCATTGTGCCGGCCGACGCAGAAGACATTAAAGTCACTGCTTCAAAGCGAGACGAACCGCGCGTGCCCTTTGGCATGGTGATCGAGCTCGGACTGTTAAAGCCTGGAGCGGAACTCAAGAGCGCAAACAAAAAACATGTCGCTCGCGTTCGCGCGGACGGAAGCGTCGTTTGCCGGGATGCAACCGGTTCGATCCATAAGATCGGCGCCCATGTGCAAAACCTAAACGCGTGTAACGGCTGGACATTTTGGCACTTTGAGCAAAAGCGAAAGCTCTTCCCCATTGACCTTTTGCGCCAACGGATCCGTGCGGAAATGAAAGCCGCTTAGACCTCTGCCTCGACAACGTCTTGCTCCGCCCCCAGACGGATGATTTTTTTCATCACGGTCGGGAGCGCTTGCGTGCCCAAATCTTCCGGCGCGACCCAAATGCCGCTGAATATCTGGCTTTTAGGCTCCTTCTTAACCTGTGCATACTGAACGGCGAGCTCAAGGTGAAAGTGCGTAAAGGTGTGGCGCACGGTCCCGTCGAGGGCCTGCCAAGGGGCTTTGAACGGCGGGCATGGTCTATCGTTTTCCTGCCTTTCCGACCGCTCGATCCAATCCGATGACGGCACTTCCATCATCGCACCCAACAAGCCTTGGTCCGGGCGCTGACGCAGAAGCACCGAGCCGTCCGGTTTAACTGCAAGATAGGCGGTCCCGAAGCGCGTGGGCTTGTCCTTCTTGGGCGCCTTAACCGGGTAGCGCTCGCTCTGGCCCGCATTATGGGCCGCGCACAACTCCGCAATCGGGCAAAGCATGCATTTCGGCGATTTGGGCGTGCAAATCGTTGCCCCCAGATCCATCAGCGCCTGTGCGTAATCGCCGTTTCGAGTGACCGGTACCAATTCACCGGCCGTCTTCTTAATCTCCGCTTTTGCCGTCGGCATTGGCGTCTCGATGGCGAAAAACCGGGCCATCACACGCTCGACATTTCCGTCCACAACATTGGCGGGGCGAGCGAACGCGATCGCCGCAATTGCTGCCGCCGTATACGGACCAATCCCAGGCAATTTCAGGAGTGCTTCTTCCGTGCTGGGAAACTCGCCCTGATGGAGGGCCATCACCTCGCCGGCGCATTTGTGCAAGTTCCGCGCGCGCGAGTAATAGCCGAGACCGGCCCACTCGGCCAAGACATCGTCCCGCGCGGCACTTGCCAGCCTATCTACCGAAGGCCAAAGGCGGACGAACTTGGTAAAGTATGGCACGACGGCCGCAACTGTGGTCTGTTGGAGCATGATTTCGCTCAACCACACTTTGTAGGGATCTATCGCCTCGCCCGGCTTCGCTCTCCATGGCAGATCCCGCCGGTGGCGGTCGTACCAAGCCAACAGAGCTTTCGAAAAGGATTTGACATTTTTCTTGTTCATGGAGCGGGTCTTAAGGACTAGGACTTGACAATTCAATCCGCCCTCTCACTATTTGTCTATGGCCCATAAATCCGAACACCTCCTTTCCCAGCGACTGCGCAATGTTCCTGAGACACTTGAAACTGAAACCCGAAAGCGGGCGGCTGGTCCGTCCGTCGTCGGACGCCATCTGAGATCCGTCGCAACATCCATCAACAAAAGGTTCGGATTCGCAACCGGATATATTGTGGAAAATTGGCGGGAGATTGTCGGACCGGAATTTGCCGATCACGTCTTTCCCGAGCGGCTTTCATCCTCGAAAAGCGGGACAAACGTCTTGCGCATTCGCGTGCCCGGACCTTTGGCGGTGCAAGTTCAGCATCACATTCCCGAAATTCTGTCTCGCATCAATCGGCACTACGGGTATGACGCGGTGACGGACATCAAAATCGTCCAAGCCCCGTTGCCTCGCTCCGCGCCAGAAGGGGGCTCTCTCTGGAGTACGCCGGCGGCCACACCGCAGCCACCGGGTGGCCAATCCTCTTCGCCTGTTTCCGATGTCAAAAACCCCCAACTCCGGAAACACTTAGAGAGAATTCGTCAACATCTGTCTGAGAAATAGGTTGCGCCCTGTAGCGCGACAGAAGACACCGTTTCCGAGCGACTTGCAAATTTGGTTCAAGGTGGGCATTTAGAATTTATCGCCGATCTTCGACTGACAGGAACACCGTTATGAGCTGGCCGCCTCTTGTAAATGCAGTTGCAATCCTCACCGTTCATGCAGTTGCTCTGTTCGGAGCCTTTTCGGGCGCCTCGGACAGCAACGCTTCGGTTGTGGCATCAAGCGCGCAAAGTTCAAAGCCGGCCGCCGTTAGCGAAACCGCACCTGTGGCGGCGAACCCCTACGAGATCGAAACCGACCGGGCTTTGGGCAATCCAGATGCGGCCGTGACTGTTATCGAATATGCGTCCGTGACCTGCGGCGTTTGTGCGGACTTTCACAAATCGACGTATAAGCAACTCAAAGAAGAGTATATCGATACGAACAAGATCCGCTTTATCTTGAGGGAGATTCCAACCCCGCCAAGAGATCGAGCGTTTGCTGGGTTTCTTCTCGCCAGATGCGTCCCGGAGGATAAGTATTTTGGCGTCATTGACGTCTTGTTCCGCCGACAGGCAAATTGGGCCTTCGCCCCGGACGCCTATCCTGAATTGGAAGCCATCGCCACAACAGCCGGACTCTCGGTGGATGCGTTCCAGAC
The DNA here is from genome assembly GCA_028285305.1 of Alphaproteobacteria bacterium. Classification (GTDB taxonomy): domain Bacteria; phylum Pseudomonadota; class Alphaproteobacteria; order SMXP01; family SMXP01; genus JANQPV01. The sequence continues at coordinate 16,650 of JANQPV010000049.1, read as the reverse complement.
TTGTCTCAAAAACCAAGCTGAAATTGATCGAATTGAGGGCGTTGCCGACTTTGCTTACAAAGAGTACGGCATCACCGGCACACCGTCGTTCGTGATCAACGGAAAAAAATACCCCAACATGAGCTTCAGTGATTTCCAGAAGGTGTTGGACGAGCTGCTCGCAGTAAACTAGGCTTGATGCAGCCTAGAAAGCCATTGAGAACGAAACCGCGAATCTTGCTAAGGTCTCTCGTCCTGGCATTCGGGCCAGCTAACCACCAGAGAGAAGTTTTAGGTGCGCATAGAGCGGCTTCGTATTTCCGGCTTCAAATCGTTTGTTGATACAACAGAGTTGAGGGTCGAGCCCGGTCTGACAGGAATTGTCGGCCCCAATGGATGCGGTAAATCAAATGTTTTGGAGTCCCTGCGCTGGGTCATGGGGGCCACGTCAGCCAAAGCCTTGCGCGGCTCCGGGATGGACGACGTCATCTTCTCGGGGACGTCTGCGCGGCCCGCGCGGAATATGGCCGAAGTCCATTTGACCCTCGATAACAGCAGCCGCAAGGCGCCGGCAGCTTTCAACGATAGCGATGTCCTCGAAGTGACGCGCCGTATTGAGCGCGAGGCTGGTTCCGCCTACAGAATTAACGGACGGGACGTCAGAGCGCGGGATGTACAACTCTTGTTTGCGGACGCGGGAACCGGCGCCAATTCTCCTGCTTTGGTTCGGCAAGGCCAAGTTTCGGAACTGATCAACGCCAAACCCGAAAACCGCCGCAAGATTCTAGAAGAAGCAGCCGGGATCACCGGGCTCCACTCGAGACGGCATGAAGCGGAACTGCGTCTCAGGGCCGCGGAAACCAACCTTCAGCGGCTGGAAGACGTCCAACAGCAGTTGGAGGACCAGCTTCACAGCTTGAAACGGCAGGCCCGGCAAGCGACCCGCTACAAGAATCTCGCCGGCCGTATCCGGTCTGCGGAAGCTCTTGTTCTACATCTCAAGTGGAGCCAAGCCCGAGATAGCCTCAAAGAGGCGGAAGAGACTTTGGTCCGCATAAAGAGCGAAGTTGAGACCTACACGCAGGCCGCCGCTCAGGCCTCGACCGCACAATCCGAAGCCGCCGAAACCGTTCCTCCCCTTCGCCAGGCCGAAGCTGCTGCTGCAGCCGCCGTCCAGCGCTTGAATATTGAAAAGGACACGATCGATAAGGACGCGCAGCTTGCAAAGGATCAGGCGGCCGCCCTTACCACAACTCTGGAGCAAATCTCTGCCGACGTTCGCCGCGAACAGGCGATGCGGCGGGATGCCAGCGCCGCTTTGGAGGCACTGGACCAAGAAAAGACCACGCTCGAACAAGAACGCAGCGATGAAACGAGCCGTGTCGAGAGCGCCAAAAAGGCCGTCGACGCCTGCTCAAAGGGCCTGGCAGACGCGGAGCGCAAACTGGATGAACTTTCCGGGTTGGCGGCCCAGCGGCATGCAAAAATGGAAGCCTTGCGAGCGGCGATCAGCCAAGCAAACGCCCAAAAGGAAAAACTCTCCGGCGAACTCACCGACGCACGGCGCGAGCTGCAAGCCTTGGCGCTTTCCGATGACAAGGACACGGAAAAACAAGATCTTGAAAAGCGGATCGATTCGGCCGAGCGCGAGTACCAGCTTGTCTTGGAGCGGCTCGCCAATGCGGATAGAGAGCGCAGCCGGTCATGGACCCAAGCGGATGACCTCCGGGCGCCTCTTCAAGAGGCGGAGAAGCATCTCAATAAACTCAAGGCGGAGGCAAAGGCGTTGTCGGGCGTGCTCAATGTCGACGCCGGAGGGCTCTGGCCGCCCGTCATTGATGCGGTGCGGGTGGAGCCCGGCTATGAGGTCGCCTTAGCGGCCGCTCTCGGGGAGGACCTCAACGCCCCGACAGATGAAGCCGCGCCGGTTCATTGGGAACATGTGGCGGACGTCCTCGACCAGGCGCTTCCTATGGGCGCGGAACCTTTGTCCCGCTTTGTGACCGGCCCGGTTCAACTTGCGCGCCGCCTTTCACAGATTGGAGTGGTCGACCGCCACCAGGGCGCGGCGATGCGGCGTGCTTTGCGTGCCGGCCAACGCCTGGTTTCTAAAGAAGGCGATTTGTGGCGCTGGGACGGTTTCAGCGCGTCCGCCGAAGCCGACACGCCTGCGGCGCGCCGCTTGGCACAGCGCAATCGTCTTCGCGAACTGGATAGCGAGATTGAGGCCGCGAAAGAAACCCATCAGCAAGCGGAACAAGTCTTTAAGGGGGCGGAACAACGCGCGAGCGACGCGTCTCAAGCAGCTGAGTCGATCCGCCGTCTGCGCCACCAAACAGAAGCGGCGCGCACGGAAGCTCAAGAGGCTTTGGTGGCGTTCAATCGTCAAAACGCAGAGCGGCAATCCAAACTGGCGGCATTGCAAGAAGCTGAAACACGGATGCTGCGCTCGCTTTCCGAGCTCAACGACCAAATGAGCTCCCAGCAACAAGAACTGGCTGAGTTGGAAGTAGGCGAAGATCACGCCGGCGAAATCGTTGAGCAACGTACAATCGTGGCGGAGGCGCGCGCGGCCTTGTCCGAATCTAATGCAGACCTTCAGGCGCTTAATCGTGAGGCCGCGGTCCGCACCGAGCGCTTGAACGCCATCGCTTCAGAGCGCCAACAGTGGCAAACACGGACGACCAACGCGGAAGCGCAGATTGAACGATTGAACGAGCGCAAGAGCAAAGCCGCATGGGAACTCAAGGCCGCTGAAGAAGTTCCGCTCCAATTGGAAGGCAAACGGGTCAAATTGATTGAGGCGGTCAAGGAGGCGGAGCAAAAACGCCAGGCGGCGGCCGATGGTCTGGCAGAAGCCGAAGCCAAGCTGCGCGCGTGCGATCGCGCCGTCAAAGAAACCCAAGAAACTCTCGCCGAAGCGCGTGAAAACCTAGTCCGAACGGAAACGCAGCTTCAGAGCAATTTGCAACGGCGGGATGAACTCGTCCACCAGATCCAAGATGCGCTCAATGTTCCGCCGGAAGACCTTTTGCAACACAGCGAACACGGGGACAAACCTCTTCCGCCACTGAAGGAAATCGAGAACAAGCTGGAAAGGTTGAAGCGCGAACGGGAAAATATGGGCGCGGTGAACCTTCGCGCGGAACAGGAATCTGCTGAACTCGTTGACAAGCTCGAGGAAATCGGTGGGGAACGATCAGATCTAGAAGAGGCGATCGCAAAACTAAGAAAAGGAATCAATACTCTAAACTCGGAGGGTCGCGAGCGCATATTGTCGGCCTTTAATGACGTGAATGAACAATTCACGCGGCTGTTTGAAGTGCTCTTTGCCGGCGGCAGCGCCAAACTGGAATTGACGGAGTCGGACGACCCTCTGTCTGCTGGCCTGGACATCTTCGCGCGTCCGCCGGGCAAGAAACTGCAAAACCTGTCGCTGATGTCGGGGGGTGAGCAAGCCCTCACGGCGATGGCGCTGATCCTTGCAGTGTTCGTTTCAAACCCTGCACCTGTCTGCTTCTTAGACGAGGTGGACGCGCCGCTCGACGATTCGAACGTGGAGCGGTTTTGCAACCTGCTTCACGAAATGAAAAAGATCACCGACACACGTTTCTTTGTGATTACCCACAACGCGCTGAGCATGGCGAACATGGATCGTCTCTACGGCGTGACCATGGCCGAGCGTGGGGTCAGTCAGCTGGTCTCAGTGGACCTTTCCGAAGCGGAGCAGATGCGCGAGGCAAGCTAGCGTCATTGCGCCGCACCAAGACAGTAAGTCAAAGATTTCAAGAGCTTATGCGACCCGATGTTGCTTGACACCTTTCAGGGGTATGACTACGCTCCGCGCGAATTTGGGACCGGGGATTGATTGGATATCCAACGATGACCGGCATGAAACGGATACACCCTTCGGCAGGGATCGAGACTACATTCAATGACCCTTCAGACCTTGAGGATCTGAGGCGGCGGCTGGATAAGAAGCGGACACAGTCAGAAGATGGGGAGTCACCAAAAAGAGGGGGCGCAGGTTCGCTCGGTCTTGGACTTCGGATCGCAACCGACCTTATTGCGGCGCTTGTGGTCGGGGTCGCCTTGGGCTGGGGTATCGATTGGGTCTTTGGCACCTCCCCGGTGTTTTTCATTATCTTCTTTTTTCTCGGCATGGCGGCTGGCGTGTTGAATGTGTATAGAACGGGCCAAGCGATCCAACCTCCATCAGACGACAATTGATTTGAAGACGTATCAAATATAGGAAAACGAAGTGGCGAGCGAGGGAGCAGACGGACACGGGTCCAAGGGTATCGACCCCATGCACCAATTCGAGGTGAAGAGCCTCGTTGACATTCAATTGGGGCCGGTCGACGCCTCTTTTACGAATGCTTCCCTGTGGATGGTTATCGTTGTAGTGACTATCTGCGCTTTTATGTTGCTAAGCACCAGCCGCCGGGCCCTGATCCCAAGTCGGCTCCAGTCTCTGGCGGAGATGAGCTACGAGTTCATCGCCAATATGGTCAGAGATAATGTGGGCAAAGACGGAATGGGATATTTTCCCTTCATCTTTTCTTTGTTCATGTTCGTGCTGTTTGCAAACATGCTCGGCATGATTCCCTGGTCGTTTACGGTGACGAGCCACATCATCGTCACGTTTGCTATGGCCCTCTTTATCTTCATCGGTGTTACTCTGCTTGGTTTCATCAAGCACGGACTCGGTTTCATTGGCTTTTTCGTGCCGTCCGGATTACCGGTCGCGCTCGTACCGGTGCTCTTTCCCATTGAAGTGATTTCGTATTTGACTCGGCCGATTAGTCTATCGGTCCGGCTGTTCGCGAACATGTTGGCCGGTCACACGATGCTTAAGGTCTTTGCCTCTTTCGTGGGACTGATGGGTATTTGGGGCGTTGCTCCCCTCGTCTTCATGGTGGGCCTGACGGGACTGGAGTTCCTTGTCGCTTTCCTCCAGGCCTATGTGTTCGCCATATTGACCTGCATCTATTTGAACGATGCCCTTCATATGCACTCACACTAATATTTGATCTTCAGTTCAGCGATTTTAAGGAAATAGGAGAACCAAAATGGAAGCAGAAGCTGCAAAATATATTGGAGCCGGAATAGCATGTATTGCGCTTGCTGGGGCCGGAGCCGGGATCGGAACGATCTTCGGAAACTATCTTCAAGGCGCGCTTCGTAATCCGTCGGCGGCTCCAGGCCAATTCGGAAACGTGCTCTTGGGATTTGCCCTTGCGGAAGCGACCGGTCTGTTCGGCCTCGTGATCGCATTGCTTTTGTTGTTTGCCGTATAGTCTGAACGCGCCGGGCGCTGCTTTGACTTGAGCGAGAACGATTTCTTCTCGCAATACTGGAAGACCGGCGTCCCGATGACGGGAGCACCATTCACATGCCTCAGCTCGATTCCCAGTGGTTCGTTCCACAGCTCGTGTGGCTCGCACTTACGTTCTTGTTTTTGTATATCGTGATGGCGCGGGTGGCCTTGCCACGTGTCGGCGGCATCATTGAGGAACGGCGCGACCGTATTGCAGATGATCTGGAAAAAGCCAATCAACTGCAACAACAGGCTGAGCAGGCGCTTGCGGATTACGAAGAAGCGCTCGCCCAAGCGCGCAGCCGGGCGATGGCGATCGCGAACGATACTCGGGAAAAACTCAAAGCCGAAATGGATGAGATGCGCGCTGAAGCCGATGCCAAGTTTAATGCCCAACTTCAAGAGGCGGAACAACGGATCGCGGCAATGAAGGATCAGGCGCTGAGCAATGTCAAAGATGTGGCCAGCGAAGCGGCAACGGAACTGGTGTCGCATTTGATTGGCACATCAGCGTCTGCGTCGCAGGTGTCGAGCGCCGTAGAAGCTGAACTGGCACAGTCTGGTCACGCCTAGGAAAGAAGAAACGAAATGCAAGGCCTCATAAGCGATCCGACTTTCTGGGTAGCGGTATCACTCGTCGCCTTTCTTGGCCTCGTTGTGTACTTGGGAGCTCCCAAACGTGTACTGGATGCATTGGACGCGCGAGCTGCGGCCATTAGTGCAGAGCTGGACGAGGCCGCTCGTTTGCGTGAAGAGGCGCAAGCGCTCTTGGCCAATTATCAGCGCAAGCAACAAGAAGCCGAGAAAGAAGCCGAAGAAATTGTTGAGCACGCCAAAGAAGAAGCCGAGCGCATGAAGGCGGAAGCGGAAGCGTCGTTCAAAGAGCAAATCGAGCGCCGCACGCGCCTGACAGAGCAAAAGATTGCGCAAGCAGAAGTTCAGGCCGTTCAGGACGTGCGCCGAATTTCTGCAGACACTGCCGTGGGCGCGGCGCGCCGGGTCATCGAAGACTCAATGGACGGCAGCGCGGCCGAATCCCTCGTCGACCAAAGCATTTCCAGCCTGCCAAGCCAGCTGAACTAGTTTGTGGGCTAGGCGCCTGCGCCTTGCGTCCACCGCAGAATTGGTTTTCTGGCCGCTTGGGTCTCATCAAGTCTCGATCTCGGCGCCGCGACAGGAGCGTCCACAAATTGTTGTATATCGCCTTCCTTCGCCGCTATCGCCAAGGATCGCAGCGTGTCGATGAATTGATCCAGACTTTCTTTGGACTCCGTCTCTGTCGGTTCGATGAGCATTGCCCCATTGACGATCAACGGAAAGTACATAGTCATCGGATGATAGCCGCGGTCGATCATGGCTTTCGCAAAATCAAGGGTCGTGACGCCGGTCCCTTCCAGGAAGCGGTCATCAAACAGAGCTTCATGCATGCACGTCCCTCTAAAGGCGGGAGTCATGACATCCTTTAGCGACGTCAGAACATAATTCGCGTTAAGCACTGCATCTTCAGCGACCTGGGCCAACCCATCCGCTCCATGACTCAAGATGTATGCTAAAGCCCGGACAAACATACCCATCTGCCCATGAAACGCTGCGATGCGGCCGAACGCGTCGACATCATCGGCATTCGTCCTTTCGATCAGACGATAGGTTCCTTCTTCCTTTATCAATAGAGGGAGCGGCGCATAAGGCGCCAACGCTTGGGACAACACCACAGGACCGGAGCCCGGACCGCCACCGCCGTGGGGAGTGGAAAATGTTTTGTGCAGATTAATGTGCATTGCATCCACACCCAGATCGCCCGGCCTGACTTTCCCCACGATGGCATTAAAGTTGGCGCCGTCGCAGTAGACGAAGCCGCCGCAAGCGTGAATTTCACTAGCGATCGTGGCGATGTCCTGTTCGAACATTCCACATGTATTAGGATTGGTGATCATGATCGCGGCCACATCGGCGTCCAACTTGTCGCGAAAATCGCTCAAGTCCACTCTGCCCTTTTGATCGCACGCAATGGAACGGACCTCGTACCCGCACTGGATCGCCGTCGCCGGGTTCGTGCCATGAGCAGATTCAGGTACCAACACGACACGCTTGTCGGAGCCTTTGTTTTCGAGCGCGGCGCGGATCGCCAACATACCGCAGAGTTCGCCGTGCGCTCCGGCGCGAGGAGACATTGCCACCGCAGACATGCCAGTTAGTTCCGTGAGCCAATGACCCAATTGATCGATAAGTTCCAATGCACCCTGCACGGTCTTTTGTGGCTGCAAGGGATGAATGTCGGCAAAACCTGGCAATCGTGCCATCTTTTCGTTCAGCCGCGGATTGTGCTTCATGGTGCACGATCCAAGGGGATAGAGACCGAGATCGATGGCATAGTTCTTCTGACTAAGCCGAACATAATGACGGAGCGCCTGGGGCTCAGAGAGCCCGGGTAGCCCGATCGGGCCTTCCCGTTTCAAATCGCCCAGCCCATCTTGAACCCCCTCTGGTTCCCGAAGATCGACGCCCGTGGTCTCCAGGCTGCCCGTTTCAAACAGGAGGGGTTCTTCTTGAGACAGGCCTTTGTGCTGTTCGGTCCGAGGCATAAGCTCTTCTCCTCCGCCGGGAAACTCTGATGCGTGTGTTTTGTCGGTCTTTGTCAGCATTGAATTGCCTTTCTCAGTTCGGCTTCATACAGATCAAACTGTTCATCCGTATTTGTCTCGGTAGCGGCCACGATAAGCACGTTTTCAAGGTCGGGCTCGTCGAACAAACGAGAGGCAGGGACGCCCGCTAAAACGCCTCGATCCGCCAATTCATCAACAACTTCGCTTGCAGGCCTGGGGAGCCGTATACTGAATTCATTGAAGTAAGTAGGCGTGAGCAGTTCGACCCCGTCGATGCGCGCGAGGCGGCGACTGAGCTTGAGAGCCGCTTCGTGATTGAGAGCGGCGAGCCCCGTGAAGCCCTTCTCGCCCAACAAACTCATGTGGATGGTCCATGCGAGACAGCAAAGTCCCGAATTTGTGCAAATATTGCTTGTCGCTTTCTCGCGCCTAATATGTTGTTCGCGCGTGGAAAGGGTAAGGACGAAGCCGCGCCGTCCGTCGGCGTCCACGGTTTCACCGCAGAGGCGTCCCGGCATCTGGCGAACATATTTTTGCCGCGTGGCGAACAGGCCGAGGTAGGGGCCGCCAAAATTCAAGCCAACACCGAGGGACTGGCCCTCCCCTACAACGATGTCGGCGCCCATGTCTCCCGGAGACCGCAACAGTCCGAGAGAGAGCGGTTCGGTGACCACGACAACAAGCAGGGCACCGGCCTCATGCACGCGCTCCGCCAGCCGCGACACATCCAGGGCCTGGCCAAACACATTTGGATTTTGGACAACGACACATGAGATTTGATCGTCGAGTTCAATATTCTCAATCCCCTCATCGCAGACCGAACGCGGGAGCTGAATACATTTATATCCTGAGTATTTTGAGAGCGTCTCGGTCACATCAGCATACTGTCCATGAAGTCCGCCAGCCAGTATCGCTTTTTTGCGCTTCGTGATGCGGTGCGCCATCAAAACAGCCTCGGCGCATGCGGTGGATCCGTCGTACATAGAGGCGTTCGCCACCTCCATACCGGTAATCAAGGCAACTTGCGTTTGGAACTCAAAGAGAGACTGCAGCGTGCCTTGCGAAATCTCCGGCTGATAAGGCGTATAGGATGTCAAAAACTCCGACCGCTGAATGAGGTGATCGACGCTCGCGGGAACATGATGGCGGTAGGCCCCAGCGCCCACAAAGAAAGCACTCGATCCCGCACTCACGTTCTTATCGGCAAGAGCCGCCAGATGACGCTCAACTTCCAGCTCGCCCTTGTGGATTGGCAGATCCAAGTGTTTTCCAAGACGTACGTCATCGGGCACATCGCCGAACAGATCCGCGATGGAGGTCACGCCGACCGCTTCAAGCATGGACGTCCGGTCAGCATCTGTGAGAGGCAAATATCGCATCAGTCCAGTCCTTCTACAAATTGTTGGTACGCCTCTTCGGACATCAGATTTTCCAGCTCACTCGCATCGGCGATCTTGATTTTGAGAAACCATCCCGCGCCCGCCGGCTCAGCGTTGACCGTTTCGGGCGCCTCTCCCAGAGACGCATTGATTTCTACGACTTCGCCGGAAAGCGGAGCGTAGACTTCGCTGGCCGCCTTTACGCTTTCCACGACGGCAACTTCGTCCTTTTGCTTCACGCTCTTACCGGGTTCCGGCAATTCGACATAGACGATGTCGCCTAACTGCTCCGCCGCGTAAGGCGTGATGCCTACCGTGGCAAGGTCGCCTTCGACTTCGACCCACTCATGCTGATCAGTGTACTTCACATCCTTCTCCTTACTTTCGGCGGTATTTGTGCGGAACGAACGGCAACTTTGAAACGGTGAGGGGCCGCTTTTTGCCCCGCACATCAGCAAACAATTCAGTTCCGACGTTGCTGACGGGCGGCGTTACATATCCCATGGCGACAGGAGCCCCGACACTGGGGCCAAATCCCCCGCTGGTGACAACGCCGACTTCACGTCCCTCTCGATCGAACAAAACCGCGCCTTCACGAACAGGTGCCTTCTCGATGGGGCGCAAACCCACACGAATACGCTGGGAACCCGTGTCGAGCTCACCCAGAATTCGTTCCGCACCAGGAAAATCACCCGCTTCTCGGCGGCGTTTGGGGATGGTCCATTTAAGATTCGCCTCAACGGGGGATGTCTCTTGAGAGATGTCGTGACCGTAAAGGCAAAGGCCTGCTTCCAAACGAAGGGAGTCGCGCGCGCCCAGGCCTATTGGCTCAACTGCATCAGAGGCCAACGAGAGCCTGGCAAACTCTTCGGCGATATCACTCGGCATGGAAACTTCAAAACCGTCCTCGCCGGTGTATCCCGAGCGGCTGACGTGCAAAGTTCGGCCACCGAATTCGGCGACATCACTGGTCATAAATGTGAGAGCCCGCGCGCAAGGCAGCAAAGGCGCCAACACAGTCTCTGCATCCGGCCCTTGGAGAGCGATCAGGGCTTGCTCGTGCAAGATCTCAAGATCGAGAGGCAACGACTTGACGGTGTTTGACAATATTTCAAAGTCTTGATCTTTTACGGCTGCGTTTACAACCAGGAAGGCCTCATTTGACTGTTCAGCTGTCCCCCGGGTGACCATCAGATCGTCAAGAATTCCCCCTTGCGTGTTCAGCAAGACCGTGTACCGCATTTCGCCGGGTTTCAGTGACACCAGATCGCTGGGTACAACCGTCTCAAGAGCGCGGGCAACATCTTCGAACGCTAATGAGCCGTGGGGCCGCACGACGGCCTGCCCCATATGGGAGACGTCAAACATGCCTGCCTTATCTCGCGTGTGAAGGTGTTCGCTTAAAACACCCAGCTTGAATTGGACAGGCATCTCATAGCCTGCAAAGGGCACCATTTTGCCGCCTAGCGAGGCGCTTAAGTCGAATAGGGCGGTTCTTTTAAGGTTCGAATTCTCTGTCATGTTCACTCCCAAACGGATCGCAGAAGCTGCGACTTATCCCGTCTGTCGATGAACCTGAGAGATTTACTCCGTCGGTGAAAGCGAAGAGGGTTCGCTTTACTTTCCAGACTTACATCATTTTGCGGTCCCTGGTGCCTGAGAGTTTTCGGGACTTGCTCCTTCGGCGCTGCGACGTGTTACGTCAGTCTCGTCGCAATCTCTCCCGCAAAAATCGTTTGCGTATTTGGTCAAACGTGCCATCCGGCAGATCAGACCAACCCACTATCCATTACCCTGACGAAGCCGTCAATCGTCCTATGCGACCCGCGGCATCATCTCACTATTCGTATGTCCGGGCGATCAAAGGATGAAACCTCGCGATTATACTTCAGCTGACCCGGTGTCAGATCCCATCCGATCAAGATCTCATAGAGATCCCCTCGCCCCAGCTTTTCATAATTGATTCGGATATCCTCAATCTCTTGGCGCTTTTTGGAGCGAATTGTCTTTGAAAAATCTGCGTTTATCGAAAAGTACTCCTTGGTCACCACCGAGGTGTTCAACTCTGTTACAGCGACGAAATAGCGAAAGTTGGTCTCTTCCTGGGGAGCCTTCGGTCCCGCCCACATCTCCGCAGTGAATTCTACATTTGCCTTGATGACGTCGTCGTCGTATTTGCACGTCAAGTTCGCGTCCGATATCTCGATATCATACGCTACGTCTTCGCGGGTTTCGTTGCCTATGCCGGAAAATTCCGTCACACGCGCTGCATCTAGAAGCACGCCAACACGGGGGCATACGCGTGCTTGTTGCTGTTCGGCCGTGGTGCAGCCGGGTAAAACGATTGCGCCGCTCAGGCACAGCACCGCAAAGACACCTTTTGGGATGGAGAGATCAATAGCCATATCAAGCTAAACCATTGGTAAGTCAATTTCAGACAGACTGTATGTGATTCGAGACACATTGCCTCGTAGCACACGAATAAAGGTTTACATTTTTAGTCGCAAGACTATCTGATCAGAAAACGGGCCGAAGTATGACTGAGCCAGGCCCTAAGACGGACGCAATGACGTACACAACGCTTGCAAAGCCTGATAAGCGAAACGAATTGCACAAGACCCAACTGCCCAAGCTGCGAGTTGTATTGGCGGCGCCGCGCGGATTCTGCGCCGGAGTAGAACGGGCCATTCAGATGGTTGAGCGCGCGCTCGACAAATATGGATCTCCCGTCTATGTGCGCCATGAAATTGTTCACAATAAAACGGTCGTTGCTGATCTGACGTCGAAGGGCGCGATCTTTGTCGACGAGTTAGATGACGTCCCGGAGGATGCGCCGGTCATCTTTTCCGCACACGGCGTGCCGAAATCGGTAACCGAAGAAGCCAATCGACGTAATCTGTTCTATCTCGATGCGACCTGCCCTCTTGTTTCGAAAGTCCACAACGAAGCCGAGCGCCACTTTAATGCCGGAAGACAGATCCTGCTTATTGGACATGCCAACCATCCCGAAGTTATCGGTACAATCGGACAGTTGCCCACCGGATCCATTTCTTTGGTCGAGTCGGCCGACGACGTTGAAAAAGTGCAAGTTCCTCCGCAAACGGAACTCGCATATATAACTCAAACCACTTTATCCGTAGACGAAACAGCAGAGATTATCGCGCAACTGCGCGTTCGATTTCCCGAAATCGTTGGTCCGCATAAAAATGATATTTGCTATGCCACCACAAATAGACAGGAAGCGGTAAAGGAAATTGCCCGTATGTGCGACGTTGTGATCGTGTTGGGATCGCTCAACTCATCCAACTCAAAACGGCTTGTGGACGTTGCCATTCGCGGCGGCTGTCAAAATGCGTTCCTCATCGATTCAGCTTCGCAAATGGACTGGCAAGCTCTGGGTACACCACAAACTCTGGGTATTACGGCTGGAGCATCGGCTCCAGAGAGTCTTGTGAGCGGTCTGCTGGCAGAACTGAAGTTTCGCTTCGACGTTGACGTTGAAGAGTGGGAGACGGTTACGGAAGATGTTTCTTTTAAGCTGCCGCGCGTCCTGGTAAGCTGAAAGCGTGGCGGTCTATACACACGTTTCTCATGATGAGCTGGAAGTCTTTCTCACCGACTACAACCTGGGTCGCCCTGTCGCCCTAAAAGGCATTGCCGAAGGGGTTGAAAACTCAAACTTCTTGCTGGTGACCGAAAAGGGCCAGTACATTCTAACGCTCTATGAAAAACGGGTCGCGCCTGAAGACCTTCCCTATTTCATCGGTTTAATGGATTTCTTGGCGGATAGCGGAGTTGCCTGTCCGCGTCCGATCCACGGCAAAGACGGCAACGCATTGCGTTCTCTCGCCCAGAAGTCCGCCGCGATCGTAAGTTTCCTGGATGGCATCTGCATCACCAAACCCGCACCTCAGCACTGCTTGGAGTTGGGAAAATGCCTCGCGCGCTTTCACGTGGCCGGTCTCGATTTCTCCGGTCATAGAGAGAACGCGCTCGGACCAGCCGGTTGGCGCCCACTCTTTCGTCAATGCGAGCATGACGCAGACACCATCCTCATTGATCTGAGCTCCATGTTGGAGCAAGAGCTTGACTATTTGGACGCTCATTGGCCAGACAGCTTGCCGAACGGTGTCATTCACGCTGACCTCTTTCCCGACAATGTCTTTTTCATTCAGGACAAGATCTCCGGCCTAATCGATTTCTACTTCGCTTGTAACGACATCCTGAGCTACGACCTGGCCATTTGTATCAACGCTTGGTGCTTTGAATCCGACATGTCGTTTAACATCACCAAGGCAAAGCATTTGATCCAAGGGTATCAGTCAGTACGTTCGTTGACGGAAGAGGAGATCTCCTCGCTGCCGGTCTTGTGCCGTGGGGCCTCCCTTCGCTTCCTGCTCACACGGCTCTATGATCAGCTCAATCAGGTGGAGGGCGCAATCGTCACGACCAAAAATCCAATTGATTATGTCGAGCGACTCCGATTTCATCAGAGGGCGCAAACGGCAGAAAGTTATGGCCTGACATGAAAACCTATACTCTTTACACAGACGGAGCTTGTTCGGGAAACCCGGGCCCAGGCGGATGGGGCGCTCTCATATTGCAAGAAGACGAGGAAAGCGAAATTTGCGGGGGCGAGCCGGAAACGACCAACAATCGAATGGAGCTCACGGCAGCAATTGAAGCGCTCAAACAAACACCCGAAGATGCCGAGATAAGACTTTATACGGATTCAAAGTACGTGATGGACGGCATCACCCAGTGGATGGCCAATTGGAAAAAGAACGGCTGGAGAACGGCGGCCAAAAAACCAGTCAAAAACGAAGACCTGTGGCGCGAGCTTGACGCCTTGGTGTCCGTCCGCCGTATTCATTGGCAGTGGGTCAAGGGCCATGCCGGCCATCCAGGGAACGAGCAGGCCGATGCCCTGGCGAACAAGGGTATGCGCCTGGCACTTGCATCATGACCTACAAGCGGCACCGGTCAGATGGGGGCCTATAGGCCCCCCTGGTTGAACTCTAACTAAGGCGGACTTAGAGCTGACCAAGCATATGCTCAGCACTTGAAACTTCGTACGCCCCGCCCTCTTCGACGTTCAATTTTTCCACGACGCCGTCATTTACGATCATAGAATATCTTTGACTGCGGGTGCCCAAACCAAATTTAGAGCCATCCATCTCAAGGCCCAGCGCACTGGTGAGTTCGCCGTTGCCGTCTCCGACCATCCGTACAGTCCCTTCAGCGCCCAAGTTCTTTCCCCAGGCTCCCATCACAAAAGCATCGTTCACGGACACACAGACAATCTCGTCGATCCCCTTGCTCTTTAAGGCTTCTGCGTTGTTGACGTAGCTTGGTACATGCTGAGCAGAGCAGGTCGGCGTAAAAGCACCGGGAACAGCAAACAAGGCCACCTTCTTGCCGGCCAAAAGATCGGAAGTCGAAACCGGCGCGGGTCCCGCCTCGGTTATCTCCATGAGTGTAGCGGACGGAATCTTGTCACCTTCTTTGATCGCCATGATCTTCCCTTTCATCGTCAGAATTGCACCGTGAGTATTCGCCTCATGTCTGCCACCATAGAGCCCTATGGATAGTTGACCGGCATCGTAAACTGGGGTTGGTAATGGCGAAGATCGGGCGAAAATGCAAGGCGCAAGACGCGTAAAAGCGCGTTCTCGAGATGGTGAACATGGAAATGAATGGCAAGGAATGTGCACACTTCAAAGATGTGAATGAGTGTGCCAAGTGGTGTCGGCTTTCGGCACAATGCCTTGCATGAAGACGCCCGGAGGACATAAAATTCGATTATGGCCAAAGACGAAGACAAGAAATCCGTGAGTCCCGGCGAGCAAGACTTCCTTGAAGGTCAGATGCTTATTGCGATGCCCGGTATGATGGACCCCCGTTTCGAGAAGACAGTCATCTATCTGTGTGCCCATTCAGAAAACGGGGCGATGGGCTTCGTGGTAAACAAGCAAGCCAACGACATTTCATTCGAGGACTTAGCTGATCAGTTCGATATTCAGCCAAAGCCACTGGACAACCCTCCGCGCGTTCACATTGGTGGTCCAGTGGACAGCAGCCGTGGGTTCGTGCTGCATACGAGTGACTATGTCCAAGACTCTAGTACCGTGAGTGATGAAAACGGGATCGCGCTAACGGCAACACTCGAAATCGTCAAAGAAATTGCGCGGGGACGTGGGCCCCGCAACTCGGTTCTTGCGCTCGGATATTCTGGATGGGGGCCCGGCCAACTGGAGTCCGAGATCAAAGAAAACGGTTGGCTCTACTGCGAGGCGGACGAAGAACTGATATTTGCGCAGAATAATGCGGACAAGTGGTCGATGGCGCTGCGTAAGGCGGGCATTGATGTTTCCCTGCTTTCCTCTGAAACGGGGTCCGCTTAAGAATCTCCCCTCGCGGCGCTACCTTTTCTCAAAATCGTATGGCTGCTTTCCCTTTCACGAGAATGTGTGGCGTAGGTCGGTAGACCTTGAAAGCATACCAAACGCCAGACTCAGTTGCCTTCTGCCCTGTTTTGACGGGCGCAGCATACACCTCGCTGATTATTGTTCACGTGAATTTCAAAACCCCGCGCTAGCGCAGCGGCGGCGGCACTGATTAGGATCAAGCCGCATTGGAAATACCGGAGCAACGCGATGGTTCGATTGATTTGTCTTGCCGCACTTATGGCCTTGGCTCTTGACGCAAGGCCCATCGGTTTTTTTGGCGCGCACGCGGAGGGCCGTTGCCTATCGTCCTCGGGCGCTGCGCGGGCGCAGGAACTCGAAAACGAACCGCCGGCCCCGATCGGAACTGATGACGTGATGACGCCCGCCCGCATGGAAGAAATTGTTCGCGGCCTTGATGAAGAGGCCACAACGCTCAGCTCGGGTTGGGCGTTTAGGGTGCGGGACGTCCAACTTAGGATCGTTTTTGATAATGATGCCAACCGTATGCGAATTATCTCCGTCGTGAGCGAGGCGGAAGCGCTCGATGATGGGATACTTGCGCGGGTCTTGCAGGCGAACTTCGACTCGGCGCTTGATGCCCGGTATGCTCTCGCCCAAGACTATTTGTGGAGTGTCTTTTTGCACCCCCTCGATTCGTTGACAGACCGAGATCTTGTTTCCGGAATTGCACAGACGATAAATTTGGCACTCACGTTCGGCTCGACCTATTCGTCGGGTGCCCTGGTGTTTTGGGGGAGGAGACAGTCAAAAGCTGCTGGAGGACGAACTCGCCGAGGAACTCGCGAAAAAAGGCGTCCCCATCTAGAGCGTTTCCAGGTGAAGTGGAATCCGGTTCACCGTCAGGAAACGCGCAAAACAAAGAATCTGGAGCCGTTTTGTGTTTCCGTCAAAACCAAAAC
>JANQPV010000039.1 GCA_028285305.1 Alphaproteobacteria bacterium | reverse complement strand
TACATCGGTGATGGTCTCGTTCGCCAACATGGCTGGGAGTATATCTTCACCGCTGGCTTTGCCCCTGGCACCAACCGACCGCTCGTGGTCTTAAGCCCATTGGTTGCATCAACCTTGTCCAAGGCAGGACTAACAAAAACAGACGTGCGCAATGAGCTATTTGAGTTCGCACGATTGCCGGCGTGGAAATTAGAGACCTACCTCGGGCCATGGACCAATCTCGTCCCGGGTCGACTGACGCTTTCTGAAATGGTTGAAGCTGGCAGCGCACCTGACCTCTTTGCGGATTCCCAGGACCCAGAACGGCTGGTGCCAGTCGTCGCGCAACCGGAAGACATCCTGATCGTCGTTGCGGGAGATCCCAACCGCTCCAACGCAATGGTTCATGGCAGCAATGGCATGCATGGGTTCTTCGCAAGCCGCGAAATTGAAGCTTAGCAAGACCAACAATGAAATCAGTTGCTCTTAGCCTGAAAAGACTTTGAGGATGCCTCTCTGACGACGGAAAGCCGCCGTTGGACCAGTACGCAATCTCTTTTGGGCACTTTCCACACGTTGGGCACGAAAAGCGCGGCCGTGAAGGTCCCGATCTCTTCAATATCTAGATATCCGCTTGTTCCAAACTGCAGACAGTTGATTGCGCACAATCTGTTTCATGATATCGAGTCCACAGTTGCGCGTTCTTTTCGAATTGCCATTATGGGCATTGAGTACAAGGACAGAGATGTTCCGATCTCACGTTTGGCAGAATTCGGATGAGTGTCGAGGTGCCAGTGGCTGCAGTAGACTATAGGTTTGCGCGTCGGTCTGCCGTGCTTGGAAAGTCGGTTTACGACCATGCTGACGGCGTCATCACGCTGAGCGTTGGCTCAGCCTTTCCTCCTATTTTGCCCGACCTCTCAAGTGAAGCGGCCCAGTCCGCTCAGCAATACGTCACGGAAGTAATGCAATATGGACCGATTCTAGGGTTGTTGGATCTGAGGGAAGTGATTGCAGCGCATGTGGCCAATGAAGGAGTGAAGTGTTCGCCGGACGAGATCATAATCTCGAATGGGGCGAAGCACGCCACAGATTTAGTTTGTCGCGTCTTCACTGATCCGGGTGACAAGATCATTGTTACAGCTCCAACCTATATGACAACCCTTCAGTGTCTGCGGTCGCATGACTTGCAGTTTGTCGCCATGCCACAAGATGAATGCGGCATGAGAACTGATGTTCTGGAGCATCGCCTAAAAACCATGCGTCAGAACGCGGAGCCATTGCCTAAGCTGCTGTTCGACGTTCCGGATTTCCATAACCCCACCGGCATTACGATGTCGCTCGCTAGACGCAAAGATTTGTTGCGTTTGGCTGATGAATTCGGATTTGTCATTATTGAAGACGATCCCTATCGCCAGATCCGATTTGAGGGTGAGGCAATCCCCTCGATCAAATCTTTGGATGAAGCCGGCAATGTTATCGCCGTTGGCACTGTCTCTAAGATCCTCGCTCCAGGCCTGCGCATTGGCTGGGCGATTGCTCCATCAGAGATCGTTCGACGCATGGCGCTGCAAAAATCGGATGGTGGCTCCTGTCCCTTTACACAACGGATAGTCGCCAATGTGTTCCGGTCGAATAAACTGCGTGAGCACATCGATTTGGTGACTACTACGATGCGCGAACATCGCGACGCAATGATCTCCGCACTCGCGGAATATCTGCCAGAGGCTAAAGTGAGGCGCCCAGAAGGAGGGTACTTCCTTTGGGCCGAATTACCAGCGGGTGTGTCGGGAGACGCAGTCGCTGCTGAGGCAGTTGAACATGGTGTCGAAGTTGGAAGCGGGCGGCTCTGCTTTCCGCTTGAAGATCCAGGTAATTTTCTGAGGTTTTCTTACAGCTACGTCGATCCTGTTACGATCCGCGAGGGCATTCGAAGACTTGGTGTAGCTTACAAACAAGTGGTTGCTGCTTCGTGAGGGGTGATTGGCGCAGCCTCCTCAACTAAATGAAGAAAACGCAACGACTAGATGATCAATCTGTTCAGATTGATCATGGATACAGGCTTACC
>JANQPV010000029.1 GCA_028285305.1 Alphaproteobacteria bacterium | reverse complement strand
GCTTCCGTCGTCTCGTCGTCATCCTACAGGTCTCCTTGCCAAGCTCGGCGCTGGAAACCTTCATAACCCATGGATCCGTTTTTCAATAGCAGGCCAAATCGCTACGAAGACCATCTGGGAAGAGCAATTCTTTTCGAGCGTGCCGTCTCTGGGATACGTGGCAAGAATGGCCCACCGACCAATAAAGAGGGAAATGGCCTCCGAATCGAGTGGGTCGATGACAGGCAGATGATAATGATTACTGACCCAGAGCTTTTTCAAAGCGTTGCCGAAACGAATGGGCGATTCGCCATTCAATTCACGCGGGAAGGATTATCGCAACCGTTCGTGCCACGCTACGCATCGATGGCACTTCTCAAAATCGCGTGTTCTCTTTGCCCTCCGGGCACAGTGCCGCAAATCCAACCGACGATTGATTGGTTGATGGGGAGGGCTGAGGCCAGATTAAGCTCATTTCCGGTGTTTTACGCGTACGCAAATGGCGATAATCCGTACGGAGACGGTAGAGTTCTACTGCTAAAGCGCACCGGAAGACATCCGACACCGTTTCTTTGGTGCATCGTTGCATCCGGTAATCACCGCTTTCAATTCTTTGTTCCGTTCACGACTGAGGATAGCCACTTGATTGATTCTGGTCGCATGTCGTTTAAGGCGTTCCACTATCCAAACTGGGTTGAGTCGAACGCGATTGATTGCGATTACTGGGATTGGTACAGCTATACGAAAACGCGAAGATCCTTTAAATTAAGCTTCGATATCCGGGAAGCTACGATTGCACATGTAGACACTGGTGCTTGACGACTGGCAATTCGTGCAGTCCGAAAGTTGCTTTTCTAGGTTTTGCAGCGTGCACCTTTGCACACTCGCATCGGTTTTATTGTCCGACTCGCGATATGCCCTCTTTTCGCGCGTAATGTAGAACGGACATTTGCAATTCCGAGGCAAGCCAAACTTGCTTCTGTGTAACACTCTTTCGGGAAGCCAGACCGCAAGCTCGCCGAATTTTGGTGACAAATCCTCCGCGAGCGGTATGCTCGCCAAATGACACGACGAGCATCCCCTCCAACCCGCCGCCGCAGGAAGCGGCAGACATCTTCCCGGCAATTCCCCTATTCGGTCCAGCCCCGGCTCATCACCCCGTCCGAGTTGCGGTTCTTGCACTCCGGCCTCAAGCCAGCCGTCGGAGACCGTTTCTTTATCGCCGTGCAGGTGCCGCTGACCGCCGTGCTCCATGTGGAGGAAGCCCATTGGGACCGGGCCGCCGGACGCAAAATCCGTCAGAAGCGTGTTGATTTCGTCTTGGTATACCCCAAAACCTTCCGCATCGCGGCCGTCATTGAACTTGACGATCTTTCGCATGCACGGGATGACCGCCAACGGCGGGACCGTTTTCTGGAACAGGCCTTCGAGGCCGCTGGCGTGTGCCTGATCCGCATTTCGGTCTACAAGCGATACGATCCGCAGAAGATTCGCTCCATCATTCAGCATGCCCTGACGGCACATCGGCAAGCCGTCTCCACCTGACCAGCTCCGTCTACCTGCTGAGCTTCCTGGAGTTTTGCCAAATCCCCATT
>JANQPV010000037.1 GCA_028285305.1 Alphaproteobacteria bacterium | reverse complement strand
TTTCCAGGTGAAGTGGAATCCGGTTCACCGTCAGGAAACGCGCAAAACAAGGAATCTGGAGCCGTTTTGTGTTTCCGTCAAAACCAAAACGGCTCTAGGTCCAAATTTCCACTTTTATTTGCAGGCAGATGATCACGGCCCTTCGGGCCGTGTTTGGAGGTATTATGAAGAGTACAATTCAACGCAGCGCCGGTGCGATGGCGCTCGCACTTGCCCTATGCTCCCCGGCTCAGAGCGGCGAAATGGGCAATGCCCATCATGGGCACGCCAGCGCCCACGGGGCAGCAGATCACGCACCCATTGGCGTTATGGGCGACCACATGCATCCCAAAGGGGAGTGGATGCTGTCCTATCGCTACATGAATATGCAGATGGACGGCAGTCGCATCGGAACCAATGACGTCACGCCGGAACAAATTGCGACGACCGTGCCCAACCGTTTCTTTGGCGCGCCTATGCAGCCCCCGACTTTGCGGGTCGTTCCTACGAACATGACAATGCAGATGCATATGGTCGGCGCTATGTATGCGCCGACGGACTGGCTGACGTTGATGGGCATGGGAAACTACACCATCAAAGAGATGGATCACGTGACGTTTCAAGGGGCGGCCGGCACGAACGTGTTGGGATCGTTTACTACAAAGTCATCAGGCATCGGTGACACAAAGGTGTCGGGTTTGGTGAGGTTGTTCGAGGACGGAACGCACCATCTTCACTTTAACGGCGGTCTTAGTCTTCCGACCGGCTCCATTGATGAAGAAGACGATGTTTTGACGCCCACCGGCGCGCGTCCCACCTTAAGATTGCCTTATCCCATGCAATTGGGGTCTGGTACATTTGATCTCTTGCCGGGGCTGACTTACACCGGCCAAAAGAGCCAAGTGTCGTGGGGCGCTCAATATACAGGCACCTTCAGACTTGGCGAGAATGAGGAAGACTACAGACTTGGACACGTCCATACGGGAACGCTTTGGGCCGCCTATCAATGGCTTGATTGGGTGAGCACGTCTTTCCGGGTAGAAGGCAAGTCCGTGGGAAAAATCTCCGGCATCGATACCGATATCGTCGCGCCTGTGCAGACGGCCGATCCCGACAATGCGGGTGGAGACACGGTTTATGCTCTTTTCGGATTGAACCTTTTAGGGCAGCAAGCCGTCGTGAAAGGACATCGCTTGGCAGCGGAGTTCGGAATTCCTCTTTATAGGAACCTTAATGGTCCCCAATTGGAGACGGATTATACGTTCACTCTCGGCTGGCAGAAGGCGTTCTGATGGTTCTGGCTTTGGCGGGCTTTGTTCAGTTCGGCTTAGGAGTATCCGGGTGTTCCGATCGGAACGATCCGGGTCCGTTCGCCGTGAATGATATAAACCCTTTGACCCGGCGAAATCAGCACATCGGGCTGTTGGACGACGGAGATCTTTCTGTCGTCCACAGTTTGGATGACGTACTCCATGCCTTCGGATGTTGTCGCCGCGTTTTCGACGGCTGCACCGATCAACCCCCCGATAATTACTCCGCCCACAGCTGCGGCAATGTTTTCGGCTCTGCCTCCTCCAACTTCGGATCCAAGCGCTCCACCTGCCACCGCACCTGCGACAGGGCCCAGTCCCGACTCGCCTTTCGAGATGGTGACCGGGTGCATGCTAAGCACGGTGCCTTCAGACACCTCATTTATATATCCGACGGAATGGCTATGGACGTCACGGGCTCCCAAGTTCCCGGCACAACCCGAGATCCCAAGGGCTATACATGTGGCAAGAGCGGCTGCGGACGTTTTCACAGTCTTTTTCGAGAGGGTGAAGGTCGAACCTGTGATCATGAAAGAAAACTCCAAACACCGTCGAGTACAAACACAGTAAGTGGCGGGCATCGTCAAACAATGGACGCAAGGCCGCAGGATAAAAGCTAGAACTCGGAACATGAACGCGAGATGAACAAGCCATTCAAGATCGTGTGAGCTGATTATGACTAAGAAAAGATATCCTTTGCCCAAACGGTTCAACGTCGCTTTATCGGAAGAGGCGTACGCTAATTTACGTGCGTTGAACGGGAAATATGGGTTGGGAAACAACTACTTACTGACTGTTCTTCTGGAGCAAATAGAACAAATCTCTACAGAGAAGAAACTGGACAAGGCGTTCACCGGTTTTATCGAGGAATTCGGTGCGCCACCTCCAAAAGAACCTAATGTGAAAACCGTAAAAACCATCAGAGGAAAGAAGTTATGAAGTTTCCCTTAGCACTTGTGACAACCCTAGCGGCGATGCTTGCCGTTGTTTCTGGCGCTCAGGCTCATCAGGAAAAGATTGGAGACCTCGTCATCGACCATCCTTGGGCGCGTGCGAGTTTGGGGAATGTGCCCAACGGTGCGGCCTATATGGAAGTCATCAACAACGGTGCGGCAGATGACCGGCTTATCGGTGCAACTTCAAGCAACGCGGAACGCGTTGAACTCCATACGCATGAAATGGAGGGGGAGGTGATGCGCATGCGGAAAGTGGAAGGTGGCATCGCCATTCCTGCTGGCGAAACGGTGACTTTTGAGCCCGGCGGTCTGCACGTCATGATGCTCGGACTAAAGGACAAGCTGGTGGCTGGAGAAGCGACGTATGTAACGCTGCAATTCGAGAAAGCTGGCGAAGTCGACATTATGGTCATGATTTCGAAATCAACGCCAAAGAAAGAGGCTTCTGAGTCCCATCACATGGGACACTAAAGCGCTTCCAGGTGTGAGCTTGAGAGTCGATTGATCGAGGATCGATCGACCAAGCGAACGGAATCGTTCGGCGCGAATGCGCCACAGGTGGCTCACAGAGGGGTTTGCGGGGCCTGCAGGTCCGATTGCTGCTTAGTCGTCCTTGTGGACCCGCTCTCGGCGTTCGTGACGCTCTTGCGCCTCAAGGCTGAGGGTTGCGATAGGACGGGCATCGAGCCGTCGCACGCCGATCGGGTCACCGGTGACCTCACAGTACCCGTAGGTCCCTTCGTCAATCCGCCTGAGGGCAGCATCGATCTTAGAGATCAACTTGCGTTGCCGGTCCCGTTTGCGCAGTTCCAACGCACGATCGGTTTCGCTCGTCGCCCGGTCGGCCAAGTCCGGATGATTTGTCGTATCGAGCTGCAGTTCTTTGATCGTTTCGCGGGCTTCGCGAAGGATGTCCTGCTTCCAGTCCTCAAGCTTTCGGCGAAAGTAGATCTGCTGACGTTCGTTCATGAACGGCTCTTCGTCCGACGGCTTATACCCATCGTCGAGTTCATCTGACACGTCACCTGCGGACATCTGTGCCTCCCTGACAAACCGCATTTTGGCGCCCAATTAGCTTAACTCGTGCGTGGTGACAAGTCGCAATGGCAGGAGATTTCGTTTCTCCTTCATTGTGACGTCTCTACACAGCTATCTTGAGCTGCTGTCCAGCTTCGCGATTTCGATACGCGCCCTTAAATCTATCTCATCTAAGATCGCGGCAAGATTAGGATCGGTAAACGAATCGCGCCGGCCGTCCATCATGTGCGTAAGACGCTCTAAAGCGGTGCGCGATAGGCCCCCGGTTAAGAGGCCTAAGCGGACTTGGTCCAGAAGATCCAAGATTGAGTTGCCGTACTTGAGGCCTGCGCTCTTACGATTTGTCGCGTCGTCAGTTTCCTGAACCGCCAACAGAGCATCTATGGCCGCGAGGGGGTTGGCTGCGGTCACAGGCGTACTGCCGGATGTTCCGGTTTCGGTGGGAAGGGAGAACGCCTGTCCGCTTGCTTTTCCTTTGGATTTCTTGCTGGATGATGCGGCCTTGGCGGCGCTTGTTCCCGATACTCGCATATTGGTTCCCGATCTGGCTGCTCAGGCCGCAATGCCGCTTGTACCATTGGCGCCATAGCGGTGTAACTGGACCAGCATGTTTTCGCCAAACAATGCCTTCTTCCGGGTTAAAGTCGTCCTAAGACCTGATCCTGTCGGCAGAGCTTGCCGGAGGAAGGCAATTCTTGCCGCCGACTTTTTGGCGCCATCGGTCAAAACTCGCCGAATTCCCTCGATTCTTATGTGGCACGGGTTTCGCGTTATGGATCACGACGCAAAATGCGACCCCCATTGATAGGGATCAAAAACGTGATCGAACGCACCTTCGCAAAGCTCTCTCGCGCGGGCATCTCCACCGGGGCCCGGCTGCTCATCGCAGGTTTCCTGTCGGCGATGTTCACGGCAACGCCTGTGGGCGCCTTCTCTCGAATCAAAGACCTGGCGGACGTAGAGGGTATCCGCGACAATATCCTGATCGGATACGGCCTGGTGGTTGGTCTCGATGGAAGTGGGGACAGTCTCAATAATTCGCCCTTCACCAGACAAAGCCTTGAGGCGATGCTCGAACGCCTGGGGGTAAACACACGCGGCACCAATCTGAACACGAAGAATGTTGCCGCCGTCATGGTCACTGGAAACTTGCCGCCTTTCGGCAGCCAGGGATCGCGTATGGATATCACCGTCAGCGCGCTCGGCGATGCCGATAGCTTGCTTGGAGGCACGTTGCTCGCAACCCCTCTCGTGGGTGCTGATGGAGAGATCTATGCGGTCGGGCAGGGACCCGTGGCGATCGGTGGCTTTTCAGCCGAGGGTGATGCCGCGAGTGTCTCCAAAGGTGTGCCCACAAGTGGACGGATTGCGAACGGTGCCATCATCGAACGGGAAGTTGCCTTCGACTTGGAAGGGCTTCAAATCATCCGCTTCTCCTTGCGCAATCCCGATCTGACGACGGCCAATCGGATGGCTGAGGCCATCAACACCTATCTCGGCGACGAGGTCGCCAAGCCAAACGATCCCACCAGCGTTTCCATGGAAGTCCCTGGTAAATACAAGAACCGCCTGGTTGCGTTACTGACGGAAGTGGAGCAGCTCAGAATTCAACCGGACCAGCCCGCCCGTGTAGTGATTGATGAGCAGTCCGGGATCATTGTTATGGGGCAAGAAGTCCGGGTCAACCGTGTTGCGATTGCCATGGGCAGTCTGACGATTTCAGTCACGGAAACTCCCCAAGTGAGTCAACCCGCACCGTTTGCCGAGACGGGTGAGACCGTCGTTGTTCCGCGCACCGAGATCACGATCGACGAAGATGCCGACCACAAGCTCACCGTCTTGGAGGAGGCGATCACGCTTCAAGAGTTGGTTGATGGATTAAACGCATTGGGCATCGGGCCCCGCGATATGATCTCGATACTGCAGACCATCAAAGCGGCCGGCGCGCTGCAGGCCGAAGTGGAGGTGATGTAATGGAATTGGCTTCGTCAACGCTTCAAGCATCTTTGCAAACGCGCCAAGCACGTGCTGTCGATGCGCAAAAGCAGGCTGTTCAAGATGCGGTCAATGGACATCGCGACGCCCGGGAAGTCGCCGAGGAGTTCGAGTCCGTCTTCTTAACAACAATGATTCAAGGAATGTTCGAAGGCATCAAAACCGATGGCCCTTTCGGAGGAGGTCATGGAGAGCAGATCTATCGGTCGATGTTAAACGAACAATATGCAGAGGCTATTGCATCACGTGGTGGCATCGGATTGGCCGATTCCATATACCGCGAAATTCTCTCCATGCAGGAAGTAAAGTAATAGATCGTAGACGGAGTAAACTATGCCTCTCGCTGCTGACAATCCCACGGACCGTGTCCAACAACTGATTATTCTGACGGATCGGCTCACCAATCTCATCGTCCAAGAGACCGAACTCTTGCAGAAGAATCGTCCCTCGGACATCCAAGAGTTTCGCGACGAGCGCGCAAAACTCTCGAACATCTATGTCCAGGAGATGCAGCTTATCTCCCAGAACAAAAATCTAATCGATGGCGTTGACAAAGGTCTGAAAGCGGTTCTGAAAGAAAAGACGGCCGGCTTCCGAAAGCAACTGGACGCCCATGGCAAGACCTTGTTCCGTGTTCGCACGGTTACTGAAAACATGCTGAAATCGATCGCTGATGAAGTAACCAAACGCAAGCAATCGCAAGTGGGCTACAGCCCTAAAGCGGAAATGAACAGCATGTCCCCGAACAATCCCGCTACGCTCTCATTCGACGAAACGATATAGCGGGTCGTTGGTCAGAAGCGTTTATGCGGTGTCCTAAGCCACCATGCGCTCTGCCTTGATGCAGGCGGCAAACGTTGGATACCTTGCGGCCAGATTCACGCGGCAACTGCGTTTCAATATGTCTAGAGTTTTGGCGCACATGTCCTCATGATATTCAATCGGGCGCTTGGCCCAGTCCCAGGGGTTCATTTTGCTATGGAATGTGCGTTGACAAAGAATCGGTTCCCAGTTCGTATAGATATGTTTGGACGTATCGAAAACGCGGATTAAGCCGTGCTTTTGCGCGAACGCCTCCGCGTCACTCTCATTGTCAAAAATAATCGTCAGACTGACAGCATTTTTTGGATCGTTGTGCGGCGATACCTTAAATGCCTTACTGCGCGAAAGCGTGTCTGCCATAATGGCACGCCGTTTGCGCCATCTGTTCAGCATGGGTTGCAATTTGGACAGCTGGACATTCAGCATAGCACCTTCAATCTCAGTTGCCCTCATGTTTACGCCGACAAAAGCCGGCTCGTTGAACGTCGCCTCCTGATCGCGAACCAAACTGCCTAAGTCGTGATAGTTTCTCGCCCGCGCAAAAAGGCGGTCATCACTGGTAACCAATGCACCCCCTTCTCCAATATTGATGTTCTTGTACTTGTTAAAACTGAATGCTCCGGCATCCCCAATGGCGCCGCAATAACGGTCTTTGTACTTCACGCCGACCGCCTGACACGCGTCTTCGATGACAAGCAGATTGTGTTTCTTGGCAATCGCCATGATGGCGTCCATATCACACGGCAAATTAAGCATGTGCACGGGAATGATGGCGCGGGTGTAGGGCGTGATTTTGGATTCGAGGTCGCTCGGGTCGAGGGTCAAGCTTTCGTCGATGTCAACGAGGATGGGGACCGCGCCAACTGCAACGGGCGCTGCAGCTGTTGCCATCCATGTGTATGCGGGAACGAGGACTTCATCGCCGGGGCCAATTCCAGCAGCTGCAAGGGCGCAGATTAACGCGCTGGTGCCGCCGTTCACCGTCAGTGCATGCTTCGCACCGACGAGTGCGCTGAGGCGTTGTTCGAACCTGTTTGTGAAGTTGCTGTGTGAGCCATAGCGGAGCAAATCGCCGGCTGCGATGGCGCGTCCGGCCGCAATCCACTCCCGCATACCCACTTTTGCCATCTATTGTTCCTTTTGGTTCCGCAGAGTTCAGCAATATTTGTGCCTGGAAAGCGGCACGCTGGTCACTGTCCTAAGGTCCGTTGAAACAGCACTCCACCCAGCTTTTGTTTTGCGCTATTGGGGAACAGGCGATGGCATCATTCCCCCAATGAGCGAATCCTTAGGCCCGGTGATGGAATAGTTCTTGCTCAAACCTATCATATTTTGTGAGCGTGGGCGCACACTCTCGTTGTGATTGCGCAAGTATGTTTAAATCTGCACCAGGTGGGAGGGCTGATCGGATATGAAAATCGCCGATCTGAAAGAGTTTCAAGATGGACACAGGTTTGAGGCGGACCTGGTGATTGTCGGGGCGGGGCCAGCGGGGCTGACGGTCGCGCGGCAATTGTTCAACACGGGCATCGACATTCTGGTCTTGGAGAGCGGTCAAAGGCAAGAAGCGGAGGCTTTTGCGGCGCTTAATCGCGTAGAGTATGACGTCAACCAATACTCAAACGCGCAGGTCGAGAAAAGAAGGACACACCACGGGAGGTCGGAAGCAATTTGGTCTCACGAAGACCAGCCTTACGGCATCAGGTGCCGGGGGCTCGGCGGATCGACTATGGTTTGGGCCGGCAAGTCAACGGGCTTTAATTCTTTCGATTTCAGCAAGCGGTCCTGGGTTCCGGACTCCGGCTGGCCCGTATCCTATGAGGACATACAGCCCTATCTCAAACAGGCTGCAGGCGTGCTTAACCTCGGCCCCAATTGCTATGACGAGGCGTTCGAGGGGTTCGCCGAAGCGCGCCTGGAAAGCGAAGGGCTAAAGTCTATTTTTTGGGAATTTGCCCGCTCGAAGACCGATCATGTTGACATTTTGAGGGTGGGAGATGAGTTCGCACGGGAAGATGCCTCTAATGTTCGTGTGCTGCTGAATGCGACACTCACAAAGATCCGGACGGACGAAACGGCGTCTACAGTCGAAGAGGTTGAGGTAACCACCATCGACGGTCAACGTGCGACTGTTCGGGCGACGGCCTTGGTTCTGGCCGGCGGAGCCATCGAAAACGCCCGGATGCTGCTTGCGGCAAACCAAATTCAGTCCGAAGGACTCGGCAATCAACATGACGTGGTGGGCCGATATATGATGGACCATCCGGCTGGCCGGATCGCACATTTTGATAGCGCCCACGCAAATGAGATCGCGCAGCGATTTGGATTCTACGGCGAGAAGAAAGATGGCCATTCGCATATGTATTTGCACGGCCTTTCTCTAAATCACAGCGTACAGGAAGAGGAAGGGCTCCTTAATTGTGCGCTCTATACAATGGAAGATCGTTCACCTCATGACCCATGGGATGCCCTCCGGCGCCTGGCCACGCGCGAAAGCTCCGCACCGCTTGCTGATATGATGGCGGTCGTGAGCAGCCCGGCGCTGCTGGCAAAAGGGGTTGGGCGGAAGATCTTTGAAAGTGACTATTTTCCAAGGCAAGTCCGTTCGGTCATCGTAAATTATTTGGTGAGCCACAACCCCAATTTTGTTGTGAGCGAATATCAGACCCATGGCATACCCCATAAACTCTCGGCTGTCTGGATCGATGCTATCTGCGAGCAAGCGCCGTTGCGCGAAAACCGTGTCGTTCTAAGCACGCATAAGGATCCGATGGGACTGCCCAAGGCAAAAGTCGTCTGGAAAATTGAGGACCAAATCAAGCAGTCTGTCTACAGACTGGCTCGTACGATGGCTCGAGACTTTGAACGCGCCGGATTGCCGAAACCCATCCTTGAAGACTGGATCGAGCGCGGCCGTCCTGAGGAGGCCGTGCTTGTAGATATGGCGCACACGATGGGAACGACGCGCATGTCACCGGACCCCAAGAAAGGGGTGGTGACGGAAGAGTGCCGGGTCCATAGCATGAATAATCTCTACATGGCGGGTGGTTCGGTTTTCCCGACGGGCGGTCATGCCAATCCGACGCTCATGATTACGGCCTTGTCTCTGCGGCTCGGCGACCATCTTCGCGAGGTGTTTTCCCAATCGCACAACTGGCAAATGTCGGCGGAAGCTGAGACCGCTTAGTTTTCGTCCATCTTGAGAGCCGCAATAAACGCGTCTTGCGGGATGTCGACCTTGCCGAATTGCCGCATTTTCTTTTTGCCGGCCTTTTGTTTTTCCAGCAGCTTGCGCTTGCGGGTGATGTCGCCGCCATAGCACTTGGCCGTGACGTCTTTGCGCAATGCGGCAATTGTCTCCCGGGCGATGACCTTGCGGCCGATGGCTGCCTGGATCGGTATCTTGAAGAGGTGCCGGGGGATGAGTTCTTTGAGTTTTTCGCACATAGCGCGGCCGCGGGACTCAGAGCGGTCCCGGTGGACAATGGTTGCAAGTGCATCGACGCCCTCGCCGTTGACTAAGATGTCCATCTTGATGAGTTGGCCTTCTTCATAGCCCTCGATGTGATAATCGAAGCTGGCATAGCCGCGACTGATGGACTTAAGGCGGTCGTAGAAGTCGAACACGACCTCATTTAGAGGCAGGCGGTATGTCAGCATCGCCCGTGTGCCTGAATACGTGATCTCTTTCTGGATGCCCCGACGATCTTCGCACAGTTTCAGGACGCCGCCCAAGTGTTCGTCCGGAACAAGAATGGAGGCCTCAATCCACGGCTCTTCGATGCGGTCGATGTGAACGGGATCGGGCATGTCCACAGGATTGTGCAATTGGACCATGTCGCCGTTGGTCATATAGACGTGATAGATGACGCTGGGCGCTGTCGTGATGAGATCGATGTTGAATTCGCGCTCGATACGTTCACGAACAATCTCTAAGTGCAAGAGACCGAGGAAGCCGCACCGGAAGCCAAAACCCAAAGCGGCGCTGGTTTCCATCTCGTACTCAAAGCTGGCATCGTTGAGGCGTAACTTGGCCATCGAGTCGCGTAAGTCTTCAAACTCCGCCGAGTCGAGCGGAAAGAGCCCGCAAAATACGACGGGCTGAGCAGGTTTGAAGCCCGGCAGCGCCTCTTTCGTAGGCGTTTTGTCGTCGGTGAGTGTGTCGCCGACGCGGGTATCTGCAACCTCTTTTATCGAAGCTGTGAAGAATCCAATTTCTCCGGGACCGAGGCTTGGCACTTTTTCAGTCTTTGGAGAGAAGATGCCCACTTGGTCGATCACATAGCTGGAGTCCGCCGCCATCATGCGGATCTTCTGGCCCTTGCGCATGGACCCGTCGATCACGCGGACCAAAACGACCACACCCAAATAGGCATCGTACCAACTGTCCACGAGAAGCGCCTTTAGGGGCGCGTCCGCATTTCCTTGCGGTGAGGGTAGGCGATCAACAACGGCGGCAAGCACGTCGTCGATACCAATCCCAGACTTTGCCGAGATTTCAATAGCATCGGTTGCGTCCAGGCCGATCACATCTTCGATCTGTTGACGCACGCGGTCGGGCTCGGCGGCGGGGAGATCAATTTTGTTCAGAACGGGAATGATCTCATGATCATTCTCTATTGCTTGATAGACATTCGCCAAGGTTTGCGCTTCAACGCCCTGACTCGCGTCGACGACCAAAAGAGAGCCTTCAACGGCGGAGAGAGAGCGGCTCACTTCGTAGGCAAAATCCACATGACCGGGGGTGTCGATCAAATTCAGAACGTAGTCTGTGCCGTCTTCGGCGGTGTACTGCAATCGAACGGTCTGTGCTTTGATGGTGATGCCGCGTTCGCGCTCAAGTTCCATATTGTCGAGAACTTGTTCCTTCATTTCCCGGTCGCTCAACCCGCCACAGGTTTGAATCAGCCGGTCCGCAAGAGTGGACTTGCCGTGGTCAATATGGGCGATAATCGAGAAATTGCGAATGTTGGTCAAATCAGTCATAGGCCGCGGATGTATCATTCGGCGGGACCCACGCCAAGAGCAGTCAGGCTCAGGCGAGGTGAACGCGTCACTGGACCACGCTGCGATAAATGCACTAGAGCGGGCGCGCAGTTTCCCTTAAAAGAGCAACTCGTTTCTTTCTCCGCCAAATCTCAGGGATCTTTCAAAAGTGTCAGTTTCAAGGATATCACGCCGCACATTCATGACGTCGACTGCCGCTGGTTCCGTAGCGTTTGCTGCCCATGGCCAGGAGGCGAGTGGGCAGGCAACGGCCGAGTTTCTTCACGGGGTGGCGAGCGGGGACCCTTTGCAGGACCGCGTTATTCTTTGGACCCGGGTGACGTCCCCCGGGAACGGGGCTGTGTCCGTTGAATGGGCCGTTGCGAGTGATGCCGATTTTAGCGCGATCGTTAAGTCAGGGGTCACCACAACGGATTCATCGCGAGACTACACAGTGAAGGTCGATGCAGATGGACTTAATCCGGGACAGGAATATTTCTACCGGTTTTCAGTTGGCGATCGCATCTCGTCGCGGGGCCGCACCAAGACGCTTCCCACGGGCTCCGTAGACAGACTGCGGTTGGCAATTGTGTCATGCTCGAACTTTCCCGCGGGCTACTTCAATGTCTACAACGCGCTTGGGCGGCGCAGCGATATCGATGCCATCCTTCATTTGGGAGACTATATCTACGAGTATGCGCTCGGTGGATATGGCATGCAGACGAAAGACGAAATGGAAACCGCGACACGGCTCGAACGGCTTCCCATCCCCGAGCATGAAATTGTCACCCTGGAGGATTACCGCGCGCGCCATGCTCAGTATAAGGCCGACAGGGATTTGCAGATGGCGCACGCCAGCGCCCCATTCATTTGCATCTGGGATGACCACGAGATTGCCAATGATGGTTGGGTGGCCGGTGCTGAAAACCACAATCCAGGCGAAGGGGAATGGATTGACCGCCAAGTGGCGGCGGTGAAGGCGTATTTCGAATGGATGCCTATTCGCGAGCCGAAGGACCGCACCCATCTTGAGATTTATCGAAGCTTCGAGTTCGGGGACCTTGCCAGCCTCTTCATGCTGGAGACGCGTGTTTCGGCCCGTAGCCGTGGTCTTCGAGCAACGACGGATCTTCCGATGATCCGAGTACCGTTTGATTTCAGCAATCCTCAAAACCCTGTGCCGCTAGATGTGAGTTCGAAAGCGCCCATTGATCCCATGAAGCTGCGCCTGATCCAGTTGCCGTTCGACATGCGTCAAGGCGCTCCCGTGCCGGTGCTGGACTATGCCAAGATTACGGCCTGGGGCAACAATCTGCCGCAAGGCTATAGCTTTCTGCCGGACACGGACTTGTTCAAAAAGATGATCAAAGACGAGTCACGGCTGTTGATGGGACCGGCTCAAGAAAGTTGGTTGGCGAACGGACTGCGAGATTCGAAAGAACGGGGCGTCCCGTGGCAAGTGATCGGCAACCAATGCTTGGTGGCACCGATCATCACGCCGAATTTGGCCCAGAAACTCACACCCGAAGAGATCGGGCGAATTCCGGACCAGTTCCGTAACCGGATCATAATGGCTTCGGCCTATCAGCTCCCTCTTAATCTGGACGCTTGGGATGGATATCCTGCGGCGCGAACGCGTCTTTTGGAGATGCTCTCCGCCAACGCCAGCAATCCGATCTTATTTGCCGGGGACTCCCACAATGCGTGGGCCAATGAGCTGAGAGCTGAGAACGGGCGGGATATCATTGCTGCGGAGTATGGGACCCCCAGCGTAACCTCTTCCGGTATCGGGGATTTCTTCCCTCTTCAGCGGGGGCGCTTGGAACCGCTCATTCGGGAGCAGAACCCCCACATAAGGTTTTGCAACGTGTCCGACCGAGGCTACTTGATCGTTACATTGACCCCCGAGGAAGCGATTACGGCATTCCACTTCGTTGATGTTCTGGATACCGAAGACTATATGCAGGCAATACCGCTGGCGATGCGCATAAAGGCGACGCAAACGCCGGGAATAGCGGCTATGGAGCCACTGCAACCCATTTAGGTTTGGAACATGGAAATCTTGCTAAAGCCGATCGGTTTTGTCCGGGCCTCTCGCGCGGAACCGCTTGATGACCACTGGGATCAAGTGGAGAGCGCAATCGAACTGGATAGCGGGACGTTTACTGAGGAAAGTCTCCAGGGCCTGGACAGCTTCTCTCATGTGGAAGTCCTTTTCTATTTTGATCGAGTTCAAGAGGGTAAGATTGTTACCGATGCACGGCGTCCCAGAGGGAAAACAGAGTGGCCGAAGGTCGGTATTTTTGCGCAGCGCGGGAAGGCTCGGCCCAATCGGATCGGCGCGACGATCTGCCAAGTCGAACGCGTGTCGGGACTCGTCCTCCACGTCACAGGTTTGGACGCTATCGATGGGACGCCGGTCTTAGACCTGAAACCTGTCATGACCGGCTTTTTGCCGCGTAATCCGGTGACAGAGCCCGATTGGGCCCAGGAAATCATGGCGCACTATTGGTAAGTTGCGGTCCCCAC
Organism: Alphaproteobacteria bacterium; assembly: GCA_028285305.1. Taxonomy (GTDB): domain Bacteria; phylum Pseudomonadota; class Alphaproteobacteria; order SMXP01; family SMXP01; genus JANQPV01. The sequence goes on along the minus strand of JANQPV010000037.1, from coordinate 221,494 downwards.
ACAAAATTAACCATATCTTAGTCACATAGGCCGGTAGGTCTGCTTGCCCCGGGATGGATGATGGGATAAGGCCACGTTCTCACAGATCCGCGCGGGCGCGGGAAAGAAAGATGAGTAAAAAACAGAAAACATTTCGCCCCAAGCCTCGCGTGCCCAAAGGCATGCTCGATGAGGCGGGAGATGCCGTCATCGGTCAGATGGATATGATCGAGACCATTCGCGGTGTCTATGAGAGCTATGGGTTTGATCCGCTGTCCACGGGCGCGCTCGAATATGCGGATGCTCTCGGCAAGTTTTTGCCAGACCAAGATCGCCCCAACGAAGGCGTCTTCAGTTTTCAAGACGATGATGAGCAGTGGCTGTCGCTGCGCTACGATTTGACGGCGCCGCTGGCACGGTATGTAGCCGAGCATTATGACGGTCTCGCCAAGCCCTTTCGCCGCTATCAGTGGGGCCCCGTCTGGCGCAATGAAAAGCCCGGACCCGGACGCTATCGACAATTCACCCAAATCGATGCCGATACAGTTGGTACACCGACGATGGCGGCTGATGCGGAATTGATCGCTATGATGGCCGAGTGTATGGAGGCGCTTGGTCTGCCAAGAGGCTCCTACACCGTGCGGGTGAACAACCGCAAGGTCTTGGATGGGCTGTTGGACCGGGCCGGCCTCGATCTGACGAGTGCGGACTATGAACTCAAGAAACTGACCGTTCTCAGAGCGGTTGATAAATTGGACCGGCTTGGCCCGGATGGTGTTCGTTTGCTCCTTGGAACGGGGCGCAAAGATGACTCGGGTGCCTTCACGCCCGGTGCGGAGCTCGCGCCGGATCAAATCGATCTGGTGATGTCATTTGTGCAGATACAAAGCTCAACTCGAGCTGCCGTACAGGACAGTCTTGCCGGTCTTGTTGGGCAGACTGAAGCGGGCGCCGAGGGCCTCGCAGAACTTGCGGAAATTGATGAGCTTCTGACCGTGATGGCAATGGACGAAGACCGGGTGCAGTTCGACCCCAGCATCGTTCGCGGATTGGGATACTATACAGGGCCTGTCTTCGAGGTCGACTTAAACGCTGAGATTGAAGACGAAAAGGGACAGGTCATTCGGTTCGGTTCCGTCGGCAGCGGCGGCCGCTACGATGACCTGATCGAGCGCTTTAAGGGCACCAAGGTGCCCGCCACAGGGTGTTCTTTCGGTGTGAGCCGCCTTTATGCTGCCCTGCAATTGCTGGGGAGTAGGGAAGCAAAGCCCCGTTTCGGTCCCGTGATCGTGCTTGTTCTCGATAAGGACCGGGTCCCCGACTACCAGCGGATGGTGGGGGAACTGAGAAATGCGGGCGTGCGTGCGGAGCTGTACCTCGGCGGCTCAGGCATGCGGGCGCAGGTGAAATATGCCGACAAACGCAATGCGCCCGTTGTTGTCATCGAAGGCGAAGATGAAAAAGCCAAAGGCGAAGTGACCTTGAAGGATCTTGTCCTGGGGGCGAAATTGTCGGCTGAGATCGAAGACAATAAGGAATGGCGCGAGTCGCAACCTGCCCAGCTCTCGATTGCACGCGAGGATCTGGTTGCGGGCGTGAAAGATCTGCTCGCGAGAAACGCCGACTGACGCCTCATGTCTTCCGGAACGCCCAAATACGCAGCAAACGGAGATATTATTTCCATCCAGACGCTGGCCCAAAACGTGATGGCAAGCTTTGATCGCGCGGGCTACTTGCGCATTGATCCTCCTGTCTTGCAGCCAGCGGATGTGTTGCTCGATATTCTAGGGGAAGAAATCAGACGCAGGCTCTATGTCTTCGAAGACCCGGCGGGTGAAGAGATGTGCTTGCGGCCCGACATCACCATACCCACGTGCCGGGTGTATTTGGATAACCTGTCGAAAGCGTCCCCTGAGCTTACGCGCAAACTCTCCTACTACGGGCGCGCGTTTCGGCATCAAAAGAGGGGGACAGATCGTCCGAATGAGATACTGCAAGCCGGGGTGGAAAGCTTCGGCGAGAATGATCGGGCCAAAGCCGATGCCGCCGTTTTGGAGCTCGCAGTTCGAACGTGCAAAGAGCAAGGGCTTGAAACCTTTAATCTCAAGTTTGGAGACGTTGGCTTGTTCTTTCGGATCGTCGATGCCCTCGATATCTCCGAACAATGGCGTGCTCGGCTCAAAAGATATATATGGCAACCGGACGAATTCGATCAGTTGACCGGTGCTTTATCGGCGGGCGTCGAGTCCGGGCAATCCGGCCCCGGCCAGGGACTTCTTGCGGCGCTTCGTCAGCTTTCTGATGAAGAAGCGCGGGCAACGCTCGAAGACCTCTTGCGAATCGGAAGGATCCAGCCGGTCGGCGCCCGTACGGTCAATGAAATTTCGGAACGGCTGTTGGCGCAAGCGGCCGAAGGCCGGGATGCAGGCCCCGATCAAAAGACCTCGGCCTTTATCCGTTCTTTCCTACAGATCGAGACGCCCGCCTCGAAGGCGGTATCAGAGATGCGCCGCGTTCTTAAGAGGGCAGACTTGGATGCCGCGCCTTTGTTGCAAGAGTTCGAGCGCCGTTTGGCGCACATATCCGATGCTGGATTTGAACTGGATACACTCACGTTTGAGGCGGATTTCGGCCGGAAGCTTGAGTATTACACTGGGTTTGTCTTTGAGCTGACGTCCCCTTACTTGGACGATTATGCTCAGATCTCCGGCGGCGGACGGTACGATTCGCTCCTTACCAGCTTAGGGGCGACGACTGACATTCCTGCAGTGGGCTGCATGATCCGGCTTGAGCGATTGCACAAAGCACTTGCCCTCAAAAACGGGAAGGGGGCGCAAAAGTGACGGACAAACTTCTTCTCGGACTGCCGTCGAAAGGCCGGATCAAGGATGGGGCCTATGAGTTTTTTGCGCGCGCCGGATTGCCAATCCAAAAAACGGGTGATGAACGCGGATATTCTGGAGGCATGCGCGGTGCATCGGGCGTCGAGGTCCTCTTTCTCTCGGCGGGCGAGATCGCATCCGCCTTGGTTGACGGCAGCATTCATTTGGGGGTAACCGGCGAAGACTTGATGCGCGAGGCGTGTGAGGACCTGGAAGCCCGGATTGTTCTCATTAAGTCGCTCGGATTTGGCGGCGCCGATGTTGTCGTAGCGGTTCCCGAATCCTGGATGGATGTATGGACGATGCGCGACTTGGAAGAAGTCTCTCATGACTTTCGAAATCGCCACAACCGGCCCATTCGTATTGCGACAAAGTATCTTGCCACGACGCGGCGTTTCTTTTTGGAGCAAGGCGTCAGCGATTACCGTCTGGTGGAAAGCGCAGGGGCGACCGAGGGCGCACCGGCGGCTGGTTCGGCAGAAGCGATTGTGGACATCACATCCACTGGGACAACGCTTGCGGCCAACAATCTCAAAGTCCTCAGAGACGGAGTGATCCTCAGATCTCAAGCGCAGCTTGCGGCTTCACGGATTGCCGACTGGTCTCCAACGAGAAAGAGCACGCTCTCGCTCATCCTGGACATGGTCTCTGCACGAGAACGATCCGAGCAGTTGCGCATTGTTCGTTTCCAGTTGCCGGATGTTAAGGGCAATTCGATCTCTGAATTGGCTGCGCGAACTGGAGCCTACCTGGTAAAAGAGCCGGCACCCGACGGCGAAGCTCATTGCAGCGACGATCAGCTCTATGGGCTTGTGTGTGCTCTGCGTGAAGAGGGCGCCACGAATGTAACGGTGCATGCTGCCGACTACATCTTTGGCACCGCCAATCCGCTCTATGACGCGATTGCCGGCAAACTGTCCTGAAGGTGAGTGAACCCTGGCGATGAGCCCCTAAATGAGCCGGTTAATTTGGCCCGATTGATGCAATTGGATGAGCACAATCGATTGCAAAAACAATAAAAAAATCGATCACAAACTTCAAAGGCGGTAGCTCGGGGGCTTCCGCCTTTTTTATTCTGTTTTCAACCTAATTGAAATGGGTAAAGAGGGTTAATTGTTCGCGTTTTGAGTGAATCTGCTCAGATGTCCGCAACGCATGATCGTCTTTAGGCAGAAGAGACAACCGCAGCCTTATTTTCCTGTTCTTGCGCCATATCTTGAGGTGTTTTCTTTTTGGACAGGTCTCTTTCTTGTTCCTTTTTGAGATAGCGAAGATAGCCGTGGAGAGCTTCCGCGTCATAGCCATGCATCATCAGCCGGAAGCCGGCTTGGAAGGGCGAAAGGGGGACCATTGGATGGTGGTTCTGAACAAAGCTCATATGGTAATCCGTGCCCAAAATCTTCGCGATATAAACCGCGAAGGTCTCATCAAGCTGGAGGGAGTTGGCGGCTCTGACAAAATCGTGACGCGAGAGCAGCAGCGCATAGACCGGTGTGTAAAACTCAATCGCGGTTTGGATGTCGACAAAATTAAGGGGGCCGTCGGGGAAGGCTTCAAACTCGAACGGCTCATTCGAAATCGAGTCGAAATTTATGCTCTCTGCCGGTTGAATCTCTTTGTCTTGCTCCATGAGGGCATTGCTCAGATCAATGATGAAGTTGTAAACGTTGAGATCGTGCTGCAGAAAGACGTTGTCCTTTAGGTCTGCAAGCGTTGTGGGCCGAAGCGGGACCGTGTTAATCTTGTCATTGTCCACGGGTGCGTTATCTTTGATGAAATTGAGAATTTCCGTTCCGACCTGAAAATGCCGTAGTATGAGATAGTTTGCGTCCGGGGTGGCAAATGTCTTAAGGCCCCAATGAATGAGATCGTGCAAGAGTTTCGGTGAGTTGGGCCAGGATTGAAAAAACCGCCGCAAAATCTGTACAAAAATGAAAAAGACAAAAATAACGGGACGGCACGCCGGAAGAAAGAAGCGGCGGGAATAGCTATCATTCCCTCTGAGCAAAGCAGCCTTGGCCGAGACATCGATGGGCACACTGTTATCGAGAAACAGTGCGAGCCAAGGATCGGGGTCCTTGCGGTTGTGACGAAGAGACTCGAATTCCCGCCCTAACTTGTCGTCAAACATGATCCAATTCTTCGAGTTGAAGGGCATAAAGGCGGGCCGTCACCCGAGCGGTTTTGGGAATGAGTTTCGCTTTGTCGGCGCCGGCGACGAGCGCGATCCAGTCTTCGAACTCTGCTAAATGATCGTCGTCGTTTTCCGAATGGTAGAGCATGAAGCTTACTTGTTCCGGTGTCAGATCCAGCTGGTCTTGAATGGCCTTGCCCCATTCCTTTGCCTTCCTTGATCCTAACCCCTCAATGATGAACATGGAGCCAAGCAAATCGAACGGATCAGGCTGGGAGGCGCGGTGGAACATCCAGGCTGAGAGGGCCTCTGAGCCGATGTTCTTGGGCGCCGACTGTATATCTTCCAGACGTCCGCCAACGGAGACATAGTTCTCTTCCAGCATCCGAAAGTCCCTATGCTCCGTGACTGAATGGCGCATAAATCGCGAGCGCAGATCGAAATAGTCCACACTAACATTGCTGGCAGCGCGCGCAATCCAACACCCCCCGTCGACAACCTGCTGCCGCAAATTTCGCAGCAGGGCCTGATAGTCCTCAATCCGCAGCTTGCCGCGATTGAGTTTCTCGATGATGGGAACGCGTTCCAATTGACCTTCAAAGTCCGTCCACGCGGTGGCAAGACCGCGCAGGGTTTTCTGAACGAATTGGCGGTCTGTATCAGGAGTTATTGAATGGATTTCGGCCATGGGGCGCCTCCAGGCGTTTTTACTGAGCAGTCAATAGCATAAACGAGACAATCGCTCGACCGCTTTCAGGAACGACGCAGAGAATCTGGTCGCCTGGCTTGGCGAGATCCTTCTCCATGAATTCGTCCAGCATAATGAAGAGGGCCGCCGACCCGGTATTGCCCTTCTCCGGTAGATTGGTGAACCATTTTTCTTCGTCGATCATGCCGCCCGTTCCTTCGAGAATTGATATGATTTCCGTTCGAAGAGAATGTGCAGAGTAGTGGCACAGCAGCCAATCAATGGCTTGGGGATTGATGTGCTCATCGTCGACAAGTTTGAGGTATTCGCCGACCCAAGCTCTGATGATCCGTTTCAAGAGGACCATATCCTGCAAAAGCATCACCGCGCCGTTGCGGGCCGCTTCGATCGGGGAGGGATAGTGGCTCCATACACCCTCTGTCTCCATTCGAGTATCTGCGGATGCGCCGGCAAACATGCACACGTCGAATTGGGCTGCAAGTGAGACGAGTTTAATCCACTCGACCTTAAACGATCGTCGGCGATCATTTGGTCTCGGCTCGAAGATGACGGCGCCGGCGCCGTCTGAGAGTGTCCATCTTAGGAATTCAGCAGCCATGCGATGATCGTCACGAGCAATGGCTTCACGGGCGTCTTGGTAAAAGCCCGGACGGAAGAAGCGGCTGGCAAACTCAGATCCGACGGCCACGGCTGCTCTTTTGTCATCTGCACGTACATTCAAGACCGCGCTTTTGGCGGCCATCATTGAGCTGGCGCATACGCTCTGAAAGCTGGCGATTTCCATCGGGCCGACGCCAAGCTCTCCGTGTACTGTGCTTGCATGACCGGGAACGATCAAGTCGCCCTGGGTGGTCGAAGCGGCGAGAAAGTCAATGTCGCTTAGGCTCAATTCCGACTTTGAGACAAGATCCTTGATTGCGTGGCTTGCCAACTGAGCATTTGTATAGAGGGGAACGCCGTCCGCATTGAGCGCATAGTGGCGCGTGCGAATCTTGTTCTGGCGAAGGGTGAGACGGCCCAGGCGTTCCGATTTACCATCGATGACGCCGATATATTGACCCATTTCCTCGTTTGTGACGGGGGCGCCGGGGAGAAATGATCCTGCCGCGGTCAGGTATGCCTCGTTCATGGTCCAGTTCTCCGTCGTCACTCACACTCGACCCAAAGTATCTGAGCGCGGTGATTGCCAATTTCAACACGGAGCGTGCCGGTGAATTGTTTCAATTGCTACCCGGACCGGGACGCCAAAAGAAAAAGGGCCGCTTAACACGGCCCTTTAAGTCTTTGTATTGTGTGGTGTTTTTGTATTATGGCACGATTACATCATGCCGCCCATTCCGCCCATGTCAGGCATTGCGGGCATTGCACCACCGTCTTTCTTTTCAGGCGCGTCAGCGACCATTGCTTCTGTAGTAATTAGAAGACCGGCCACAGAAGCAGCATCCTGAAGGGCGTGACGCACAACCTTTGTCGGGTCGATTATGCCGGCTTCCACCATATCGACATATTCCTCAGCCTGAGCATTGAAACCTTGGGTCTTGCTTGCTTGCTCAAGAAGTTTGCCGACGACGATTGAGCCTTCGACGCCTGCATTTTCGACGATTTGGCGGATCGGCGCTTGCAGTGCACGGCGTACAATTGCGACACCGGCGTTCTGATCGGCGTTTTCGCCTTCCAGTTTATCGATCGACTTTGTGGCGTGAAGAAGGGCGACCCCACCACCGGGGACAATGCCTTCTTCCACGGCTGCGCGCGTGGCGTTCAAAGCATCGTCAACGCGGTCTTTGCGCTCTTTCACTTCGACTTCCGTTGCGCCGCCGACGCGGATTACAGCAACGCCGCCAGCCAGTTTGGCCAAGCGCTCTTGCAGCTTCTCGCGATCGTAGTCGGATGTCGTCTCTTCGATTTGTGCACGGATCTGACTTACCCGTCCTTCTATCTCTTTCTTCTTGCCGGAGCCGTCCACCACTGTCGTGTCATCTTTGGTGATGCGCACGCGCTTGGCGGTGCCGAGCATGTCGATGGTGACGTTCTCAAGCTTGATACCGAGATCCTCGGAGATCACCTGACCACCGGTGAGGATGGCAATGTCTTCGAGCATGGCCTTGCGGCGGTCGCCAAAGCCAGGGGCTTTCACCGCAGCAACTTTCAAGCCGCCCCGCAGCTTGTTGACGACCAAGGTCGCGAGCGCTTCGCCTTCAACGTCTTCGGCAATAATGATCAGTGGACGGCCGGCCTGAACGACGGTCTCCAAGATCGGCAACATGGCTTGCAAGTTGGAAAGCTTCTTCTCGTGGAGAAGAATGTAAGGGTCTTCCAACTCGGCCAGCATCTTATCAGAATTGGTAATGAAGTACGGGGACAAATACCCGCGGTCGAATTGCATGCCCTCAACAACTTCAAGCTCACTCTCAAGGCTCTTTGCTTCCTCGACAGTGATGACACCTTCGTTGCCGACTTTTTCCATTGCTTGAGCGATCATGTCGCCGATTTCCCGTTCGCCGTTGGCGGAAATCGTGCCCACTTGCGAAATCTCGTCGTTCGACTTGATCTTCTTCGAGCGCTTTTCCAGATCAGCAACAACGGCATGAACGGCAAGGTCGACACCGCGGCGCAAATCCATGGGGTTCATGCCGGCGGCGACAGCTTTGGCGCCTTCTTGGACGATGGACTGAGCCAGAACAGTAGCCGTCGTTGTGCCGTCGCCAGCCTCATCATTGGTCTTGCTGGCAACTTCACGGACCATCTGTGCGCCCATGTTCTGGAACTTGTCCTCAAGTTCAATTTCTTTGGCAACCGTTACGCCGTCTTTTGTAGTGCGCGGGGCGCCGAAAGACTTGTCGATCACGACATTGCGTCCCTTCGGGCCGAGGGTCACTTTCACCGCGTCAGCCAAGATGTTGACGCCGTCCAGCATCAGCTCTTGAGCGGTACGGCCAAATTTGACTTCTTTAGCAGCCATATGTGCTCTCCTTATGTGTACAGATAAATTTGTTTAGTGATTGTTGGGCATAAAAAAAGCCGCATACCTCCTTGGTTATGCGGCCTTTTTAGCTTTTGCTTTGCCTGTGATGATGCCGAGAATGTCAGATTCTTTCATAATCACGAGTTCTTCGCCATCTACGGTGACTTCGGTCCCGGACCACTTGCCAAACAGGATACGGTCGCCTTGGCTGACATCCATCGGAATGCGGTCGCCATCTTCGTCTCTGGCGCCTTCACCGACGGCGATAACTTCGCCTTCCATGGGCTTTTCTTTTGCTGTGTCAGGAATAATAATTCCTCCAGCGGTCTTCTCGTCTTCGTCGATGCGACGAACGAGGACACGATCGTGGAGAGGACGTAGTGCCATAAGGAGCTCCTCCTAATTTCCGTTAATGTGCAATCTGATTTGAGGGAGTAGACCTCATTGCGTGCAATACCGGCCGAACCCCTTCCGTTTTTGGAGACCGCCCGACGGGCGTTCCCACAGGTTTAGCACTCAACAACTGTGAGTGCTAATAACGCGCGATTTAGGCGGGGATGCGGTTAATGTCAAGAGAATGTGAGCAATTTTTTTGGCTCAACGGAGCCTTGCTTTCTAAGAGGTAAAGCGAACACTTGGCATATATGTCCATTCACGGCCGATTGCCACCTTCTAGAACTTTTTCATCTCGCTTGCGTGAAGTGATTGGATGTCGTGCGAGATGATGATGCGATAGCTCTGCGTTCTCTCTAGATCACGAAGCCAAAGGCGCAGCTCTTCCATGCGTTCCATAGCTTCGGGCACGATAAGACTGCTGTATATAGCCGGCTTGGGGGTGTTTGTGCGCACGTGGTCCAACGCTAGTGTGATGTCGCCTGCCAGGACCCAGACACTCTCCTTTACGCGGGCGACGAAGACGGTTGAGCCGGGCGTATGACCCCCGGCGGCGATCGCGATGAGCCCAGGAAAACCCTCTAAACGATGGACTGGACCGTCTTTTAACACGCTAACGTTCGTGCAGTCCGCATCGTGGATGTGGGTTTGTCCGGGCGTCGTTGTGTAGTTCGTTCTCACCGCCTGGTCTTCAGTTTGGAAAACGGCGATGGCGGGTTCGTCGTCATTACACAATTCTCCTATGCCGCCGGTGTGATCAACGTGCAAATGCGTAAATCCTATGCCTTCGACGCGCGCGCTTGCTGGACCCAACTGCTGAGCTGCCGATCCGTGAAATTCAATAGGGTCTGCCGAGAGGAACCGCTCCATGGTGGCGCCGAACGTGCGCGCTCCGCTTTCATCCATCCCGGCGTCGATCAAAAGTATGCGGCCGTCGGGCCATTCGATCGCATAGGAGGGATGAATGATGTGGCGACCAGGACTCGCCTGGGAAGCTGTGTTTATGTAGCGGATGGAAACAGGGCCATCCTCTGACGATACGGCCGCCTCGATTTGATTTGCCGTTGGCAGTGTAGGCTTTATTTGGCGCATTTCCCAATGGGCCTCGAGTAAAAAAAGGCCCAGAACGCCGACGATCAGGAGGATGGGGATGACGGCGATCCGAAGAAGCATTCGCATAGATGTTACTCCGTACTGTTCGCGCACTCTGATCGCCGGTGATCAGTTTGTGGAGGAATCTCTTTTCTCTCGCTCCGGGCCAAAGAGTTTAAACATCAGTGGCAGCATCTTCGACATAATGCGGCCGATGACCCTTTGGACGCCTCTCACAGGGGGCGTATTGCGAGACGAAGCAAATTCATCGATCCCGATTTTTTCCCGAATGTCCGCGCTAACCAAAGCAACCGGCTTGTCCAAGGGGATGCCCGAACCGTCGGCGATACGCACCATGCGTTCAAAGTTGCCGATCACACCGGCGGCATCAACTGTTGCTTCCGGTCCCAGAACGCGCAAAACGCCCTCTCGCGTCGTGGTGATTGCATTGTCGCCGCCCGTCACGGTGGCCTCTGCAAACGCGGCCAATTCCGCTCCGCCTTTTACCCCAACGTCACCTTCGGCTTGGCCCATGACGGCCCTGAGATCGACGTCCTGCTTATTCGTTTCTGAGCTCGCACGGAGCATCAGCGAATGAGAAGACGTTCAGTAAAAGCACTCGTTGATGGAAGAGACCCTTGCGGCGACCAATTCAATTTGTGCCCGGTCCAATGCGCGTCCCACATCCATGTTGAGCGTTGCAATTTGTTTGACCGGCAAGTATTGCGCAGCGGACACGTTTTGCATCTGCCGCACACAGTCCGGGACGAGGCTCATGGCGCGGACGACGTTCGGTGTATTCGGTCCTGCCGCAAGATCGGCCTCATCGCCGACCAGCAGATCTGCAGGTATCATAGGAATGTATCCCACTCCCGATTCTGCGGTTGATGGGCGGTACCGGGACGGTTCACCTTCGCGTGGCTCGGGTAGGGGCTCAAGTGGGATGCTCAGTGCCCGGTAGAACTGGTCCACCGAAATCACAAGTACGGTGATGCCTAAAAGCTCTACATAGTGCGCGTCCGTCAAGTCGCCCGAGAAGGTCTCTTCGATCCAGCTTTGCGTGATCCGGGTCGCGTCCGTTGCGATCCGGTGCACCGCATCGACCATATGTTCGGAGAGAATGTCTTGGACGGTCGTGTGGGTGCCTTCCGTCATGGACGGGCTTAGGGCTTCTTTTCGCACGGCGCAGAATTCGCAGTCGCGGGCACCACGTGCCTCGGCTGCGATCGCCACCCGTTCGGCACCGGTCCACCAGTTGCCCGGTCCTGCAATCCAGTCCCACAGGTCCCGGTAAGCGCTCGTGAGGTTCTCGCGCACCGGCATTTCTGTTGGCAGGTTCGTGAAGGCGTTCATTGGTGCCTCGCTTGATCTGATACGCGAAGTCAACATCAACTTTGTGTCGATTGCAATCCGCTTTGGCTACCAGGTCAGCTTCGCCTCGGAGCGGTCACGGATTTCCGCGAACGAATGATCGACGAGCAATTCTCCGTCGCGCCAGACAGGTGTCATTTGGTTGGCGTTCGACCCTAACTCTTCAATTGGCGCGGCGGTCAGCGTCGTTCCGCTTCGGATGACGGCTTGGCGGCCCCGCTTCGATGCTTTGCCCGGATCTGTCTTTGGAGCTTTATTGACGCCGATCCAATTCCCGCCCTCGTCCAAGCGGGCATTTGCCTTCATCGCAAAGCGAAGCGTGTCCCGGTCGACCTTTTGAAGGAGCCCGCCGCCCATGCCGAAGGCGAGGTTCTCTGCTGACCAACCCCTGTCCAGGAGCCCGTCAAGAATAACTGCGATCGTTTGAGGTGTGACGCCGTCACCCTGAATGACCCGAATGCAGGGCGCCAACACCTTGAAGCCCTTTTTGTTTGTTGCGAAGCCGAAGTGATCGCCCAGTTTTTCGATCGTCCTGATGGGAACCTCCGTGGGATCGCCGCTGTCGGGACGCACCACAACTGTGCCGCCGCACGTCTGCACTTTTTCCTTTAATGTTTGCCCCCAGATCTTATCTACGGCGTTGTAAAGGTCATAAGAGTCGGAGACGACGGCCACCAATTTACCCGGCCCACCGAACTGATCGACCATGTTTCGGTAGGCGTCAGTCTCTCGGTCTTCTCCCCAGGCAGTTATGGTGGAATGCTCCGCCGCCGGAATAGAAAAGCCCGCCATGGCCTCGCCGTAATACTTGCGCGCATCGAGCAGACCCGCGATCGTATCGGTGCCTTGAAAATTCACAAGATGGGCGGTCCCGCCGATTCCCGCCTGTTCCAAGGCGCCGGTTCCCCGGGCGCCGAAGTCTTGGAGCCGCGTTGGGAGAATGTCGCCGGGTGTGTCGCAGGATCGCTCCAGTGCTGCGGCGATTGTCTGTTTCACATGCCAAGACACGGTCGCGACGGTTGTCGGGTACCACACCGCTCTCAGGAGGGCGGTCTCGATATATGTGGGGAGCCAGAAAAACCGGGGATCAGTGTTGCGGACTTGGACAAGCGGAACGCCTGCGGGCGCTATGGTTCCCTCGGCTAAGGCTTCAATCTCGAGCGGCAAAATCCCGCCCAACTCGTCGACTAACAGTTGCCAGTCCGCTTCGTTGAACGGCATTCCGTGGGCCGTGATGATCTCCTGCGCCTCGTCGACATCTTCTTTTGTGATGGGTCTGGATAGATACTCCTTCAAGAACATCTGCAAGCCGAAGAACAGGACTGAGTCATACGTTCCGCCCGTCCGCGCTTCAATGTAAGCGGAAATTCCCTGCGTGTCCGGGGGGTATTGGAGATAGTGAGAAGTTTTGTAACTGTCGGTGTTCAGAATAAGAGACATAACAGACCTCCTCTGTCCATGGGCGCTGCCTAAACTCCTTAGGCGCACAATACTTATATTCCAGTCATTTCTTGGAGGATGAACCAGTGATCGTCGAAAAAATGTCGCGGATCGAGATCGCCGAGCCGGTACCATTGAGCGTGGGCGGCGTCATCACTCCCCTTGACTTTGAAAAGTGCATCACGGTCCGGCAAGCGGAACAAGAATGCATGGGTGATGGTGCGTCCGCGGGCGGAGCGATAGGGATCGTCAAAGACTCGGGTTTCCCGGTCCTCAATGAACGATCCGAGCATGGCCGGCGGAATGGGGCCCTTTTGGTCTGCGATCTGGGTTTCTTCTTTCAGTTCCCGGATGGCCGCGTTGCGTAGTTTTTCATCGCCGTCTACAAAGCCACCCGGCAGCGCCAGCAATCCGGCGCCGGGATCTTGGCCCCGCGTCACAAGGAGCACGTGGCCGCTTTGGACCACGACCGCGTCGACGGTGACGAATGTGGGAGGGAAGGGGGCCGCGGCCCACTTTGCCCGGTAGTCTTTGACGAAGTTTGCCTCCCGGACCAGCTGATCAAAGGCTTCGGTTTCTCTGAAACCTTGCAGAAACTCGATCACCGGTTCCGGACACGCATCATGGGGCAGTGACGGGTTCCCTCGGAAATAGTCTTCTCGGATATCGGTTGAACTTAAAACGCCAAACTTCGGCTTCACATCGAGATTTCCCCACTCGGGAAACATCTTTAAGTAAAAGCTGCTGCCGTCCTTTCCGAAGCCGGTGAGGCCGATTCTGGTCTGGCTGATATCCTCAGATGCGTCCCCCGGATTTTCGAGCTCACGGACCACGTCGGTGACCTGGCGTTGAACGGCGGAGGTCCAAGCCATGTCGTTGTAGGTAAAGTCATCTATGGGCCGCAAAACCAGTTTTTTGGTCGCGATTTCGTGGCGGTAGATCGCATTGATCATGGCCGCGCGCTCTTCATAGGTGAAGGGATTGCGCTGAGAGCGGGCCACATTGGCGGAGCCGATCAGCAAGATAACCGTGCCGGCGGTTTCCAGAGCCGCATCAACGACTTGCTTGTGTCCGAGATGAAAAGGCTGAAATCGCCCGACAAAGGCGAGATAATCGTAAGTCATGTCCGAGACTCCCTCGCGACGTTTATGTTGAGAGAGCGCTCCGCTCTCTTGTGACTTGAGTTGGGACTTGGCGTTTGATTTTCAAGGCTTGGGGCCTCACTCCGGGTACAGGTGCGAGATTAACTCTTTGTTAACCTTTGCTTGAGCGCGGTGAGTCGTCTCGTTAGTAAGGATCCCATAAGAAGCCCCAAACCAAATGAGGGCACGTTAGGTAAATCGCGGGGTGCCTTTCAAGGGAAGGCACTTTTCCTGTTCTTGGCTTCATGAAATTCGCAACGCCGCGTTTTTCCCTTTCTCCGTCAGAAATCCACGCAACACTGCGCTAGAGCCAACCTCAAAGCGTTCATCGGCTTCTTGTTCGCTGGAGCAATAGCCCGCCAATTCAAGGCTGCATAGTCCGTGTACGATGGCCCAGAGGGCATCGGCGATCTGCTTGGATGAGTACGCGGGATTGACAAACCCTTCATCTTGACACAGATCGATGGCGCTCATTAACTCGCGGTAGGCGGCTTCAGTCGAAATTCGCCGGGCGATGGGCTCAGCCACTTCGGCATCATGGCTTTCAGGCAGCGGCATTGTGGCGTTGATCATCAGCGAATAATAGGCCGGGTTCTCTCGAGCGAACCGCCGGTAGGCGTTTCCGAGATTGCCAACCCAGGCAAGGGGGTGGGGATCCTTTTTTGCCTTTTGTTGATAGTCGACCAATCGGTGGAACCCTTCTTGATACAGAGCATGGGCGAGTCCCTCCTTTGAACCGAACAGGGTATAAATGGACATGGTCGTTGTGCCGGCCGCGGACGCAAGCTTGCGCAAGGACAGGGCAGGCAGTCCACCCTCTGCGATCATCTCCACCGCGCAATCGAGGATTTCGATGCGGCGGTCTTCAGCATTGAGAAGAGGGCGTCCGCGTTTTTTGGGCAGGGTTTCAGACATGAACTTCTAATCGTGTTCGTTGTTTTCGTTGGCTTTGTGCCTTTTTTGATGGCCGCCGCACAACAAAAGATTTCTCTTGACGCATATTCATAACAGCGTTATTGAAATCTTATCAACGCAGTATTTCGTTCTTTTTTACTGCGACACCTCAAAGCGAGTGGCGATCATGTCCAAACCTTTTCCCAAAAATTCGTTCCTGCAAGGCAACTTCGCGCCGGTTA
Source organism: Alphaproteobacteria bacterium (assembly GCA_028285305.1). GTDB lineage: Bacteria > Pseudomonadota > Alphaproteobacteria > SMXP01 > SMXP01 > JANQPV01. The sequence continues at coordinate 206,251 of JANQPV010000037.1, read as the reverse complement.
TGGCGGAGTGCGATGCCCCTGAACTCATCATCGAAGGTGAGCTTCCAAATGATATGGCGGGCGTTCTCTACCGGAATGGTCCCAACCCCATGTATCCGCCGCTCGGCAACGATCACCACTGGTTCCTTGGCGAGGGGATGGTTCATGCGATTCGTGTTGAAGACGGTAAGGCCAGCTACAAAAATCGTTGGGTGCGTACGGACCAATATGTAGCCCAGCGGGAAGCCGGTCAGCGTCTCGTGGGAACAGGCTTTCAGGACCCAGGTGTTGCGGGGGCCGAGAACATCAAGCGGAACGTGGCCAACACCAACATTGTGTGGCATGGCGGGAAGCTTTACGCCATTGATGAGGGCAATTCACCCGTTTTGATGGACGGTGACACTCTTGAGACTCAAGGTTCGTACACCTTTGAAGGCAAATATGAGTATCCGTTCACTGCGCACCCCAAGATCGATCCGCAGACCGGCGAAATGTTGTTCTTTGGTTACATGGCAACGGGTCCGGGTACGCCTGATATCTCCTACGGGGTGGTTGACGCAGACGGCAATGTAACCCGGTCCGAAGTCTTCACGGCGCCCTATGCCAGTATGGTCCATGACTTTATTACCACCGATGAACACGTCATCTTCCCCATCTTTCCGGCCACAATTGATGTCGAGCGGATTACCAAGGGCGGTCCCACCATTGCGTGGGACCCTCAGGTTTCGACAATGATTGGAATTATGGGCCGGAACGACAGTACAGAAACCATTCGATGGTTCGAAGGGGAGCCGTGCTACGTCTATCATCCTATGAACGCGTATACGATCCACGAAAACGGCAAGACGAAAGTTATCGCCGATTTGGCCAAATACTCTCGCGTGCCTCTCTTTCCGGATGCGGATGGCAGCCGTCCACCTGCGGATTTGAGCACTGAGCAAGCGAAGATCGTGCGTTGGACGTTTGATCTGAGCAGCAACACGTCGGACTACACCGAAGAGGTTCTATCCGACGTGCCAGGCGAGTTTCCGCGTCTCGATGAGCGTTTTGCCGGACTCAAATACACGCAAGGTTTCTATGCGACAATCAAGCGAGAAGAAGAAAAGGGCAATTCGGCGGATACGATCGTGCATCTGGATTTGAACAGCGGTCAGACCAAAGAATGGCAGCCCGGTGTGGGGCACTCTGTAATCGAGCCGGTATTTGTGCCGCGCAATCAAAGTGCTGAAGAAGGGGACGGGTACGTCGTCACGCTTGACTACAATGCCGAAGACAATCTTTCCGACTTTGTTGTGCTGGATACGAACGATATTTCCAAGGGGCCGATCGCCCGAGTGAAGCTTCCGACCCGTGTGCCATTCGGCTTTCACGGCAATTGGCGGAGCTTGAACTAGGCGTTTACCACCCCTGTGACCCCGGTTCCCCTTTAATCGGGCCAACCACGTCGTCCGTCACCCACCCGCCGTAAAAGCCGCCGGGTTGGGGGCGGACCCGTTCGCCGTCCAAGAGGCACTTGTCCATGCGGCTTGGATAGAAGGCAACGTAGTTTGCGAGACGGGTATAATCTTGTCCCAGATCATCAATGGGCTCGGGATAGGCCCATGCGGCCTTTTCCTCAATGTTGCGACCTACCTTCACGTCGAAATAGAACGCCACGCCTTTCCATTCGCAGATGGACCATTCGTCCGTCTTTGAAAGAACACCCGGCTCAATGTCTTCCGGGGGGAACATATAGACAGGAGCACCGGCCGTTTCCAACACGCGCAAGCACTTGGTGCTTTCCGCGATCAAAGTGCCCGCAAAATAGATCTCGGCCTTGCGCCTGCTGAGTTCCACTCTCGGGGGCCGGGGATAATCCCATACGGATTCTTGTCCCTCTGTCGGAACGATGGGCGCTACGCCCGGGGGCGCTTCCGGCGTTAGACCGCGATGTTTGGGAAGGAGCCTCAATAGCTCTTCTCTCGAAGGGGGCGCGCGCACGGCAGGTCTAGTTGAACAGGCTCGAAACGGACTCGGAATGACCAATTCGGCGGATGGCTTCTCCCATCAACGGTGCGATCGTCACTTGCCGGATATTCGGTGCTTTCTCGACGGCACCGTTTGCCCGGATCGAGTCCGTAATGACCATTTGTTTGAGGGCAGAGTTTGTAATCCGCTCAATGGCATTCCCCGACAGGACCCCGTGGGTAGCATAGGCGTGCACTTCACTCGCGCCTTTATCGAGAAGCGCCTGGGCTGCGTTGCAAATGGTGCCCCCGGAATCCACAATGTCGTCAAACAGGATACAGGTGCGCCCCTCCACATCACCGATAATGTTCATGACTTCGCTTTCGCCGGCCCGTTCTCGCCGCTTATCGACGATGGCAATCTGCGCTTCAAAACGTTTTGCCAGCGCACGCGTTCGCACCACGCCGCCCACGTCGGGCGATACAAACATGATGTTCTCCAGATCGGCGACGTTTTCGCGGATATCACGTTCCATGACGGGTGTGGCGTAGAGGTTGTCCGTCGGCATGTCGAAGAAGCCTTGGATCGCGCCCGCGTGCAAATCCAGCGTGAGAACGCGATTGGCCCGGGCCGTTGTGATGAGATTGGCCACCAGCTTTGCAGATATGGGGGTCCGCGGCGCGGTTTTGCGATCCTGCCGCGCATAGCCAAAATAAGGAATGACAGCTGTGATCCGTTTCGCCGATGCCCGATACAGAGCATCGATACAAATCAGGAGCTCCATCAGATTGTCGTTTACCGGATAGGATGTGGATTGAATGACGAAGCAATCTTCGCCGCGCACATTTTCTTCGATCTCTACAAAGATTTCTTTGTCCGCAAACGTACGAACATCTGCTTGCGTCATCGGCTTTTGCAGATACTTTGCGATCGCTTCGGCCAGAGGCCTGTTGCCGTTACATGTAAGAAGCTTCATAACCCGCATCCCCTCGCATACTGAAACGACTGAGTTTGGAAGAGGGCGCCTATCGCCGCTCGAACACTCCAACCATGTTTAAAGGTTTTATGAACAACCGACAGGGGCCTTCTAACAACAGTCTGCGAACCTGTAAACGCTGGAATTCGCCATTCGTCCGCCAGCTGGGCGGGATCCTGTGAGTTCGCAAACTAGGGTGTGGCCTGTGTTGAATTTGGCACAGGCTCCAATAGCATAAGGAGATTAACCAGTCCTTCCGCTGCTGCTTCGGCGGCGAAAAACGCGATCTCGTTCCACGGGCCGTTCAGACTGCCTGTGGGAATATCGTTCTGTTGAGCCACGTTGCCCAGCACCTCGCCTGAAGGCGAGAGCAGGCGCCAGTTTAGTCTAATGGACTGGGTCTCCGGCGTCTTGGGCCTGAGATTAATCTGTGCATCAATCAAATAACTGGATGCGCTGGGCGCGTTCGCCAGTGTTATCGGTACGATCAGCCGTGGATCGGTCAAGATGGTTCCCAGGGCCTCTTTAAGAGAGACGGATCCGTCTCCCGGCGCGCCTGTTATGGCTGAGATATGCACACGGTAAGGGGGTTGTGAGGCGTCGGCGGCTGTGGATGCGGCGCCTGCGTTGTTGGTTGTCTCCGTTAAGGCAGGCAGAGGCGGTGAAGCGCCTGTTTCAAACACCGCCGACATGCGCGATGCAATCGTGCCCACCGCCGGCGCATAGTCGCTGTTCGCGAATCGCAGCCAGGGGTCGTTGGCGGTGGGCGCAAAGATTGGGGTGGTCGTAGAGAACTGATCCAGCAGAACGCCCTCGGCATCCGACATGGTCCACTCTATCTCGATCTCTTTGCCATTGGGGTCGGCTGCGGCCTTCCCCCGGAGCCAGCCGTGAGCCTGGCTGAACCCTATCGAGGTGACGGCGACATCGCGTTGACGTGCCGCTTCGGCGACCCGATCGGCAATCTGTTGATTGAGGGGGGCCGGTAGCCCTTCGATAGGTGCAACGGCAACATTCGCCCGCGCGGTGATGGATCCTATGATCTCCCAGTTTTGATCGGCGCCCTTAAAGGGGAGAGGCACCGGGGTACAGGCGGCGAGGCTCAGAAGTCCCGCAACGAGCAAGCTATGCGTTGAGTGCGATTGCGGAAATATTGCGCCCATAATCCGCTTCACCCCGGTGGGTCGTTCGCCGGTATGAAAAGAAGGTTTCATCTGCATAGGTACAGACGTTTAGACGCTCCACTTGTTCCACACCCGAGTCAGCAAGACGGGCTGCGATAAATCCCGGCAGATCGAAATAGCTCCGATCAGATGATTCGGACATAGGCGATTCTACAAAAAACCGGCGCCAGAGGGGATCTTGTTCGATGAAGCGCTCTTTGAATTCAGGACCCACCTCGTAATTCTGTTGAGAAATGCAAGGGCCAATGGCCGCGGAAATCCGGTTTCGCTTGGCTCCGAGGCGTTCCATCTCGTCCAATGTATGGCCCAGGACACCGCCGAATGCTCCTTTCCAACCGGCGTGGGATGCGCCGATGACGCCCGCTTCGGCATCCGCGAACAGGACCGGTCCGCAGTCCGCGGCCAATATCCCTAACGCGATACCGGGCGTGTTCGTGACCATCGCATCGGCCTCAGGGGCGTCGTCGCGGTTCCATGGCGAGGTGACCGTCACGACGTTGGGGGAGTGGATCTGGTAGACGGTCAGAAGGGATTGCGGTGTTACCCCCAACTCGGCCGCAACCCGCGCCCGATTTTCGATCACGTGCTCCGTACTGTCGTCGGAACCGAAGCCGCAATTGAGGGAGGCATAGATCCCCTCTGACACACCGCCCAAGCGCGAGAAGAAACCGTGGGTGATGTTGGGGATTTCAGATAAAAGTTCAGAGCCTTTGGCAGCGGGCATGAACACTATTGCGCCGTCTCAATGTCCGTGATTTCGGCCAACAGGGTCTCGCCGCACACCACGCGAATAACGCGGTAAGTGGAGTAAACAGCCTCGCCTTCGTAGGCGATTTCTTGCGTGGTCAAGACTTGCGCGACCATATCAGTGGGCGCTGCGAATGCTAAATTGAGCGTTTGACCCGGCGGCATGGCTCTGTCCGTGGGCCCGAGGGTCCAAGCGGCTGTATAACCGGGTGTCGGCAGTGTCACATCTCCCGTCACATGAAGGCGCGGGCCGTCCGGTCCGGGCATGGCGTTGATCCAAGCCTTCCAATTCGTGCTTTCGATGACGGGACAGTCGGACACATTTAGGTCCCTTTCCGCTGCGCCGTTTGTCTCGGGCGGACCAGCTTCGCCGCAGCCGATGAGAAAGGCGATGAGGGGCAGGGTTGCCAGTCTAAACATTTCGTCCTCCCTTAGATCCATCTAGACACAGTTCGGTATTGTTCAAGAGTGAAAGCCGGCCACAGGGCCGAAATCTCTGGAGGTGATGGCCAGTACTTTGAAGAGGTTTCCCATCTGCTCGTTGCTCGTCAGGCGGTGGAGCGCCGCACGAATCGCTTCGGCTTGCTCCGGCGTGGCGTGGGCACTCAATCGTTCGGCCCGGGCGTCGATGCCAAGCGTAACCAGGAATTGTCCCTGGCCAACAGGGCCGGTGACTTGGGTGCTCTCCAATGCGGCCGCGCGGGCAAGAGCGCCGAAGTTCACATGGGCGGTTAAATCTGCAGAGCCGGGATTTGTGAGGGGATCTGCATATTTGTGATCTTTCAATGCTTGAAGCGTTTCTCCACCGGTGTTCTCCGTATACCCATAATCTATAATGAGCGCAGCACCCTGATCGCGCCCGGCGCGGCGGGCAATCTCAGTGCAAAGGCTGGTTGCTGTTGGGTTGACCTCAAAAAACGCTCCGTCGTCGGCATGCATGGCCGAGGCGGGCAGTAATTCGTGAGCGGAGGGAATGGGCTCGGAAAGAGCGAAAGTGAGTGTGTCCGTTTGGTCCATCCCGACAAGTCGTTCCCGCCATCCAGACAATGACTTCACGAACTGGCGAACGGGCAGGCAGTCAAAAAATTCGTTCGCGATCAGTACAAAAGGCCCCTCGGGGAGCATGGTAACATCTTCGTACCAACAGATCTTATGTCCGGTTAAGAGAGTTTCCTGCTGGTCTTTCAGAGCAGCGTTGACTTCAACAAGCTGAATCTGGGCTGCACCGGAAAATTCCTCCCAACGGCGTGTCGTTCGCAGGATATCCGCCATCAGCGTCCCGCGCCCCGGTCCAAGTTCAATAAGATTGAAGGGGGAAGGGCTGCCCAATTGCAGCCAGCACTGGTAGCACCACACGCCGATCAGCTCGCCGAACATCTGAGAGATTTCCGGGGCAGTGACGAAATCACCATCTTTGCCGATCGCTCTGGTTCGGCGGTAGTATCCGAACTGAGGATCATAGAGAGCCAAGGACATGAACTCAGAGACAGTCAGAGGTCCGGTCGCGCGGATCTGACGGCGGATGTGATCGAGCAGCGGAGAGTCGCCTGAGACTCCGCTCCCGGCGGCTTGTTCGGACTTAGTGTTCGAATTCAATGAGATTGCGCGTGACTTCGCCGGATTCAAAAGCGGCGAACCCTTCATTGATTTGTTCAAGTTTCAGCTTGTCTGCAATCATGCGGTCCAGGTGAAGTTTGCCGCCCATGTAAAAATCGATGAATCGCGGCATATCCACCCGGAACCGGTTTGAGCCCATCAGCGAACCTTGGATCTTCTTTTCTGCCAAGAACTCAGCTCCATGCAATTCGAGGTTCTGACCCACGGGGATCATGCCGATGATCGTTGCGGTGCCTCCCCGCTTAAGCATCTTGAAGGCCTGTTCTGCGGTTACCTTCAGTCCTATCGCTTCAAAGGCGTGATGAACACCGCCACCTGTCAATTCCATGACTTCGCCAACGGGATCGAGGTTAGAGGCGTTGATGATGTCGGTAGCGCCGAACTCTTTGGCGAGTTCCAATTTAGATTGTACGCGGTCGATGGCAATTATGCGTCCGGCTCCCGCGATGGCGCCGCCATTGACGCAGGAGAGGCCGATGCCTCCGCATCCGATGACCGCCATGGTTTCCCCAGGTGCGACGCTGGCTGTATGAAAGACGGCGCCCAGACCAGTGGTTACCCCGCAGCCCACGAGCGTTGCCCGATCAAGTGGCATGTCATCTCGGATTTTGACCAGCGCGTGTTCGTGAATCAGCATTTTTTCCGCGTAGGAACTCAAATGGGCAAATTGATTTACCGCTTCACCTTTGCTCGCGAGTCTGGAGCCCTGGTCTTCCTTGCGATTAAGTTCCGGGTTCTGACAAAGGGAAGCATGGCCGGTGAGGCAATGTTCGCAGTGGCCGCAAAAAGCGGACAGGCAGGTCACCACATGATCTCCGGGCTTCACATAGGTCACGTCGCTGCCGACTTCTTCCACAATGCCAGCGGATTCGTGACCGAGGACAATTGGTAACGGACACGGGTAAGAACCATTTTGAAAGTGCAGATCCGAATGACAGATGCCCGCGAATGCGGTTCGCACAAGGACTTCACGGGGTCCCGGCTTGGAATGGGAAATCTCCTCGATCGTCAGCGGTTGCCCGACCTCTCTCAGAACGGCGGCTTTCATCATCTACTCCCTGTGCAATTGCTTTATTGGCTCTTTTAGCGAGCGTGGCACAAAAGTTTTCTGAAATAAATGGTGTGGATCCAATTCCATACGCTGAGAATCGACAGACTATCCGCAAAACGGAGTGATTTACTTTGTGGCCCGCGAGCCGAACGGTTCTTTCAGCCATTTGGGTGCGCTGTCAAACGTGCGCCAAATCAGCGCTGCGCCGACAAGAACCATGGGCAAAGAGAGCACCATCCCCATTGTGATGATGCCGCCCGTCAGATAGCCGATATGGGCGTCGGGTTCGCGGAAGAACTCTACAATGATGCGCGCTACGCCGTAACCGGCAACGAAAAGACCCGTTACGAAGCCCGGCCGGCTCAGCAGGCCGTAGCGGTTAGTGGCGAGCCACAACACAAGAAAGAGAACGAGGCCTTCCAAGGCGGCTTCATAAAGTTGGCTTGGGTGACGGGGCAGTTCGCCAGCACCTGGAAAAACCATGGCCCAAGGAACGTCCGATTGTTTGCCCCACAGTTCACCGTTGATGAAGTTTGCGATTCGCCCAAAGAACAATCCGATGGGAACCGCGGCTGCTGCGAGATCCCCCATTTTCAAGAAGTCCAACTTATTCCGCCGACAGAATATATAGCCGGCAAGGGTTACACCGATCAGACCGCCGTGGAACGACATGCCTCCCGTCCAGACTTTGAATAGACCCAATGGGTCCTCGATCAGTATGCTTGGTTGGTAGAAGAAAACATAGCCGAGCCGTCCACCGACAATGACGCCGAGAGTGACCCAGATCAGGAAATCATCAATATTGTCAGCGGTCGCTGGTTTGATGGTGCTGCCTTTGTTGTCGGCCGGCCAAATCCGGTTTTGACGTAGCAGCCATTGGATGTACTGCCAGCCCAAAATAAGTCCGGCGATGTAAGACAACGCATACCAGCGGATATCAAATTTGATGTCCGTAAAAGGAATAGGGATGCTAAACGCCACTGACCCGATCTGAGGATATGGAATGGCCGCCAGGATAAGATCGGGGGCAAGTTCTGCAGACATTCACACTTCTCCCTAGCATCAAGATGCCGTTTTCCATCCCATGTAGTCCAATGGGGCGTGCAATTCAAACAGAGTGTTGATTGGCACAGGACACAGGCGAAGGTTAGACTTGCGGGGCAGTACTAAATTCCGTGCCCAAACAGTATGCTGTCGATCCTCGCACCTTCGTGCGGTTCGGATTGGCGCAAACGATTATCCATGCTGCAATTGGGGGCATCGTGAAGAGGGCTTGCGGCATTGCTGCGAATGGCCTATTTCCAAAGACGGGGATAAAGTGGGGCCAAGAAAGGGTGTTCCCATGCAAGGTCAAAATCGGTTGCTGGACGATCTGACCCAGCTGCTCACTTCCGCCATGTCTGCAGCGCAAGGCGTGCGCGAAGAAGCCGAAACACAGATTCGGCACCAACTGGAAAAGATTATGGCCGATTTCGATTTCGTCCCCCGGGAGGAATTCGAAGCGGTGCGCCTGATGGCGCAAAAGGCCCGACAGGAAAATGAAGAACTGGCACGGCGTATCGCGGAGATTGAGGAGGCTCTGAAGCCTGAACAGGATTAAACCGAGTGCTGACCAAAACCTACTTTTGGTTGAATTTTTCGACCAAGACGCAAGTCACAAAAGAGCCATACGAGTCAGCGACAAATTGAGTTGGCCTAATCATCAAGATTTTGTGCGCGCGCAAGTCAATTTTAGGACATCATTAGCTGGTTACCTGCAACAATGCGCCCTAAAGGCGTCCGGAACGAAAGGAGCTGAAAGAGGTAGATTTTCACAAATTATAGTTAATGGGGTGCAACTAGATAGCGACGCTTCGCATTGTTTTTGCACTATCATCTGAATTCGATTCTGAATTCAATCGAGTTGTATCGCGCAACGCGACGTATCTGCATTTGACCGTAAAGGAGGCGACGATGGCCTTAATCACCGCAGAACCTCACGAATCTTCTAATCCCCTCGACATTTTTGAAACAGTTGCCGCCGCGCAAAACTGGGCGTTCGATCGTACAGGCGAAGATGAAATCGATATCGTCTTGTCCGGGATTTGGTCCGAATATCCGGTTGCGGTGAACTGGCGCGAAGATTTGGAAGCAGTGCATGTCGCGGCAGAAATTGACATTAAGATTCCTGATGCAAAGCGGGGCGCACTATTTGAACTCCTTACGCTGATCAATGAACAGCTTTTTCTGGGCCACTTTGATTTGTGGGCGGACGAAGGCGTCATTCTATTCAGATATGGGCTTATGCTTCATGGTGGCGCGCGTGCGACTCCGGAACAATGCGAAGAGTTATTGTCTCTTGCGCTCGCTTCGAGTGATCGCTTTTACCCGGCATTTCAGTATCTGATTTGGGCCGGACGGTCGGCTCAGGATGCGCTGGCTGCCGCTTTGTTTGAAACGATGGGCGAGGCGTGACGTCGCTTTCCCCTGACACGCGGCTATTGCTTGTCGGGGCGGGAAAAATGGGCGCCGCGCTTCTGAAGGGCTGGTTGCGAACGGGCGTGGTTCAAGATCGCCAGGTGGGAATCGCTGAACCCGCACCAAGCGATGAACTGAAGCAAATCATCGCCGATTATCGACAACTGACTTGGGCCGAGAACGCGAGCGACTTGTTAAGCGCGTCTCCCGACATCGTCGTTCTCGCCGTCAAGCCGCAAGTGATGGCCGATACTGTCGCCGACCTTTCTGTTTTGGCGCGCGGCAATGCCCTGTTTTTGTCAATTGCTGCAGGTTTGTCCGTTGCGCGGCTGAGGCGCATGTTGGACGCTCCGGCAGCGTCCGTCATCCGAACGATGCCTAACACGCCGGCAACTATTGGATCCGGCATTACGGCCTTCTTCTCTCCTCCCGAAGTACACGAGGCGCATATCGGAATTGCGGAAACTTTGTTGAACGCTGTTGGTCAGTCGGTTCGATTGGACAAAGAAGAGCACATGGATGCTGTGACCGCTTTGTCGGGAAGTGGGCCAGCCTATGTTTTTCTGTTTATCGAAGCGTTGGTTGAAGCCGGACGGACACTTGGCTTGCCGGATGAAATTGCCACGAAACTTGCTATTCATACTCTCGTCGGAGCTTCTCAGCTCGCCGAGCAAAGCGAGCTGTCACCGTCCGACCTTCGTGAGCAGGTAACAAGCCCTCATGGAACCACAGCGGCAGCTTTGGATGTGTTGATGGGGAAAAACCAGTTCAAGGCCCTTGTGGGAAGCGCTGTCGACGCTGCGCACCGGCGCTCAATAGAGCTAAACCAAGGATAGCTCGGTAGCTATAGAATCCGTTCTGAAAAACGAGAATTTGCACTGACGGAATAGAGATGAGCAAGGATCAGGTCATTCACGCCGCGCTGGAGATGGCGCAGGAAATCGGCTGGCGCAATGTTTCACTTTCGGCCGTATGCGAGCGGGCTGGGGTTTCGCTCAAAGATGTCTTTCAGGTTGGCTCTTCGAAGACAGAGATATTGGAGGCGTTGCTCGACCAGATGCGCGATCGCACGCTCACGGAACTGGAAGGGACCGGCATGGAAGGTACGATCCGGGACCGACTGTTTGATGCCATCATGCTGACATTGGAGGCATTGGATGACATGAAGGGAGGTATTGGTGCTATCGCCAATCACCTCAAGCGGGACCCATTCACTCTGTTTCAACTGCGTCCACATCTCCTGTCTTCGATGCGGATGATTTTGGAGAGTTGCGGGATCGATTCTTCGGGAGTGCGTGGAGCCGTCGGCATCCGAATTGTCGGTTCGGTGTGGACATCAACCTTGTTCGTGTGGCTCGAGGATGATGATGCCGGGCTGGCTCGCACAATGGCTCATTTGGATCGCCAATTGCGCCGTGTGGGCGAGTGGGCAGAACGGGTCCCACGGTCAATAAAGCCCGCGCGTTTTGAAGGTCCCTCTCCCTCGGACTCCGATCTCGACAGCAGCCCAAATACCTACCACTAAATGACTGCAAACACGCTTTTGTGACGATTGCTGCCGATTAAGGATTTATTCACAGGAATCAAAACCACTTAAGGCTGAGATAAGGTTCGATTATTAAACCGAGACATGCGCTTATTCCCCCAAGCGCAGATAGTATGAATTGGCCCCGGCGCGCCCCCTTTCCCCCACACCCTGCCGGGGCCATTTTTTAATCCAAGACAACTTCGAACTAAGCAGTTGCTATCGGCTAGAGGCCGCGCTTTGTACTGGGCCATCTTGATGGCGCATTTCATCCCTTTGCGGATAAATGGGCTTGGTGGCGTTGTTCGGCCCGGAGAGCCTAAACCGGCAAAACCAAGGTAGCGCGCAGACCTCCCCACGGGCTGCGGCCCAGTTTGATGTCACCACCATGGCCGCGGGCCACATCGCGGGCAATGGCGAGCCCCAAGCCAACACCGCCTGCGTCCAAATTCCTTCCTGTGTCAAGGCGGGCAAAGGGTTTGAAGGCCTCTTCAATCTGGGTTTCGGGGATGCCTGGACCGTCGTCGTCCACGACGATGCGAATGGATTCTTCATCCCGCTCGCATCTGACCGCTGCTTTTTCCCCATAGCGGAGCGCGTTTTCGATTAGGTTTGTTATGCATCGCTTTATTGCATTTCGGCGTACGGACGCGATCAATCCATGGGCCGATGAAACGCCCACCTCCTGACCGCTGCGGGCAAACCCTTGAACAATATCTGCCGTGAGTGGGCCAAGATCGATTTCGGATGGAGCCTCGGCTCCCTGGCCGCGGCTGAACGTCAAATATTCGTCCAGCATATGTTCCATCTCGGCAATGTCGCTGCGCATCGCCTCGGTCTCTTGAGGTTGCCCCATCATTTCAAGCTCGAGACGCATTCGGGTCAACGGCGTTTTGAGATCATGGCTCACTCCTGCCAACAATAGTGTTCTTTGTTCGATTTGACGTTGGATCCGATCCCTCATCTTCAGGAAGGCGTCCGCGGCTTGCCGAACTTCCGTGGCGCCTGTGGGCTTGAAATCAACGACATCTTGGCCGCGACCGAAATGGTCCGCAGCGGCGGCCAATCTTTGGATGGATCTGACTTGATTGCGCAGGAACACGATTGCGATGGTAAGCAAAACCAACGAAGTCACGGTCATCCACAACAGAAAGATGTGGCCGTTCGTTACAATCACGCGATCAAGGGGGGCGTAAACGCGAAGGACGTCGTTGTTTATCTGTACTCGGATGTCGACGTAGTCCGCATAGCGGGTGGTGTCGAACCAAAACGGGGTGTTCAGGCGTTCCTCCAAGGCGTCTCGAAGTGATCTGTCCACGACGGAAAAGAGGGAATTGCGTTCTACGTGCGGCAAGACAGCGTTCTTGTCGACGGCAATGCTGAGCTCCTTTGTTCGGAAAACGACGCCGGTCAATCTGTCGATGCTTTGGATCGACGGAAACGTCTCATAGGTGTCGATGAGCATGGCAATGTCTCCGGCCACGCCCTCTGACAACCGGCTGGTTACGGTATTCCAATGGAGCTCAAAGAAGATGTAGGTCACAATGAATTGGGTAAGGACGACCGGTGTAACGATGATGAGCAAGGACCGCGTCAGAAGCCGTCGTGGTGCATATCTTTTCGCGAAGTGTTTCACAGCACTCCAACGGTCCGCCAAGCGCCGTGCGATCGACATGCGCGCCGACCCATTGCTTTGCCGTGCTTCTGATGTTGTCTCCACTTCCGCCTCAACCAGGCGGAACGAGCCAGTTGATGGGTGCTTGTTCATCTTTAGTCTGGCACCAATGCATAGCCGACACCCCGGATGGTCTGGAGATAGATCGGTGTACGCGGATCTTTTTCAATTTTGCGGCGCAGCCGAGTCATCTGGACATCCACCGAGCGCTCAGACCCTGCGGCTGACTTTTCGCTAAGCTCAAGTCGTGAAAATGCTCGCCCCGGATTGCTGGCGAGCAATCTCAAAATGGCCACCTCTGCGGTTGTCACCTTGATGGCTTCGTCCCCGCGCCAGAGTTCTCCACGGCTAGGATCGAATCGGCACTCTCCAAGAGAAAACTCAGTTCCCTCTTCCAGAGCAGGTTTTGTTCGCCGAATGATTGTTTCTATCCGGAGCAGCAGCTCCCGAGGCTCGAACGGTTTCGGCAAATAGTCGTCGACGCCGACTTCGAGGCCCTTTATGCGATCTTCGGGTTCCCCCCTGGCAGTCAACATGAGAATGGGCACGTCTGATCTACGGCGCAAAGATTCTGTTAGTGCGAGGCCGTCTTCTCCCGGCATCATGAGATCCAATACGATAAGATCAAACGCGAAATTCGTGAGTTGGCTGCGGGCATCGAGTGCGTCTTTCGCTGTCGTCACGCGAAAGCCGCTCTCAATCAAATAGCGCTTTAAGAGCTCGCGAATGCGTGTGTCATCATCTACGACGAGGATGTGATATGTGTCGGGACCAAAGTCGGTCGCTCTGCTCGCAGATTCGGTTGGTGTGGTCATCAATTGTCCCATGGCTGACTGACTTACACTATCCGAGAATAGTCCCATTACCCGATTTCGATCCAACAAGCGGGCGAGTCGCTTCGCCGCAGTCTATACAATTCGGAGAGTTCCGCCTAGAGCCGTGCTGTTGCGCTATTCGCGTCCACGCAGTCGTTGAAGTGAACTCACCGTTTCTGCTCGGTCTTTGGCGTTGATGAGGTGCGTTAGCACCTTCCAGTAACCTTCCGCGGCATCGCTGCCGACTGCACGGAAGGCCTTTGCAAACCGCTCCTGTTGGGGCACCGAGAGTTTTCTCTCAAGTTCTATGCCTTCGTCCGTCAAGTAGAGAAGCCTCTGGCGGCGATCAGAGTGGCCGATGCGCTGCACGACGAACTTGTCCGCTAATAACTGCTTCAGCACCCGGCTAAGGCTCTGTTTCGTGATCCTCAATATTCCCAGCAGTTCTGCAACAGAAAGTCCGGGGCGGCGGCCCACGAAGTGAATGACACGATGATGGGCTCTTCCGTACCCATATTCCTCCAGTATGACATCGGGGTCGCTCGTGAAGTCCCGATATGCGAAGAACAAGAGCTCGATGCAGGCCCGCAGCTCGCTTTCGGAAAACGCTTCAGGTTGTTGGTCGCCGACCGGCCCACCAAAATTTATGTCAGTCATGTTGACGTATTTTAGTAACTATGGTACGAAACATTACTGTTCCATGATTACATGCATCTTTCAATGAGCAATCCCTTCGCCTATTCGGCGCTTGCGCCTTGGGCTAGGGGCTGAAATGAAGGAAAGCGCAGGTGGCCGTTCGATGGCCTCACAGAAAGCGGGTCCCTATGTCGATACTTTCCTACGATGATCGCGATGGCATGATTTGGTATGACGGTTCGCTCGTTCCATGGCGTGACGCAAATCTGCATGTCCTCAGCCACGGTTTGCACTACGGCAGCACGGTCTTCGAAGGAGAGCGCATTTATGGCGGAAAAGTCTTTAAGCTGCGCGAACATACCGATCGTTTGCTGAATTCAGCAAAGATTATGGGATATGAAATTCCGTATACCGCAGATGAGATAGATGCTGCGTGCTACGAAGTCATCAAAGCGCAAGGCTTGGTGGACGGGTATGTACGGCCAGTTGCCTGGCGGGGCAGTGAGATGATGGCGGTGTCCGCGCAAGATACGACCATTCATCTTGCCATTGCCGTGTGGGAGTGGCCGTCCTATTTTGATCCCGAACAGAAGTTGAAAGGTCTGCGTTTGGATATGGCTGAGTGGCGGCGGCCTGCACCGGATACAGCTCCGTGTCATAGCAAATCTGCAGGTCTATATATGATCTGTACGCTTTCAAAACACGCTGCAGAAGCAAAGGGTTATGCGGACGCAATGATGCTGGACTATCGTGGTCAAGTTGCTGAGGCCACAGGCGCTAATGTATTTTTCGTTCGGGATGGCAAGCTTCACACACCCACCCCCGACTGCTTTTTGGATGGAATTACCCGTCGTACGGTAATGGATCTAGCGACCAAACGGGGCCTTGAGATTTCGGAACGCGCCATTGAACCGAGTGAACTTGAAGGATTTGAGCAGTGCTTTTTGACCGGAACCGCGGCCGAAGTTTCCCCTGTTTCCGAAATTGGCCCCTATAATTTCGAAGTGGGAGACATTACCAAAACACTGATGAATGACTTCGATCAGTTCGTGCGCCAATGGAACGGGGCTTAATCGACGCTCATCGCGACCAGCGATCAGCTGCTTCGTCGTCTGACTCTTTCGCGTCAACCCATCTGGATCCGTCCGGCGTGCGCTCTTTCTTCCAGAAGGGGGCCCGAGTTTTCAGCCAATCCATCAAAAACTGCGCGGATTCGAATGCCGCTTTCCGGTGAGGGGAAGTTGTTATGACAAGGACGATCTGGTCTCCCGGAAAGAGTTCTCCATAGCGATGGACGATTAAGCATTCCTCGATCGGCCAACGGGTGCGCGCCTCGGTTTCGATTTTTTCCAGTTCCTGGAACGTCATGGACGGATAATGTTCGAGGAAAATACTCTCGACACGAGTGTGTTCCTCTTCACTTTGAAAGTCCCTCACGCGGCCCACGAAGGTTACAACTGCGCCTGCCGAACGGCTGTTCGCGACGGCCTCTTCATAGGCTGCGCCAACGTCAAAATCTTCGGACTGCACGCGAACAGTCATCTCTAACCTCCCGTAACAGGAGGAAAGATAGCAATTTCCGCGGCACCTCGAATCGAAGCCTCGTGCGGCTGATGCTCTTGATCAACAGCCACACGAATGACGGAGCGTTTTTCTAAGGCTTCCGAAAATTCGGGGCCCCTTCCAGACAGCCAATCAAGGAGATCGCGAACGGTCAGCACGCTGTCCGGCAATTCAACGACTTCTTCGTCTATCCCAAGTCGCTCCTTCAGCCATGCAAAGTAGACAAGTTTCATCTGGTCTTCGTCTTTGTTTCCACGCGGTTCAGTTTAAGGATGTACTGAGCTCCCGTAAAGACAGTGAGAGCAGCTGCCAGCCACAGAGCGCCCAAAGCGATGGCAAGAAGTGCAGCCGAATTCGGCCACACCGCGGAGGAAAGTGCGAGGGCAATGGCGATGAACTGGATTGTTGTCTTTGCTTTGGCAAGTCGGGAGACGCTGAGTGCATTGTGGGGAGATCCAAATCGCAATGCCGATATGCCAATTTCACGGATTACGATTGCACCGACTGCAATGAGGTGCCATTGCCCATAAACGCTCCAAGACACCAAAACACAAAAGCTGGCGAATGTGACCGCTTTGTCGGCGAGGGGATCGAGCACCGCGCCCATTTGGCTCTGGGCTGAAAGCCGGCGGGCAAAGTATCCATCCAAATAGTCACTGACGCTGGCAAACAAGAACAAGCCGAGTGCAAGCCCATAAGCGAGACCGTCTCCAACGCCCAATGTGCCCACAATCCCAAACGCGGCAGCAATGCGGAGAATGGTCAATACGTTGGGGAGGTGGTGAATGAGCTTCAACGTTGCGCGCGGTGCATTAGGCATCTTCGTGGAAATAGTTGTAGATGCGGGTTGCCATAGCCTTGCTGATGCCTTCCACGCCGGCAAGCTCATTTGGACTTGCCGATTTGACGGCGCGAGCCGAACCAAAGTGGTTGAGCAAGGAGCGTTTCCTCTGGGCACCAATGCCGGGGACATCATCCAATGTTGATGTGCGAATGCTTTTTTTGCGGCGTGCCCGATGACCGCCGATGGCAAAACGGTGGGCTTCGTCTCGCAACCGTTGCAAGTAATAAAGTACGGGACTCTTAGGCTCCAGCATGAACGGTGCACGACCCGTCATATAGAAGTGTTCGCGGCCCGCGTTTCGTTCAACGCCTTTGGCAATTCCCACCAGCGGAATGTCGCTTAGGCCGAGTTCTTCCATGATTTCGGATGCGCTCGAGAGTTGGCCGGGCCCTCCGTCGATCAAAACAAGGTCAGGCCTCACGCCAAACTTTTCAACGTCTTCTTTGGACTGTTCTTCTTCACTTTCTTGGGGCTTACCGTTCAGGCGTGAAAATCTGCGGCGCAACACTTCCCGCATCATGGCGTAATCGTCACCAGGCGCCAAGCTCTCACTCTTTATATTGAACTTTCTGTACTGATTTTTCTGGAATCCTTCCGGGCCGGCGACAATCATCCCACCCACGGCATTGGTGCCTTGGATGTGGCTGTTGTCATAGACTTCGATGCGAGAGGGCGCTTCTTCCAAGCGAAACGTCTTTGCGACTCCCTCCATGAGTTGTCGTTGGGATTTTGATTCGGCCAATCGGCGCGCCAAGGCGTCGCGCGCATTTTTAAGTGAATGCTCGATTAGGTCTTTGCGTTCGCCCCGTTTGGGGACGCCGATTTCGATCTTGCGATCGGACCGGATGCTTAGAGCCTCGGATAGAAGCGATTGTTCCGGAGTTTGCTCACTGATCAAAATCAGTTTTGGGGGTTCTTTGTTTTCATAAAACTGGGCCAGGAAGGAGTCGAGGACACTTGCAATCGTGTCCGATTTGTCATGGCGCGGAAAGTAGGCCCGGTTTCCCCAGTTCTGCCGGGCTCGGAAGAAAAAGACCTGAATGCAGACTTGTCCGCCATCTGCATAAGCAGCGAACACGTCAGCTTCTTCCGTGTTTTCAGGATTTATCGCTTGTCTCGTTTGGATCGCGGTTAGAGCTTTGATGCGGTCCCGGTAGCCGGCCGCACGTTCAAAGTCGAGAGCCGCGCTTGCGTCTTCCATCAATTTTGACAGCTGAGACTGAGTTTGTGTGCTTTTGCCACTCAAGAACTCGTTCGTTTCGTGGACCAGTTTTGCATAGTCCTCCTTGGAAATGTAGTCGACGCACGGCGCGCTGCACCGCTTGATTTGGTAGAGGAGGCAGGGCCGGGTGCGCGCGTCGAAAACGCTGTCCGAACACGAGCGCAATAGAAAGGCGCGCTGCAGCGTGTTCAATGTCCTGTTCACGGCACCCGCGGACGCAAAGGGGCCGAAATACCGACCTGGCTGGGACCGCGCTCCTCGATATTTGAGGACCTGCGGAAAGTCATGATCATCCTTCAGCAAAATGTAAGGGAACGATTTGTCGTCCCGCATGATCACATTATAGCGCGGCTTTAGGCGTTTGATGAGATTGGCTTCAAGCAACAGAGCTTCGGTTTCTGTCTGTGTCGTGATGAAGTCCATTTCGGCGGTTGCCGCGATCATTTGAGCGATGCGGTGGGTGTGGCCACCAAATTTGGTGTAACTGGTCACTCGGTTTTTCAGATTACGGGCTTTGCCAACGTAGAGAACGTCACTGTTCTGATCGAGCATCCGGTACACGCCCGGCGCGCTGGGCAGCGTCTTTTGGTAGCGCTTTATGACGGCGGGTCCACGCATGGCGGTTTCCGCCGCCTGTTCGTCGAAATGGTCGCCGGGCGTCTGAAACGTGCCTGAAGGTTGCCTGTGGTCTCCCATATGCAAAGTATAGCAAACCCGTATTTGTCTGTCCTGGTAAGCGGGTGTGTGAGCTGTTTGTGCCGCTTACGGCCAGCCTTGGTACTTTGCGAATATGTAAGCGACGTAAATGACGAGGAAAACAAGCCCCGTGACTCTGCCAAGGGGGCGCCGTGCGAACACAAACGGCACAATGGCAAGAGACGCGCCCAACATGACCCAAAGATCGAAACCTAAGAATGCATCGGGTATGGCTATGGGCGCAAGCATCGCCGCGACCCCCATAACCGCCAATAGATTGAAGAGATTGCTGCCAATGACACTGCCGTAGATCACGGCGGATTGGCGATGAGTGGCGGCTACGAAGACCGTTGCCAGTTCCGGCAGTGATGTACCGAAGGCGATAAGGCTGAGTGCGATGACCGTATCCGGAACGCCGAGCGCTTTTGCCATCGTTTCCGCGCCTTCGACCATAAAGTGACCAGCAACAGGGAGTCCGATCAGACCGATGAGCAGGAAAAGGAGAATGATTATGATGGAGCTGGGAAGGGTACCAAGCTCCTCGAAATTGGTGAGATCGTCAACCGTTGGATCTTCCTTTCCGCCCAGGGTGGCTCGAAATCCCGAATACATGAGGAAGAAGACGATCAAGCCGAAAAACAGGGCTCCGTGCCAAAAAATGTACTCGCCATATTCCAGGGCGAGCCAGATAAACAAACCCGTCGCCAGCAGCATGATGACCACGTTTCGGCGGATCATCGTTTGGCCCGATTGGATGGGATAGATCAGCGCGGGAATGCCCAAAACCAAGAAGATGTTCGCAATGTTGCTGCCCACTACATTGCCGATTGCGACACCTGGAAAGCCCTGGACCGCGGCTTGAGCGCTGATCACGAGTTCCGGTGCCGACGTTCCAAACGCGACAATCGTGAGGCCAATCAACAGGGGAGGGACATTGAGCTTTGTTGCTGCGGCGACGGAACCGCGTACAAGAAACTCAGCGGCAATCAACAAGCCGATCAGTCCTCCAATCAGGTAGAGGACAGGTACGAGCATTGAATTCCAGTTCTCCATAATTGCAACCACGCAGAAACTGGCAAAGGGAGCCGCGTTGAGGGGAAGATTGACGAATTAAGGTGATATAAGTGGTGATGGGGCCAATAAAAGGAAAGGTTGGCCGTCAGCAGCGATCAGTCGACGCTGCCGAAATCAATGACATTGAAGAGCATAAACAGAGCGATGAATCCTATTATCAGATAGAGCGCCGTCATAGTCGTTACCCCCGGAGAGCTTTGTTGCGATGCCCGTGTATACATGGATAAAGTTAATGCGCAAAGACCCATACTGGTCCAATCGGCGGCACCGTTCCTGCAACGCTGTTGGGAGATTTGCGAGGTCGATGTGTGTAGGATAGGGTGAGGTATGGGACGGAAGCCGATCTTAAAAAAAATTGCCGAGATTGACGTCGTAGGGCTGGTGGGTCTGGTCGTGTTGTTCACCATGACCTATGGGATCTTTTGGTACTATTCGGAGATCCTGAAGGGGAACCAAACAGCCGTTGACCTCAGACCCAAAGCGGCATCGTCGTTCGCTGCTCCCCATTCTTTCCTGAAGTGACTTAGTACCACTCGATTAATTGCCACGGCGTTCATGCCGCTGGAAGCTGCGCTTGCCTTATTCTGCTGTCACGTCCGGAAAAAGGTCGGCCAAGGACGCGCTGCGCGTATCGTCAATGATCATTCTGGCGTGATGGCGTTTAAGGTGCCGTGGGTCTTTGACACCGCACGCGCGCGCAATCATGGCGACTTCGCTCCGGACATTTTTTGCGTACTGAGCAACGCGTTGCGCCTTGTCTGCTGGGTCGAGGCCCTTCTGCAAATCTTCGTCATGCGTGGCCACCCCCGTCGGGCATGTGTTCTTATTGCATTGGAGAGATTGGATACACCCGAGGGCGAACATAAATCCACGGGCGTTGTTGACGCAATCCGCTCCCATCGCAAGAGCCCAGGCGATTGCAGATGGCGTCATAAGTTTTCCGGAAGCGATCACCTTGATCCGTTCACGCAATTGATGGCGGTTCAGGGTATCGACCAGCAAAGGCAGACTTTCAAATATCGGCAGCCCGACATGGTCCATCGTGCTCTGGGGCGCGGCGCCCGTTCCACCATCGGCACTGTCCAGCGTGATAAAATCGGGCGCTTGGCTTAGGCCTCGCTCCTGGATCAACTTACAGAACGCGTCGAGCCAGTTGGTCTCACCCATGACCAGTTTGATGCCAATAGGCAATTGCGCCGTTTGGCGAATGAGAGTGACGTGGTCGATCAGGGTCTCAAGTGAGTCTACGCCGGGATGGGCGTTTGGACTGATTGATGCCTGGTGCGGCGGGATCGTTCTGATCTCAGCAATTTCTTCAGTGACCTTTTCCGCGGGCAGGATTCCCCCTTTTCCAGGCTTTGCACCTTGAGACAGCTTGAGTTCGATCATTTTGACTTCAGGCTGTTTGGAAAGCACCGCGAGACGTTCCGTGTCGAGAGTGCCGTCCGATCGTCTCACGCCGTAATTGGCGGTGCCAATCTGAAAGATGAGATCCGCACCACCTTCGAGATGGTAAGGAGAAATCCCGCCTTCGCCGGTGTTCAGCCAGATGCCTGCGCGCCTTGCGCCGTGGGAAAGGGCCTGCACCGCGGGCTTGGATATGGACCCATAGCTCATAGCGGAGACATTAAAGAAACTCTGCGTCGTGAAGGGATTGGGTCCATCTGCGCCGAATGTTATCGGCTCGGGTTCTTCGTTGGGCTCGTCTGGTGCGGGGAACACGCTGTTGACGAAGAATATCGTGCCGGGCGTGCGAAGATTTTGGGTGGATCCAAAGGGGACCGTTAGGTTCTTGCCCTCGGACGCGCGGTCGACCCAATTGCGTTGCGCGCGATTGAACGGCTGTTCCTCGCGATCGAGGGCAAAGAAATATTGGCGAAAGAAAGTGCCGAGATAGGTGAAGAAATCGCGAAAATGACCGAGAACGGGAAAGTTTCGGATGATCGCGTCTTCCTTTTGCGTTCGGTCGCGAATGTAGACGACGACCAAAAATAGGAACAGCGCACCGACCAGAGCAACAAACGCCACCGCCATCGTGATGGTTAGATTGGATACAAAGTCGGTCATTTGTCCGTCAGTCTACAAATTTCTTTGGAGCATCGAAAGAAGGGCGTGATCTCTGACTATGGCTGCAACTTTTGACGGAAGTAGGTGATGACGTCGTCGAGGGCTTGGCGTGTCGGGTGGCCGTATTCGTTAACAAAGTGACCTGTAAAGACTGAATGTCCAGGTCCGGGGAGCGTTGTCAACTTAACGCGCTCTGTTCCGTCTTCGTTGAAGGCGGCATCGATCGCGTGGAACTTGGCCGCACTGCAGATCGAATCTTCCTCAAAGCGATAAGAAAGCACGGGCCCGTTTGAGTCCAGCTTGGAGCGGATGGCCGTGATGTCTTCAGGGCTCATGTGCAAGGCTTTGTGATTTCCGATCGGCATGGACGGCTGGGAGGCGACTGCGGCTAAGACTGCGTCGTCGATCATCAAAGATATGGCGAAGTTGCCGGTCAGGCACATGCCGATCACACCGACACCGGACGCTTCAGTTTCATCCCGGGCGTGTTGTGCCAAAGCCTTCGCCCAATCTACAATCGGGCTGGTCCGATTGCTCGAAAACAGCGAAAACTCTCTGTACATACACATAACCCGCGCCGTATTTCCAGCGTAGGACGTCCGTCCAAACGGGCCAAACAAATGGGGAATGTAGGCGCGAAAGCCGTGTTCAGCGAGTGATGCCGCCAACTCCAGGGTCGACTGACCGATGCCTGGCAGCTCCTGAAGAATGATCACAGGGGGACCTTCGCCCTTACAGTAAACGTCAAAACATTTCCGCCTGTCCCCGAGCGGTCCTTCGAAAGAAAAGGGAGGGTCGAAATCACCTTTGTTCATGCTGCTCGTTCCTTGAAGGTCTGTCTGATCGTTTCTGGGCTTGCGAACTCTCGGCCCATCTTACCCACTAATGTGACGGCAGCTTCCACAAGATCCAAATTTTTCTGTTCGGTGTGCAGCGGTGCGTCCTCCAGCCCGACGCGAAGATGAAAGCCTTGCCCAATTGCCGTTTCGGCGATCGTCATGACGTCGCCTCCAATGCCCGACACCATCCACGGAAAGCTCGGCGCCACCTCCGACAACAACAAGCGATACGTATCGATTGCATAGTCCTTCGGCGGCAGCCCGAACAGAAGCTCATCACTCAGCATTATCCTGAATATAGGTTCCGGCAAGTTCTCCTGCGCCACGGCTAGGGCGGCGCCCAGGCGGGCAAATCCCGGCTCGTAAACGGCAAAGCTCGGATGAAATTGATACTCCGCTGACAAATCAAGACCGTATTTTATGTGGTCAATGGGAGTGGAATACACAAAACCTGCGTTCCGCTTATTGACGGCTTGCCGATGGAGGATGTTGACGCTTCCCGGGTCGAGGGCGGCCCATTCCAACAGTCCGCGTTTGGCCAAATCTTCCAAACACGCAAATCGTTCCCGGCAGGTTCCGGAGAGCGCTATTGTCGGATAGACGATCGCATCGACCTGGTCCTTAATCCCCTCGATCACACGTGCGTAAAGCGCTGCATTCTCAACGGGTTTGCCTGTCGATGGCTCGTAGACATGGAGATGCACAATTGCGGCACCCATTTGAACAGCGGCTATGGCGTCCGCGATGATTTCGTCTGGAGTGATGGGGATGTTGGGTTGAAGGTGCCGCCCCGCGCCTCCATTGAGCGCGACTTCCAACCAGATGGGGGCTTTGTTCTGCGCCATTTAAGTCG
The DNA here is from genome assembly GCA_028285305.1 of Alphaproteobacteria bacterium. Taxonomy (GTDB): domain Bacteria; phylum Pseudomonadota; class Alphaproteobacteria; order SMXP01; family SMXP01; genus JANQPV01. The sequence goes on along the minus strand of JANQPV010000037.1, from coordinate 182,484 downwards.
CCTGCGCCATCCCAATCCTATGCTGGCCGAAGCAAGTGTCCAGCGCGGATCAAGTTTGAGATCGCTCACTTGCCTGCAATTCGGGACCTTTCCAAACGCAAATGAAGTCCTCTACGCCCGGGTGAGGAATTCAAATCTGTCTGTGTTTGGAAAGATCTTCGAACGGGCTGAAAAGAAAAAGCCCAACCAAGTTGGGCTTCAACCTAATCAGGCCAGAGTCAAGTTCACGGCCTTAGGGCCGCGATTATCTGGTTCAATTTCGAAGTTCACTTTTTGACCTTCGTCCAACTGCCGAATTCCGGACTTTTCGACGGCGGAAATGTGAACGAATACGTCTTTGCTCCCATCGTCAGGGACGATGAAACCAAATCCTTTAGATGTATTAAAAAACTTTACGGTTCCGGTTGGCATTGTAGTCAGTCCTTGCAAGTGCGGAACTTCGCAGTTCCGGTAGTTCTGGCGCCCTTACTCTCAGCCGCCAATTGGAAGGCTCTCCCACGAGTTGAAAATCGTTTCGGCAAAGCCAACAAGAGGGGTATGCGCACGCAAGCGCAACAAAGTCAAGGAGAATCAATTTTTGTCACAAACCTCAAATTAAGTCTGGCTTAAGGTTGGCAACAATCGGAGCTTCGACTTTCCATCACCGTGCTGATGATAAAAAGGTGTGTACGAAGTGGTTGGTGTTTGGCGATCCCTACGGGCCCTTGCGGCTCTTGCGTTTTCGGCGTTGAGGACGCGTTCCCGCCTTTCCTGCGGTGGACCTCCCGGTTGCCCGCGGCACTCCTTTGCTTGATTTGCTTGGAGCCTGATGGCTGCCCGCGCGCTGTTCGATCTCAGATTGTCGTGCAAACGGGTCATCGGAAAGGGTCAGCTCGGTTTCCTCCAAACGCTTGATTTCATCGCGCAAGCGCGCGGCCTCTTCGAATTCCAAATTCGAGGCGTGATCGCGCATCCGCTTCTCCAGATCCTCCAGATGGGCCTTAAGATTGTGGCCGATCAGCGGAGCGCCAGCGTCTTCGGCAAACCCTGAGTCAACGGTGTAGTGATCTTGTTCGTAAACAGACTGAAGGACGTCCGCTATGTTCTTCTTTACGGACTCTGGTGTGATACCGTGTTCCGCATTGTATGCGTCTTGTTTGGCACGGCGCCGCTCGGTTTCGGCGATGGCCCGTTCCAGAGAGCCCGTCATCTCATCGGCGTAGAGAATAACCCGTCCGTCGACATTACGAGCCGCCCGTCCGATCGTTTGAACGAGGGATGTCTCTGAGCGGAGAAAGCCTTCTTTGTCAGCGTCCAGTATTGCGACGAGCGCGCATTCGGGAATATCCAATCCTTCGCGCAGCAAATTGATACCGACCAAGACATCGAATGCGCCAAGTCTGAGATCTCTAATGATTTCAATACGTTCGAGCGTATCGATATCGGAGTGCATGTAGCGGACGCGGATACCTTGCTCGTGCATGTATTCGGTGAGGTCTTCGGCCATGCGTTTCGTCAGTGTGGTGACCAGAATGCGGTAGCCTTGACCGGCCACCGTTTTGCATTCGGCAATCAGATCATCCACTTGTTCGCTGGCGGGACGAACAAAAATGTCGGGGTCGGTGAGGCCTGTGGGCCGGATCACCTGTTCGACAAACACGCCGCCCGTGCGCTCCATTTCCCAACTGCCCGGTGTGGCCGACACGTAGACGGTTTGCGGCCGCATGGCGTCCCACTCTTCAAATCGAAGGGGCCGGTTGTCGACGCACGAGGGCAGGCGGAAGCCGTATTCCGCCAGGGTCGCCTTGCGCCGATAGTCGCCGCGGAACATGGCGTGAAGTTGGCCGATGGTCACATGGCTTTCATCTACAAACACCAGGGCGTTGTCGGGCAAATACTCAAACAAAGTGGGTGGGGGCTCGCCGGGCTTGCGGCCGGTCAGGTAGCGGGAATAGTTTTCAATGCCGGCACAGGATCCAGTGGCCTCGATCATTTCGATATCAAAGAGGGTTCTCTGCTCGAGTCGCTGGGCCTCGAGCAACCTGCCGTCGGCGTTGAGCTCTTCCAGGCGAACGCGCAGATCCTCCTTAATTTGTTTTACCGCCTGCTGCATGGTCGGGCGCGGTGTCACGTAATGGCTGTTTGCATAGATCTTGATCTGTTTGAGATCGGCGGCTTTGTGCCCGGTCAAAGGGTCGAATTCGGTGATGGATTCGATTTCGTCGCCGAAAAGAGACAGGCGCCAAGCTCGGTCCTCGTAGTGGGCCGGGAAGATCTCGACAACGTCACCGCGTACGCGAAATGTCCCTCGCTGGAAAGCTTGGTCGTTGCGCCTGTACTGTAGAGAGACAAGGCGCGATAAGAGTTCGTTCCGTTCAATCCGCTCGCCCGCCTTGAGTTCCACAGTCATGGCCGTATAGGTCTCTACAGAGCCGATCCCGTAGATGCAGGAGACCGACGCCACGATCACAACGTCGTCCCGTTCCAGAAGTGCGCGGGTCGCTGAGTGGCGCATGCGGTCGATTTGTTCGTTTATTGAGGATTCCTTTTCGATATATGTGTCGGAGCGCGGCACATACGCTTCGGGCTGATAGTAATCATAATAGGAGACGAAGTACTCGACGGCGTTCTCTGGGAAAAAGCTCTTCATTTCCGCATAGAGTTGGGCGGCCAGAGTTTTGTTGGGGGCCAGAATGAGGGCCGGGCGTTGTACATCCTTGATGACGTTGGCCATCGTGAAGGTCTTGCCCGAACCGGTGACCCCCAAGAGGACCTGATCGAACTCTCCGTCTTTCAGACCACTGACCAGTTCGGATATGGCTTGTGGTTGATCGCCCGCCGGCTCAAACTCGGACACAACATCCAAGAGGATGCCGCCTTCCGATTTTTCCGGGCGTTCCGGGCGATGGGGGACCCATGTGACCGAACTCTCGGGAAGAAAGTCCGGCATAGGGCCTTCAGATAATCCTGATTTCGAAGCGGGTGACATAGAGCGAATATGGGATAGGAAGGCGACTAAGACTAGACCATAGTCTCTCCTCGCCCAACGTGCCATACTTGGAGCTTCAGATTCTCTTATAGGAGGTAGCCGATTTTGCCGCACATAAGATCCAACTCCGATCCTCGCCTCTCCCGGCGCGCCCTCTTGTTCGCAAGTGCTGCCGTTGCAGGGCTTGCCAGTCAACCGGCCTCTGCAGGCATTTTCGACCGCATTCGCGACGGGATCGGAACTATACGCGGAGAGAATTCCGACGGCGCTTACAATTCGAGCCTGATCGCCATGGGGCTGAGGGAAGCCCTCAGCGTTGGGGCAGAGCGCACCGTTGACAGGGTGGGTAAACGCAACGGCTACCGAAATGATCCCAACATCTACATCTCCTTGCCCAGTTTCCTGAGGAACGTGCAAAATTTGGCGCGTCCGGTCGGGATGTCGGGCATGCTTGATGATCTGGAGGTTCAGCTCAACCGGGCAGCGGAGAAGGCCGCGCCTAAAGCTCTGTCCATTTTCTCAGATGCGATCGCCTCAATCACACTCAACGATGCCAATGAGATTTTGAACGGGGCCGACGATGCGGCGACACAATATTTCAAACAAGCCATGACACCCCATTTGATGATCGAATTTCGACCGATTGTGACGGAGACCTTGCAGTCGTCCGGCGCAATCCAGACCTTTGACCGTTTTGTGGCGGGCTACAGCCGGATTCCATTGGCGCCGGAACTGGCGGGCAATGCGAAAGAGCAACTCGTCGAGCACACGTTAAGTGGTGCACTGAACGGCATCTTTTATTATCTGGCCCAAGAGGAAAAGGAAATCCGCCGCAACCCGGCGAAGCGCACGACGGAGCTGCTGAGAAAAGTCTTTGGGTCAGGTCAAGGGTAGGTGGCATCTGGATTGTTGTTTATGGTGAGGAGCGTTTGTGATGTCAGGCCATCGTACGGATAATGACGAAATCGGGCGCTACGCAAAAGTACGGCGCAGCGGGCCGTTCCTCTTCGTGGCAGGCTTGAGCGGCCGTGCGGCCGACAATTCGATCCCAGGCGTCACCCAGCTGCGCGGCGGCGAAACAAAGCTCGATACTCTGGTGCAGGCGAATGCCTGTTTTGAGAATTTAAAAGCTCTTTTGGCGGAGCATGACGTGATGATGAACGATCTTGTCGATCTCACCTGCTATTTGACCCAGATGGACGACTACATGGAGTTTGTCGTCGCCTTCAATCGTGCCTTTGAAGACTATGACGCCCCACCACGAACTACGGTCGGTGTTGCATCCTTGCCCGATCCGCATCTCTGTGTAGAGATCAAGGCGGTGGCGGAATTGAGGGGCGGCTAAAGCCCGCTTACTCGACCGTTTGAACCACCTCGAAGCCTTCAAATTGCGGATGACCTAAGTAAATGCCGTTTGTGTCACCGGCGTTTGCGTGGGCTTTTCTAAAGGCCTCGGACTTCGTCCAGTCCTCAAACGCGTCCCGTGACGCCCAGACGGAATGGGATGAATACAGAGTATAAGTTTCTTCTTCCGGGCCGCGCAGCAGGTGGAAATTCATGAAGCCGGGTACTTCTTTCAAATGCGTGTCCCGGTCCTGCCAGACCTTTTCAAAGTCTGCTTCCCGGCCTTTGTTGATTTGAAAGCGATTCATGGCGATGAACATGGTGTGAGTCTCCGGTTGGTGTCTCTGAGAAGAGACATAATCGTTTCATCGATATTTTTCCAATAGCTTTCTTCGATTGGAAATGCCTGCGTCCCCTGAAGGAAGTGCGCTGACCGGAGAAACCGACGCTGCTTTTTTTGGGCTTTGCCCGCTCGAGAAGGCAGCAGTCAGCCATACCTTTGAGAGAGAGGGAAGGGCCTCGTTCGGTCCAGAAAGGACTTGCAACTGAGTTCCCGTTCATGTCCGGTCTCACATACATCTCGATCTCCCGGATGCAGTTCATCCGAACGTAATATTGATACGAACGGACTATCGCTTATGTATGCTGTTTCGACTTTGTTGGCCCAAAAAGTTTCCCTATTTGTTGCGCTCGCATATTTGCTTTTGTTTTCTCAAACGTTTGCCGAAGAGCCCTTCCAAGCAGAAAATACCCCTGACACGTCGCACAGCAGCGCGAGGCCCAACATTGCCATCGTTATAATCGATGATGCGGCACTGATGGATTTCAGTGCGTATGGTGGTGAGATACAAACGCCCGTTATCGATGCCTTCGCCGCGAATGGCATTCGCTTCACAAATTTTAGAGCATCACCGCTTTGTGCGCCATCGCGAGCGATGCTGTTAACTGGTTTGAACAGCCATCGCGCTGGCGTGGGCAACCTTGCATCGATGATACCGTCTGAACATATTGGACAGCCGGGGTACGCGGGAACCCTAGAACCCGGAATAACAACGATAGCTGCTAGACTACGAAGCAATGGCTATCGGACCTATACAGTCGGGAAATGGCACCTTGGCGAAGACATCGATTCTCGCCCATCAGCCCACGGATTTGATCGCTCCTTTGTTTTGAATTCATCGGGCGGTGACCATTATTCCGATATGGCCCATATTCCAACCGAAAGCAAAACACAGTGGATTGAAGACGGAGAACCAATCTCTTCGCTCCCCTCTGACTTCTATTCCACGAAGAGTATCGTCGACAAACTCATTGAGTATACGGAACAAGACGCCCAGCAAGACAAACCCTTTTTTGCTTATCTTGCGTTCGTCGCTGCACATTATCCTCTGCAAGCGCCCGCACACAATATCGAGCCATATCTTGAAACGTACCGAGACGGATGGAACGATTTGAGACGTAAGCGTTGGGAGACGGCGAAGGACATGGGACTCATTCCTCAGGAGGCTGAACTCGCCGACATGGCCGAAGGTTTCCGCGCGTGGGATGAACTAACGGAAGCAGAAAAATCAATGTATGCCAAGCGCAAGGCTGTCTATGCCGGCATGTTTGATAGCATAAATGAGCATCTTGGACGCTATGTTGACTTTCTGAAGGCGCGGAACCTGTTCGACAATACAGTATTCGTCGTTCTTGCTGATAACGGTCCAGATGGTGTCGAAATTGAAGCCAATGGATTGGCGCGGCTGTGGGTCACCTCGGAAGGATATCGTGTCAGTCCGGAGACATATGGCGCACGGGGGAGCTTTTCGACGATGGGTCCAGAATGGGCTTTAGCCAGTGCCTCACCCAGTGATCTCTTCAAAGGTTATATGTCGGAAGGGGGAATCCGTGTGCCCCTTATTGTGTCGGGGCCAGGGATCGATCAAGGGCGATCCTCCGATGCATTCACTTACGTAACGGATGTGGCGCCGACTGTTCTGGACCTGGCCGGCATTGACTACGAGCGAGATGACATGAGCGGTCGGTCGCTGGCGGAGGTTTTGAGGAACAAAGCTCAGGGTGTATACGGACCGGAAGATGCAGTAGGGATGGAATTGGCGGGAAACGCGGCTCTCTTTCGCGGCGATTACAAGGTTACTCGAAACGGACCACCTTTTGGTGACAACACATGGCGTCTTTTCGACCTTTCCGTTGATCCGGGAGAAACAAATGACCTCTCACGCGAGCAACCCGAACTCCTTGCCTCAATGATTGAAGACTATGAGAAGTATGCGGAGGAAAATGGCGTCTTGCCCGTGCCTGCTGGGTATAATCGTGCACTTACGTCCCGATCGCGTGCGCTACCAGCTATCCTGCAACAATTGTGGTTTATTCCGGCCGGCATCCTTTTGATTGTTGTGGGTGCACTCTATGCGGTGTGGCTGATCTTGAGGGGCTCTGTCTTGAAACGCCCAAGTGCGAGCTAGATCTGCAGAGACTGCACCCTGAGATTCACACAGTTTAGCCTGCTTTCGATAGGCCGCGACCTCATTCGAGGAGCAGCGCTCCTCAAATTGGACCGGCGCCTTGGGGGCTAACTCTTCTCGATGTCGAGTGGCCTATACAGGTCTTTCCCTTCGGACATGTACTTGCCCATAACGCCAAAAAACGTTTCTCCGGCGGACCCTTCCTCGCTCAGCGTCAAATCTTGGCGAAGGAAGTTGATGCTGTCCGGATTGAGGCTGCGCGCCATTTCCCAGTACCGCTCCGCCTTTGCTTCTTGACCGTGCGCCCGGAAGAGGTTGCCCAGGCGAAACGCTGCATCCGCTTTGAGCTGATCGGCCGAGTGCTGACGAATGTTGCCGGTGACCTGCGCTGCCGATTGCACGTGCACGCTGTCGGCGCCCTTAGCGACCCAATCCTTCACGGCGGGCGCGTAGACGTCATTGCCAAATTCGAACGCTTGATCGCCCTCGCCGAAGGTATGGATCTTGGAGTAAGTGCCTTCATCGATCCGCACAATGCGGCCTTCTTCGTCAATCCAAGCTGCCGATGGGACGTTCACGAAGTTAAACGCGCTGCTTACCAAATGATCGGGGTCGATGACCTGTACGTAAGTCGGGTTGGCCGCGTCGAATATGGGACCCGCCGTCGCTTCGCCGCCGGTGTCTTCCGCCACCACGATCATGACAAAGTTCTCATCATTGATTTCTGTATACAGTTGTTGCCACACGGGCACATCAAACATGCAGCCTCACCAAGACGACCACGTAACGATCAGCGCTTTCTTCCCCTTCAGGTCGGCGATACGAATGACTTCACCTGATCGGTCGGTTAACGCAAGGTCGGGCGCCATCGCGTTCACGCGCATATCGTCCCGTGTGGCGGGCACGTCGCTGAAACTCCAGACGCGAGCCTCGACATCAGCGACGTAGGGCTGTCCAACATGCTCGGCAAACCCGGTCAAGTCGAACCAGCCTTTTCCGTCTTGCTCCACCAGCGCTCCATCCGGGAGCGGTATGCATAGATCCCCGCGGCAGGCCCCTTCGGGTTTCAGCTCGAATCCGTTGATGCGCGAGAGATCAGCTGGATCGATCAGCAGCTTATCGCCGCTGCCGGTATCGGTGAGTGTGACCGCATTGCCGCCATAGAGGACGGTCGTGCTGCCTTCGGAATGTACCGGTGTTGCTTCGAACGGGTGTCGAAGCTCAGGATAAGCCATCATAGTTTCTGCCATATTCCGCCCCTCTTTACGTGCGTAGCCGACGCTCTTGCGCGACTTTGTGCTGCGATCGATTTGGCGAAATTAGCAGGCTTGGCAGGCGATATCTAGAGCAACGTGCGCCTATACCGACGCCCTTGACGCCGGCATAAGCGCACACGTCTGAAACTAGAGATCTTCAGAAGCATGAGCGGCGCGGGCCTCTCTCGGGGGGGGGGCAAAGTTGCCAAGGTGTCGCCTCCCTCCGTACACTATCACTTTGGCCATCACCGGCATTTGAACAGTAGGCGGAAATTAACGCGGCTCAGCGTCCACGCGCTCATCACGTCGCTTGAACTGTTGGGGTCGTGAGAGCAAGGGGCGCTCGCGTGCTGGAACCGAAGGCTGGTTTGCTCTAATCTGCTTGCATCATGTAGAGGCGATCCTATCGACAGGATCCAAAAGGGGCAGAGCGAATGGAGGAAGTCTTCTTATCGATGAGACGCGCGGCGAAAGACAAAGTTTCGGCCTGGCGCGGCGTGTGCCGTTGTTGGCGGAGCATTGTCGTGGGAACCGCCATTCTGGCCAGTGCGACCATCCCGGTTCATGGTGAAGCCTCCAGCAGAGGTGAAACCCACTCACCCCTTGCCGGGCTTCGGTATGGGATTTCGGTGACCGATCTAGACGGCAAGGTGCTTGTGGCGCACCGGGCGGACGAACGATTTGTGCCGGCCTCTAACGCCAAATTGTTCGTAACGGCGGCGGCGCTCGCGGCAGAGGCAAAGTTGTCGGCTCTAGAGCCTGGATTGCGGGTCGTATCGGAGCCGGCGGAGGCGGGGCCGCCAACCCTTGCGCTCGTGGGGCGCGGGGATCCGACTGTTGGGTTCGGTACGGATTGCCGCTCGCGATGTATTGAAACCTTAGCAAAAGCCGTGGCGGCGGTGGGGATCGCAGAGGTGGGCGATATTGTCGGCGACGATCGCTGGTTCGCCGATGAGCGGAGGCCCCTGGGATGGAGCTGGGACGACCTTAAATTTGGCCACGGAACATCTATCTCGGCGATCGCTGTGAACGACAATATCCTTCCCTTGAGAGTCTCCCCTGCGGGCGCTCCGGGAGCCAGCGTGCGTGCGTCGTGGGTCGGTGCCGGACCAAGCTATTTCGGTCTCCGCAACGAGGCGACGACCAGCAAGGCAGACACGCCGAGAGCATTGCGGTTGGAACGGCGCATCGGCGAGCGAACGGCGCGGCTCTACGGCGAGCTGCCCGTCGGATCGAAATCTGTGAAACTCGATCTGGCAGTCGACAATCCCGCGCACCTGGCCGCTTGGTACTTCAAGAGGGCGCTGGAGGCGAATGGCGTGTCGGTTTTGGGGGAACTGCGAACCCGGCGCCGGCCCCTCCAGTATGCTGACGAACCTAAGCCAACCAATCCGAACGATCCGGCCGCTTCATTGCGGTGCGTACCAAGAGGTCAGGTAGTGCCTAACCAAACCGTCATCGCGTCCCTCCCTCCTGCGCCGCTCCGCGAGGTCGTGACCGAAATCAATCGAAAGAGTCTGAATCTGTATGCCGAGGTTCTGCTGCGCCAGTTGGGCCACGTGGCCGGGAGAGGCTCTTCCTTTTGTGGGTTGCTGCACATCCAAGAGTTCTTGGAAGACGTTGGAGTAACGCGCTCATCATATGACATTGCCGACGGTTCGGGCCTGTCCAGCTACAACCGCGTCACGCCTGCGGCCGTTACAGCCCTTCTGCGCTACGCGGCCGCCGCGCCTTGGGGGGACGCCTATCGCGCCAGCTTGCCCGTCGGCGGCGCAACGGTTGGAACACTGAAATATCGATTCCGCGGAACGGCGTTAGAGGGAAAAATCTTTGCCAAGACGGGGTCGCTCAATCACGCAGATGCCTTGTCCGGCTACATGCAAGCCAAAAGCGGGCAGACTTTGGTCTTTTCCATTATCGTGAACGACCGGCCGCTGGACTCGCCCTCCGCATTGTCCCGGATCGACAGGGCCCTCTTGAACATCGCCGCACGGCACTAAGCCCGCTAATTCGCATTGGCAAACCTCGGCCCATTGTTGACATTGCTTTGTGTGGTGCAAAAGACCAGCAAGACCGCCGTAATCGCGAAGTGCTTGATGGGCGCTAACAACACGAAAACTTTCTCGCGATCCCCGAAAACACAGCAAAAGAAATATCCGAGCTAACAATGGGGCTGTCTTTCGCGTCGCCCGCCAGCAGTGTGAACTGCCCGCCTCCAATAATGGCCCACTTATTCGAAACTAGATACTGAGTAAAAATCTCAGCATAAGGTGCAATAGATGCGTTTGCCGTGAAAGCAGGCCTATCGATCAGCGCTTCAGAGGCACGAACCCCAAAGCGATAGTCGCTGAGATTTTGGCTTTGCCAAGAAGCTCCAATTGCATAAGCAACCAAAGCTTTGCCAACAGGTTCAACGCGTCCAACTTTTGCGTCAATTTCGTAGCCGTTATGCTCGCCTGTGACTTCGGCGAGGAACGACGTTGAGAAAATAGTTTCCCCAATTGCATAGTCAAAACCCAACCCAACGTCGAGCGTTGCTTGCCGATCGATTCCTCGTAGTTCATCTGCGTCTGGATCATCGAGGTTGGTAAACCTAGGAGTGGCAAGAAGCTTGAGATCCAATGTGTCGTTTCGAAAAAACGAAAAAGATGCGCCCTCCAGAACATCGACCGCGAAGCGGTTTGATGTGATACTGACCAGAGGTACAATAAGAGTCTCGTCGTTATCACCGGCATAATGATCGGAGATATGCATCGCGCCGAGACCAACGGAAAACTGGATCTGGTCCGTCTCAGCCAAAGCATTGTTCGCACACCCTAAGATGACGGCGGCGGCAATTGCGGTCTTGTTTTGGAGCGTCATGTTGGACTTCTTTCTCGTTTCAGGTTCATGAATGAACGAGAGAAAGAACTCATTCGCACGGATTGGCGACCGTGCCTATGCGCGCGGACACCCACACCTCTTCAGGTCTTGTCGTGTTGTTCTTGCCTGAACTGAGAGGGTGTTGAGCCGACAATGCGCTTGAACGCCGCATTGAATGTGGACTTAGAATTGAACCCTACATCGAGCGCTATCGATAGGACTGTGCTCCCATTTTTGTTGTCCGACAACATTGCTTTTGCCGCTTCGATCCGATGGCGTGCAATGTAATCATAGAACTTCAGCCCCAATTGTTGATTCAGCGTCTGAGAAACATAGTTCTGCGGTGTGCGGATGTTCTTGCTGAGGTCTGCAAGTGTCAATGAGCTGTCGGTAAAGAGCCGATCGTTCACCATCGCCTGCTCTAGTTTTTCAGCAATGCGTTTCATGTGCGTTTCGTCGAGCGCGGACTTGGCGTACTTCGTGCGGGATTCGGACTTAGGAGCCGACGCGATCGGCCGATCGTGCGTTAAAGCATGACCGCCCTCGCTTGAAACGCTCACGATATCGACTTTGGCATTGCCGAAGTCAGTTGCGTCCGATTGCTCTTGAACAATGATTGTAGGCTGACGAAGACCGCAAATCGTAACGAAATAAAACAACATCAGCTCGCCGAAAGTGAATACGATTTCGCCCAAGCGGCCGAACCAACCAAATATGTAGCCAATATCCGTCACCAGGTCGGTAAACCAAATCGCTGTGAGAGCCAGTATAGCGAGCCTCAGCCAACCCAACGTTTTGTTCTCAAGATTTGAAAACAGATCTCGAATGCGAGAAAGGTGCTCATAAAGCAGCCTCAAGCTACCCATTAGGTAGGAGAAAACCTGGATATGGCTGATCATCTGCGCCAGAAAAATTGAAACAGCAAATGGAGTTATGGGCCCTTCGATTGGCCAGAATTCATTGCTGATGGCAGACTGACGAGCATCTTCGCTCATCATCACCCACGCTGACATAAAGAGAACCCCAAGGACGATCGGGGCGATATGCAGGGGCCAGTTGCGCACCAAAGGTTGATCGGCGCCTTTGGTGATGTCTTTGATGTAAAAATAGAATGTGGGGCCGATCAAGAAATAGAAGAAGAACGAGAGAGGCACCAAAAACGGTGCCCCTGCACTTAATCGAGAGAACAGTTCCAGCTCTTGGAAGAACGAAACGCCGTATACGAAAACAAATCCGCCCAACAATGCGGCGGATCGAGACCGTTCCTCCTTCTTTCCCAATACAAGTATCAGGGCCGCGAAGAAAGTTTGCGCGACGGCGATCGTCAAAAGCACCTGGTGCACTAGCGAGTTCTTCTCCTCTCGTTTGGCGCGACGTGCGTCATCTGTAAATCGAAGGTTCGCACTTCCAAAGTCATTTCACAGCCTGGCGAAATCACGTAGCGGGAAGTACGAGCCCTCACGCCAGGTCGCGGTCTTACGCGCTTTTTGCTGGATTGATATCCAGACGGCACCCAGGGAGGCAACAAGTGATGGAAACTCAAACCCCCAAGCGAGACGATCGCGTGCCCACACGCGCCCTGCTGGTTTTTGGAGTTCTGACTTTCAGCATCACCTGGAGCGTTATCGGGATGTACGTCATTTTTCCTGACTGGGCGACGGCAGAGTTCGGACCTATCAGCGGCGGACACCCGTTCTTCTTTCTCGCAACCTGGGCGCCCGCGATTGCGGCAATCTCATTGGTGCTCTATTTCGCAGGACCCTCGGGACTGGGGTTGTTTGTTTCCCGCCTTGTTTTGTGGCGATGTCCCCACGGTTGGGTTGGCTTCATTCTTGTTGTGATTCCAATCGTCTTCGTTATTGGTTCCCTTCTCAAAAGTGGTCCGTTGCTCGCGCCACTTCCGCCGGAGGGGATTGTCGGGCCGATAACCGTCCTCTTTCTAATGTTGTTTCTCGGCCCAGTTGAAGAGTTTGGTTGGAGAGGGTTCGCGCAACCGATTCTGCAACGCCATGTCGCTCCCATCTGGGCAGGAACAATCATCGGGCTCGTTTGGGGCATTTGGCATCTGCCCGCCTTCTCTCTGTCTACAACCGTATTCGCCGGATGGGACTTCTTTCCTTTTTTGGTCGGCAATGTAACGCTCGCGATCTTAGTGACCCCCATTTTCAATAGTTCGCGTGGTAGTCTGTTGTGGCCGATGCTGTTTCATTGGCAGCTCATCAATCCCTTCTGGCCCGACGCCCAGCCCTATGACACCTGGATTCTCGTTGGTGTCACAATACTCGTTGTCTGGTGGAATCGTGACACGATGTTCACCAGAAGAAAGGCCGTAACCAGAGTGATCCCCCATCACTCGACAAGTGTAGTCACTCAAGGACGCTCAGCTCTATGAATTCGTCTCGGAGCCTCCCTCTCATATTGGTCATCGTTTGTTTGAACACGGCCTGTTCAGTGCCAACAAAACAGACCGCAACACTTGAAACCCAACTGCGGACTGAAGTAACGGCGATACTGGATGGGTACGACTTCCCTGGGATAACGGCAGCCGTTGTAAATGGTCAAACTTCACTGTCTGTCGCCGCGGGATTTGCCAACTTGGAGGCCGTCCGTCTGATGACGACTGATACACCGATGCTCGCAGCGAGCATCGGCAAGACCTATGTGGCTGCCAGTGTGATGCAGTTGAGTGCCGAAGGCATACTTAAACTGGATGCTCCGATATCTGACTGGCTTGGAAACAAAGTTTGGTTTGAGCGATTGTCCAATGGCGAAACGATGACCATCCGGCATTTGTTACAGCATACGTCCGGCTTGCGGGATCACGTACATGCGCCCGCATTTGCCGCGATTGGCCTTGACCAAGCCGCAGAGCTGGGCCCCGAAGGTTTAATCAGCCTTGTTCTGGATGAGAGCCCCCTGTTTCCTGCCGGGGAAGGCTGGTCTTATAGCGACACTGGATACCTAATACTTGGGCTGATCATTGAGGAAGCGACAGATCTTTCATTCGAAGAGCTGGTTCAGTCGCGATTGCTTAAACCTGCTCGTCTAAAGAACACAGGGCCATCGAACCGAATCGACATTGATGGTCTTGCTCGAGGCTACGTCTCTTCGGCTTCGGGATTCGGATTGCCCAAGTTCACAACAGATGACGCCGGCAACATGGTCTGGAACCCAGTCGTAGAATGGGCGGGCGGTGGTTTCTATTCGACGGCTGATGACCTCGCCAACTGGGGGTATCAGTACATTTCTGGTGATCTTCTCGGAAAATTTAGCTTGGCGGAGATAACGAGCAGTGTTGCCACATCAAGGTCCGATCCCAGCTCCTTTTACGGATTGGGATTATCCATACATTTGGGCGGCGACTACGGCCCTGCTCAGGGACACAGAGGCTGGATTCCCGGATATGTTTCGAGTTTGCAATACTATCCCGATTACGACACAGCGATCTCATTTCAGATCAATACGGATATCGGCATAATAGATGCCGACACGCCCGTTGTTTCGGAAATTGAGGAGCGGTTGGCAAAACTTGTTTTTGAGCTGGTACCCTGAATGACAACCAAGGGTCGCACATAGACTTTGAACGGTAGTGCGAGGATTGTTCGTACCTGGCGAAGAGCCGCCGTTGCTTTGATGCTGACCGGATGCGCTCATCGTCGGCTGCGAGGTCAGCGTCACTCACTGCATAATGAGATCGCCGCGGCGCTCAGCCAGGTCTTGCCCTAAACCCCGCGCTCGATCATCGCGTCGAGATGGTTGTGAAGGTGCTGGACGCGCATTTCGTCATCGCTGAGCCAGACCTGCTCAAAGCCTTTGGAGCGCATGCCCGCTTGCACTTCGCCGAGCAGATGAATGTCTTCATCGATCGTGACGGTCATGGTTTTGTTGCCCGCGATGATTTCGTCATGGTCGAAGTAGTCCCGCTCGGGCCGCTTGTAATCGGTCGGCTTTGCGCCGCCGGCGACAAAATGAACGGGGGCATCGTCCGCGGTGGAGGGCGACTCATTCATGAGGTCTGGATCGGCAAACATGGCCAGGTCGAACTTTTCAAAGTAGGCCTTTTGGGGATCTGTGGGGTGGGGCATGGCGCGCATGATCCAGGTAAACTCAGGGGTGACGGCCAATATAATGTTCGGGAACAGATTATACTGCCAGATGTCAGAGAGCTGGGCGTCGGACAAGCCCGAATAATCGTACCCGTGTTTTCCGTCGAGGTCGCGCTTTTGCTTTTGAATGGCTTCGCGCACGTCGAGGACCCGTCCGTCATACTCTGCCGGGTTGACGCCAAGCGAAGAGAGCTGGGCCTTCATCATGTCTGTGGGTTCATCTGGTATGGGGTAGCGCGGGTTCACGGTCCCGCCTTGCACGCGGACGAGCGTGTGGCCGTGATCATAAAACTCGACCTCCGCATTTGGGCAGTCCACGAAGGTTTTATGCAAAGGGTGGATGAAGTCCACATGATAAAGCTCGGCGAAATTGTCGAGCATAGCTTTCCAATTGCAATTGTGGGAGCAGGACTGGTCCGCGACGAGGGTGAGCTTGTCCAGATGGTAAGGGGCAAGCTCGTCCGTGATCGGTCCCATGAACTCGTTGAACGGAACCGGCGCATCGCTCATGGAGATGAAGATGAGGCCGTGCCAGATTTCTAAGGACAGGGGGCTGAGGGATAGTTTGTCTTCGGGCAGACCGTTGCTGAAGCGATGACGGTCCGGAACTGTTCTTAGTGATCCGTCTAGATCATAAGTCCAGGCGTGATAGGGGCAGCGGAACTTCTCCGCGCAGCCGATATGATTCTCGGGCCGGACCAGACGGTTGCCGCGATGTTTGCAGACATTGTAGAACGCGGCCACGTCGCCGGTTTTGGTGCGGGTGACAATGATAGACTCAACGCCGATATTGAATAGGAAATAATCGCCGGGCTTGGCGACGTCGCTGGCAAGGCCGGCAAACAGCCAGGTCTCTGTCCACATGGCGTCCCATTCGCGGGCGGCATAGTCTGTGGACAGATAGCGTTCTTTGGAAAAGTTTGTGATTGTCTGGTTCATCGCGTTCTCCCATCTCGGGAACGTAGCATGGCTTTTTTGACTGGAAAACAGTCAACCGAGTCTGGCCGATTGGGTCAAGAGGCCGCCTTGTGCGGGGACCGGGGACATCGTATGCAGGCCTCTGGATTAGGATTGAAGGAAAAGGCCATGGCCGTTCAAGACTCCGCGCCGCCAGCCGCGGCAAAGCCGGTAAAACCGACATTTAACTGGGAAGATCCGTTTCTTCTGGCGGACCAACTGACCGAGGAAGAACGCATCATCGCGGAAGAAGCGCGCAAATTTGCCAGGGAGCGCCTGCTTCCGCAGGTCAAAGAAGGGTTCCGCCATGAGACCTTTGACCGTTCCCTCATGAACGAGATGGGGGAAATGGGGTTCTTAGGCTCCACTCTGCCGGAAGAGTATGGCTGCGCCGGCGTCAACCATGTGTGTTATGGCCTCATTGCTCGCGAGGTCGAGGCGGTGGACTCGGGCTATCGCTCGGCCATGAGCGTGCAAAGCTCGCTCGTTATGCACCCAATTTACGCCTATGGGACCGAAGATCAGCGTAGAAAATATCTACCCAAGCTTGCCACCGGAGAGTGGGTCGGCTGTTTCGGGCTTACCGAGCCGGACCATGGGTCAGACCCCGGCAGTATGGTGACAACGGCTGTGGCCAAAGACGGGGGCTATGTACTCAACGGTGCGAAGATGTGGATCACGAACTCGCCGATCGCGGATCTGGCGGTGGTATGGGCGAAGCTTGACGGCAAGATCCGCGGCTTTGTGGTCGAGCGGGAGTTTGATGGATTTTCGACACCAAAAATTGAAGGTAAATTTTCTCTGCGGGCCTCGCCGACCGGTGAGATCGTCCTTCAAGATTGTTTCGTCCCTGAGGAAAACTTGTTGCCGAATGTTGAAGGGCTCGGCGGTCCTTTTGGATGTCTGAACAAGGCGCGCTATGGCATCAGTTGGGGGGCCATGGGGGCGGCGGAGTTTTGCTGGCAGGCTGCGCGGACCTACACCCTAGAGCGGAAACAGTTCGGCCGTCCATTGGCGGCAAACCAACTGATCCAGAAAAAGCTGGCCGATATGCAGACGGAGATTGCGCTGGGGCTCCAAGGCTCGTTGCGGATCGGCCGAATGCTGGACGAAGGGACGGGCGCTCCGGAAGTTATATCCATCATGAAGCGGAACAATTGTGGAAAGGCTCTCGATATCGCACGTGTTGCCCGCGATATGCACGGCGGGAACGGCGTTTCGGACGAGTATCACGTAATCCGACATGTGATGAACCTTGAGGCGGTCAACACCTATGAGGGCACCCATGATGTGCACGCGCTTATTTTGGGCCGGGCGCAGACGGGCATTCAAGCGTTTCAGGCGTAGAAAAGGCGCCGGCAATTCCACCGGCGCCCATTACTCAGACTAAAGATTGTCTTGGATTATTGACCTTCATTGATGGTGATTGTGTCGCCATCAGCGTTCTGCCAAGAATCTCCAACGGAATGGCCCCATTCAACATCTGCGCACTCCTCTTCGCCCTCGGCAGGTGTCGTGCAAAGCTGCTCGCCTTTGATTTCCCAGGCACCGCTGGCTTCAATCGCCGAGCCATCGGCCGCAGTTCCGCTCGATGCGTAGGTGCCGTCTTCATTGTAGATGATGTCGATATTGGTTCCGTCCGCCTGTTGAACGTTGATCGTGTTGCCATACGCAACCGACATGTCCGCTTCGGCGGCCCACGCCGCGGTTGTTCCAAAGGCCAATACGCCAGCAATCGCTATAAGCGTTTTTTTCATGGTGTGTCTCCTGATTTGCGTTTCCTCATCGACTGGCAAACGCTTTGGTTTGATCAGTCCTGCGCTTGGCAAACTAACAGTGCTGCGCAAAAGTGACAATGGCCACAAGCCCTCAGGACGCAGACGATGGCCACAAATTACATAATGGACCTTGAGAAGTCACAGGCTTGTCCCTTGACTTTCAGAAAGCCTTGGGAATCGGGGGATATTATCCCGTCAGCATGGGGCCTAACAGGGCGACCAGATAAAGAAATGCGACAAGTCCCATAACGTGTGGAAGGCCTTTCATTGCCGTGTCTCCGATCTGTTTTAGGCTTTTCTGGTTTCTTGAATGATTGTGCGGCGAAAGATCTTTTCGGCCTGGAACCATGTCCAAGTGCGGGAACGCTCTTTGCTGCTGCCGGTCATGTGGAGAACTTCGTAGAGATAAGTGCCCGGTTGGTCGGTGTGGTGCCAATGCGACAGGAGGGTCGCGTTGTCGGCCTGCCAGATCTTGCCTGAGTAGGGCTCGTTTTTCCACACGAGCTCGCCCTTCTTCCATTGCGCGGGCATGACCAAAGTTTCTGATTTTCCATCGGCCCATTGGTAGGTATTGGTCTGCACGAATGCGTCGGCGGCGTTCCCAGAGAGAACACACTCAACAAGGGAACTGTGCTCGTCGATTTTCGCTCCACTGGCACTAAAGTGCAAATAAGTGCCGATCCATTTTCCTTCTTGCTTGGCAAGGAGGGGCATCTGTTTCCTTAAATCGACTTTGCTCTGAAACATCGACACTTTGTCTTTCTTTTTCTGAAACTGGCCTCTTCAGGCACAAACTTCATCCACCAATTTGGGCCGCTGCATTGCGGCATGTTCCTAAACCAAATAGAACCACAAGCTGGCACATCGAACAATCATCTATTGCCAGACGGCTTAGGGATCCTCATGCAAGAAACGGTCTTTATCGAACAAACGGACGCCATTGCCCATATCGTGCTCAATCGGCCGTCTAAGCGAAACGCTCTTAGCCGTGAAATGTGGCGAGCGTTGGAACGTTGCGTCGTGGAAGTGGCCGACAATCCCGATATCAAAGTTGTTGTGGTGCGCGGCGTTGACGATACCGCATTTGCGGCGGGCGCCGACATTTCCGAGTTCGAGACCATCTACGATACGGATGAGAGCCGCGGCGATTATCGCAAGACATTGCGTCATGCCCAGTACACGCTAGCCAAGATGAACAAGCCCACGCTCGCGCGTATTCAGGGCCCGTGTGTCGGTGCCGGTTGCGGAATTGCCCTGTGCTGCGATATTCGCATTGCCGATCCCACCGCTTCGTTTGGAATCACACCCGCGCGTCTCGGAATTGCCTATGCTCTCTGGGATACAAAGCGGCTGGTGGATACGGTCGGTCCGGCAATTGCCAAACATATCTTGTTCACCGGGTCGATCTCACCCGCCTCGGAAGCTCATAGATGGGGGCTGGTGGACCACCTTGTGGCGAGCGATGAAATTGTGGAGTGGACGGATCAATACGCGCTATCCATTTGCCGGAATTCGCGCTACTCGACCTATGCCAGCAAAACGTTCATCGAAATGATCATGGACGGAGCCACGGATGACGGCGAGCTGTCTCAGTCTATTCAACACGGCAGCTTTGTGGGAGAAGATTTCATCGAAGGGCGCCGCGCCTTTGTCGAAAAACGCAAACCCAATTTCACTTTCAAAATCTAGCCGCTATGAACGTTTCCCAGGAACTCGTTGATCTTCTCACCCAGTGCGACACGGCCAACATGAAACAAATCATGCTGGAAACCATGGTGGTCGAGCCAAATAACAAATGGGGGACCGCTGTCGAGGCGTTCGGTAAGTCCACCGCTTTTGCGTGCGTTGCAGAAAAGCATGATCCGGATTACCAGCGTGTGCTCGGTCTCACGGAAGCGGACATCGAGCACGTGCCTGCCATTCGGGACTTCTTCGTGAAACGCGGAATCAGGGGATCGCCGGAGACAGCGCCGGGACCGTTTACGCCCGAACTAGGCAAGGCGCTGGTCGCGGCGGACTTTCTGCCCCATGTGATGGCTTGCAATTATTGGTCGGAAGTGGATCAGCTGGACATCAAATCCAAGCCCGATGTGGAGGTCCAGCGGGTCGAGACGCTTGAGGGCTTGCGCACGCATCTGAAGGTTTCCATCGCAGGCTGGGAAGATCCAGAGTCCGATGAAGATGAAGATTGGCTGGGCCACCAAAAATGGCTCTCCGTAGACGGATGGCATATATTCCTGGCCTATGTAGATGGCCAGCCCGCGGGCCAAGCGGTTCTGAGCATGCACGGTGACATTGGCTACTTCGCGCAGGCCTGTACGCATCCGGACTATCGCCGGCGCGGTTGCCAGTCTGCGCTGATGCATGCCAGAGGCGCATTGGCAAGGGATTTGGGAGCGAAGATCGTTTGGTCGCAGACGGACTTTAATTCGCAAAGCGGCATGAATATGCAGCGTTTCGGACTGAAGCTGGCGTACAATTATATGTGCTGGGCGCTTCGCGAAGATGTCTTGGAGGAGACAAAAAATGGCTAGCCCACAAGTTTTGAACTATAGCGCACCCCTCAGGATTCTCGTCGTAACGAAGGGCCACCCGTTCGAGCATGATCCGTTTTTTGCGCTCTTCGACGCTATGGACGGTGTTGCATGGACTCACGTGGAGCAGCCGGCGGCCCATGCCCTCCTGGATATCAAGCGGGCAGCACCCTATGATGCGATCGTTTTTTACGATATGGGCGGGATCGAGTTCAATCCGGGAGCGGCCCCGACCTATCATGAACATCAGTTTAAGGAAGAGTTTGTTGAGCTTCTCAAGACGGGAAAGGGGTGTGTGTTCCTCCATCACGCAATTGCGGCGTGGCCGTCATGGCCGGACTATGCTGAAATTGTCGGCGGCCGCTTTCTCTATCAGCCAGGGGCGGTGAGGGGGAAGGACTGCCCCGATTCCGGATATCGTCATGAGGTCAAGCATCATGTCTCGGTCGTGGAGCCCTCTCATCCGGTGTGTGCAGGCGTTGAAGACGGCTTCGAGATTGTCGATGAGCTCTATCTCTGTGAGGTCTTCGAAGAGGATGTCATCCCTCTCTTACGCAGTGATTACACGTTTACGCGGGACAACTTCTATTCGGCAGATCTCGCCATACGAGGAACGATGTTCTCGAACGACGGATGGCAACACAATGAGGGCAGCAACCTTATCGGTTGGGTCAAGACGGCGTACAACAGTCCGATTGTCTACCTTCAGTGCGGAGATGACCCGCGCGCCTATGGTAACGAGAATTTCCAAAAACTGTTGAAGAATGCCGTTCACTGGGTTTCGAGCGCGGATGCGCTTCACTGGGCAAAAGAACAAGGTTAAACTAAGCCATCTGTTCTATTGATCTGAAACCAACCAAGGTTAGTATCAAAAAGTAGGTCATAAGCGGGGAAACACCATGAAAACCAAAGACTTAATTGTAGCGATCGCGGCGTCGGCTCTTAGTGCGTCGCCTGTTCTGGCCGAGGGTCTTCCCATCAATCCGGGCATGTGGCGCATCACATCGACGACGACCAATATGATGACCGGACAGCCCCAAACCGAAACGGAAGATCAGTGCATGGAAGAAAGTACTTTTGATCCTGTCGCCGAGATTCAGGACGAAGGCGATGGCTGTGCGGTGTCTGATCAAACGATCTCGGGTAACACAATGACTTTTACCATGACCTGCCAAGGCGCGGATGGTCCTCCTATGGTCGGGAATGCGCGGTACACGGTCAATGAAAATGACGGTGATGGAGAGATTACTTACACCGCGTCGTTCGGTGGCCAGACTATGACGATGCAGTCCAGCTGGGTTGCGGAGCGAGTCGGAGACTGCTGATCGTTTGTGCACACAACGCCTTGCACGTTCAAAGTCGTTGAGCTCTGTCTTTTGTGATAGTGTTGGAGGCCATGGGCCGCTCCAAATCACTCACCCTGACCGTGCGCACCGTTTGGCTGGTGTTGATCGCGCGCCCGCCACTCGGTGACGAGCTGGATGGGCTCGCCACGAGACAGTGGCGCCGCTCGGAACAGGATCAATGCAGTCTCGAACCCAATGCGTTTTTTCTGATCGGCTTAGCTGTATCAGCCGTAGCGATTCTCATTTTGATTGGTACAACCGGCACGAGTTACGTGTTTGATATCGATCAGGTTAATTCGCCTTTGCTCAGGCTCTTGCTCACAGCGGCCGGCGTTGTTGTGGGGTTGGCCTTCTTTTTGTTTTTAGGTGTCGCTGCGGTCCTCGTTCTGGGACTCGCGCTTTGGCGAGAACACAATGTGAGTCGGGCGTCGTTCATTGACTTTGCGAAGTATTGGTTGGGTGAAATGTTGTTTTTTCAGGCGCTCATGATGGCGACCTTGTTTTTTCTGTTGATGCTCCAGGGGATGGGTCGCGACGTGGTCGTTTCGCCATTGATAGGGTTGATCCTTCTTTTTGGTATCATCCATTTGGTCTACATCGTGCTGCTTCAACCTGGTCTCGCATGGGCGCACTTGCTGAACAAATCGAGAGCGCGTCTCGTGTTTACTCAATTTATCAGTGTCCTACCTGCCGTTTTCATGTGGACCGTTCTCAGGATACTTTGATGCTTCTCAGTGGGTGGGTCCCGTTCAGCTGTGTGCTCATCTTGACCTCATTCTCGTGCCGAGCAAGTAGCTCCCCTTGACAACGCCTTGACTAGGATGCTCGATAATCGACCGGCAGGCCGGTATCACGGCGCAAGTCGCAATCATTCTTCAACGTAGAAACAAATAGCAGGAAAATCCACATGAACCGTGTTCTTCAGCATACAGGCGCAAAGTATCCGATCATCCAAGCGCCGATGGGCTGGATTGCGCGCTCCCAACTGGCGTCGGCCGTATCGAACGCGGGCGGACTTGGGGTAATCGAGACATCGTCCGGGGAGACGGATGCCTGTATCGCTGAGATCGAAAAGATGCCCTCGCTGACCGATAATCCGTTCGGGATCAACTTGCCACTCCTGTTCCTGCGGGATGAACGCATCATCGACTTTGTGGCCGAGAGCGGTGTTAAGTTTGTAACGACAAGTGCGGGCAGCCCCTCCAAGTTGCTTGAGCGTCTTAAAAAACATGACATCATTGTCTATCACGCGGTGCCGACAGTGGGTGCCGCGATGAAAGCAGTGGAGGCGGGCGTCGACGGACTGGTGGTCGAAGGCGCCGAAGGGGGCGGCTTTAAGAACCCCGAGGAAGTTTCAACGCTCGTGCTGCTCCAAGCCATCCGTGAGAAGACGGATGTGCCGATGATTGCGGCGGGGGGTATTTGTGACGGACGCGGAATGGCGGCTGTTTTTGCTGCCGGCGCGGAGGGTATTCAAATGGGAACCCGGTTTGTTTCCTCTCAAGAGAGTCCCGTCCATCAAAACTATAAGGGTGCGATTGTGGATGCCAAGGAAACAGGAACCTACGTCCTCAACAAGAAATCGACGCCGTGTATTCGCGCTCTGAAGACCGAGCGAACTCAAGCCATTCACGAAGATGGGCTAATGCCGCCGGACACATTTGCAAGAATCCAGGAACTCTATTTTGGGGGCGACATGGAAGCGAGCGTGGGCTTGGCGGGCCAGGCTGCGGGCCTGATCCATGAGGTCAAACCGGTTGAGGCGATCATCAAGGAGACCGTTGACGGCTTTTTCGAGATCGCGGGTCGAATGGGCGGACTAAGTGCGGCCAGATCGTTCTAAACTGAAACTGCTGCCGTCAGTACTGCGAATACGGATTATACGGCATATCCGTATTGCCGTAATCGATGCCGAGCTTGTGGAGCTCTGACGTTATTTGACTGCGGTGGTGGGTGCCGTGATTAAACATCTGCGCGAAAACGAATGATCGGGGAAAGGCACGTTCGCGTCCATGACGTTCGCTGTGAAACCGGATCTGCTGGTCGAACCAAGAGGCAGAGCGGCCGGCGATCATTTGCTTCAGACTTTCATCAAATTCGAAGCGAGCTCGCTTGACGCCGTCGTATGAGCTTCCAACGCGCCGATTGGGATCGAACCCTTGGGGCGGGGCGCCGCTGGTTGCGAACTCCAAAAGAGCCTGGTCCACCATTAAGATATGGTCGAGCGTGTGCTCGATCGAAGTGAAGAACATTCCTCGGTCGGCCGATCGCTCTTCAGCCGTTAGATCATCACACAGGCAAAAAAGGGATTCGTTTTGCCACCTCGTGTACGCGGCCATCTCAGTGATGTGTTCTTTTGTCGGCACGCTTTAACGCTCTGCTTTCTCGAAAAAGGCGGCCGTTCGCGCAATGGCGTTTTCGCGGATGTTCACATAGAACAAGCTGTAGTCGAGAATGTGATGATTGTCCGTACCCATGTTAAATGGAAGGTTGTCGAACATATCCGACTGAATTTCACTCACCATCAGCATTCCGTCCTGACACGTTGCATCGGCGATGCGGGGTTCGAGACGGCCCCCCTCCGAAATCGAAACCGATCCCTTGTTTTTCATGAATGTTGCGGCAGTTCCATCTGTGCTCCAATTCAAAGGATTGACGCAGACGCCGTCGGTAGTATCCATAAATGGCCTGAATTTTGGTCCGATCGCGTTCCATGTGACGTAGCATCCGGTCTGGTCCGAGGTTTGACAGACGGGCAGTGAGCCAAGCCGGGTTGTTTTGTCTTCTTCGCTGATGTACGTGCCGACGGGATAGGCTGCGACCAGTCGGTCTGCCTCCGGTGCGCCGAGAATGCGTTTCTCAAGGAGCGCTACGGCATGGACAGCGCCTTGACTGTGCCCTGCCAAGATAAAAGGGCGGCCCTGATTGAATTCACGGATGAAGTAGTCGAAGGCGGTTACAATATCTTCGTAGGCGATTTCCATCGCTTTGTCGCCGCTATCGTCCTGAGCCAAAAACGAATAAAACGTTGCCTGGCGATATCTGGGCGCATAAACGCGGCAACAGCCATTGAAAGTGCTTGCTTGCGCTTTGAGGACAAAATCGTCGACGAACCTGTTCGCCGGCTCATCGTCTAAAGGCTGGTTCCAGTTGGCCTTGTTCAAATAGGTCGTCGGATGGAGGAAAAAGACATCCACATCTGCCGCATTTTGGTTGTCCGAGAGAGACGGAGGCACGAAGTCGGCACCGTCGTCACTCTCCGGGTGAGCGGCCCAGTGGTCCGTGCCGGAATAATCAGGCGGAGAGGGAACGGCGGCGGCATCAAACGCCTCGCTCGGCTTAATCATCATTGAAAAGGCCATGAAGCCGAGCGGCTCTCTGTAGACCCAGGCGAGCGCAACCGCGACAGCCACGACCCCTCCAACGATAAGTGCGATTCGGCCCATTCGCGAAATCTCCCTTGCGGAATGCTTTGCTCCTTAGCTTCCATACAGCTCCTTGGCCCGTCGCTGCAACTCTTCTTCGGACACATCTTCGATATGAGTGGAGATGCTCCATCGGTAGCCGAAGGGATCTCTGAAGTCGCCAACGCGTTCGCCGTAAAACTCGTCTCGCACCGGCCGCACGACTTCCATCCCTGCTGCTGTTGCTTTTTTGGCAACCGCGTCTACATCGTCGACTTGGATCGACAATGCGATCGGACAGCCACCTAAAGTTTCTGCACTGAAGACATTCCCCTCGGGCCATTCATCAGACATCATAAGGATACCGTCGCCAACGTGCAATTCCGCATGGCCAATGCTGCCGTCCGGCATCTCAATTCGCGCGCCGGGTTCCGTTGCTCCAAAGACCTCCTTGTAGAGATCGATGGCTTTAGCCGTATCTTTGAAGCACAAATAGGGTGTGACGGACCGACGGCGAGGTGGTGCGGCGGCTGACGAGTTGGTCATTGCTGTTCTCCTTTGGCCATGTATTTGGTTTCTGAAAATACTTTGTATGTTCGCAATAGATCTGCCCAGTTCTCGCCGTGCTTCATGACAAAGGCGCGGCCGGTCAATCCATGGCGAACGACATTGGTTTGTTCGATTTGATCCCATCCGGAGTGGGTGAGAGTCACGCGCGTGCCCAAAGGCGAGGGCTCGAACACTATTTCGACGTGTGTTGTCTGATCGGGCCGAAAAGTGCGTTGACGCCATTCGAAGGTGAGGCGCTCGCCGGGAGCCCACGCACTGATCGTGCCAATTACAAAATCCTTTGAGGGATCTCTGTCATGCCGGTGGAGAAATCGTCCGCCTTTGAATGGCTCGAACTCTAGCGTGCCTCTGTAAGGCGGAACAAAACGAAAGCGGGGACCGCGGCCCCACCACGCGTCCACATCTTGGGTGAAGACGTCGAAGGTTGTACGCGGATCGGCGGCAATCTCGATTGACACGCGAACTGTTTCGTCTTCCGTCACTCGCTGGTGTCCCTGCTTTCAATGTGTTCCTTGAAGGATGCGAGCTGGTCGGTCCAAAACTCTTCTACTTCCCCTAGCCATATCTGCAGCGCAGCGAAAGGTTCGCGCTGAAGCCGATAGATTCTCGCGCGGCGATCGCCCTCTGTGGGGATCTCTGCGATGAGGCCGGAGTCGAGCAACGTCCGGAGATGCTTGGACATGGATGGCCGGCTGACAGAAACAGTTTCTGCGAGCTCGCTGGCTCGTTTTGGGCCGTGGGTGAGGGCCTCGATCACCCGCCGCCGGGCCGGGTCGGCCAGAGCGGACAGTGTTTCGTCGAGCTGGGTTAAAGGAGCGTTCATACTCCTATGATTTCATATTGAGATAATAGTTGTCAAGTGTGGAAACTATCTGGGTGCATAGGGAATAGGTGAAGTGAGCAGGTTCGCCGAATTGGGTCCTATTCCGTCTTTTGTTCTGGATCAAAATAATCGCGATAGTAGGTCAGTTTGCCGTTGGACGTCTTATAGAGACCGCACCCTTTTCGGCGGCCTTGCGGGGAAACGGCGACCCATTGGGCCCAAGCGACGGTTTCATCTCCGGCGATCTCTTCGACTTCGAAGTAGGTGTCGATCTTGCTCATCTCTTCGACCATCAATGTCATGAACTCGCCGATTGCTTTTTTTCCCTCATAGCGGCCGTAAATGGGATCTTCGAGAATCGCATCATCCGCAAAAAGATCAATCAATTGGGTGTAGTCCCTTGAGTTCTGAACCTGCCAGAATTTCTCTATAGTCTTAAACGCATTTCCGGCCATTTGCCCTTCCTTCCTTGTGGGGCAGCGACTGACCCCCGATTTTTTCAATTCCCTCTAAAAGATAAGGTCTTACCACCTATATCGTCTTTTGGTATGCACTCATCTCAACGTGCAAATGAGAAAGTCTCCAAATCATGTCAAGTCCTTCTATCATTTCTGAAAGCCTGTCCCGTATCAAGCCTTCCGCGACGATTGCCGTGACCCAGAAGGCTCGTGATCTGAAGGAGAAGGGGGTGGATGTGATCGGCTTGGGGGCAGGTGAACCCGACTTCGATACGCCCGACAACATCAAGCAGGCGGGGATCCAAGCCATCAATGCCGGGAAAACAAAATACACCGCTGTTGATGGAATTCCCGAACTGAAGGAGGCGATTTGCGCGAAATTCAAACGTGAGAACGGACTTGAGTATTCACCATCCCAAGTCACGGTGGCGCCGGGCGGTAAGCCGATCATCTACAACGCTATGACGGCGACGCTCAATCCGGGTGATGAAGTTATTATTCCCGCGCCCTATTGGGTGTCCTACCCGGACATTGTTCTGTTGGCAGGTGGGACGCCGGTGATCGTAGAAACCAAGCTGGAGGACAAGTTCCGGGTTCAAGCCGAAGACCTTGAAAAGGCGATTTCTGAAAAGACCAAATGGATCATTTTCAACTCGCCCTCCAACCCTTCGGGTGCGGCTTACTCACGCGAGGAGTTGAAGGCATTGACCGACGTGTTAATGCGGCATCCTCAGGTTTGGGTTCTCACGGACGATATGTATGAACACCTCGTTTATGATGATTTCGAATTCACGACCCCGGCGCAAGTCGAACCCGGTCTGTACGACCGTACACTGACCATGAATGGGGTTTCGAAAGCGTACGCTATGACGGGGTGGCGGATTGGATACGGTGCCGGGCCTGAGGTCTTGATCAAGGCCATGGCCAAGGTCCAGTCGCAATCAACGTCCAACCCGACGTCCATCAGTCAATGGGCGGCCGTGGAAGCGCTGAATGGTCCGCAAGACTTCATTCCTGAGCGGAATAAAGTGTTTAAAGAGCGCCGCGACCTGGTCGTCTCGATGCTCAACCAAGCAAACGGTATTGAGTGTGCGACGCCGGAAGGGGCCTTTTACGTTTATCCGAGTTGCGCTGGAACCATCGGCAAGAAGACGCCGTCCGGCGTGACCATTGAGAGTGACGAGGATTTTGCGCGGGAATTGCTGGAAGCCGAGGCCGTAGCCGTTGTCCATGGAGCCGCGTTCGGTCTGTCGCCGTTTTTCAGGATCTCGTATGCAACGTCGACGGAGGCTTTGGAAGAGGCTTGTGCGCGGATTCAGCGGTTTTGCGGTTCGCTGACCTAGAGGGCGTCGGGACGGCTCTGTCTTTTTTAGAATCATTCTAAAAAATGTTGATATTGTGACAGGGGTGTATTAAATACGCCTAAGAAGAGTCTTACACGGAGAAATCGTTATGGACATCGATATTGGCATCCCTCAGGAGCAGCGCGAGAAGATTGCAGAGGGGCTCTCACGGCTATTGGCCGATACCTACACTCTTTATCTGAAGACCCATAACTATCATTGGAATGTGACGGGACCTCTCTTCAACACGCTCCATCTCATGTTTGAGCAGGAATACAATGAGCTGGCCCTTGCTGTGGATGAGATCGCAGAGCGGATCAGAGCTTTGGGCGTTGCTGCTCCAGGCAGCTACAAGGCGTATTCCCAGCTCAGCTCGATCGAAGAGGAAGATGGCGTTCCTAAAGCAGAAGAGATGATTGCCAATCTGGTAAAGGCACATGAAGCGGTGACGCGGACCGCCCGCAGCGTCTTTCCCCTCGCTGAAGAGGCCAACGACGAGCCCACGGCCGACCTGCTCACCCAGCGTATGCAAGCGAGCGAAAAGACGGCCTGGATGCTTCGCAGCCTTATTTCTTAAGTCTTTTGTTGGCGTTAACTTAACGCGAGTGTGACCCATCGTTATTTTTCATTCGCCTCCGACCGCTGTATATAAGCAGTGTTCGGATGGAGATTGTTTATGCTGATTAGGCACAGAAGAAGTTGGGAACTGCCCGAAAGCGCCGCGACCGAAGAATCGGTTTTTTGGAACCGCCGGAGAGTCTTGCAGGCGGCCGGAATGGGTGGCGTCTTGCTCGCGGGCGGATGGAGTGGCGGAGCTCTTGCGCAAGAGAGCATTCTAGGCAGCGGCCTTTATCCGGCCGAACGCAATCCGGCCTACACCTTGGACCGGCCTTTGACGGCTGAGGCGCTCGCAACCACGTACAACAATTTCTTTGAATTCGGTTCGCAAAAGAACATCCACAAGCGGGCGCAAGACTTGGTCGTCAGCCCCTGGGACATTCAAATTACGGGTGACGTCGAAATCCCTCAGACGCTTAGTTTTGATGATCTGCTCAAACGCGTGGACTTGGAAGAACGGCTCTATCGTCATCGATGCGTGGAAACGTGGTCGATGGCCGTTCCGTGGACGGGATTCCCCTTGAAGGCCCTTGTTGACATGGCCGCCCCGCTCTCGGGTGCGAAGTATCTCCGCATGGAGACATTCCATGATCCCGAAATGGCGGTGGGCCAGAAGGCTGGCTGGTATCCTTGGCCTTACGTTGAGGGGCTTACAATCGAGGAAGCCACCAACGAGATGGCTTTTCTTGTAACCGGCGTTTACGGCAAGCCACTACCTAAGCAAATGGGTGCTCCTCTTCGCCTGGCGGTACCCTGGAAGTATGGCTTTAAGTCGATCAAATCGATCGTCAAGTTCGAGTTTACGTCCCAGCGGCCGAGGTCTTTTTGGCAAGCAACGGGTCCACGAGAATATGGGTTTTGGGCCAATGTGAATCCCGCGGTTCCTCATCGCCGCTGGTCGCAAGCAACAGAGAAGTTGCTCGGTAGCGATGAACGCATCCCCACGCTTCTCTATAATGGCTATGCAGAACAAGTGGCACACCTGTATAAAGGGCTCGAAAAAGAACCGCTCTATATGTAGGTCCGATTGCCTGATCGTCCTGAACTCATCATCTTTGACTGCGACGGGGTGCTCGTCGACAGCGAGCCCATCGCCAATCGGGTCTTGGCCGAAGCGATCACGGCGGCCGGATTGCCCACGACGTATGAAGAGTCGTGCCGGGACTATGTTGGTCTGTCCATGGGGTCGGTGATGGAAAAGATCGAAGGTAAGCTGGGCGGACCGCTGCCGGACGATTGGTTGAACACACTTCAAGAGGAAACGTGGGAGCGATTTCGCCAATCCCTTGAGCCCGTCGCCGGTGTAGAGCAGGTCATCGATTTTGCTCTCGCCAAAGGAATTGGGATTTGTGTTGCGTCCTCGGGTACGCACGAAAAGATGCACCTCACGCTGGGGAAGACCGGCCTAAAGCGCCACTTCGGAGACAACATATTCAGCGCGTCTCAAGTGACGCGCGGCAAACCGTTTCCTGATCTCTTTGAGTTCGCAGCAAGGCACATGGGCACGCCGCCCGCGCGAAGTATCGTGGTGGAAGACAGTGTCCCGGGCGTGACAGCTGCACGGGCCGCTCGGATGCAGGTTTTTGCCTATGCAGGAGATCCTCTGGCGCGCACAGATGCGCTAGCTCGCGCTGGAGGTCAGCTCGTCCGTTCAATGACCGAATTGCGCAACGAACTATCGCAGCTTTTCGGCTAGATCATTGCCACTAAAAAGTCCATTCCGCGATCTTGCGCAGCAAGAAGTCCCTGAACACGCCGATCCTTTTGGAGTTTCTCATCTCTTCGGGATATACGAAGTAGACATCGTATGTGGGCCCTTCGGTTTCGGGCAGGATGGGAACGACTTTTGAGTTCTGCTGAACCAAGTAATCAGGCAGAGCGCCGATCCCCAAGCCGCTTTCTACCGCCTGCAGCACGCCGTAAATGTTGTTGACGGTGAGAACCGCTGGCCTCGGATTGTTTTCCGGACGACCCAGATACTCAATCCAATTGACCGGATTGGGTGTCGGCAGTCCAATGCGCTGTCCGTAGCTGACCACCTTGTGATTGTCTAGGTCCTCAGGTGTCTGAGGAACACCATTCCTTTGAAGATAGGACGGTGAAGCAAAAATATGGTGGTGTACGGTTAATAGCCTGCGCTGAACAAGGTCCGCCTGTGTGGGTGGACTGAGCCGCAAGGCCAAGTCGGCTTCCCGCATGCCAAGATCCAGCGCTCGGTCATCGAGCAGCAATTGCACCTGCATGTCGGGATAGAGCTCGGTGAACTCTTTCATCCTCGGCGTTAGCCATGTCGAGCCCAGACCAACGGGTGCTGTGACTTTGAGCTCGCCCTCAGGACGATTGTGACTCTCTGAGATCAAAGCCTCTGTAATGGCGAGCTTGCCCACGACGTCATGGGCTGTTCGAAACAGCACTTCGCCCTGTTCGGTTAGCAATAGCCCGCGCGCGTGCCGATGGAAAAGCGTTGTCGTCAAATCCTCTTCGAGCGAACTGATTTGCCTTGAGATTGCCGATTGGCTGAGGCCCAATACGTCGCCGGCTCGGGTAAAGCTGCCGGCCTCAGCCACAGCATGAAAAATTCGAATCTTATCCCAATCCATAAATTCTATTTCTGTCTCGTGTGAAAGTTATTCTGCCGCGGCGCTTAAGGAGGACTTTTCAGCCAAGTACTTTTCCGCTTCGAGGGCGGCCATGCAGCCCATTCCGGCGGCAGTTACCGCCTGGCGGTACACTTCGTCGGTTACATCGCCTGCAGCATAGACGCCTGGAATGCTCGTTGCCGTCGAGTCGGGAACCGTGTCAATGTATCCCCGATCATTCATGTCGACCTGACCTTTGAATAACTCGGTGGTTGGTGCGTGACCGATCGCAATAAAAACACCGTCCGCAGATAGATCTTTGGTACCGCCCGTCGCCACGTTCTGTAGCCGAACGCCAGTTACACCGAGGGGATCGCTGTCTCCGATGACCTCTTCTAACACCGTGTCCCATTCAATCTCAATTTTTTCGTGGGCAAAAAGGCGTTGCTGGAGGATCTTCTCCGCGCGAAGGCTGTTTCGGCGATGTACCAAGGTCACTTTGCTAGCAAAGTTCGTGAGAAACAAGGCTTCTTCAACAGCCGTATTTCCGCCTCCCACGACCACGACCCCTTTTCCTCTGTAAAAGAAGCCGTCGCAGGTTGCGCAAGCGGAGACACCGAACCCTTGAAATTTTTCTTCGGAGGGAAGGCCAAGCCACTTAGCCTGAGCGCCTGTCGCGATGATCACAGAGTCCGCCGTGTAGATTTGACCCGAATCTCCGACAAGAGAAAACGGCGCGGCCTTGAAATCTACGCTGGTAACAATATCCGAAATCATTCGTGTGCCAACGGCCTCTGCTTGCTTTTGCATTTGCTCCATAAGCCAGGGGCCTTGAATCACGTCCGCAAACCCGGGATAATTTTCAACGTCCGTGGTGATCGTAAGTTGTCCGCCGGGCTGCAGGCCATGAACCAATGTCGGTTCGAGCATGGCACGTGCGGCGTAAATGGCGGCAGTGTACCCGGCCGGCCCGGAACCCAAAATCAGTACTTTGCTGTGTATGGCCTCTGACATCCCCGTTCTCCTAAGAAAGCTTCCAATTTCGGCGGCCGACCCTTCGGATTCATATAAGCTTCAAAATTGCTCTGTCAAAGCCGCTGTGAGAGGCGAAGCTGTGAAATCACAGCGAGTTGAGTGCAAACTCGAAGGGAAACGGTTGATTCTTATAGGTTCAGTCTCTCTCGAATAAGATTTGCTACACGCTGGGTTTCATTTAGGGGCGGGTAGGACCAGTATTGGAGTTCTCCGGTGAACGGACGCGCGATTCCTCGGGCGGTCAAATCTTCATGGAAGGCCCTGAACTTTCTCGACCCACCGGGCACATGCGCCACATAAAGAGGTTTTCCGGTTGCGGCTGCATCTGTTGCCATGTTCGTGGAGTCTGATGTTACGACAATATAGTCGGCCAATCCGAGCATTCCAAAATAGGGGTTGTTCCCTTCTCCATCCCAGATATAAGCGCCGTCTGCTGATAATGTTTGCCGTAAGATGGAGATATTCTCTTCACCGGTCCGGCGAGAAGGAGTGATTGCCAGTCCCACTTTGTTGAGTCGGGCAAGCTCACCCAGGGACTCCGCAAATCGTTTCATCCACTTTTTTGACATCTTGTGGGCTTTGCTGGATCCGCCGATCAGGACGGCGACAAGGGGCCGTGGAAGGTGCGCCAAACGGCGGGACATCGAGATGGATTCATCGCGTAAAGCATGCAGACGAACTCGATTCGGCGCTCCAACGATCGCGACGACATTATCCGCATGCAATCCATCGTGGTATGGAGGAACGACGAGACTAAAGTGTTTGGGTGAGACTCGGGGATCTTGCGTTTGAACAGTGAATGTTCGGCCGCGGCTAAGCCTTTTGACTGCGATCGAATAGGGCAAACTCAACCGCCCAGTTGCGATCAGAAGTCGCGGCCACGGCGGTCGAAACATGTCTGCCCGAGATGCAAACAGGGGCTGAGAGAAGCATAGTGTGTTGAGCAGGGGATATGCCTCGGCCGGGGCGATCCGCCAAAGCCAACTCGGCCGCACCCGTTTGATTTCAAAGGGAAGCCCGATGGCCTCGGCGAGACCGAGCGCCTGGTTTTCTATGCCTCGGCGTCCATCGCTGATAACCCAGCACATGTCCTGACCAGTGGCCGATGGGCGAGGGCAGAACGTTTGAAGTGGCGTTTCGGTCATAAACTTACTTGATTTGGTAATATTGTTGCGCAACCCGCGCAGGATTTCCTATACTAAAGTTCGCGCTCAGCCATGGGAACCGACCCAATGCAAAAGGCCAAAATAGATGACACGAACTTGAAGATTTTGAAGCATCTTCAAGAAGATGGTCGCATCACAAATATTGATCTGTCTCAAAAGGTCGGTATTTCCGCGCCCCCGTGTCTGCGCCGTGTTCGGTCTTTGGAAGAAGATGGCATCATAAGAGGGTATCATGCTGATTTGGATGCCCGCCAGCTTGGCTTCGAAGTGACTGTTTTTGCCATGGTGGGGCTCAACAGTCAGGCGGAAGCAGATCTCAAAGCGTTTGAGGTTCTCGTGGCCGGTTGGCCGGAAGTGCGGGAATGTCACATGCTCAACGGTGAGATTGATTTTATTCTTAAGATCGTGGCGCGGGATCTCTCAACGTTCCAAACATTTTTGACAGAGAAGCTCACCTCTGCGCCGAACGTTGATAGTGTGAAGACTTCGCTGACAATTCGAACGTCGAAAGACAGGGCAGGCGTGCCGTTGTCACTGATTATGGAAGGCGTAACCTAAAGCGCAGCCAGGCGGAGTGGAAACGGACTAATTCGCCCGATGTACGCGATTCCAAGACTCTCAATCCGATTTTGGAATCATCGCAACCGGACATATCAGCTCTAAGGGACGGTCGACGGGGCGACGGCGTTCTTAACTTCGGCTGCAAAGATCTCACTCAGTCTACGGACGGTGTCCGTTTGCAGCATAGTTGTAACGATAGACTGCGCAACGTTCTTGAACACCCCCTTTTCTCCATAGCGAGCAGTCACTCTGTAGACAGATAGGTTCGAGGAGTCCTGGAGATCGATCACTGAGACTTCGCCGCTCAGTCGAAGGGGATATTCCTCCATCTGTAGATCCGTCACTTTCGCTTCGACACGGACTTCATTCTCACCGGCAAACTCCGGGCTTGAGAGTTCGGCCTCGAGTGCATTTTTGAGAGCTGACGCGAGGTACTCTGATCTCTTTGGTTCGGATTCGTCTAAGTCCGTTCCGACCGCCGGATCAACTTCGACTGCAAACTCGACGAATCTAATATCTGCTTGTGAAAGCGGGGCAGGTTCCTGCCCGCGCCCACCCGCGCAAGCGGCACAAAATAAGACGAAGATCAAACACAACGCCGTGTGCGCTTGCCGCGTTGCCATGCCTAAACGTACTCGATGTTTATGATTTCGTAGGAGCGTCCTCCACCTGGTGTGTTCACCTCAACACTGTCGCCTACGGACTTTCCAATCAAGGCCCGAGATATTGGGGAAGAGATCGAGACTTTTCCGTGCTTTACATCTGCCTCGAAGTCGCCGACGATCCGGTAACAGCGTTCTTCATCGGTGTCTTCATCGACCAATGTTACTCGCGCGCCAAACTTGACGGTATCGCCAGAGAGCTTTGAAGGATCGATAACGTCGGCGCGCTGGAGAATGTCTTCCAACTCTAGCACTCGTCCTTCTATGAAGCCCTGCTTCTCTTTGGCGGCATGGTACTCTGCGTTTTCCGACAGGTCTCCATGTTCACGCGCTTCCGCAATCGCTTTTATGACTTCTGGGCGCTCGACCGTTTTAAGATGCTTCACTTCGGCATCTATTTTTTCGTAGCCCTCAACGGTCATCGGAATCTTTTGCATAACATTGATCTTTCAAACTTAAGGTATTGGTTCTCTTAGAGAAAATTCACCGGCTTTGGGTGGATGGCTTGCTTTGGGCGGCGAACCAAGGGCGATGACTCAGCTAGTGTAAGATTGGAGAGGCGCAACTTCAAGAGCCGCTGATGTTCCCGATTTCACGGCTTCAAGGGCGGCGTAGGCACCCGAAACCGTGGTGTAGTAGGGGATTTTGAGCATCAATGCGGTCCTTCGGATCGTGTATGAGTCGGCAAGGGATTGAGCGCCTTCCGTGGTGTTGATGACCAATTGCACTGCATCGTTTTTGAGTTCGTCCACGATATCAGGACGCCCTTCGAACACCTTGTTTACGTGGTTCGTTTCCACCCCATGCTCGGCAAGATACTTTTGCGTGCCACCGGTCGCGATGATCTTAAATCCAAGTGTCAACAAAGAGCGCGCTAAATCCAGCACAAGAGGTTTGTCACGATCCTTTACAGACAAAAATACGGTGCCGGATGGCGGTACCATCGTTCCAGAGGCAATTTGGCTCTTGGCGTAGGCACGGCCGAAGTTCGAATCGATGCCCATAACTTCACCGGTTGAGCGCATCTCGGGGCCCAAAATTGTGTCCACACCGGGAAATCTTGCGAACGGGAATACGGCTTCTTTGACCGCTATGTGGTCCGATTGAGGGGTATTAAGGTCAAACGAGTTTAACGTTTCTCCCGCCATAATCCGCGCTGCGATTTTCGCGATTGGGATGCCGGTTGTCTTTGCGACAAAGGGCACAGTACGGCTTGCTCGCGGATTGACCTCTAAAACGAATATCTTCTCATCTTGAATGGCGAATTGAATGTTCAGCAGACCGCGTACATTCAGAGCACGAGCCAAGACCTGTGTTTGCTCCTCCAACTGTTTGATTGCGGACGGAGAAAGCGAATGGGGGGGAAGGGAACACGCACTATCGCCGGAATGAATTCCTGCTTCTTCAATATGTTCCATTATGCCGGCGACGTAGACATCGCTGCCGTCCGAAATGGCGTCGACGTCGACCTCGATGGCATTTTGTAGGTAAGCGTCGACCAGGACCGGATTGTCTCCCGAGACAATGACGGCGTCGGTGACATATTGCGTGAATTGTTGATCGTCACGGACGATTTCCATCGCACGACCTCCCAGAACATAGGATGGCCGCAGTACAACCGGATAGCCCACTTCCTGGACGGCCGTTTGTGCCTCTTGTGCGGAATAGGCGATTTCATTTCGTGGTTGATGAAGTCCATGTTCTGACAACAGAGCCTTAAATCGTTCCCGGTCCTCGGCTAAATCGATCGAGTCGGGGCTGGTGCCCAGGATCGGAATGCCGGCGTCCTCCAGTCCATTCGCCAGATTGAGCGGGGTTTGACCGCCGAACTGAACGATCACACCTTCGAGGGTTCCATTCTTGCGCTCCACTCGGATGATTTCGATCACATCTTCCAGGGTCAAAGGCTCAAAATAGAGACGGTCCGCCGTGTCATAGTCCGTCGACACCGTTTCGGGATTGCAATTGACCATGATGCTCTCAAATCCCGCATCCTTCATTGCAAAGGCCGCGTGGCAGCAACAATAGTCAAACTCGATGCCTTGACCGATACGGTTAGGCCCACCGCCTAAGATGACCACCTTGCGTGTGTCGGTGGGCGCCGACTCGCAGTCAGGTATTCCGCCGATCGATGGGGGTTCGTAGCAGGAGTACATATAGGGTGTGCGCGCCTCGAATTCGGCGGCACACGTATCAACGCGCTTGTACGTGGGATGGACGCCGAGCGTTTCGCGGAGGGCCCTCACTTCGGCGGCACTTGTACCGGTCAGGCTTCCCAAACGCTCATCGGAGAAGCCCATCGCCTTTATCTTGCGCAATACCTTGTCTGTTTGAGGAAGTCCGGCGCGTTTGATTTCCTCTTCGGCGTCCACAATGTCCTTGATCTGTCTTATGAACCAAGGCTCGTAGCTGCAAGCGGCGTGAATTTCTTCTGTACTCAGTCCGGCACGCAGAGCCTGCGCAATTCTCAAAAGTCGATCCGGCGTTGGCGCGGAGAGAGCGGCGCGGATGACATTTCTGTCCTCGTCTCCGCCCAAGCCTGGAAGCTCGACTTCGTTCAAGCCGTCGAGGCCGATATCAAGGCCTCGCAGTGCTTTCTGGAGAGATTCCGTGAACGTCCTTCCGATAGCCATCACTTCGCCTACGGACTTCATAGATGTAGTCAAATGAGGATCCGTACCCGGAAATTTTTCGAAGGCGAAGCGCGGGATTTTGGTAACAACGTAATCGATGGTGGGCTCGAAGGAGGCGGGTGTCGCGCCTGTAATATCGTTGTCCAACTCATCCAGCGTATAGCCAACAGCCAACCGTGCGGCCACTTTTGCGATCGGAAATCCCGTGGCTTTGGAGGCGAGAGCGGAAGACCGGGAAACGCGGGGATTCATCTCAATGACGACAAGCCGCCCATCTTTCGGGTTAACCGCAAACTGAACATTGGACCCACCGGTTTCGACGCCGATTTCCCGCAGAACGGCAATAGATGCGCTCCGCATGATCTGGAACTCTTTGTCCGTTAGAGTCAGAGCGGGAGCAACGGTAATCGAGTCGCCGGTGTGAACGCCCATGGGATCGACGTTTTCAATTGAGCAGATAATGATGGCATTGTCCGCTTTGTCGCGTACGACTTCCATCTCGTACTCTTTCCATCCGAGCACGGATTCTTCAATCAAGACCTCTGTTGCAGGTGAGGCATCGAGACCACGCTCAACGATCTCAGTAAATTCTTCCCGGTTGTAAGCAATGCCGCCGCCGGTGCCACCCAACGTAAACGACGGCCGGATGATCGCAGGCAGGCCGACAAGCTCCAGCGCCTGTTCGGCCTCCATCATTGTGTGTGCGATCTGGGACTTTGGGCTTTCCAGGCCGATTTTATCCATGGCTTGACGGAACAATTGGCGATCTTCGGCTTTGGCAATGGCCTCTGACCTTGCTCCAATCATCTCTACGCCGTAGCGGTCGAGGGCGCCCGACTGAGCAAGTTCGAGAGAGACATTCAGCGCTGTTTGCCCCCCCATCGTCGGCAACAGGGCGTCCGGCCGTTCCCTAGCAATCACTTTCTCGACGAACTCGGCCGTAATCGGCTCGACATAAGTGGCATCGGCGATCTCCGGATCCGTCATAATCGTTGCCGGATTGGAATTGATCAGGATAACGCGGAAGCCTTCGTCTTTGAGCGCTTTGCAGGCTTGTGTTCCAGAATAATCGAACTCGCAGGCTTGGCCTATGATAATGGGGCCGGCGCCGATGATTAGTATGCTGTTTATGTCTGTCCGCTTAGGCATGACGAATGGCTTTTACCGCGACAACGGCGTCTTTAAACCTCTCGAACAGGTAGTAGCTGTCCTGTGGTCCCGGTGACGCTTCGGGATGGTACTGAACGCAAAATATGGGTTTGTCCTTGACGCGCAGTCCGCAATTGGTGCCATCAAAGAGAGAGATATGCGTCTCGACAACATCCGGAGGCAATGTGTTTTGATCGACCGTGAAGCCATGGTTCATTGAGACGATCTCAACCTTTCCGGTCTCTAGATCTTTGACCGGATGATTGGCGCCATGGTGACCTTGATGCATTTTGGAGGTTTTCGCCCCCAAGGCCAGCGCCAACAATTGATGGCCGAGACAAATTCCAAATATGGGTAGACCGCTTTGGATCAACCTTTGGACTTCGCCGATGGCATATGTTCCCGTTGCTGCCGGGTCGCCGGGGCCATTTGATAAAAAGATTCCATCTGGCTGGAGAGCCAAAATTTCATCAGCCGTCGAACTGGCTGGGACCACCTTTACTTCGAAGCCGCTCTTGGCGAGCAGGCGCAAGATGTACTTCTTTGCACCGAAGTCGATCGCGACAATCCGAGCGTGTCGTTCCGATGTTTCTGCCCGATAGCCGTGAGGCCAATCCCAGATGCCTTCTTGAGATTCAAAGCTCTCGCGTGCTGAAACGCTGGCGGCGAGGTCGGCCCCTTCCAAACCAGCCCAAGATTTGGCTTGCTCTTGCAGGTGTTCGATTTCTAGTTCTCCATCGGGTCGATGGATCATTGCGCCCTTTGGCATGCCACGTTGCCGGATGTACCTTGTCAGAGCACGCGTATCTACGCCCGACAAACCAACAATGCCTCTCTCTTTCAACCAGGATGCGAAGTGGTTTTGAGCTCGATAATTTGCGGGAGCCGTGACAGGCGTTCGCACGATGCATCCCCTGGCCGCCTTTTCCGCCATCACTGTGGAGGACTCGACATCTTCATCATTCGTACCCACATTACCGACGTGCGGGAACGTGAACGTGACCAGCTGCGACGCATATGATGGGTCGGTCAGTATTTCCTGGTAACCCGTGATTGCAGTATTGAAACAGACTTCGCCGACGGCTACACCTTCGTAACCAAACCCATGGCCGTAGAAAATGGTACCGTCGCTTAGGGCGAGTGCGCCGGTAGGTTTATCGTCTGAATACAACGTCAATTTACGGAACTGGAGCTTCTTGAGCGCAAAGTTGCGGGAAGGTATGCGATCACTTAAGTGCCGTCAAGAAGTGATCACCCAGAATTGTTATGATAGGCGTCCGCCTGGCCTTGTTCACAGGTTTGTTGCCTCGCATCTAAGGAAGGTATGTTAGAGAGATTGATCATGAGCACACCAATGCGTGAACGAATTAATGAGTCTTTGAAGCAATCCTTGAAATCCAAGGACCAAATTCGAGTCTCTACGTTGCGACTCATTTTGGCGGCGGTTAAAGACAGAGATATCGCTGCGCGCTCGCCTGACTCACCAGAGGGTGTTTCCGACGAAGACATTCTGTCCATCATGTCTAAAATGGTCAAACAACGGCGCGAATCAGCCCAAACTTACGAAGAAGCGGGTCGGCTGGACTTGGCTGAGCAGGAACGCCAAGAGATCGAAGTCATTGAAGAATTCATGCCGCAACAGCTTATGCCTGAAGAAATCGAAAAAGCGTGCAAAGACGTCATTGCGGAATTGCAGGCTCAAGGGTTGAAGGATATGGGCAAGTGTATGGGGACCTTAAAACAAAAGTATAGCGGTCAAATGGATTTCGCCAAGGCGAGCGGGGTGGTGAAAGAGCTGTTGTCCAGTCACTAGAATAAGGGCCGAGGGGTTTGAAGTATCCCAGAGTTTTCCTCGAAGAGATCAAATCGCGCCTTCGTCTTTCCGACGTTGTTGCCCCGCACGTCAAACTGGAGCGGAGTGGGCGGTTGATGAGAGGGCTAAGCCCCTTCAATGTCGAAAAGACCCCCTCGTTCTTCGTCGATGATCAAAAAGGGACCTTTACGTGTTATTCTAGCGGGGAGCACGGGGACCACTTCGATTTCCTCATGCTGCTTAAGGGCGTTTCGCTTCCCGAGGCGATCGAGCTTTTGGCCGCCGATGCGGGTCTTGAGTTGCCAAAGCCCGATCCGGAGACCGAAAGGCGTCAACGGCAAGCGGCTTCGCTCTATGATCTATTGGAAGGGGCAGCAACGTTCTTTGAGAGCCAGCTTGCTGGAGCGATGGGGAAACATGCGCGGGATTACCTTGTATCTCGGGGCCTGACAGATACGACCATCAAGCATTTTCGCTTAGGCTTTGCACCTCAATCGTTACGTCCGTTGGAGTCCTATCTTTCTGCCCGCGGCTTTCGTCTGGATCAGCTCATCGAAGCCGGCTTGGCCAACCACTCTCAAGATGGTTCATCTGCTTACGGTATATTTCGAAATAGAATCATCTTTCCCATTACCGATTGGCGGGGCCGCGTCATCGCCTTTGGCGGCAGGGCCCTGTCGCCTGACGACAAAGCTAAGTATTTGAACTCTCCCAAGACCGCTTTGTTCGATAAGGGCCAGACACTCTACAACTTTCAAAAGGCGCGGGAAGCGGCCAACCAGAGACATACCGATACGCCGTTGGTCGTTGCCGAAGGGTATATGGATGTCATTGCATTCCATGACGCAGGTGTTGCCACGGCGGTCGCGCCTTTGGGGACCGCATTGACCGAAATGCACTTGCAGGCTCTGTGGCGGATTACGGATGAACCGGTTCTTTGCTTTGACGGTGACAAGGCCGGTCTTAAGGCTGCTCATGCGGTGTGCGACCGAACTCTGCCCTTACTGACACCGGGAAAATCGGTTTGGTTTTGCTTGTTGCCATCGGGTCAGGATCCCGATGATGTGCTGAGGAGCGACGGGGCTGATGCTCTCCAGCGAATGCTTGCTGATCGGGTCTCATTGGTCGACATGATTTGGCAACGGGAACAGGCAAAAAAAGAGTTAACGACACCAGATCGACGCGCCGGTTTTCAACAATCGTTAAGAGAATTGGTAAACACCATTAAAGACTCCACCGTGAAACAGCACTACGCGTACGAGATCAAGGCGAAGCTAGCGGCATCGATGCAAACAGCAGCCCTTCAACCCCAAAGTCCCCCCAAGTTCGGCGTCGGACGTGGTCCGCGCCAGGGTCCGATGATGTCTGGGCATGACCGGTCGAAAGGACGGTATGCTGGGAATCTTGCGTTTTCGCGGCCCTCAACAACGACGGCATTGAAAAATAGCCCACTGGCCAAAGCATCCGTTCCGTCAAGTGGACGAGATGAGCTTCTGGTTCTCACGGTTCTCAACCATCCCAAGATATTAGATGATCACTTTGACGATTTTGAGCGACTAACGTTTGAGAATCCTCAACTTGACAGACTGCAAAAGGAAATCATAACGATAGCGGGTTTGGGTGAGTCACTTGACAGATTGAGCCTGCATGACCACCTCGTCAAACAAGGGTGTTCGCGAATCGTGAGAAAGCTGACTGCGCAACCGATCTCGAGTACACATGACTTTGCGAAGCCCGAAACGGATATTGCGAGCGCGAAGTCTGGTTGGAAAGACAGCTTGCGTTTGCGATTGAGTGAACAAGCAGAAACTGAACGGCGATCGCTGGAAAACGACCTAACCGAGGAGACGACAGACGAAAATTTTGCGCGTTTGTTGGGCTTCAAGGCGGAACAGCACCGGCGGGAGCACGAGTTCGATCAAAACGACTGAGAGAGGGTCTGTTTCGCGCGTATATGCGAAATCCGCGCGAAGCGAGTCATATTTGAACGGCACAGTGAGTTTTTGAAGAGATACGGTGAGTTTTGAAGAGACAATGAGCTTCAA
This sequence comes from Alphaproteobacteria bacterium, assembly GCA_028285305.1. Classification (GTDB taxonomy): domain Bacteria; phylum Pseudomonadota; class Alphaproteobacteria; order SMXP01; family SMXP01; genus JANQPV01. The sequence goes on along the minus strand of JANQPV010000037.1, from coordinate 140,006 downwards.
TGATAGGATGAGGGGTTTGGACGGGACAATGAGGGGCAAGGCGTAGAGCATATGGCAACAGCAGCAGAATCAACTTCAAAAACCAAACGCCCAACTGCGCGAAAATCGGCAACCAAAACTTCGGCAACGAAATCCGCAGCCACAAAGTCTTCCACAACGAAGAAGACAACTGCGTCGAAAGCCGAAGCGAAGCCAGCCGGCCGAAAACCAGCTTCCGCGAAATCACCCGCTTCTGCGAAAACAAAGCTAGCAAAACCTGCGGCGAAAACGGCGCGGACAAAAACGCGGGCTGCGGCAACCAAGGCGGCCGCGAGAAAAACTGCAACTGCAACCAAATCTACCACCGCCAAAAAGACGGCAGCTAAGGCCGCTCCCGAAACCCAAGCCAAGAAAACAAAATCTTCGGCCAAGACGGCTTCAACAAAGTCTGCTGCTACAAAGACTGCAAAAGCAGCCAATTCGAAGCTCACAGAGGAAAATGCATCGGTTGAAGCGAATGGCGCTACGACCAATGCGGCAGCAAAGGTAGCCGCTAATGCTGCTGCGGCTACGCCTTCCGCGAAGAGCAAGAAGTCGACCGGCGGTAAGTCTGAGACATCAGGCGACCGGCCTCTGCTCGACCTGAGCGATTCGGCGGTAAAGAAGATGATGAAGCGGGCAAAAGACCGCGGCTACATTACCTATGATGAGCTGAACGAAGTTCTGCCGGCAGACGGTGTGAGTTCGGAAGAGATCGAAGATCTTATGTCACAGCTGAGTGACCAAGGCATTTCCGTGGTGGAGAACGATGAGTCCGAAGAACTCGCCACGGATAGCAATGCGCTGACGACCCGTGAATCGACGGGCGTTACGAAAACCAAAAGTGAATCCACCACCGTTGCTGACCGAACGGATGACCCCGTGCGCATGTATCTGCGTGAAATGGGCAGTGTGGAACTGTTGTCGCGGGAAGGTGAAATCGCGATTGCAAAGCGCATCGAAGCTGGCCGCGAGACGATGATTCAAGCCTTGTGCGAAAGCCCGCTCACTTTCGAGGCGATTTTGGTTTGGCGCGAGGAATTGACCGAGGGCCGCATTCTTTTGCGAGAGATTATCGATCTCGACACAACGTTTGGCGGTGGGCCTGAAAACCAGCCCGACCATTCTATGGCAGCTCTTGAAGCTGAGAAGAATGGGGAAGACAAGGCGGAAGTGATTGCGCGCCGCGAGCGTGAAATCGCGGAACAAAAGCGTGAAGAACGCCGCAAAGCCGCCGAAGAGGCGGGAGAAGAGCTGCCTGAGAACGACGAAGATGATTATGACGAGGATGCGGAAAACAACCTCTCACTGGCTGCGATGGAGGCTGAGCTCAAGCCGAAAGTGATGGAAACGTTCGATGCAATCGCCGCCGAATACAAGAAATTCCGCAAACTGCAGGATCAACAAATTGAATTGACTCTCGGCGGTGGCAGTCTCAGCGCCAGTCAGGTTCGCCGCTACAAAAAGCTCAAAGCGGACATTATCGAACATGTGAAGACCGTCCATTTGAACAATGCGCGGATTGAACAGCTGGTCGAGCAGATCTACGACATCAACAAAGTTCTGATGCGTCTCGAGGGCAAATTGTTGCGCCTGGCCGAAGGCCACGGCGTTTCGCGATCCGAGTACCTAGAGCGCTACTTCGAGTCCGAACTCGATCCGCAATGGCTCCAGAGCGCAGCTGAGCTCCCGGGTGCCGGCTGGCAGTCGTTTACCCAGTCGGAGGAAGACGCAATTCTCGATATCCGCGGAGATATCGCCCAAATCGGCATGGAGACCGGCCTTTTGATTAGCGACTTCCGGCGGATCGTTGAGCTTGTCAAAAAGGGTGAGCGGGAAGCCCGGATCGCAAAGAAGGAGATGGTTGAGGCCAATTTGCGCCTCGTTATTTCCATCGCCAAAAAATACACCAACCGGGGCCTGCAGTTCTTGGACCTCATTCAAGAGGGCAACATCGGCTTGATGAAGGCGGTGGACAAGTTCGAGTATCGGCGCGGCTACAAGTTTTCAACCTATGCCACCTGGTGGATCCGCCAAGCGATCACGCGGTCGATCGCCGACCAGGCGCGCACCATCCGCATTCCGGTCCATATGATCGAAACGATCAACAAACTCGTGCGCACCTCACGCCAGATGCTCCATGAAATCGGCCGTGAGCCGACCCCTGAAGAGCTGGCAGAAAAATTGGCAATGCCGCTTGAGAAAGTTCGTAAGGTGATGAAGATTGCCAAGGAACCAATCTCCCTCGAAACGCCAATTGGCGACGAGGAAGACAGCCATCTGGGCGACTTCATCGAAGACAAGAACGCGGTGCTCCCCATTGATGCTGCGATCCAGTCGAACTTACGCGAAACGACCACGCGGGTGCTCGCCAGTCTAACGCCGCGGGAGGAGCGGGTGCTTCGCATGCGATTTGGCATCGGCATGAACACGGACCATACGCTGGAAGAGGTGGGTCAGCAGTTTTCGGTTACGCGAGAGCGCATCCGCCAAATCGAGGCGAAGGCCCTTCGGAAGTTGAAGCATCCGTCTCGTAGCCGGAAGTTGCGGAGTTTCTTAGACAATTAAGTTGGCGTGTCCCTTCGCGGATACCTTGCTTGAGTCTGGCCCCTCGTTCGCTTATAGTATTGCCTTGAGCTGCCACTCCTCTTGGTGCCGGGTCATACCTCGGTCGGACGGTTTGGGCCACGCTATCGCAACACTTTGCGAGTATGGCACTGGGCATGACGCCCTGAACGGCCCCTAGCTCCTATCCTGACAACTCAATTTTGAGCGCGATCGTGTTCGCGGAAGGTGAGGGCACCATGCTGTTGACGATGATGAAATCGAAGATCCACCGGGCAACGTTGACCATGACGGATTTGCATTATGAGGGGTCAATTGCGATCGACCGGGATTTGCTCGACGCGGCAAACATTCTTCCCTTCGAACAGGTGGATGTGTGGAACATTACAAACGGGGCGCGTCTGACGACCTATGCACTTGAGGGCGAACGTGGCTCTAAGGAGTTTATGCTCAACGGTGCGGCGGCTCGCTTGGCGGAGCCGGGGGACCAAGTGATCATTACCACGTTTGCTCAACTGCCCGCCGAGGAAGCGCGCAACTATGCGCCGACTGTCCTCATCATGAACGACGACAACACAATTGCCCAGCGAATCGGCGCCTAAACATCCTTAGCGATGTTTTAAACTCTCCTCCGTACGCTTGATCCCAAATAAACCGGTAACGGAATTTGAGGGTCAAATGGAAGAGGCAAGCCTGTCGCTGTTGAGCGATCTCAAGGAGAAGTGCGCGGTATCCGCAGATGATGTCATCACCTTGCGCCGTGAAGTGTTTGGGGACGGCGTGGTTGCACGCGATGAGGCGGAATGGATCTTTGATCTCAACGAAACCATTGACGACCCAATTCTGTCGTGGTCGGACTTTTTTGTTGAAGCCTTGTCGGGATACTTTTTGGGGCATTCAGGTCAGCGCGGCTATGTGAGCGAGGAAGCCGGCGCCTTTCTCATAAAGCACGTCTCTCGCGACGGACGGATACAGTCGGCCTCCGAACTCGAACTGGTGGTCAATGTCATTGACAAAGCTCTTGCAACGCCGCCGGCGCTTGTGGACTTTGCTCTCAACACGCTCAAAGAGTGCGTTCTCACGGGGGAGGGGCCGTTGGTTCGCAATCCGGACTTGAAGCCGGGCGTGCTGGGTCAGGCAGAGGTCGATTTGATCGAGCGCGTCATCTTCGGTACCGGAAGCCAAGGTAACATCGCCGTTTCTAAATCCGAAGCTGAGTTTCTCTTCGACTTGAATGATCAGACGGTTCAATCGGAGAATGATCCTGCGTGGCGCCGTTTGTTCGTGCGCGGCGTGGCGAACTATCTGATGGCGGCCTTGTCCTACGTGGCCCCTTCGCAAGAAGAAGCCGCCCGCCGGGAGGCCTGGCTCGAAGAGGATAGCTCAACAGGTGGATTTTTTGGCCGCATGCTGAGCAGCTTAGGCAAGGGGCTGCCGGAACTCTTGGGTGCCTTGTCCGTGGACAAAGAAATTGAAGCTCAACGGGCCCAGCGGCTGGAAGATCAACAGGCGCGGATCCGCGTCAACGAAGCGATTACCAATTCAGAAGCGGAATGGGTGATTACCCGCATCGAAAAAGACGGCATCATTCACGACAATGAGCGGGCACTGCTGCAGTTCGTGGCGGAGAACTCTCCCGAAATCGATCCGCGTCTGGAGCCCCTCCTCAAGAAAGTCGCGTAACTGAGCTTACGCTGCGGTCCGCCATTTGATCGAGCACCCCTGAGAGGCGATCTGGTCTTTGGGCCCTTCGCCGGTTTCGGCCACTTGGGTCATGGCTTCGTACAGGTCGCGCCGGGCGTTCGGCACGAGGGTCGTTTTTGAGGCGTCCAGCCGTCCCCGATATTGCAGACCATCGTCTGCGTTGAAGCCGAAGAAATCAGGCGTACACACCGCATCATAGGCGCGGGCCACCTCCTGGGTGGGATCGATCACATAGGGGAACGTGAAATTGTTCTCGGACGCAAAGAGCTTCATGTTTTCGAACGAGTCTTCCGGATAGGCGTCCGTATCATTGGGCATGATGGCGACGGCGCCGATGCCGCTCTCTTGCAGAGCTTTGACTTCGCCCGCCAGACGGTCAATGATGGCTTTGACATAGGGGCAGTGGTTGCAAATGAACATGATCAGTGTGCCCCGTTCGCCACGGACGTCAGATAGGGAATAGGTTTTGCCGTCAACGCCTTCGAGAGAAAAGTCAGGCGCTTTCCAGCCGAAGTCGCATATGGGGGTAAGGGTGAGGGCCATGGTCTGTCCTTTCGTTGAGGAGTAATTGGAGGTGTCGCTTTCTCATTCTACTCCGGTGACTAACAGCTTAAGTCTTTCTAGCATGTGCGCCCGATTGCTCCTAGCTGTAAAGCTGACGTCGCTTCATGAGATGTATGCGGACTAAATGGGTCAGCCATGCTGTAGTATTTGGCGTCTTCACCTTGCTATCTGATCCTCCTCTGCCCTAGGCTTTTTGGGAGCCCCGCTCATTCCGGGCGGGCTATGAACAAGGAGTAAGATTATGTCCGTTGCACGGGTTACTGAAATCATTTCCGGATCCAAGAAAAGCTTTGATGACGCCATCCAAAAGGGGATTGCGCGTGCCAATGAAACGCTCAAGAACGTGGAAGGCGTTTGGATCAAGGATCAGTCCATTCAACTGAACAAGGGCGAAATCCAAGAGTACCGGGTCAAGCTCAAAGTCACCTTTGTCCTGAAAGCCAACAAGAAATAGGCGTTGCGAAATTTTGCCTCTCCCCTGGGGGGAGGCAGACACATGGAGCCGCGCTTTGTCATCCTCGCGCTTGTTGCGAAGGTGACAGGGCGCTTAGCTCAGCATTTCCTCTTTTCCCGCCGAGCGTAGCGAAGAGCGGGGATCCACACTTGAGGAAATTCCTGCACGAATAACAGGCAACGCGAGTTTTGAGAATGGCGCCCCGCTCGGCGGAACTTTAGCTCTTAGTCGGGAACGACAGGCGAGGTGGCCTTCTCAGCTCCTCACCCGACTTCCATAGGCAAATCGGGGTTTGCGGACCATTCCTGGAGGGAACCGTCATAGACCGCCACATTCTCCTTACCCAGATAAGAAAGGGCAAAAGCCGTTGTCGTTGCCGCGATGCCGCCGCCGCAATAGGTGATAGCCCGGTCGGGGCCAAGCTTGTTGCTTAGTTTTTCCCTTAAAGCGCTGGCTTCCAAGAACACGCCGTCTTCGCCGACGATGTCAAAGGCGGGCAGGCTGTGGCTGCCGGCGATGCGGCCGGGGCGCGCATAAGGCGAGGGGCCCGCTCCTTCATGCATAGGCGCGGGGAGGGCATTCAGAACACACTGAGATCCGGCTTGCAAAGCGTTTGCAACGTCGTCTTGGCTGGCGACCATCTCTGGGCGGAGGGAGACGCGAAACTCCGCTGGCGGGTAGGTGGGAAGGTCGCTGCTCACAGGCCGACCTTCGGCCTTCCATTTGCCGAGGCCGCCGTCCAAAACCGAGACCCGGTCATGGCCGTGGGCGCGCAGGAGCCACCACATCCGGGTCGCCCACATCACGTGATCGGCGGAGTAGATGACGATACGTTGATCGTTGGTGAGACCGAGGGCGCCGGCGCTTTGCGCAAAACGCTCGGGTGACGGCCAGGCAAAAGCTAGGTCGCTGCCCGGTTCGGCGAAGTCCGCGCTCACGTCCGCATAGACCGTACCCGGAATATGCTCCTTCTCGTAGATCGTTCGGCCGTTTTCCATCTGAAAGGAGCCGTCATCCTGTAAGCGCAGGAAAATGGTGGAGTCTACGACTCTGACAGAGTCCAGGTTCTCAGCCAGCCATTCCGTCGTGACCAGCCAGTCTTCTCGGTCAAGGGGGGAGGTCATGTTTCTGCTCCTTGGATATTACTCGATGGCAAATGAGACAGTAACGTTGACGGCCAATTTGCTTTCGCCGCTGGCAATCGGGACGGCGGCGGCTTCCGCCATATCCATTCGGAATGCCCGGGTCACCGGCACGGCGCCGTGGCCCTCATGGATCGTCAGTACCGGACCTAAGGTGACGCCGGCGCTTTCCGTCAACAAGACGGCCTTGCGGCGTGCGTCGGACACGGCCTTTTTGCGCGCTTCGTCCAACAGCGGCGCCGGGTTGTCAAAGCCAAAGACGACCCCCGATACATCGTTCGCGCCGGCTTCCACGAAGGCGTCGAGGGCTTGGCCCGCTTTGTCGATTTCGCGCACGATCACGATCACCCGATTGGAGACTTGATAGCCGACAATGCTGCGGGCGCCGGACCGGGACGATGACGCCTTCAGGGACTCGTATTGCTGCGAGATGGAAAAGTTACTGGTCTGAATATCTTTCTCGGCGATGCCAAAGGCTTTCATGGCCGAGAATATTTGATTCATTGCGGTGCTGTTCGCGGCCAGGGCGTCCTTGGCTTTTTCCGCCGTCGTGGCCACACCCGCAGAGAGTGTCACAATGTCGGGGGGTGCGGAGACTTCGCCCGTGCCGCTGACGGTGAGCATGCGCTGCATGTCTTCTGCGTTCGCCATGGCGGGGATCATCCAACACATCACAGCGGCGGTAAAGAGCCTTGTGACGCCCTTTGTAAGCGGTGTGCGATCCATATTTGTCCTCCTTTTTCCCGACAGATTGAACCGGACGTTAACCCGAACCGGGGTAAGACCAAACACATATCAGAGCCCGTCCGGCCCCGCGCCGCACTAGAGGCTCAAAGTGTGGGTAAATTATGATTCGTCTTTCTTCGCTAACGCTTGGCGCGGCTGTCTTGCTCAGTCTTCTTATTGCACTGGCCGGTGTCTTTTCGGGCTCCGCCAGAGCCTCGATGGACTTGGCCGACCTGCCCGTTGTTGAGCGGTTTGAATAAGTCTCCGGTCCAGAGCCTCTAGAGCCAGAGAATTCTGTGGGTCCTTCAGGATCTCGAGTCGTTTCGCCTGCCCCTTTCTCCCGCCAATTGCTACTTTCGCGCTCTCGACAATGAGAGAGGCCCGATAGTGATGCTCACCGTGTATGGATTGAAGACGTGCGATACCTGCCGCAAAGCGCGCAAGTGGCTGGACGAACGCTCGGCTGACTATCAGTGGGTCGATGTACGGGCGGACGGCGTTTCCTCCGAAGACATCAAGCGATGGGCCGCGAAAGTGGGGTGGGAAGTCCTCTTGAACAAATCCAGCACCACCTGGCGGGGATTGGATGAGAGCGACAAGTCTGATCTTTCCGAGGCCAAAGCGGTCGCCCTCATGGCGGAGCATCCCACACTCATCAAACGGCCGGTGTTTGAGAAGGATGGCAAAGTTATTGTGGGGCTCAAGGCCGTGCAGGGGAGCAAGGTGCTCTAGGATTTGGCCATTGCAGAATGTTCCGGTTGGATGGTGGGCCTGGCTGGACTCGAACCAGCGACCAGACCGTTATGAGCGGCCGGCTCTAACCAACTGAGCTACAGGCCCATCTTGAAATGAGGCGCTCTGCTTATCAGTTTCGCGCGCCCAGGCAAAGGGGAATTCGTTCGTTGTTCACTCGGCGGCGAGTGGGCCCTACTCCGCGGCCACTTTCATCGCTGTTGCGCGCGGGGCGGCGTCCAATACATCTTGCGACACATGCGCCGCGAACTTCTCGAAGTTCTTGTTGAACATGCGGACAAGCTTTTGGGCTTGGGTGTCGTAGGCACTTTGATCCACCCATGTGCCTCTCGGGTCGAGGATCGCCGTGTCGACACCTGGAACCTCCGTGGGCACCATGAAGCCGAAATGAGGATCTTCACGGAATTCCGCATCGTTCAGCGTGCCGTCGAGGGCGGCGTTTAGAAGTCTGCGCGTGGCCTCTATTGGCATGCGGATGCCAACGCCATGGGCGCCGCCGGTCCAGCCCGTATTGACGAGCCAGCAACTGGCGCCAGCCGCCTCAGTCCGGGTACGGAGGAGTTCGCCGTAAACAGAAGGATGGCGCGGCATGAACGGGGCGCCAAAGCAGGTTGAGAACGTTGCGGTGGGCTCGGTCACGCCTTTTTCGGTTCCGGCAACCTTTGCGGTGTAACCCGACAAGAAGTGGTACATGGCCTGGGGTGTGCTGAGCTTGGCGATGGGAGGCAAAACGCCGAAGGCATCGCACGTCAACATGATAATGTTGTTCGGATCGCCGCACACGCCGTCTTCGAGAATGTTCGGAATATAATCGATAGGGTAGGCGCCACGGCTGTTTTCCGCAAGCGTATCGTCATCTAGATCGAGCTCGCGGGTGAGCGGATCCATGACGACATTTTCCAGCACCGTGCCCCATTTGCGGGTTGTGGCAAAGATTTCCGGCTCCGCCTTTTCCGACAAGCGGATCATTTTGGCGTAGCAACCGCCCTCAAAATTAAACAATCCATCTGTGGACCAACCGTGCTCATCATCGCCAATCAACTTGCGATTTGGGTCTGCCGAGAGGGTTGTCTTGCCGGTTCCGGACAGGCCAAAGAACACGGCGGCATTGCCGTCTTCGCCGACATTCACCGAACAATGCATCGGCAAAATCTCTTTTTTCGGCAATAGGTAGTTCAGCAGTGTAAAGACGGACTTCTTGGTTTCGCCGGCATAAGACGTGCCGCCGATCAAAATCAGCTTCTTGGCGAAGTTTACAGCGATGACCGTTTCGGAGCGGCAGCCGTGGCGCTCCGGGTCAGCTTTGAAACTCGGCAGATTTATGATTGTGAATTCCGGTTCAAAGGTTTCCAACTCATCTGCTGTCGGGATCCGTAGCAAGTGGCGGATGAACAAGTTGTGCCATGCCAGTTCATTTATGATCCGGACGGACAGGCGGTGTTTCGGATCGGCACCACCAAATAGGTCCTGAACGAAAATCTCGCGGTCCGTGAGGTGCTTTTGGAAGTCGGCCCAAATCGCGTCAAAGTGTTGAGGAGAGACCGAGGCGTTATTGTCCCACCAAACATTGTCCTCGGTTTCAGCATCGCGCACGGTAAACTTGTCTTTTGCGGACCGTCCCGTGTGCTGTCCGGTTTTGACAACGAGCGGGCCACCTCTTGCGATTTCTCCTTCACCTCTGCGCACGGCCTCTTCGTAAAGTAATGCCTCCGTCCAGTTGTGATGGATCGGTGCTTTGGAAGAAACGCCAAGCGCGCTCAGAATGCCGGATTTGGAAACCACTATACCCTCCTCGTTACCCCCGATGAATCAAATCGACCGCGTTTCCATTTGGTTTTGTTTCAATTTGGCAAGTAACAAATTTAGATTTTGATTTGCGACTGCGTGCACGTTGCAAGAATCGCTTTGAACATACGGAATTCGGCAGCGTTTTTCGAGTTGATTCTTTGCCATGTTCCTGTTGCCGCTACCTTTCACCGCAGCCTCGGATTAAGATAAAAACGAGACTGTTACCCGAACCTCCGTGCAATTCTTGCGGAGGTTGCGCAGGGAGATTTGCCAATGGGCGCCGCTCTCAGATGCGCTTGCTGGTTAACGCAAACTCCGTGCCGTTCTTGCCCCCGTGTTCAGCCATCCGAATTTGATGAAAAGAAGGCGGCGGTGCTTCAGGCGTTGATGGGACGAGGCTTCGAGGGTTTTCGTGCGCAGTTTGTGATTCTCGTTAGAGGCGTCAATCCAAGCCCCTTTCCTATCTTTCGCCAAAGTCCCCTTCGACCTACAATGGCACCTAACAGGGTCATTCTGATGGACTGGCGTGCCCATTAGATAAGGATTGGCTGCGCCTCGTCCTTGATGAAAGGTACAAAAGAGATCGGCGGCAGATCGTGCAGGCCCCAGATCCAGCGCTTGCCCCAGATCATGACCGCTCAGATGGGAGAAACGCTTATGGCGGTGGAGTACAAGAAGTATCTCGGAGAGACGGTGGACGTCAAAGACCAGCACCGGATAGATGAAGGACACTTGCATACCTATCTAGGTGATACGATTGAGGGTTATGAAGGTCCGCTCACAGTCAAACAATTTGAAGGCGGACAATCTTGTCCTACATACCTGCTTATTACACCGAAGAGAAAATATGTGATGCGGCGCAAGCCGCCGGGAAAACTCCTGAAATCGGCACACGCCGTGGATCGCGAGTACCGGGTTATGAGCGCGCTCAATCAAACTGATTTTCCAGTCCCCACGGCGCTGACCTTTTGCGAGGACGAGTCGGTGGCCGGAACGATCTTTTATGTCATGAGCCACGTGGAAGGGCGCGTTTTTTGGGACCCGTTCATGCCGGATCTGACAAACGAAGAACGTGCGGCCGTATTTGACTCTGTCAATGAAACGATCGCGAAGTTTCATTTGATCGACTACAAGGCTCTGGGGTTGGAGGACTTTGGCCGGGAAGGCAATTACTTTGCGCGCCAGATTTCACGGTGGACCAAGCAATACAAGCTCTCCGAAACTCAGCATATTGAGGAAATGGAGAAGCTTATCGAATGGTTGCCGGGCGCGATCCCCGATGATGACCAGACCACCTTGGTGCACGGCGATTACTCTTTTCATAACATCCTTTGCCATCCGACGGAGCCACGCGTTGCCGCCGTTCTCGATTGGGAACTCTGTACCACTGGTCATCCTTTGGGGGACCTGACCTATAACACGATGCCTTGGTACCGCCCCGTTATTGCGGATGGGCGCGGTGCCTTTCGAGGCAAAGATATTGCGAGCCTGGGTATCCCGTCGTTCGAAGACTATGTCGCCAAATATTGCGAGCGGGTAGGGCGTGGCCCCATAGAAAACCTTAGTTTCTATAAGGCATATAATATCTTCCGCTCAGCCGCGATTTCCCAAGGTATATTGGGACGCGTGCGAGATGGTACGGCTGCGGCTGCCAACGCCAAAGAGCTTTCCGATAGCGTACGGCCGATGGCGGAAGCCGCTTGGCAGGAAGCCAAAGACGCCGGTGCTGCGTAGATTTCAATCAGACTTCCAAACTCACACTCTTGATCAATGCGAAGACGGAATCGCCCTTCTTAAGTTTTAAGTCATCGACCGACTTCCGCGTGACTTTGGAGCGAAGACGCACCGTGCCAAGATCAATGAGTGCGTCGGCATAGGCCGAGTTTGTGTCCGATTGAAGCTCGGAAAGAGTGCCCGACAAGACATTTTGAACGCTGGACAGAGCCGGTCGCTCCCGTGCCAATGCGACATCGCGCGCACGGATCCGCAGACGCAGAACGGTGCCCGATTTGACTGGATGCGTCGATGGGACGCTCACCTTTTGGCCATCGATCGTCAAGTGCGTGAGGTGATAATGCCGGTCTTGATGAATGACGTGTGCTTCAACCACGACACTGCCGTCGAAAGGGTCGGTCAAGCCGGAAATATCGAACCGCTCGAGCAGGTCGGACGTCTTTCCAGACTCTTTGACCGTACCTTGTCGCATGATGATCATCTGGTCAGCCAAGCGTATAACTTCGTCTACGGAGTGTGTCACGAAGAGGGCTGGAACACCGAAGGTGTTGGTCATTTGTTCCAGGTAAGGCATGATCTCGCCTTTGCGTTCAGCATCGAGCGCCGAGAGAGGCTCGTCCAACAGCAGGAGTTTTGGTCGGCTCAGCAAAGTGCGCGCCAAGGCGACTCGCTGGCGCTCTCCTCCCGACAATGAGGAAACGTTTCGTGACCCGAAGTCCTGTAAGTCGAACGCGGAGACGACATCACTGAGCGTAACGGACGTGGCATTTTCAGGGGCCCTGTCCGCGGCATATTTTAGATTTTGTTCCACGTCCAGATGAGTAAAAAGCTGGGGTGTTTGAAACATGAATCCGACCGGCCGGATGTGAGGTGGCACGTCGATTCTTTGCTCTGTATCCAGCCATACATCACCGTCGAACACCACGCGGCCTACAGCCTTTTCAAAGCCCGAAATGACTCGTAAAAGCGAGCTTTTGCCGCTCCCGCTCGGGCCGAAGATAGCCGTTATACCCGCGAGCGCGAAGGTTTGATTCACGTCAAGCTCGAACTCGTCGAGAGCCCTTTTGAATTCCACGTGCAGGAGTTTAGGCGACACGGACCGAATATCTCCGATTGGAGCCGTAGGCAATCAAGAGAACAACGAACGAAAAAACCAACAGGCCGGCGGACAGGAGATGCGCCTGTGAATACTGCAAGGTCTCCACATGTTCGTATACGGCAATGGAAATGACCTGAGTCTTTCCGGGAATGTTTCCGCCGACCATCAAAACAACTCCGAACTCGCCAACCGTATGGGCAAATGTTAGGACGCTGGCAGTCAGAAATCCGCGTGCTGACAAAGGGACTGCAACCGAGAAGAAGGCGTCGATAGGAGAGGCCCGCAAGCTCGCCGCCGCCTCTAAAGGGGCCTTGCCGATACTCTCAAACGTCGCCTGCAACGGCTGGACGGTGAACGGCAGTGAGTACAGGATGGACGCGATGAGCAAGCCCAAAAAGGAAAATGTCAAAGTCGTTCCGGTCAATGAAACCCAGAAACTTCCAATGGGAGACGTGGGGCTTAGAAAGACGAGTAAATAGAACCCTAGAACGGTGGGCGGCAGGACAAGAGGTAGGGCCGTCACGGCTTCGATGATGGGTTTTAGTCTCGAGCGTGTGTTCGCCAACCACCAAGCGAGAGGGGTTCCGATCAGCAGCAGAGCCACAGTCGTGGTCAGGGCTAGTAAGATGGTCAGCGCTATTGGGCCTAGCATGGTGTGATTTTACCCACTGGTTCCGTAGCCGTATCGGTGGATGATGGCTTTGGCGGTCTCGCTTCTCAAAAAAGCAATTAAAGCGACCGCCATCTCGTTGTCGGCGCTCCGGGTCAGCAAAACCGCATCTTGCCGAATGGGTGCGTGCTTTTGCGAGGGGATCGGCAATTTGGTCCCTAGATCCGGGTTGTCGAGGGCGGCAAATGACGAGGTGGCGACAAGGCCCCAATCTGCGTTTCCCGTAGCGACCATTGCGAATGCCTGGCCAATATTCTCCCCTAAGACAATCTTAGGTCGGAGAAGGTCGTGCACGCCGAGTGCGATGAGGACTTCCTGTGCTGCTTTGCCATACGGAGCCACATCGGGATTAGCCATCGCGAGCTTCCGGAAGCTGCCCTTTCGAAGAATCTCCTGCCAAGAGGTTTCGCGTTGCGCCGCGTTCCTGCTCCAGAGAGCGAGTCGCCCTTCCGCATAGGTAAACCGTGATCCTTGTACGGCGTGGCTTAGCTCAATCAGTCTTGCGGGACGTTCCCTATCAGCTGACAAAAAAACATCATAGGGCGCTCCATGGACAATTTGAGCATAGAATTTTCCGGACGATCCTGTGGCTATCCGGACATTGTGGCCGGTCTCTTTGGTGAACGATGCCGCGATTTCTTCAAATGGTTGCGCGAAGTTCGTTGCAACGGCTACGAGGACTGGTTCTGCACTGCGGCTTGGCGCCGAAACCAATGTGGCAAACGATAGAGGTAAGGCCAAGAAAAGCCAGGTAAAGCCGCGAGTGTGCTTAAGAAGTACTTTTGGAAAGTACAAGGGTCACCGTTTCCATCATTCGTCCGAGAAACAGCTTGTACAATATCCAATGTTAGTAGTCTGGGCAAGCCAGGCCGACTGCGGGCGTGTAACAATATATCCTTGTGCAGATTAGTGCCATAAGTGAGTTCAATTGGTAAATGATAGGGTTTGGTCTTGACTTAACCATTCTCTGGTTAACTCCATGCGGAACGACGTTTGTTTTGTCACAGTTTTTCTACAGTGTGCTCACCAAATCTACTGATAACCTCTTTGTTAACAAATTTTTTCTGAATTTGAATTGTTGAGCTCTTGGCTTTGCATTAGGTTCCCGTGCGGGTGAATAGAGCCTGTGCGTTCAGTAGTGAAGTGAGTATCATGTTGGTTGTTCCCCAAGACGATAGAGTCCGGTCGCTGCTATCCGGCGAAGTTCAGGTCGTCGTTCCAGTTTGCTCATGCATAGAGCACCAAAACGGCATTTACACATTTGCGCGTCTTGTCGTCCAAGGCCTATGCGAGATGGGGGTGGATGCCAAGGTTTTGGATGTGACAGCGATCGGTCCTGACCTCTCTCCGACCGAGCAAGCTCAGAGCCTATTTCGACTGTTGGAGCAGATGGGTCCCAGCAATACCCAGCGGGCGCAAATCGTTCTTTACAATCAACCTGATATCCATTTCGGACTTGGGTCCATGTTCGCGGAACTTTCGCGGCTTATTGCTGGCACACACGAACACGGCGGGACGCGACGACTCTTGGCGACCTACGTGCATGAGTTCAGTGAAGCAGGAAATCGTGCCGGATTGGCTGCGACGCTTTTTAACATGGCTTTGTTCTTGCCATGCGCGCGCTTCGGATCGATTGCGGTAAGCTCGACTTATGAACTTGAGGCTATTCACAAAACGAAGTTTCTGGGCTTGTCGATCGCGCGGATGGTTGCGCCCTCGACGCGTGACGTAAAGGTGATTGGTATACCAAGTAACATCGAGAGGACTCAGAGCGTAGAGCCTTTGGTTGCAGCTCGATCCTCCGACACATTCAATATGATTCTCTTTGGGAATTTTCGTCGCAACAAAGGAACGGATGTTTACAGTCCTGACAACTATCTGGGGCTTCTTGAGTTGTTGGATGGAATTGCGGCACGCGTCGCAACCGGGGAGCTTCCTAAATCTGCGTGTTTGACGGTTGCTGGTTTCGTTTCCGATTTGAGCGCTTTGGAGGGTTCCAACAATGATCCGTTCGAAGTACTGCACGACTTTCTCTCAGCCGTTTACGAGATTACCGGTGAAGAGCTTGCGGCGCTCAGGCAATTACATGACTACGAGTCTCTTGAAGAGTTTGTCCGTGATCGGAAGTGTCGCTATCCTTTCTCGGTACGGGTCCTGCTCAATCGCACGGAAAAGGAAATTGAGGCCGAACTGGCGGCTGCGCAGGTCGGATTGTTTCTCAGTCTGCGCGGAGCATCCGATCGAAACGGCGTCTTACGGGCCTATGCTCTTCATGACCTCTTGGTTCTGGGAAATGTCGGCGCCGAAACCAGACCAGACGTGGCAGAGGGTCTCATCACACTCTATGATGACGTTGAGCGAGAACCAATTCCTAACGACCAGAGGGCGGTGTGGTTAACAGAACGGATGGCGCCGGCTCTCGATGAGTTGGCCGCGATTTATGGCACGTCCGACGCAACACAACGAGCATCGAAGTTGCGTAAAGCATTTCCCACACTGACGTTTTCGGAAACGGCGCGGGCCTTTGTTCCGTTTCTGGCGCAAACAATGAATAAACGGATTACCTGGCGGGATCATTTGGTTGTGCTGGGGCAGAACCTCGTGCTGTCGCCGTCAACACTGAACAGAGATATATTGCCGCTTATGCGGGGCGACAAGAAAGTTGGATTCGTCGCTTCCTTGATCCGGCGCGCCGAAAGCCTCTTTAAGCGGCAAGCTGCGGCTAAGCCGCCCCTGAGTTGAACCATACGCCGGTCTCGCGATCGGCGTATCAAAGTTTTTGTTTGGTGCAAGATTTCGCTGAGATTTGAGGCCGTTAAACGACGCCGTGACGCACTAAGCTGTGGGCGCAGTCGAGGACGCTTTCTTCAGCGGGCCGGGGACACCATCCCAAATGCTTTTGCGCTTGTTCGCTTGATGCAATTCGTCTTCTTCCCACATCGATCATCACATTTTTGAGGGAAGGCTCAAAGCGCCCGGCAAGATGCAAGAGGCTATTTGGAACGGAGAAACGAGGGAAGGATCGATCGTCGAAGGAGGAACGCAAAATGTTAGCGACGTCTTTCATCCATAAGAATTCGCCGCTTAATATGAACCGGTTTCCGCCTGCGTCTGCATTTTGCAGCGCGCGAACATGGGCCAACGCGGCGTCGCGCACATCGATAACTTGATATCCGACACTTGGAATGAGTGGAACTTCTCCTGCCATCAGCTTGCTGACGAAGCTCAAAGTAGCAGCAAATTTTGGTCCCATGACGGGTCCCAGAACGAGCGTGGGATGCAAGCAAACCAGATCAAAATTTATGTTGGAATTGGAAACGAACGACCAGGCTGCGCGTTCCGCCACGACTTTGGAACGCGAATAGGCCGTTGTATCGGTCAGGTTCGTCGGATCCGTCCAATGGCTCTCATTGAACGTTTCGGGCAATTTTGGTCCGCAGCCATGGGTAATAGCTGTCACGGATGATGTGATGACGACACGTTTGACGGACATGGAATCTCTGGCTGCCTCTAACACGCGAACTGTGCCGTCTCGGGCCGGTTCGACAATCAAATTGTCGTTGTCTGGAAGAATTAGGGGCGCTGGGGAAGCCAAGTGGAGGACATAGTCGATGCCATCCATGGCTTCTTTCCAACCTTCGTCTTTCGACAGATCCGCTTCCGCCAGTTCGAACGAGATTGGTTTCTCGGCGTAGCCTGACAACCGCTCAACGAGATCCTGTCCGTGGGCCAGGGATCTAACTGTTCCGCGTACGGAATAACCATTTTCGATGAGCGCGAGTATGGTATGAGTTGCTATGTACCCTGTTGCGCCTGTAACCAATACGGATTGCATTTCTCTACTCAGAATTCACCTTAACTCTAGTTACGGAATGCGAAATCGGGCAGATCACCAATAGAGGCCCATCATCCATTTTTTGATTTGGCGTCGAGAATGGTTGTAATCCGCTTTACGGCTGTGGCATTTCCATCTTCAAGACGCATTTTTTGGCCGATTTCCTCGGCCGTCTGGCTATACCTGGAATTGCTTAGCAAGTCATTGAGACGCCGGGCAAAGACGTCGGTTTTCAGGCGGCGTGCGAGTATTGGTTTTGGCGCAACGCCCATCTCATATCCTCGTGCGCCAAACCATGGCATATCAAACGAGAACGGCACGTTTAGCATCGGTTTCCCAAAATAAAGAATGCGTCCAAATGTGCCGGCGCTGCAATGGTGAACGATGGCTTTCACCCGGGGGAACAGTTTGTCGAAGGGCACATAATTTACGAACAAGAAGTTGTCGTCGGTCTCAGCTTCTTGCAGCCCGCCCCAGCCTGTGGCGACCACGGCTCGTACGCCTGTTGAGCGAAGGCCCTCCATGACTCTGTTTGTGAATCGTTCCGTATCGTTCAGGGAAGCGCCTCCGAATCCGACATAAATTGGCGTGGGGCCGGATTCAAGAAAATCTTCCAGCTGAGGGTCTAACGTCTCTTCTTCGTTCGAGTCCAGGAAGGCATAGCCTGTGGTGTAGAGATGGGTTTCGGTGTCATCAGGAATTGCCGAGATTTGTGGTGAAACCAGGTGCAATCGCGGCAGCAATCCCATTGAGCCTTGCGCAACTCGAGGAAACATCGGTCCACTGGAAGACAGCCCCAGCTCTCTTTTGCGCCACCGCCCAATGCGATTGTAGAAGAGCAACCGTTGGGCTCGCCAAGACAAGAAGGTTGCGCGATTGACAATTGGTCCTAGGTTTTGGGCCAATTGCATTTGGAAAAGAGGTACACTCGGGAGTGGATGTAAGCCGGTCGGCGTTGTCACAGGCTGCAATGCTGTGCAGATGACCGGCTTGCCGGTGGCTTCCGCAATGTCGGGTCCGCCAACTGTGGTCGCGTGATAAAGAAGTGCATCGCCCCACTCGGCGGCCCTCTTGCAAGCTTCGAGACCGCTATCAAGCATCTTTAGGACAATTGAGTCCCAAATTTTCGGTAAAAAGAAGAGATCGCCTTCGAGCAATTGCTGGGTATCGGGATGGGAGAACGCGTCTTGCCAGTTTACCCCAAATCCTTCGTATTCAACCCCCAATGATGCGGCTAAGTCGCCGAAGTTCGGTGGGCCGAAAACGCGCGCACGATAGCCCGCTTGGTTCAGTGCGCGCGCCAA
This sequence comes from Alphaproteobacteria bacterium, assembly GCA_028285305.1. Taxonomy (GTDB): domain Bacteria; phylum Pseudomonadota; class Alphaproteobacteria; order SMXP01; family SMXP01; genus JANQPV01. Next base: position 121,650 of record JANQPV010000037.1, on the reverse strand, counting down.
AACGATATAGGGTTGGAGATCCCCGCGTGTGCCAATTACTGCGATGCCGATTTTCATTGCAACTGACCGTCACCCGTGCGTGAAATGAACAATTTGCGTTCCACTGCCGTGGGTATAATGATGAATGGGGAAGGTCGACGAGTTTTTGGATGTGCCGTTCTGAGACTTCCGCATTCATCCAAAATCCTTATACCAAACGTTCCTTAACCATGGTTAGAGACAAGACCATCGATTTGCCGCAAAAAGTCCACCTTTGGGCTTTTCTCGTGCATAGATTCAGGTATCGTGCCAGCCCAAAATATGAAACAAATGTTTCAGAAAAAGAACAGAATTGGCACACCACTTGATGTCCTCAGCATTCTCTATGATTGCGATGTCTCTTGCGGTTGCGCTCATCGTGGGCGCTTTGGTTCTTCTTTGGCTTTACGCGCCGAGGCCAATGGGTACGTCCATATTCTCTATTCCCGGAGAAGACAAGGTGGTTGCTCTCACCATTGATGACGGTCCGAACCCACCGTATACAGAGCAAATATTGGAAGTTTTGAAAGAGGAAGGCGTTAAGGCGACTTTTTTTGTTGTTGGTAAGTATGCTGAGGCCTATCCGGATTCGGTCCGCCGTATCATCGATGACGGCCACGAAGTTGGTAACCACTTTTATGATGAGAGAGTTCTCGCGTTCATGGGTTCCAAAAAAGTGGTCACGTGGTATGAGCGAACGGAACGCCAACTGCGAGAACTGGGTGTAGAGGGCCCCATACGATATCGGGCGCCTAGACTTATGGTTGGCCTGCACACGACGTCTCTTCTTCGAGAGCGTGGAGAGCCACATGTGGCGGGCCTCGTTTTTGGGGATGATTGGATGACCCAGGATCCCGACCGGATTACTGAAATCGTTCTCAAGCACACCAAGCCTGGATCGATCATTATTTTGCATGATGGTTATGACCAAGTGCCAGGGACCGATCGCAGCGGAACGGTTCGAGCGGCGAGGAATATCATTCGAGCCCTGAAAGAAGATGGGTACACTTTTTTAACGGTTGAGCAGGTACTTGATCGCGTTGCACAAAATATGGAGCAAGACCCTTTTTGGGTAGGCGCGAACTAGCACGCGTCAAAACTTGAGGTTGGGGAGTTCGGGTGGACGAAATTGATGTGATTGTGGTCGGATCGGGCCCGAATGGGGGTATGGCCGCCAAAGTGCTCGCCGAAGCCGGGTTGAAGGTTGCGGTGCTCGAAGCCGGGCCCATGCTCAATCCCAAACATACCTATCGTTCATTCATTGCTCAACATGCATCTCGAATCTTTGCGGGCTTTACCGGACGGCACAAAGTACAGCGTATTCACTCAACCTATGTTGAGTACGACCCCAATCTGTATGTCGATGAACGGGACAATCCGTATACGACGCCTGAAGACCGGCCGTTCCATTTTGTGCGTGGGCGTCATGTCGGTGGGCGCAGCCTATGGTGGGGGGCGGTTACGCCGCGGATGTCCAATTTTGAGTTTAAAGCAGCGTCCAATGACGGTTTCGGGATTGATTGGCCGATCGCCTATGAAGATCTAGCGCCACATTACTCCATGATCGAGAAATTGTATGACATCCGGGGAAATCAGGATGGATTGCCTTTCGTCCCCGACGGGGACACCTTGCCTGCATCGCCAAGAAGTCCGGGTGAAGAGCATCTGACTGAGGTGGCCTCTCGCGTGTGGCCGGAGCAGAGTGTCATATCCGCCCGTGGGATCAAAACCACCCAGGCGTTCAAGCCGAGCATGCAGGAGCCATGGGCGCCTCAGTCTAGCCTGTCCGGGTCCCTGAAAGTCGCTCTGGCAACTGGAAATACTGAGATTTGGCCGGATTCTGTTGTCAGCCATGTGACGTTCGATCGTGAAACCGGCAAATCCACAGGTGTTGGGTACTACCATCGAACCAAGAAGACCTATCATGAAGTGCAAGCTAAGGTCGTGGTGCTCTGTGCCTCGGCTATCGAATCGGTCCGCCTTCTGCTTCATTCGACAGAAGAGTTCCAGCAAGGCGGGATAAAGGACGAGTCCGGGACGCTGGGCCACTACCTGATGGATCACTTGGTTTCGGCAAAATGGTTTCTGCTTCCTCAAATCAAGCCGTCCAAAGACGTTTATGAATTCGTCGGGGATGGCGGTTTGTTTGTTCTCAATATGCGAAACCGTAAGAACCGAAAGCGGAACTTCTTGCGAGATTATTGCTTGATGTTCGGTGTCCAGAGGCTTAACGGCGTTCCTCCGTTCCTCCGAAAAGTGGGCCCGGGGTCCATCGGTATGATCTTTGGTCATGGGGAAGTTCTTCCGGAGTACCGAAATCAAGTTAAGTTGGATCCGGAGGTGAAAGACGCGTGGGGTATTCCGGCGCCCCACATCGATTGTTCGTGGGGAGAGAATGAGGCAGCTATGGTTGCTGATATGGGCGAGACGATGGAAGAGTTGCTTGATGCGGCCGGAGCCAAAGTTCATCGTCTTTCCGACATGTTCCACATGCCCGTGGTGGGCAAGAACGTGCGCACGTTCGAGGAGAATATGGACTTCTCTGTGCCCGGATCTTTCTTGCATGAGGTGGGAGGCGCCCGGATGGGGGCCTCACCCAGTGAGTCCGTCCTCAACTCAAACAATCAAGTTTGGGGCTGTCCCAATCTTTTCGTGACAGACGGGGCTTGCTGGCCGAGTATCGGCTGGCAGAAACCCACCTTTACGGAAATGGCCGTGACGGCTCGAGCGTGCACGTTCATTGCCGCGGAGGCGAGAAAAGGGAACCTTTAAGAGGCTCTCTTATGCGCAGTCGGTCTGGCGCAGACAGGGGTGCCCTCGGACTGCTTGTGCGGCTTCACCCAACCGTATCGTTCCCTGATTTTGTGTTTGTTGGGTGCTCCTCAAAGGCGGACGCCGATGCCGGTTCGGTAATTGTGTCGCCGTGGCGGCAAAGCCCGTTATGGGTTGAAGCTGATAGCCACCTGAGTTCGAGTTTTACTGAAACCAGCAAAGACCGGAATCGGCGCACAAAAGATTTGGTGGGTCTCACGCGATTGCATCTCCAATAATCTCGACGGCTTCACTGGGTTATCGATATCGATCTGGATAAGGCTCTCCGGTGGAAAGTAGTCGGTGATCCGGGTGCGGCCACAATCGGTAAGCATCGTACAAGACAGAATTCAATCCGTCAGCCTTTCGCTCCAGTAAAGCGAGTTACTGTAGTTCTCAACGGCTAGCGAGTAGCGATAGGGCGTAACACGATTCCACCCCTAAAAAGTCTTCATTCGATTCCGCTTTCTGGGTGTTGGCGGGGAAGGTGCTTATGACATTCGGTCGCGGATTCGGGTTCATTCATATCTATTTCGCGTTGAAAACGGCCTTTCCCCTCCAGAATGGTGCAGGCTGTGCAGCAGACAAAGGCCTAATGATTTTCCGCAGATTTCCGCGCAGTGATGCCCTGTGCAGCCCATCACTTAAGACAGACGAAGGCGTCCCTGTTTGTTTTGCCTAAGCCTTGAGTAAATGTGCCTGGGTTGCGGGACTTGGACTTTGTCTCAAAGAACAAGACTTGCCCAACTCAAGATATGCTGTTTCCTGGCTATGAGCCGCCGGGCGCACTCTCGAATTCAATGCGCCTCGTGAACCTCGGGAACCGGTATAACGTAATTCGATCCAGTATCGGGAGCTTGTCATGCTTGTTCTTTATCATATCCATCTCACACGCTCTGTCCGCATCCGTTGGCTCCTGGAAGAACTTGGCGTTCCGCATGAGCTGAAGGTGTTGTCCGGGTTTGACGATCCGGCATTGGGCGCGAGCGAATTCGAGCGCGTGCATCCATTTGGGCGGGTGCCGGCAATCGAAGATAATGGCGTAAGGGTTTTTGAATCATCTGCCATCGTAGACTATATTCTTTATACATATGATGAAGAAGGTAAGTTCGCGCCGCGGCCGGGAGAGGCTGGATGGCCGGAGTATCTCAGTTGGATTCATTTTGCAGAAGGGACACTCCTTAGTCCTGTTGCGGATTATGCGATCAATAGCTACTGGCGGCCAGAAGAAGAGCGTTTGCCGCAAGTGGCGGACTATGCAAAAGCCAATGCGCTGCCGCTCTTGGCCCGCGTGAGCGCGCAACTGGGTGACAATGATTTCTTGTTGGGCGGGCCTTTTTCCGCGGCCGATATCATGATCGGCCATGCGATTTTCTCTGCCGGTAATCTGAAGCTCCTTGAACAGGAGAACCTGAAAGCCTATCGGAAGCGTTTGATGGAGCGCCCAGGGCTTCAGAAGGCGCTGGAACCGGTTGGGTGATGGATAGTGCGAGCGGGCTTAAGAGCTTTGGGGATTCTTTCCATGCTCTTGTTGTAGGGGCAACCGGCGGGATCGGCGGTGCGCTTCTTGCGGCTTTGGATAAAGATCCCCGTTGTGCCGAGGTTCATCGGATGGACCGAAGCTCCCATCCCGGATTTGATCTTTTGGATGAACGCTCCATTGAAAAGTGTGCGGAACAACTCTCCGGAGATCGCCAGAAGTTCTCGCTCATCATTGATGCGACGGGCGCGTTGGAAATTGACGGGGCGGGGCCCGAAAAGTCGTTGAAAATGATCACTGCCGAGACAATGTCCAAGGCGTTCCGTATCAATGCCGTTGGACCGGCGCTCCTCATCAAGTACTTGGTGCCGCTCATGCCGAAGACCGGCAAGACCGTTTTTGCAACCTTGTCGGCCCGCGTCGGCTCTATCAGTGATAACGAGATTGGCGGTTGGGTCTCCTATCGGGCTTCGAAGGCGGCGCTCAATCAAATTGTCAAAACGGCAGCTATCGAGTTTGCCCGCTCACGGCCCAGTCTCCTGTGTGTTGCGCTCCAGCCGGGGACTGTGTTGACCCCCCTCAGTGAGAGATATGTCGGTAAGCGGAGCGCCTTCACCCCCAAAGAGTCGGCGTCAAAACTCCTCACCGTGATTGATGAGTTGGACACTGACGCGAATGGTGGCTTCTTTGATCATGCGAGCCAACGGGTACCTTGGTAGCCATGAGCGGAAAGAAGTTGATCTTGGTCATGGGCGATCACCTGACGCCCGGTCTTCTGGACCAGTGCGGCGCTGATCCATCCAAAGACGTGATCCTTATGTGCGAAGTGCGATCGGCGGCCATGCGGGTTCCCTATCACAAGAAGAAGCTCGTCTTTCTCTTCTCCGCCATGCGCCACTATCGCGACGAACTGCGCGCACTGGGCTGGAACGTCGACTATGTGGAGCTAACGGACTCGAATAATACGGGAACGCTGACTGGAGAGGCGGCCCGGGCGCTGAACCGTCACGAGACCGACCATATTGTCGCCGTCAGTCCCAGTTCCTGGTCTGTACAAAAGGCCCTGACAGATTGGGCCAGAGAGTGCGGAGTTCGCCTAACCCTGGTGGACGATACTCGTTTCCTGTGTTCCACGGATGAATTTCGGGGTTGGACGGAGGGACGCAAACAACTCCGTATGGAGTACTTCTACCGTGATATGCGCAAGAAGCATGGGCTCTTGATGGCGGGTGGCAAGCCAATTGGCGGCAAGTGGAACTTCGATGCCGAAAATCGTAAAAGGCCACCCGCAGATTTGAAAATGCCGTCGCGTGGAACGGTAACGCCGAATCCGATCGTTGAGGATGTCTCTTTGATGGTTGAGGAAGGATTTGGAGATCACTTCGGCACGACTGAGAGATTCGACTATGCGGTGACGCGGAAGGACGCTGAGCAGATCGCGGACCGGTTCTTTCAGGTGGGTCTCTCTCACTTCGGCGACTACCAAGATGCAATGCTTACGGATGAACCGTTCCTGTTCCACAGCGTGTTGTCGCTCTATCTCAATATAGGTCTGCTTGATCCTCTTGATCTTTGCCGGCGGGCGGAAGAGGCGTACCAAGAGGGCGTTGCGCCGCTCAATTCGGTCGAGGGCTTTATTCGCCAGATCTTGGGTTGGCGTGAGTATGTCCGTGGGATCTACTGGCTCAAGATGCCGGATTATGAGCATGAGAATTACTTTGGGAACAAGCGTGGGCTGCCGGACTTTTATTGGACCGGAGAAACGGACATGGCCTGCGTCCGCTCGACCGTTGAACAAACGCGGGACTTCGGCTATGCGCACCATATTCAGCGCCTGATGGTCACCGGAACCTTCGCGTTGATCGCAGGCATTGACCCGCGCGACGTGCACGAATGGTATTTGGCGGTCTATCTGGATGCCTATGAGTGGGTGGAGATGCCGAATACGATCGGGATGAGCCAGTTTGCGGATGGCGGGTTGTTAGGCTCGAAACCCTATGCCGCCAGCGGGGCCTATATCAATCGCATGTCGAACTACTGTAAGGGGTGCCAGTATTCGGTCAAAGACAAGACCGGTGACAAGTCGTGCCCTTTTAATGCGCTCTATTGGGATTTTCTCGTGCGCAATGAAGCCAAGCTCAAGAGCAATCCACGTCTTGGGAATGTGTACCGCACATGGGAACGTATGAAGCCCGATACCCAGAAGGCTTACAGGAAACGGGCCCGTACAATTCTCAAGTCTCTCGATAGCCCGTCCGGATCCCTATAGGCCTCCCGTCACAAAAAGAACTTGTCCCGTGACCCAGGCTGAAGCCGGGGAGGCGAAGTAGACAACGGCTGCACCGATATCTTCGGGCTCTCCATAGCGTTCTAGTGGAATGTTGATCATCTTGCGGAGCTTTTCTTCGTACTCGCCGTCTTGGATGTTCATGCTGTCGCGGAAATTGTCAGTTACAATGGGTCCTGGGGCCACGGCATTCACCCTGATTTTCGGGGCGAGTTCGACGGAGAAGGTGGATGTAAGGCTGTTCACGGCTGCCTTCGACGCGCCGTAGGGGCCGTTTTTGATCTGCGGTCCGTGTGAGGCCCGCGAAGAAATGTTGATGATTGCGCCTCCGTTTTCGCTCATGTGTTGGGCGGCAGTGACGCACCCCAGCCAGACAGCGTTAAGGTTCAAATTGATCTGGCCGGCGAATTTGTCCTCAGACGTTTTTGTGAGGTAACGCGGTGTGCCATCGGGGAGGCCGCCGGCATTGTTCACCCAGATATCGATGGTGCCGAACTTGTCGACAGCCCCTTGAGCCAAGCGATCCATATCTTCGGAACTCGTCACATCCGCGGCAATGGCCAGCGCCTGTTGCCCCAGGCCTTCAACCTCTTTGGCCACAGCATCGATATCGTCTTGTCGCCGGGCCGAGACCACAACATTTGCACCTGCTTCTGCAAGAGCCAAGGCTATTCCGCGTCCAATGCCGCGGCCGGAACCAGTGACGACGGCCGTTTTATCGGTGAGTTTGAAAGCATCAAGTACGCTCATGGGCCGTTCCTCTTTGATAAGATGTCTTGCGTGGACTTAGACCATGATCAAGACGCGAAAGAAAGGTTGTTTGAGCAGTCTTACGACCTGCCTTTTTGGAGGGGGGCGGACCGGGCGCTGCCGCGGCACCGGCGGGAGCAATATTTCACGTGTTCCCAATCCTTTTCCCATTTCTTTCGCCATGTAAAGGGGCGAGAGCATATGGGGCAAACTTTGGTGGGGAGAACTGATTTCGCGACGTGGCGGGCCATGGCTCACTGGTCTTTCAGGTCAAGAGCGAGCTGCTCTTTGGGTACGGATTTTCTCTTTTTGCGCCCAGTCATAGGGAGCCCCGATTTTCTCGATCCGTGCTTTTTCTGTATGCGGTCAGAGTCCTTTCTGAAGTCCGGGCGTTTTCGTACTGCATAGACCTTGTTTTTTGCTTCCCGTGCAGACGCAACTGGATCAATCAAAGGTCGAGGGTAAGCTTTGTCGAGAACCGTATCGGCGGCATCCCATTTCCATGGCTCGTGAAGATAACGATCAGGAACCCCGTTGAGTTCCGGAACCCAGCGGCGGGTAAAGGCGCCGTCCGGATCTTGGTCATAACCCTGTTTCACCGGATTATAGATCCGGATAGTATTGATCCCGGTCGTGCCCGATTGCATTTGAACTTGGGGCCAGTGGATTCCCGGCTCATAATCGGTGAACTGACGGGCGAGATGTTCGCCGCTGGCTTGCCACGGAAGCCAGAGGTGATAGCTGGCCGTGGCCAGCAACATAGCCCGCATACGGAAATTCATCCAGCCGGTTTGATTAAGGCACCTCATACAGGCATCCATAAAGGGCAGGCCGGTTTCGCCCGCCGCCCAAGCCTTGAGTTTTGTCTGGTTCGGTTCTTCGGGTCGCAGCCCATCATAGGCGGGATGCAGATTATTGAACTCCAATCTCGGTTCGTCCTCGAGCTTCTGGATGAAATGGTCCCGCCAGCGGAGACGACCGGAAAACGACGTCATAGATCCCCGCCACGACCCGGTCGGTTTGGATGCCAGTTTGAGGTCTCTTTGCCGTTTCCATGTGGCCTGCGTGACTTCGCGCATGGAGAGGGTTCCCCAGGCCAGGTGGGGCGACAGCCGGGAGCAATGTTCGGCGCCAGGACCGGGCGCTGACATGGACTTGCGGTAAGTTTCGCCGCGGCTTTCCAAGAAACTCGTCAGGCGCTCTAGACCTGCCGTTCGTCCGCCTGCCTGGCGCCCGGCACATGGGTCCGGTTTCAGTCTAAGCTCGCTAAATGATGGAATGGTTCCAAGGGCAATGTCGTGCAGTGGCGTCAGCCGGGGCGCAGGCAAAGTGTTGCCGCTCATGAACTTGTCCCACTTCTTTGCCCAGCCATCCCGTGTTTTCAGACGGCGGATCGTACCGCTTTGACGGGGCTCGCGCCACGGGATGGAGCGTTCACTCAACCAGGCTGCAACGCGTTTGTCCCGGTCGTAGGTCCAGCCGTTTCCCGTTTCTTGATGGGAGTAGACGGCGGCGATTTTGAACTCACTCGAAAGATCTGCGAGCACGTCAATGATGTCCCCGACGCGAACGATCAGGGGTTGGCCGAGGTCGGCAAACGTTTCGCGGAGTTCAGCAAGGCATTCAGACACGAACGCCCATTGCCGGGCGGACGCATCGCTTTGCTGCCAAAACTCAGGCTCGGCGACATAGATCGGCAACACCGGTCCGGGCTGGCTGGCCTGGGTGAGTGCCGCATGGTCTTCTACCCGAAGGTCGCGTTTGAACCAGACGATGTTGACGCTCGCTTTTCTCATTTTGGCCCTTTCGGAATCTAATACGGCCTCGGGTCGCTTGACGGATCAGAGGCACGAAGGTGATTGTGTGCGGCGCTCACGCGGACCCCGCGCCTATGTGAGCGAGGTTGATTGGGCGGAGATTTCGTTTCCCGGTACGATCCTTAGAAAATCCTCAAAGGAGCTTCCATGATCCGTGCCCATGTGATTGCACTTCTTACAATTGCTGCGCTCGCTTTGCTTGCCGGTTTGCTTTTCACTTCTGTCAGTAAGGCGGCGAAATTGGAGCCGACCGTTGTGCTGGAGGAAGGGATTGATCCGGTCCTTTTTGATGCGCTGCTCTTGTCATCCGATGAAGTCCTCATCGACCAGGTGGAACAGATCGCCAGCGCGCAATGGCAGACCGGTTACATCCCCATGCTGATTGAGGTGTTCAGTTACGCCATCGATCGGCGCGGACAAGATGCGGCCTATCGATTGTTGGTGGAGAAGACAGGACAGAATTTCGGCAGCGATGTGAACAAATGGCATCAATGGTGGTGGAACCAAGAACCTGCTGATGTGGACGGCTACGCCGAATTCAAAGCGCGTCTATATGAACGGATCGATCCTAAGTTCGGCTCCTATTTCCGGGATCGTCAGGACACCGCGCGCATCCGTTTGGACGAAGTTAGATGGGGCGGAGTGGTGCAAGACGGCATTCCGCCGTTACGCAGTCCCAAAATGATCGCGGCCAAGAAGGCGGATTATCTTGACGAGGATAACATTGTTTTTGGCGTCTTCCTAAACGGGGAAGCCAAAGCTTATCCCAAGCGTATTCTGGCTTGGCATGAAATGGTTGTTGATGAGGTGGGCGGCACCCCGTTCGCGGGCGTCTATTGTACGCTGTGCGGGGCGATGATCCCCTATAAGACCAATCATAACGGGACACATCACAAGCTCGGGACAAGCGGTTTTCTCTTTCGGTCCAACAAACTCATGTATGACGCGGAGACGCAGTCTCTTTGGAGCACGACCAAGGGCGAGCCGGTCATCGGTCCGTTGGTAGGGAAGGGCATTCAGCTCGAGCATTTCAGTGTGGTGACGACCACGTGGGGAGAATGGCGACGGCGGCATCCGGACACGAAAGTGCTGTCGCTTAAGACCGGTCACCGCCGGGACTATGGCGAGGGGATTGCCTATCAGGACTATTTCGCCACCGACCGGTTGATGTTCAACACTCCCTTTGACGATGACCGCCTGAAGAACAAACAAGAGGTCTTGGCTTTGCGCTTTCAAGCGGCGCCGGATGAACAATTGGCGATTGATACTGCGTTTTTGAATGACAATCCCGTCTACATCAACGCAATCGGTCTGCAGAACTTCGTTGTGCTCACTGACAAGACGGGCGCCAACCGGGTGTACGCCCACAATGGCGAAGCGTTTGTTTCATACGATGGAGATGCGACGCTCACGGACAAAAAAGGCGACAGATGGGTGATGACAGAGAGCGATCTCACAGCCCCCGACGGGCGCCGGCTCGCCCGGCTACCTGCCCACCGGGCTTTTTGGTTCGGATGGCGGGCAGCTTATCCGGAGACGAAACTAATCCGGTGAGGCTTACCCCACTCGGCGTTCGTGATCCTTCCAATAGGGCTCGCGCAGCACGTTCTTGAGGAGTTTGCCGGAGGGATTGCGAGGCAGCTCTTCGCGGAACTCAATGGATTTGGGTACCTTGTACCCGGCCAGCAGTTCGCGGGTAAAGGTGATCAAATCCACTTCGCTGACGGATTGATTGGGCTCCAGGCGAACCAGCGCTTTGACTTCCTCGCCCCATTTCTCGGACGGTACGCCGATGACGGCTGCCTCGGCCACGGCCGGGTGCTCGGCGAGGGCGCTTTCCACTTCGGCGCAGTAAATGTTCTCGCCGCCCGAGACGACCATATCCTTCAATCTGTCAACGATGTAGAGAAAACCGTCTTCGTCCAGATAACCTGCGTCGCCCGAGTAGTACCAGCCATCTTTGATCACTTTTTCCGTGGCTTCCGGGTTCTTATAGTAGCCGGCCATTAAAGTGGGTGTGCGGATGACGACCTCGCCGATTTCGCCGGTTGCCAGATCGGCGCCGGTGGAAGGATCGCAGATCTTGATGTCAAAGATATCGCCCGCTTTGCCGCAGCTTTTGAGGCGCGGACTTTCAAAGTCCAGGTGATCTTCCGGTTCCAAAAACGTACAACTGGTGCCGATCTCCGTCATGCCGTACATCTGCACAAAACCGCAGCCGATCAGATCCACCACCTCTTTCATCAGTTCCGGCGGGATGGGGGAGGCGCCATAGGTGATGACGCGCAGGCTGCTGAGATCGGCAGCGCCTTTCTTGATCCGGTCAATGACGAATTTCATCATGGCCGGCACCATAAAGCCGCGGCTGATCTTGTACTTTTCAATGTCCGACAGGATCCGCTCGATATCGAAGTCAGGATGAATGAGAAGCGTGCCGCCTTCCCGCAGGGTGAGGTAGGAATTGCCGTTGCCGCTCAGATGAAAATTGGGGGCCACAAGAAGGGATACTTCGCCTTCGTTCGGCTCGCGCCAGGTCCCTTTAAACTCCTCCGGAAAAACGCCGGGAATGCCTTCGAACCCAGCGAACACGCCCTCGGTTTTAAGCATGACGCCTTTTGGCGTGCCCGTCGTCCCACTGGTGTACAGTTGAAAGCAGATATCTTCTCCGGAGATTGGAACCATTGGATCTGTGTCGGATTGGGCATCCCGCCACGAGGCATAATCCTGATAGTCAGCGGTCGCCTCTTCCATGACGATGATCTTCTCAATGCTCTGGAGTTCGCCCTTTATCTTGTTGATCATGCCGACAAATTCATCCCCAAGAAAGAGGATGCGGGCGTCCGAGTGATTGAGGATGCCTTTGACCTCGGGCGCCGCGAGGCGCCAGTTGACGGGCGTGACGACGGCGCCGGCTTTGCTGATGCCCATCTGCAATTGCGCGTACAGGTCACTGTTTTTTCCCAAATAGGCAACCCGGTCCTGGGGCTTGATCCCCTCAGCGATCAGCCCGTTGGCAACCCGCGAAGAGAATGTGTCTAAGTCCGCATAGGTCGTAATGCGGTCGTCGAACATGGTCGCCACTTTGTCCGGCTGGCGTTCCGCATGATAGCGAACGCAATCGGCAACACATTGTATTTTCTCGATGGTCATCGGGGTCTCCCTCACCGTGTCGGTCTTTTCGCGTTATTGAATAAGGTAGCTGTAAACGAGCGTTACGCTCATGATGGACATGAGCAAAAAGGTGCCTTGGGCGCCAATCAATCTTGGATAGTTGGCTCCTTCATGGCGCGCCAATCCCCAAGCATGCAGGAGACGGACGATCACCAGCGCCGTACCAAATGCGTGCATTGTAGATGCGCTCGCTCCGCTGACTTCGATGAGATAAAGGAGAATGAGCGCGAGCGGCGCGTTTTCGACAAAATTGGCTTGCACCCTAAGGGCAGCGTCGGGGCTCCATTTGGGCAAGGTGCGCGCATTGATCCTTGCATAGAGCACGTAGTTGGCTAGGAGGACAGATAGGAGGCCCAGACCGCCGGCATAGAGAGCAGTGATTGGAATTTGACTCATGACAGCGCCCCCATCCCTGCGAGGAGGGCTCCGCCAAGCCCGAGCGTGAGGCCGATATAGCCGTATTGATCCATCCAAAAGAGTCCGAATGCTTCTGGTGTTCCCTTGGGGGCTGTCGGCGTTTCACCGCTTCGCAATTGACGGGGCAGGCCGCCGACCCAAAGGATCTGAACGCCCAGCCAAATCCCGCCGAGACCCACCACAATGAGCCAGTCGCTTGCCGTAAGCTCCACTCGTGTTTCCTCCAGCGATTTTGGCGCACCATAAAAGAAACAGTCACGCTTGTACAATCGTCCGCCGATTGCGCGCACGAAAAACATATGCCATCACATGGGCCAAAATGACCTCTCAAAACGGATAGGATGGAAACACCATGGCTCTCGTGACTTATGAAGTCGCCAATCATATTGCGACAATCACTCTGAATCGCCCGGATGCCCGGAATGCGATAAATCCTGAAGTGGCCGTTCGATTGGCCGATGGGTTCCAAAACGCCCGGGACGATGATGATGTGCGAGTCGTGGTGCTGACCGGCAACGGGAAAGCCTTCTGCGCGGGAGCCGATCTGGCGCAACTGATCCCCATGGTGTCCGGCACGCGCAAGCCCGAGAATGAATGGGATGAAAAGGTGGCTGCTGATCCCGGGCTTACGAGCCGGGCGCTCCTTCGAAATTTCGACGTTGAAAAGCCGGTCATTGCCGCAATCAACGGGCATGCGATTGCCGGCGGTATGGAGATCGTTCAGGGAACGGATATACGTGTGGCGCACCCAGACGCGAAGCTCGGCGTGCAAGAGGTGAAATGGGCTCTTTTCCCCGCAGGCGGGTCCACCGTTCGTTTGCCGGTGCAAATTCCCTACGCCAAGGCGATGGAACTGCTTTTGACAGGTGACCTTATCTCAGCAAGTGATGCTTTGGAGATGGGCTTTCTCAACTACGTCACCGACGATGTGATGGGCAAGGCCATGGAGATCGCCGAAAAGATCGCCGGCAACGGACCTCTTGCCGTGAAGGCGATACGCCAGTCCGTAAAGGAATGCCTCGGCAAGCCGGAGCAAGAGGCACTGAAGCTCGAAAACAAGATCTCAGGACCAGTTTTCCGAACGCAGGATGCGATCGAGGGACCCAAAGCGTTCATGGAGAAACGCAAACCCAACTATGTTGGCAAGTAAGCAGAACGAACTCTAAACGGATACAGTACATTGCAGATCATTCCCTCAGATAAAGCATTCGATCTTGTAGACCCTAAGGCGTATGCGGATGAAGACCGCCTGCAGGACACGTTCTCGTTCCTACGCCGGGAAATGCCCCTTGCGGTTGCTAAGGTTGACGGGTTCCATCCGTTCTGGGCGGTGACCAAACATGCCGACATCCTTGCGGTGGAAAAGGACAATGAACTCTTTCACGCGGGCGATCATTCGAACCCAATCAATACGATTGAAGGGGAAGAGTTCGTTCACAAGATGGTCGGCGGCCCTCATCTGGTACGGTCTCTTGTCCAGATGGACAATCCCGATCACATGAAACACCGTATGCTGACGCAAAATTGGTTTATGCCGCCGAACCTGCGCAAGCTGGAAGATGATATCCGGGTCATCGCAAGAGGATTTGTCGACCACATGGCGAGCCTCGGAACGGAATGCGATTTCGCGAAGGATGTGGCGTTTCTCTATCCGTTGCACGTGATCATGAAGATTCTGGGTGTTCCGGAAGAAGACGAGCCCACGATGCTCCAACTCACTCAAGAGCTCTTCGGACCTGAAGATCCGGACAACAGCCGGGTGGGCAAGGCCGAGCTGACGCCGGAAGAACGGTTCAATCAACTTGTGGGGACGATGGCTGAGTTCACCGAATACTTTAATGCGATGACCAAGGATCGCCGGGAAAACCCGAAAGACGATGTCGCCACTGTGATTGCGAACGGTGAAATCGATGGGGAGCGTTTGGGTGACTTTGAAGCCATCGGCTATTATACGATCGTGGCAACGGCAGGACATGACACCACGTCCGGTTCCACGGCGGGCGGACTTTGGGCTTTGTGCGAAAACCCGGATGAGTTCCGTAAGCTGAAAGAAAATCTGGACCTTATTCCGAATTATGTTGACGAGTCTATTCGTTGGACGACCCCGGTGAAGCACTTCATGCGCTTTGCCACGGCGGATACGGAATTGCGCGGCGAGAAGGTCTCACAAGGCGATCGCTTGATGCTGTGCTATTCTTCCGGCAACCGGGACGAAGAGGTATTTGACGATCCGTTCCGCTTTTCCGTCGAGCGTCCTTCCAACAAGCATGTGGCCTTTGGCTATGGCGCGCATGTTTGTCTTGGACAGCATCTCGCCAAAATGGAGATGCGGATCTTCTGGGAAGAACTGTTGCCGCGTCTAGATGAGATCGAACTCAGCGGTGCGCCGCAGCGGGTTCAGGCAAATTTTGTGTGCGGACCAAAGTCCGTTCCGATCCGCTTTAAGATGCATTGATTGGAGGCGTCATTGCGAGCTGCGCTGTGCGCGTCGAAGCAATCCAGGCAACGCTATCAGACTTGGCGGCCCCTGGTTCGCGCCGGCCACGATGTGGCCTCGCGATGACTGTCTGGTCTACTCTCGCAACGTCATCGAGGGCGCGATCAGTTCCACCCAGCGCTCGATGATTGTTTGTTGCTCCTTTGGGTCATTCGAAAACTGTTTCTGCACCAATAGACCGCGCATCAGACAAATCGTCATGGTGGTGAGGAGCGCCACGTCCTCATCGCCCTTGCTCGACTGGAACAAGTCCGCGTTGCGTACGCGCTGGTCACTCCATGTCTGCAGAGCAAACGAGATGCGCTCGGCGAGGGCAGGGTCCGTGCGCGCCGCATTTAGGATTTCCATGAGCGCGAAGTAGGGTTTTGTGTTGATCAACTTCTGCCAAAGGAATGCCACATAGGCGCCCACAGGACTTTTCGTTTTGGCCCATTTCTCTTTGTGAAGCTCAAACGCGACCTCGGTGCGGTGAAGGAGATAGTTCACGGTTTCAACGATCAGATCTTCTTTGGATGGGAAGTGATGTTTCAGCGCGCCTTTGGAGAGGCCCGCCATCTCCACCACGCGGTTAAGGGAGGTTTCCGCATACCCGTGATCCGCCAAACACGCGAGCGTGGCCTTGAGGATCTTTTCCTGAGACTTTGCGCTGCGCACTTGTTGTTTGCGGGGTTCTGCGTCGGTTACGGTCACATCGGCGATCCTAAATGTTCTCAAAAAACCCGCCCGGTCGGGTTGTAAATATAATACGGAAGAGATACTATCTGTCAAGAACCACGCAGTTTGGAGAGGCTGCCCGCATGGATTATGCCGTACTTGACGTCTTCACGGATACGCCGTTGGAGGGGAATCCTCTGGCCATTGTGCCGCATGCGGATGAGCTGAGTTCGGAAACGATGCAAAAGATCGCGCGGGAATTCAATCTTTCGGAAACGGTATTCGTCCTTGCGCGGGAGAGAGAAGATAGTACGGGGCGTATCCGAATCTTTACCCCGACCTATGAAATGCCCTTTGCCGGTCACCCGACCGTGGGCGCGGCTTGCTGGCTTTCGCTCAAGGCTGGGGCAGGCGAGCGAGTGGTTCTTCATGAAAATGTGGGATTGGTGCCCTGCGAAGTTTCCACCAAAAGCGCATTATCGGCCTCTGCGCGCTTTCGAGTGCCGCAAGTTCCAGAAGAAGTTGGCGTTGGGCCCAATTCCGGTGCGGCGGCACGAGCGCTTGGGTTGTCCACGGACGATATAGGATTTGACGCGCATGCTCCCAGCTACTTTTCAGCGGGAGTGGCGTTTGCCTATGTCCCGGTCAAAAGCAGAGAGGCCATTAATGAAGCAAGTCCTGATCTGGGCCATTGGGATGAGGCTTTCGGTTCCGATCAGTTGGTCGGCGTCTACGTGTATTGTCCCGAAACGGATGATCCGAAGAAGAACTATCACACGCGTATGTTTGCCCCGAGGGCCGGCGTTCCGGAAGATCCAGCGACCGGATCGGCCGCGGCCGGGTTTGCAGGCGTGGTTATGAAATTTGAAACTCTGCAGAACGGTTCCCACACGGTCGCTCTTGAACAGGGATTTGAAATGGAGCGCCCGTCTGTCATTACGCTCGAAATGGATGTCCAGGACGGATCTCTCGCTTCAGCTCATATTGGGGGCGAAGCCGTCATCGTCGCTGAAGGCAAACTGCACTTGTAGCCGTTGTTTTGATTGAGTGGCTATAAATCGGAGGTGAGGAAGAAGATATGACAAAGACGATTTCGATTGGCGGCGCCAGCGGATTTTGGGGCGAGTCGGCCATGGCGACGCCGCAGTTTCTCCGTTCCGCGAATGTCGATTACATCGTGTACGACTATTTGGCGGAAATCACGATGTCTATCATGGCGCGCGCGAAGGCAAAAAATCCCGATGCGGGATACGCCACCGACTTTGTGACCGCGGTGATGAAACCCAATCTCCAAGAGATTGCTCAAAAAGGCGTTCGGATACTCTCGAACGCGGGCGGGGTTAATCCGGAGGCATGCGGTGCGGCGATCAGAGCGCTCGTCGCTGAGCAAAACCTCAATCTGACGGTCGCGGTCGTTACGGGTGATGATCTGATGCCGCGAAAAGACGAGTTCGGGAGCGAGGGCATAAAGGAAATGTTCTCGGGTGAGACGTTTCCGGACCCGGCAATTCTCGCCAGTATGAATGCCTATCTAGGTGCGTTTCCAATCGCCCGAGCCTTGGCGGCCGGTGCGGATATCGTTGTCACGGGCCGGGTTGTGGACAGCGCGGTAACGTTGGCGGCGTGTATTCATGAGTTTGGCTGGCGGGCGGATGATTGGAATAGGTTGGCTCAAGGCAGTCTCGCTGGTCATATTCTGGAATGCGGACCGCAAGCGACGGGGGGAAACTTTACGGACTGGCATACGGTCGCTGAGACCCTCGCGACAATTGGCTATCCTATCGCGGAAGTGTCCGATGACGGAACGTTTGTATGTACCAAGCCGGACGATACCGGTGGTGCCGTAAATGTCGGGACGGTTTCCGAGCAGATGCTCTATGAAATTGGTGACCCTCAGGCCTATTTTCTGCCCGACGTTGTTTGCGATTTCTCCCAGGTCAAGATCGAAGACGCAGGTGCGAACCGGGTGAAAGTTTCCAATGCGATCGGGTATGGACCGCCAGACACCTACAAGGTTTGCGCGACCTATGCAGATGGATTTCGCGGAGGGACCTATATGAGTTTTATCGGTCTTGATGCGGACAAAAAAGCGAAGACCATGGCCGATGCAGCGATCACCAGGGCGCGAGAGACCTTGCGGGCCATGAACCAGCCGGACTACACGGAGACCAGCGTGGAAGTGATCGGCGGAGGCAGTCAATACGGAGACCACTCCAGATCGAGCGAGCCGCGAGAGGTGGTGTTAAAGCTGGCGGCGAAACATGAATCGGACAAGGGCATATCTCTCTTGTTGAGAGAAGCGACCGGGCTGGCCCTTGCGACGCCTCCTGGTTTGTCTGGTTTTGCCGGAAGCCGGGCGAAACCGTCTCCCATGATTCGTCTGTTCTCTTTTCTTCTGCCACGCGCGCGTGTGCCCATTGAGATTGATATCGATGGTAAGAAGATCACATTTCAAGAAGCGCTTGGCACAAGTTTTGATCCGAAAGTGATCAAGCGGCCAGAGGCTCCACAACCGGTTCAGGGTGAAGTTGACGTTCCTCTTGTGAAGTTGGCGTGGGGCCGCAGTGGGGACAAAGGCAACAAGGCCAATATCGGAATTATCGCGCGAGACGCAGCTTATCTCCCCTATATTTGGGCGTCGCTGTCGGAAGATGCTGTGAAAGATCGGTTCTCCCACTTCCTTGAGGGAGACTTGGAACGCTTTTATATGCCGGGGCCCAAGGCGATCAATTTCCTGTTGCATGAGGCCCTCGGCGGGGGCGGTGTTGCCAGCCTAAGAAACGATCCGCAAGGCAAAGCCTATGCGCAAATCCTTCTTGATCACCCTATATCCGTTCCCAAAGATATTGCAGAGAAAGTGGCATGACCGTTTTTGCCTCGAAGATCAGTCCCTCGTCTGAGTCTTTTCAGACCAACCGGGCGGAGATGTTGCAGCTGATTGATAAACTCACGGAGCTGAACAATAGAGCGCCCGCAATGTCTGAGAGCCGCAAGCAACGTTTTCGCGACCGGGGACAGCTCACCCCGCGGGAACGGCTCGCGCAATTGCTTGATCCAGGCATGCCGTTTTTGAGCGTCTGCAATATCGCCGGTTATCTCTCCGATGGTCTTCCGGAAGAAAAGTCCATTCCGGGCAGCACCCTGATCTCCGGCATCGGGTTCGTCAAAGGCGTGCGCTGTATGATCGCTGTTGATGATAGCGGCATCCGCGCCGGCGCGATGATGGGCGCGACGGCCTACAAAATTGTGCGAACGTTGGAGATCGCGCGGCAACAGAAGCTACCCTTCGTCCATCTGGTCGAAAGCGCGGGCGGCGACTTGATCAACTACCGGGTGGACGGTTTCACAAAGGGTGGCACGATGTTCGCCAACCAGGCGCGGATGAGTAAGGCGGGCGTGCCGGTTATTTCGGTCTTGCACGGATCATCAACGGCAGGCGGCGCCTACATGCCGGGGATGAGTGATTACGTGGTTGCCGTGCGCGGCCGCGGGAAAGCCTTTCTGGCCGGACCGCCACTCTTGAAGGCGGCAACAGGAGAAATTGCCACCGAAGACGAGCTTGGAGGTGCGGAAATGCACGCTTCTGTCTCGGGACTGGCAGAGTTCTTAGCCGATGACGACAGCGAAGGCGTGATGCTGGCGCGGGAAGTTATTGAGCGTCTCGATTGGAATTCCAGATGCGCGTCGCGTCCCGATGAAAACTTTGCCGCGCCTAAATACGATCCGGACGAAATTGCCGGCATCGTTCCGGTCGACTATAGAAAGCCTTACGACGTGCGTGAAGTCATGGCACGAATTGTCGACGGTTCCGAGTTTTCCGATTTCAAACCGCGTTACGGTGTTTCGACAGCGTGTGTTCATGCCGACGTATTTGGACACCGGTGCGGGATTATTGGCAACAATGGTCCGATTGATCCGGACGGGGCAACGAAGGCCACCCAGTTTATGCAGCTTTGCGATCAAGCGGGCACACCTGTCGTTTTTCTACAGAATACAACCGGCTATATCGTTGGATCCCAATATGAACGGGCGGGGATGATCAAACATGGATCGAAAATGATCCAAGCCGTGACCAACATTGAAGTGCCGCGTCTGACGTTTATGACTGGCGCCAGTTTTGGCGCTGGAAATTACGGCATGTGCGGTCAGGGTTATAGTCCGGACTTTATTTACTCTTGGCCGAACTCTTCGACGGGCGTGATGGGCGGCGAGCAAGCCGCAAAAGTGATGACGATTGTTTCCGAAGGGGCAGCCGAACGCACAGGCGAGGACGTCGACCGGGAGGCTCTGAACAAGCAAGAAGAGTTCCTTATCGACCTCTACGATACACAGGCGGGCGGCTTTTACACGTCGGGTCACACGTTGGACGACGGTATGATCGACCCCAGGGAAACCCGCCAAACCTTAGGCTTCCTGCTTGATACCTTATGGGAAGCTCAGCACCGTGAGGTCCGTCCGAACAGTTTTGGCGTGGCACGGATGTGATGGACTGGTCTATCGGGGGGGAATGAAGTAATGCCCAATTTGCCGAGTACAGAGTATGTTTTGACTGAATTCGATGGGGGATGGCTGACCATTTGGTTTAATCGGCCAGAGGCGCGCAACGCGCTATCGGGCGAGCTGACGTCGGACCTCAGAAATGTGTTGGAGTCCGTGCGGGACGATCGTACCGTGCGGGGAATTACGCTGCGCGGTAAAGGCGGTGTCTTTTGTGCCGGCGGCGACCTGAAAGGCTTTAAGTCGAATTTTCAGGGTGGTGAGCAAACCGTTCAAGATGTTGCCGCCTCGAGCCGAGCGGGCGGTGAATTGTTCGGCCTTATCAACACGATGCCACAAGTCGTGATCATGTTGGTTGAAGGGGTGGCAATGGCGGGAGGTCTGGGCATTGTGTGCACGGGAGACATCGTTGTCGTAACGCAAGACGCTAAATTCGCCTTGACTGAAACGACGCTTGGGATTCCGCCGGCGCAAATTGCCCCCTTTGTCGTTCAAAGGCTCGGCATGACAACGGCGCGGCGCCTGATGCTGACGGCTGCACGGTTCACCGGCCTTGATGCGGGCACAAATGGACTGGCGGACTTCGTCGCAAAAGATGTCGCCGATATGGAACGCATCGAAGCGGACATCAAGAAACAAGTGATGAAGTGTGCTCCCGGTGCCAATGCGGTCACCAAAGACATCGTTTTGGCAACACCCAAGCTTGACCGGGACGCGATGCTGGATATGGCGGCAAACGGTTTCGCTGAATGTATGCTTGGGCCGGAGGGCAAAGAAGGTGTTGCCGCCTTCTTGGAAAAACGCAAACCAAACTGGGCGGATCAAGTCAAATAAGGGAAGTGGACGGCATGAGTTCCTTTACATCTATTCTGGTTGCCAATCGCGGTGAAATCGCCGTTCGGGTTATGAAAACCGCCAAGAGCCTGGGATATCGAACCATCGCGGTCTATTCCGAGGCGGATGCCGACGCCCCCCATGTCCGGTTCGCAGATGAGGCGGCGCTCATCGGACCTCCGCCTGTGGGTGAGTCCTACCTTGATAAGGACCGCATACTGAAGGCGGCCAAGGAAACGGGCGCCGAAGCCGTCCATCCCGGATACGGCTTTCTGTCGGAGAACGAAGATTTTGCAGCGACCTGTGAGCATGGCGGCCTCACATTCATCGGGCCGACGCCAGACGCTATTCGATTGATGGGAAACAAGGCGGCCGCAAAGCGCCGAATGATTGATGCGGGCGTTCCGTGTGTGCCGGGCTATGAAGGGGAGGATCAGTCCAACGAAACCCTGATATCAGCGGCGAACGATATTGGCTTTCCCATCATGGTCAAAGCTGCCGCGGGCGGCGGCGGGCGGGGGATGCGGCTGGTGGACAACGCGGCGGACTTGCCGCAAGCCCTCGAGCGCGCCAGATCCGAGGCGGAACGGTCCTTTGGGTCCGACGAGATCATTCTTGAAAAGGCGATCATCCGCCCCCGTCATGTTGAGATCCAAGTCTTTGCGGACACTCATGGGAATGTCATTCATTTGGGTGAGCGCGATTGTTCTGTTCAGCGCCGGCATCAAAAAGTTATTGAAGAGGCGCCGTGTCCGGTAATGACCGAAGAGCTGCGTGAACGGATGGGGAGTGCGGCGGTTGAAGCGGCGAAAGCGATTGATTATCGCGGCGCCGGGACTGTTGAGTTCTTGTTGGATGAGTCGGGCTCGTTCTATTTCCTTGAAATGAATACGCGACTGCAGGTGGAGCACCCTGTAACGGAGTTGATTACGGGACATGACCTTGTCGCACTTCAAATTCGCGTGGCGGAAGGGGCCGAGCTGGGATTGAGCCAAGAAGACGTTAGACTAAATGGGCACGCAATGGAGGTGCGTCTGTATGCGGAGGACCCGGCTAAGGGCTTTCTGCCATGCACCGGGCGTATCGACCTTTGGTCACCTGCCGAGCAGGATCATCTCCGGTTTGACGCGGGAATTGCCTCAGGGCAGGACGTTTCTTCGTTCTATGACCCTATGCTTGCCAAAGTCATCTCCTGGGGGGAGACCCGCGACATCGCCCGCAAACGGCTCATTAGCGGTCTGGCCAATACAAGCTTGTTTGGTGTCACCACCAACCAGCGGTTTCTCATTGATGCTTTGAGTGCGGAAAAGTTTGCAAAAGGTGAGGCAACGACGGCCTTTCTGGTTGAAGATTTCGATGTCGATCAAGCTCAGATTCCTGCGCCTTCCGATCTAATAGCGGCGGCTCTCTTGCTTTACGAAAGTTGTTATACAGGGGCGATGGCCGAGAGTGTGATGGTTTCGGAAGAACTCAGAAACTGGTCAAGCACGGGCGCGTTGGCGAGCCGCTACGTATTCAAGGTGGGCGAGGAGACGTTCGACGTAACCGTTCGGCCTTCGAGCGCGAGCCACTATTCCGTGGTGATTGGAGACGCTTCTCATGGGGCGGAGGTGAAGGCGATCGAAGGTCACACCGCTAAGCTGACAATCGACGGAGTGACGGGAAGTTACACGTTTTTGACCAGAGGCAACGAACGTATTCAACTTGGCACCCAAGGTCGGACGTTCGATTTGACGAATGAGGTTGCGGTCTCTAAGTCGCAAAAGGCCAAGGGGGGTGGCGGTCTCGTCGTTGCGCCGATGCACGGCGCCGTTACCGAAGTCTTTGTCAAGGAGGGTGATCGGGTTTCCAAAGGCATGCGGCTGGCGATTCTAGAAGCCATGAAGATGCAACACGAGATCTTGTCGGAAGTGGATGGGGTGGTCGCCGCTGTGCCGGCAACCCCTGGCGCTCAAGTTGCGGCCGATGATATGCTTGTGGAAGTTAAGGTCGAGGATGATGCGGCG
The DNA here is from genome assembly GCA_028285305.1 of Alphaproteobacteria bacterium. Taxonomy (GTDB): domain Bacteria; phylum Pseudomonadota; class Alphaproteobacteria; order SMXP01; family SMXP01; genus JANQPV01. Next base: position 98,411 of record JANQPV010000037.1, on the reverse strand, counting down.
TAAGGCCGTCTGATCGATTCAGAGAAGGAAAGACCATGCAGTCTCGAATTTGTGAAATGTTAGGTATCGAGTTTCCGCTGGTGGCGTTTAGTCACTGCCGGGACGTTGTTGCAGCTGTCTCGAATGCAGGTGGCATGGGTGTGTTGGGGGCCGTCAGTCTGCCACCCGATCGTTTGCGCGAAGAGCTTACCTGGATCGATGAGCATACGAACGGAAAGCCTTATGGCATCGATCTTATTGTGCCGAATAAGTTTGAGGGTAAGGGGGAAACACCTTCGGCCGATCAGATCAAATCTCTGATACCGGAAGAGCATATTCAGTTCGCCAACGGAGTGCTTAACAAACATGATATAGATACGGATGATCTGGATGAAAACCGCCGAACCGGGTCTCAGTTTGGCTCCAATCTGCAAGTGGAGGGGGCGACCGCTTCCCTGGAAGCCGCCTTTGAGTTTCCGATCAAACTGGTTGCCAATGCACTGGGCGTGCCGCCAAAGATCATGCTTGATATGGGTAAAGAGCATAATGTACCGGTGGCGGCGCTTGTCGGTGCAAAAGAGCATGCGATTGCACAGGTCAATGCGGGTGTCGATATCTTGGTCGTGGCCGGCGGGGAAGCTGGTGGCCACTGCGGAGATGTCTCAACGATGGTCCTGATCCCGGAAGTCTATCAAGCGATCCAGCCGGTGAAAGACGTCCCCATCCTGGCGGCCGGCGGCATTGTAACCGGCGCTCAGATGGCGGCGTGCATGGCGATGGGTGCATCAGGAGCGTGGACCGGATCCGTTTGGCTGACAACCGCCGAAGCGGAGACCAATCCGGTGGTTAAAGAAAAGATGCTGTCGGCGAGTTCCAGAGATACCGTTCGCTCCCGGAGCAGAACGGGCAAACACTCCCGTCAGCTGCGGTCTCCGTGGACGGATGCTTGGGAAAACGAAGGACCCGTTCCGCTCCCCATGCCGCTGCAATCGCTTGTGAGCGAGCCGGCTTTGGGCAAAATTGACAAACTCTCTCAAGGGGGGCACGAAGGGGCAAAGGAACTTGCGACCTATTGGGTTGGTCAAGGCGTAGGACTGATGAACCAGTCCATGTCGGCCGGTGCGGTGGTGCAAGAATTCAAAGAAGACTTTGTCCGCGCCTACGAGCGCCTTACCGAAAGTGTGGGCGTCTAGCGTCGCTAAGACCGGAGGAGAGCATGTTGCAACAAGCCGTCGATTTTAGAGAAGAGAGCGATGCTCTCGCTGCGATTCTTGAGCCCCTTGAAGAGCAAGACTTCCAAAAGAAAACTCTGTTCAAAGATTGGACAATCGACGATGTTCTTGGACATCTGCATATGTTTAATTACGCGGCGGATCTGACTTTGGAAGACGGGGCTAAGTTCGATGCGTTTTTTGCAGATATTGGCGCCGCAATGGCCAAAGGGAAATCGGTGCTGGAGACACAGTACGATTGGTTGGAGGGTGCGTCGGGGCGAGCGCTTTTTGAAGCGTGGCGGGATTACTACCAAAAAACAGCCAAGAACTACGAAGATGTCGATCCCAAAGCGCGGCTAAAATGGGCCGGTCCCGATATGAGTGCGCGGTCCTGTATTACCGCGCGGCAGATGGAAACCTGGGCCCACGGCCAAGAGGTGTTCGATACACTCGGCATCGAACGTCAGGAGGCCGATCGTATTAAGAACATTGCTGTCATCGGCATCAACACGTTCGGTTGGACTTTTGTGAATCGGAAGATGGACGTTCCGGAAGATAAGCCTTATGTCAAATTGACGGCGCCATCAGGCGAGACGTGGGAGTGGAACGAACCTCAGCCGCGTAACATGGTTGAAGGCAGTGCCGTGGATTTCTGCCGGGTCGTGACCCAGACGCGCAACCTGAAAGATACCGAATTGACCGTCCGCGGAGAAACGGCGAATACATGGATGTCCATGGCCCAGTGTTTTGCTGGGCCGCCGGAGGATCCACCTGCGCCGGGTCAACGTCATATCGAAGCGTGATCCTCCTCGCGCGAGACACTTATTCGTAACCGAACGGAAAACGGAAGTACAATGGATCTCCAGCTTAAGCCCGAATATGAAACCTTTCGTGACGACGTGAGAGGATTTCTTTCGTACCACGGGAAGGATGCCCCGGGCATGAACGACGGCATGAAGAGTGCCAAGCGTTTGGCGTGGCAAGAGACCTTGATTAGCCACGGCTTTGCGGCCCGAACGATCCCAAAGGAGTATGGCGGCTTTGGCGCGGAGCCGGATATCCTCAAGTCACGTATCATTGCGGAAGAATTTGCGAAGGCCGGCGTGTCGACGGGGCTTGCCGGGCAGGGGATCTCAATGCTCGTCCCCACGCTCCTTGAGCTCGGCACGGAAGATCAAAAGAAACAGTATATCGAGCCGACGCTCCGGGGGGAGATGATATGGTGCCAAGGCTACTCGGAGCCCAATGCGGGCAGTGATCTGGCAAGTCTTCAGACGAAAGCTCATGTGGACGGTGATGACTTCGTGATCAACGGTCAAAAGATCTGGACCAGTACGGCCCAGCACGCGGACATGATCTTCTGTCTGGTGCGAACGGAACCCGATGCACCCAAGCACAAGGGGATCAGCTATCTCTTGTTTTCCATGGACACGCCGGGCATTGAGGTACGGCCGCTCAACACGATGACCGGGGCGGAGGTCTTCAACGAGGTCTTTTTCACGGATGTTCGTGTGCCGACCAGTCAGATTGTGGGTAATCGGGGCGAAGGGTGGCTGGTTGCGAACTCCACCCTCAAATATGAGCGGGGAATGCTGGGCGATCCCAATGCGGCCCGGGCTCGCCTTGAGGCGATCATCGAGATCATGCACAAAGAGACCATCGACGGCGAACGTCTCATCGACAATCCTTTGTTCCGGGACCGCCTGGTGAAATTGCAGGCGCGCGTCTATGCCATGGAGTATCATGGCTTGCGGCTTGTCACCCACTCGTTAAAGAAAGAAGACCCGGGTCTGGCGCGTTTGATCGTGAAACTGCAAGGCTGCGAGATCAATCATCAGCTCGCGGCTCTTGCCATCGACGCCATGGGGGAACTGGGCATTCTCTACGACAATAGTCCCTATATCCGCGATCAGGGGGACTGGCAGTTCAAGTACATGTTTGACTTAGGCCTGATCATCGGCGGCGGCACCGCGCAAATCCAAAAGAACATTATCAGTGAGCGGGGTTTGGACATGCCGCGCGAGCCGAAACCGGCACAAGCGTAAGAGGAAGACACCATGGAATTTGGGCTCACCGAAGAACAGCGGATGCTCCAAGAGTCCGTCAAGCGGTTCTTGGAGGACAAATCTCCTCTTGATGATGTGCGCATATATGCGAGCGGCGACCGCTCTCTTGCCACGCGGCTGCATGAAGGCTTGACTGAATTGGGCGTGCCCGGACTGTTGGTTCCCGAAGATCACGGTGGATTGGGGCTGACTTTCTTGGATGCGGCTCTCGTTCAGGAAATGATGGGCCGCTATGTGGCGCCGGCTCCTTACATGGCGAGTGCGGTTCTGGCTACAGCAGGGCTCCTGGGAGCGGGGACGGATGGCCAGAAAGAAGAGTATCTCCCCAAGATAGCCTCCGGCGAGTTCCGCATCGGTGTTGCAATTGCTGAACAGGTGGGGGCCCGGGAGGGCGCGAAGGTCGAAGCCTCCGGGGGCAAACTCACCGGCAAGGCGATGTTCGGACTCGAGACGCAGGACGCCACGCATATTCTCGTTGCGGACAGTGCAGGGGCGCTTCACCTTGTCGACGCGAGCGTGTCCGGTTTCAAGCGGAACGAACTCACGACCATTGACCGGACTCGCCCCCTCAGCGAATTGCTATTTGATGGAGCAGAGGCGGAAGCGCTATCCGCCGAAAACAAATCGGGGCAGACCGCTGGCCGCATGATCAGCATGGGACGCGTGTTGCTCGCGGCCGATACGCTGGGCGCGGGCGATATGATGATCGAAAAGGCGGTTACTTATGCCAAGGATCGTAAGCAGTTCAACCGGGTGATTGCCTCCTTCCAAGCTGTGAAACATATGTGCGCGGAGATGGCATCAGAACTTGAACCGTGCCGGTCTCTCATCTGGTATGCGGCTTACGCTCACGACGAAAGGCCGGACGAAGCGCCCCTCATGTCCATGCTGGCGAAATCTCAGCTTGCGGATGTTGGCCAATTCGTCGCCCGAACCGCTACGGAAGTCCATGGCGGCATGGGGTTCACGGATCTCATGGGATTGCACTATTGGTTCAAGCGCATCGGCTTTAACCGGCAGATCCTCGGCGGCCCTGAAAAAGTGCGGGAAGAAGCTGCTCGTCTGCAAGGCTGGGCAGCTTAGACGTTTTCACGTTCCGCGTTGCGCTCATAGCACAGCTGACAGCTTTGCGCCCGTCTTCCTTATCTAATCGACATGTCTCTCAGCCATCGGGCGCCCTCGCGTATGAAAGGCGGCGCGTCAGAGAATTGCGTGTCTTCGCGAAATTCGGATGAATCTTTCCTATGCGCTTAGATGGTTTTGCTCCGGTTGACCGAAAAGATCTCTTCTTTGTGCATACCAGCCATTAGTTCGATTGATGTGAACGATCATTTTCATATCTTTACAACATAAAGATTATTTCCTGTAATCCGCCGTTATCTATCCAACGTAAAGATACCCAGGAATAGGTGAGTGAAAAAAAAGAAGACATACCATCACGGTGATTTGAAGAATGTGCTCATCAAAGAGGCGTTTTCGCTCATTGAGGAGACGAACGGTTGGGAGTTTTCCATGCGAACGCTGTCGCGAAGAGCAAATGTGAGTCATATGGCAGCCTACAGCCATTTTGAGGACAAAATTGATCTCCTTGCCCATGTCGCTGCAGAAGGGTTTCGGCGCCTTGCCACGGCGGCGTGTCGGGCCGCGTCACGTAAAGCTGAGGCGCCACGGGAGGCCCTTAAAGCGATCGGGATTGCCTACATTACGCATGGCGCAAAGCATCCGGCGATTTACAAGCTCATGTTCGGTCCCACCTTGTCAGGTGGTGCGCCTGAGTTTTTGGCAGTCGCGGGAGACAGATGCTTCGATGTTCTGCGTGAGACCGTTGCCGCATGTGCTCGGCCCTATGAACTGACATCTCACCAACTGCACGTCCATTCCATGGCGGCTTGGTCCATGGTTCACGGCATAACGCTTCTTATGATTGATCGTCCGGCATCAACTCTTGACCGGATGGGCAGAAGCGAGCGGGTCATTCGGCAAGTGGCGAACGATATTCTGGAGTCTACGTCCATTGTTCCTTCTTTGGACGAATTAAAATCGAAATCAAGAGATTGATTGTCCGGTTGGATCGGCAACAGGGTTCGAATGTGAAAGGACCAACCCCCATGAAGAAAATTGTCGGCTACATTTTTGGAACTATTCTCAGATTTGGCGTTCTCGCGGCCGTTTTAGGGGGTGGTTTTGTGTTCGGAGGCGCTTTAATCGCGGCGCGCACTGCACAGCAAGAGCTGCCGAACGAGCCTCTGCCCGTCGAAGTGACGGAAGTGATTCAACAAGAGACATACGTTGCTACGCGAAAGTTTGCTGGACGCATTGCGCCGCAACAAGTTACCGACGTTGGCTTTCAATTGGGAGGCCAAATCGTTGAGATTTTGGTTGAAGAAGGCGCGCCGGTTGCCGAGGGCCAAGGCATGGCTGTTTTGGACACCGAACAACTGATCAATCGTCGCGACGATCTTACCGCCCAAGCCCGTGAAGTAGAAGCTCAACTTGACCGCGCCGAAGCGACACTTAAGAGAACGCAAGAATTGGTCGAACAGGGGTTTTCCAGTCGTCAAGCGCTCGACAACATTCGTGCAGAGAGGGACAGCGCATCAGCGCGGGCCGACCGCATTGCTGCGCAGATAAGCGGTGTTGAAACCGACATAGCGGATGCGACCATCCGCGCGCCGTTTTCAGGGCAGGTCGTCCGTCAGTATTTGGATTCGGGTTCGGTCGTTCAACCCGGACAATCTGTATTCCGCATAAATGAAAGCGGTGTTTTGGAAGCCCGCATTGGGATTCCGATCACATTCCGAAGCCGCGTCCAAATTGGAGAGCGGTTCGACGTTTCGGCAGGTGCCTTGACCACAACGGGCACTATAACTGCGATCGTTTCTGATGTGAATACGCAAACACGTACACTGACGGTAATTCTCAAGATTGACGACGACCCAGGATTTGTCGCGCGTGATCTGGTGCGCCTTTCTTTGACTGAAGAAATTCGTGAAACAGGGATATGGGTGCCTGCAAAGTCCCTTCATGAAAGCCTGCGAGGGCTCTGGTCGGTCTTCACCGTTACATTGAATGAAGCTCCCAAGGAGGCGCTGCCTGAACGAGAGGGCCGGCTTGAGCGGAAGGATGTGGAAGTCATTCACATTGAGGAAGATCGCGTCTTCGTCAGAGGAACGCTGGAGCACGGGGACCTGGTGGTCAGTGCCGGTACCTTTCGGTTCGTTCCAGGACAGACTGTCCGCATCGCCCGCGGGCTATAGAGTCCGGAGACAACGGCAATGAGCACGCTTTTTTTCGACAACGGCCGCCTTTTGATTCTTGCGGTGCTGATCATCCTGGTCGGCGGGGTGTCCGCGCTTCTAACCATGCCCCAAGAGGAGGACCCTAAAATCACCAATCGGGGCGCAACGATCCTGACGGTGTTTCCCGGGGCCAGTGCTGAACGCGTGGAAAAGCTCGTCACCGAAAAAATCGAAAACGAGCTCAGAGAGATCACAGAGATCAAGACCTTGCGTTCGACTTCGCGCACCGGCTTGTCTCTGGTGTCGGTTGAGTTGGAGGAAGAGATTTACGACACCGATGGTCCGTTCTCCATTATTCGCGATGCGTTGTCCGATGCGGAGAAGGAGTTCCCCGCCGGTGCGGCTTCTCCGATTTTTGATGACGACCGCGGATACGCATATACTGTTATGGCGGCTTTGGTGTGGGTGGCCGAAAGTCCGCCAAACATTCTCATCTTAAAACGGATTGCGGAAGAACTTCAGGACCGATTACGTGATGTGCCAGGGACGGAGTTGGTTACTGTTCATGGCGCTCCAGATGAAGAAGTTGTCGTTTCCATTAATAGTGCGGTCACTGAGTCCTTGGGTTTGGACAAAGGTCAAATTGCCGGTCTGATCTCAAATGCGGACTCCAAGATATCTGCCGGGCAATTTCGCGGCGATACGAATGAATACATTTTGGAAGTGCGTGGGGAATTGGATTCGCTGTCGCGACTTAGGGAAGTTCCGCTGCGGGAGGATGAAACCGGAGCTATTGTCCGTGTTGGAGACATCGCGCGGGTAGAACGCAGCCTGGTTTCGCCCCCCGATGATCTGGCTTTTGTAAGCGGACGACCCTCGGTCATCGTTGCGACACGGATGGAAACCGGACTTCGTGTCGGGGATTGGGCCGCCCAAGTGCGAACCACACTTGAAGGATTTCGTCAGGAAGTGTCTGGTGGGGTGAGCCTGGAGGTCGTGTTCGACCAGAGCGAATATGCCGATGAACGCTTTGGTACATTGATCAATAATCTCCTCATTGGTGCCGGCTTGGTTGTGGTGGTCCTATTTCTGACGTTGGGCTGGGTGTCTGCAATCATTGTTGCGTTGGCCATACCGCTCACCGGCTTGGCCTCGCTCACTGTGCTGAATATGATCGGTATTCCTATCCACCAAATGTCGATCACGGGGCTTGTGGTTGCTCTGGGGCTGTTGGTGGATGCCGCCATCGTAATGACCGATGCCATTCGACGCCGATTGCTGGATGGCGTCAGCGCCCGAGAGGCGGTTGGCGCTTCGGTGCGGCGATTGTGGTTGCCTTTGCTCAGTTCTACCTTAACGACCGTACTCGGATTTGCGCCCATTACCCTATTGCCTGGGGGCGCCGGCGAGTTTGTAGGACCGATTGCGACCAGCGTGATCACCGCACTGATCGTCTCTTTTCTGCTCGCCGTTTCTCTCGGGGCTGCTATGAGCGGCGTCCTCTTGCCGAAGGTTCTGGGTGGCTACGGGCGAACGACAGGCAAAAAGGCGCCGTTTTGGGTCGGCGGTATGTCAATACCAGGTCTGGGTTGGACTTTTGAGCGTGTGCTCCTTGGAAGTCTGAAGGCGCCAAGGGTTTCGATGATTGCGGCCTGTGTTCTTCCCGTTATTGGCTTCATAGGGGTAACGACACTTCCGACTCAGTTCTTTCCGCAAGCAGATCGAAATCAGTTCCATGTTGAGTTTCGACTATCCGAACAAACGGCTGTTGCAAAGACTCGGGGTGTTGTCCTGCGTGCGAATGAAATGTTGGAGCAAAGAAGAGGAGTACAGAGTGTATCTTGGTTCGTGGCCAATTCGGCTCCAAGTTTCTACTACAACATGCAAATGAACCAAGACGGCAGTCCGAACTATGCTGAAGCCATGGTTACGGCTGATAACTTGCGTGGCATGAAACGTTTGATGAATGAGATCCAAGGGGAGCTCAGCGATGCATTTCCGAACACCCAAATCATTGTCCGTGAGCTGCTCCAGGGACCGCCGACATACGCTCCGGTTGAACTGAGAATCTTTGGCAACGATTTCCTTACGCTGCAAGAGCTAGGTGAACAGGCCAGGCAGATTTTTGCACAGATACCAGAGATTTCTCATACTTTTGCGTCCGTGTCCGGAGGATCGCCAAAGCTCTGGCTTGACGCTGACGAGGATCAGGCGCGGCAGGCCGGCTTGTCTCTGGTGGACATTGCCCGCAGTTTGGATGCACAGCTCGAAGGAACGCGAGGCGGTACGATTGTTGAGGGAACGGACGAGTTGCCAATCATTGTGCGCCTGGATGATGAGGAGCGCGCTCGGTTTGGAGAGGTCGAATCTCTTACCATCTTAAGCCCGGGTCAAGCGGCTGGGCTTGTGGACTTTTCGGGTACGCCGCTCCGTGCGCTTGGGGATTTGGTTTTGGAACCGGCGCCCAGCACAATCACTCGCTATCAAGGCGCGCGTGTGAACATCATTTCAGGTTACGTCTTGCCAGGAAAATTGCCCTCTACGGCGGTTTCAAAGTTCGAGGCGATGTGGGCCGATCAGAATATTGAATTGCCGCCAGGATACCGATTTGAATTTGGCGGCGATGCTGAGGCCCGATCGGATGCGGTTGGCAATCTGTTTGGTTCAGTGGGTTTGATTGTCGTGCTGATGATTTCGACAATCGTCTTGACATTCAATTCGTTCAGACTAAGCGCTATTGTGTTTGCGGTCGCAGGTCTGGCGGCCGGCCTTGGGATGCTCAGCCTCACGATCTTTGGGTATCCCTTTGGCTTTCAACCAATCATCGCACTGATCGGTCTGATTGGGGTGGCGATCAATGCAGCGATAATCATCATCTCGGGGTTGAGGAAAGATCCCGCCGCGGTCGCAGGAGACGAAGAGGCTGTCCGTGACGTGGTTTCGGAGACCGCTCGACATATTACATCGACAACGATTACGACGTTCGGGGGGTTCTTGCCATTGATCCTTGCAAGCGGGGGATTCTGGCCGCCGTTTGCAACAGCGATTGCGGGTGGCGTTTTGATGTCTACCTTGATTTCGTTCTTTTTTGTTCCACAGGCTTTCTTGCTGGTCACGAGGGCTCGCCCCGTCAATCGATTTGAGGCCCAAACACAAGAGGTGGAACCAGCAGCGAACGCGTTGACACGAATCGCGCCCTCTTAAGTTGATGGAAATGCGCATTTCCTTTGGGCAATGACTGTGGAAACGGAGTTGAGTCCGCCTGCATCGGAGGGCGAAACAATATAGGTGTGCATCTGGATAAGAGGCATGTCTTGTGGACCAGTCTATCTTGCTTGACTGAAAGCATGGCAGCCCTTGGCCCTGGATTAGAGATCGATCAGAGGCAGATTGCTTGGGTGGGACCCTCAGAATACGCACTTTGTGCAATTGCGAAGGATTTGTGTCGCTTTGCTGATAGTTTCTTTTACCGTGCACTTCCTTTTTTTTCGAATTATGTAGGAATTGGTGCTCTTTCCGTTGACAAATTGAATTGACCCAAGTCAATGTCGCGTCAAGAATGCACTGCAACAAAGCAGGCAACTCCGCAGCATTCAGGAGGTTCTTTTTAAGCAGAGTTTGGGCTCGGTCCGCCGTGAAGCCTTATACCGTCCACCCCTTATCGAGATCTGCCATGAATGAACCGCTTTCGCGCCTGACTGTAGACATGGGACTGACGTCCGAAGAAGCGCAGCAAAGGCTCCTTGAGTACGGTCGCAACCGTCTGCCCGAACAAAAGCTGCCGGGCGTTCTCGGGATCTTTGCGAGGCAGTTCCTAAGCCCCTTCATCTACATGCTTGCGGTGGCTGCGATCATTTCTTTGGCGGTCAATCAAGTGCCGAGCGCCGTGTTTATTATTGCGGTGCTTTTGCTGAATGCGAGTATTGGAACGGTCCAGGAATACTCTGCTCAAAAATCGGCGGCTGCTCTCAAAGGGCTCGTTCAAGGTCAGGCCCATGTGCTCAGGGATGGCCGAGCGCAGATGGTGAACATTGAGGAGATTGTTCCCGGCGATCTGGTGATCCTTTCGTCCGGAGACCGGGTGCCGGCCGATTTGGATATGGTTTGGACGGACGACCTGTCCGCCGATGAATCCATGCTTACCGGCGAATCTATCGCGGTGGTCAAGGATGCAGCGTCGGCAGCCTCGCCTGATGCGCCGCTTGCGGAGCAGATCAATCGTTGCTTTGCAGGCAGCGTCATTACGCGGGGGCGGGGGCAAGGAGTGGTGAAGGCGACGGCGTTGAATACGCAAATCGGCACCATAGCAGAGCGGGTGTCGCGCCGCCGCGTTTCGGAACCGCCGCTTATGATTCGAATTCGGCGTTTCACCTATCAGGTGGCTGGTGCCATCATGATCGCGATCATAGCGCTTGCAGCCCTCATGGCATGGCGCGGCGGATACGAAGCCACTGCAATGGTTATGATGGGCATCGGCCTTGCCGTTTCCACGATCCCCGAAGGGCTTCCAGCGGCGCTTACTGTGGCGCTTGCGATTGGTATGCGGCGTATGGCGTCGGAAAATGTCATCATCCGGAAATTGGTCGCCGTTGAGGCGCTGGGGTCGTGTACCTTTATCTGTTCGGATAAAACCGGAACATTGACGGTCAATGAGCTGACCATTCATCGGGCCGTGCTGCCCAATGACAAGGTTTACACGACGACGGGGGCGGGCATCTCACCTGGGGAGGTCAATGGGGAAGAAAAGGGCGCCTTGCGTGAGCTCTGTATCACAGGAGTTTTAGCGAACGAAAGCGAGCTCGACTATTCCGGCGGGGACTGGATTGCCGATGGAGATATTGTCGATGTGGCGTTTCTCGTTTTTGCGAAGAAGTTTGGGTTGTCTCTCAACGAGCTTCGTCAAGAAAAACAACGCCTTAAGATGATTCCCTATGAGTCCGAACGAGCCTTTAGCGCCAGCGTCAACCGGGAGGCGGACAAGCCGGTCATGAATGTCAAAGGGAGCCCGGAAAAAATCTTGGCGGCGTCCACCCATATGCAATTGGGCGACGACGTGGTTCCCATCGATCAAGCTCACATCGAACAGCAATTCGAAAACCTTGCCGGTCAGGGATACCGACTGATTGCCCTTGCGCGGCGCGAGATGGCCGAACCCGATACGGCGGATGCGAACGAAGACTTACACGGGCTCATCTTTCTGGGTCTGGTGGCGATGATCGACCCCGTCAGACCCGAAGCCTCCGAAGCGATCGAAAAGTGCCGCCGGGGGGGTGTCGCGGTGGCGATGGTGACCGGAGATCATCCTGCGACGGCCCGCGCCATTGGCACCGAATTGGGACTTTGCGATGAAACCTCTCCCGTTGTCACGGGACAGATGATTCGTCAGGCTCGCGAAAAAGGCGGGGATGCAGTGCGTGAGCTGATCCTTCCGGCGCGTATCTTTGCCCGGATTGAACCCGTGCAGAAAGAGTTGATCGTTGAGACTTTCATGAAGGACGGGCATTTCGTCGCTGTTACTGGTGACGGCGTTAATGATGCGCCCGCGATGCGCCGGGCCAATGCCGGTGTGGCGATGGGCAAGTCCGGAACGGATGTGGCGAAGGAGGCGGCAGATCTCATCATCACCGATGACCACTTCAACTCAATTGTCTCGGGAATTGAACAAGGGCGGATCGTCTACAACAATATTCGCAAGGTGATCTCTCTCCTGACGGCGACGGGCTTTTCTGCATTGCTCCTCTTCTTCCTAAGTGTGATGGCGGGTCTTCCAATGCCACTCACTGCGGTCCAACTGCTGTGGCTGAATTTGGTTGCGAACGGGCTGCAAGATGTGGCGCTGGCCTTTGAACCAAAGGAGGGGGGCGAGCTCGATTCCCCTCCGCGCAATCCATCTGAGCCCATCTTTGAGCGTCATGTGATTGAACATGTTCTGATCGCGGGAACCACGATGGGCGTGCTGGCGTTCTCAGTTTATTGGTATGCTCTGTCCCAAGACATCGATCATGAAATGGCGACTAATATTACCTTAATGCTCATGGTGCTGTTCGGAAATGTTCACGCCCTTTCAAGCCGCTCTGAGACCCGCTCCCTGTTTCAAATCCCGCCGTTCAGCAATGTGTTTCTTGCGGCTGCAGTTCCCGGCGCACTTTGCCTTCATCTCCTGTCGATGCATATACCGGGTTTGAGTGATATACTCACCATACAGCCGATCTCGGTTTCCACTTTCGGCATCCTTGTGGCTGTTGCGCTCATCTTGTTAGTCGTTGAAGAGGGGCATAAGGCTATTCTGCGGTCGCGAAACCAGCGCGCAAAAAAACAATGACGTTTCGATCGACAACGGGCTTGCAATCTAACAAGGAGAACATCTATGCACGGCACTGTGGGGCCAGAGGCTGCTCGCACGGAAGAAGTTTCTAGCGTGCGTCACAACACTCTGAGAGAGCTTGATCGTTTCGTACGCATGCAGATTGCTAAGAGCAGCGGCGGGATGTCGTCCATTTCCTATTCGGTTGCCTGGTTTGATTGGGCTTCACACCTGGCGATTGCGCCGGGAGCGCAAATCGAATTGGGTCTGGAGACGCTAACAGCTACCATGCGCGCATGGGAGCGCACATTGAACGGAACGAGTCGGGCTCAAGACGGCAACCCTCCGTTCTCAGTGCCGGGGTTCGATCCTCTAAACCCCGTCAAGTTTCTTGAGCGTTATGTCGAAGAGCTTGACCATCTCGTCGACAAAGCCGCCTATGTGCCGAAAGGGGTCTCTGCGAAGAACCGGCAACGCGTGCGGTTTGGTGCTCACCAAGCGGTCGATGCGATGCGGCCCGACAACTTTTTTCCTTTGAATGCCGATGCGATTGAACAAACCGTCAAAGAAGGTGGGATGAATGTTGTCCGTGGGTGGATGAACTGGTTGGGCGATATGCACCGGCTGACTCAAGTGGACGGCGCTCCCAAACAAACGGACGGGAAGTTCCAAGTGGGCAAGAATCTTGCGGCGACTCCGGGGAAGATCGTCTACCGAAATCATCTGATCGAACTCATCCAATATGAGCCGCAGACTGATGAAGTTTACGCCGAGCCCATACTATTCGTGCCGGCCTGGATCATGAAATACTACATTTTGGATCTGTCTCCTGCCAATTCCCTTGTTAAGTATCTCGTCTCAAAGGGACATACAGTCTTCATGATATCGTGGCGCAATCCGACTGCGGAGGACGCAGATCTTGGGTTCGATGACTATCGCACGCTCGGTGTGCTGAGCGCCCTCGAAACCGTAAAAAGCCTCTGCAAAGACAGGAACATTCACGCCGTTGGGTATTGCCTGGGAGGAACTCTTCTTGCCATTTCCGCAGGGGCCTTGGCGCGTGATGGGGACACATCTTTGGCATCGGTGACATTGCTTGCAGCCCAGACTGACTTCCGCGACCCGGGCGAGCTGTCCATCTTTATCGACGAGGATCAATTGGAATGGCTTGATGCTTCCATGTCGAGCAAAGGCTTCTTGGAAGCCGAACAGATGGCCGGAGCCTTCTTGTTGCTTCGTGCACGTGAGCTTTTCTGGCGCCGGTTTCAGCGGTCCTATCTTCTGGGCCAAAAGGACGAAAGCTTCGATCTGTCCGTGTGGAACGAAGATACGACGAGGATGCCTTACAAGATGCACTCTGAGTATTTGCGCCGGCTCTTCCTCCATAATGACTTTGTGCAAGGACAATTTGATGTCGATGGCCGCCCGGTGGCTGTCTCGGATATCCGGGCACCAATCTTTGCATTGGGAACGGAGAAAGATCATGTGGCGCCTTGGCGGTCCGTGTTCAAGATCAACCTTTTTGCGGACTGCGACGTCACGTTTGCGCTCACGAATGGAGGTCACAATGCGGGTGTTGTGAGTCCACCGGAGAAGCAACACCGTCATCATCGCATTCACACAAAGAACGACTATGATCACTACATTGGGCCTGATGCGTGGCTTCAGACTTCGGAATATCGCGTAGGTTCCTGGTGGCCCAGCTGGGCGGACTGGCTTGCAGAGCGGAGTTCCAAAAAGCAGAAGCCGGCCAAACTGCAGCGGGCGGATGTTGATACGAACGAGCTGAAGTCTTCAGAGAAGCTACCACTTGCACCTGGGGCCTACATTCGCCAGACTTAGGATATCATTTGTATACGCATGAAATATATGTTGATGATAAACCTGAGTATAGAGTTACGGCGGGTTGCGAACGAGATCATAATCCAACGGCCGAGCTCTTATTGCCGTGAACTAAGTTCAGAACCTCGAGCGTGTGCAACTGGGGGTTGGTGAAGATTCTGGGTACCAACTATTAACCATCCAGGTGTAGTGTCGAGCGTTGCGTAGAACGAAATAAACCGATGCATAATGAAGATCGATGCTCTTCTCAATCAATTCGATAATCAACAGCCGATAACAATTTTGCCGTGTGCAAATCTCTTTGAAGCTGCTTTGCTTCTGACGCGGCGGAATATTGGCGTTCTCGTGGTTGTAGACCAGAACAATCTCCTCTCGGGGGTTGTCTCCGAACGAGATCTGGTACGGGCTCTAGCGAGGCATAGGGGTGCGGTCACGGAACAGTCCGTTGCCTCGGTTATGACTGAACGCGTGGTGACGTGTTCAAGACAAGACTTGGTTTGCGATGTCATGGCCGTCATGGATGAAAAGGCTATTCGCCACGTTGTCGTGACTGAAGAAAGCGACATTCAGGGCGTCATTAGCCTGAGGGAAATATATAGAGCTTACTCGAGACTTAAAGAGGAGGCGAATACTGACGAATTGACGGGCATTTCCAATCGTCGCCAGTTCATGAGGGCTCTGAAGAGCGAATTTGGACGGTACCAAAGGCATGGGGAGATCTTTTCCTTAGCGGTGCTCGATCTGGATCATTTCAAGACGGTCAATGACCGATACGGTCATGACGTGGGTGATGAGGTTCTACGCAGTATTGCGCAGATGCTTGAAAGTCAGTGCCGAGATATTGATTGTGTTGGCCGAATCGGCGGTGAGGAGTTTGCCATCGTGTTTCCCTCTACAGACCTGTCGTCAGCTGTGGGGGCGTGCGAACGGCTCTTGGAGCGCGTTCGACGGCTCTCGTTTCGAACGGGCCCTCAGACCTTTCAAGTGACCACGAGTATCGGCTTGACGTGCGTTCATTCGAAATGTGCCCAGGCGGAAGACATGCTCAAACGTGCCGACGTCTTGCTGTACACGGCTAAACGGAGTGGACGCGACCGGCTCGTTGCGGCCAGTGAGCTGGAGCTGACACACACACCAAAATCGGAACCGCGCACCCAAGCCGTTCTTTGATCCAAGAGCTCGGCGCGGATCAGATCAGCGTGATGGGTTTGCGCATGTGATCTACCACATCGCGAACGCCTGGAATGCCGACAGCGGCCGCCTTCAAGGCTTGGCGAGCGGCATCGGTGCGCACGTTCCCCCAATAATAGACAATACCGTCACGAACGACAAAGTTCAGCTGGGAGAGTTCCGACCACGATTGAGATTTGAGGACTTCCAGCAGCTTTTCTCGAATCTCCCGGTCGCTGGGCGAGGGTATCTGCTCCAGTCTTTTGTGTTCCATTGCAAGGGCCTGCAGAAGGTTTGCTCGGCTTACTATTCCGACCACGGAGCCATCTTCTATTACGGGTACGCGCTTAATGTGTTTGCGTTCTAGCGTTTCGGCAATCTCCGGCAACTGCGTGTCGGGACCAACGGATATCACGTTGTGCGTCATGATGTCCCCGGCTTTCATTCCGTGAATCTTGACGAACTCATCTGCCAAGCGGACTTTTCCTCCCAGTGCGGCCAACCACCAGGACGAGTGGCCTTGCACGCCCAGCTCGGCGCGTCTCATTAGATCTCCCTCGCTCACAATACCAACAAGAGAGCCATCCTCAGCAATGATGGGAAGGGCGCTGATTCGTTGATCCAGCATTAACTGAACGATTTCGAGGAGGGAGGTCTCTGGTGATGCCGTGATCACCGGTCGTGTCATGACGTCTTGAGCGCGCATTGGTTGCCTTTATGCCTGTGATTTGGTGGGCGCAGACCATATCGGCCTTTGCTTACAGGAACCTTGAGATAGCGCATTTTCCAAATGCTGAATCTCTCTGTATAGTGGCGAGTTTTCGTCTATTGAAACCAACCGGAAAATGAGCGACGACACTAACTCGCGGCGACTTGGCTCGATCTTGGGCCCAACATTGGTCGTGGTCACGCTGTCGGAATATATCAATTTGAGCATCTGGTCGGAGAACATCCCTCAGGTCACTTACTTAAATGGTATGATTTTGTTTGCGGCGGGTCTTGCCATCGTTCGATTCCACAGCAGGTGGCGGCCCCTATGGACCTTGAGTATCACGCTTGTTGGCTGGTTGCTGATTGCAGGGGGCCTCTTTCGGCTGTTCTTTCCAAGTGCTCCGCAGGCGGATCCAGGTCTGGTGGGCTACGGGTTTGTCGCACTGCTGGGGGCGCTCGGCGTTCTCATCACGATCAAGTCGTATATGAAATAGGCGTGGTCCCGGCAAGCGCCGCAATTGGGCGGGATGCCCGGCGAGGTATCTTCGCGGCTAACCGGTTAGTTCGTTGTTAGTCCCTCCGATGCGATCGCTGCTGCTGCGGCAAGCTTCTGTTTTGCTTGCCAGGGAGGGCCAATCGGCTTTCCCATTTCCATTAGGAGTGGGGCCGCGTCGTCGATTCCCAACGCTTGCGCGGCCTTATCGAATACGCTCTTCTTGTCGTACCAATAAACTGTCCAGTCACGCGCAACGGCGGCGTCGGCAAGCGCGTTTCGATACATCACTGAATCGGCGATTGTTTGCGCTCGATTGTCTTTGATGCACTCTTCGATTGTTGGAGGAAGTTCCGGGCATTCCCGGATAGCGATGCGCGTGATCGGCATTGTGATCGACGTGGCTAGTTCTTTGAGACCTTCGCGTGCGCCGCGATTTGCGGCTTCTTGCACCTTCTTCACAAGCGCAATTGCCTCATCAAGTGATGTGTCTTTCGACCAGGAGCTATTCCGGTAGCGTCCCACGGCCCAGGCTCCCTCGTGGTGATATGGATGTGTGGATAGGCCGGTGGTCAATTCAATGCGTCTGCGATCAAGAAGGCGACCACCCGATGTCACCGTTACGAGTACCGCAGCATTGCCATGTTCCGTGACCCCTACACTCGCCGTGGTCTTGCTAGGCTTATTTGTCATAGCGCCATGATAGCTCAACTCTTTTGTATCCATCAATCCGGCATTCAGCGGCGTCATCAGGCACTTTTGGTTCGGATGCGGTCAAACAGAGGAGACGTTCAACCGACGACAAGTTCCGGGTGGTTCTGGGTGCTCGTCCCCAGGTATGAGAACCGCTTTCTCGGAGAAAAAAATGGATCTCAAAGACAAAGTCGCAATTGTTACCGGTGCGAGCAGTGGAATAGGAGAGGCTGCCGCCCGATTGTTTGCACAACAAGGCGCAAGCGTTGTTCTTGGCGCGCGGCGCGAAGGGTTATTGAACGAAATCGTCAATGACATCGAGCAGCAAGGGGGAGCGGCCGTGGCGCTCGCTGGTGATATCTGCGACGAAGGCTACGTCGCGGCTCTGGTCGATTTGGCAAGGAAGCGGTTTGGCGGCCTCGATATTGCGTTCAATAATGCCGGTTCGCTTGGAGCGTCCGCAGACATAGCGTCGATGACACTGGAAGACTGGAATGTCACTCTGCAGACAAATCTGACGGCCTCATTTCTTTGCGCCAAGCATCAGATTCCAGCCATGCGGGATCGTGGTCACGGATCAGTGATTTTCACATCAAGTTTCGTGGGGCATACAATTGGGTTTCCGGGAATGGCGGCGTATGCCGCCAGCAAAGCTGGCCTCATCGGGATGGCGCAGTGCCTAGCCGTTGAACACGGATCGAGCGGCATACGCGTCAACGCTTTGTTGCCCGGCGGGACGAAAACGGCCATGGCGGGCGACTTTTCAGATGATCCGTCGTCGGCTGATACGATCGCGGAGTTTCATGCTTTGGAGCGAATGGCGGAGCCCGATGAGATTGCTAAGGCCGCGCTGTTTCTCGCCTCGGATTCTGCAAGTTTTGTAACTGGGTCAGCAATGCTTGTGGACGGTGGAAACTCGATAAAGAAGGTTTAGAGTTGAAAGCGGGATCAATATTCCGCAGGTTGTAACGTTCGTTATTCTCTTGAGTGGCTTCAAATCGGCCTACGCCATTCAAAAAAACAACAACCGAACAATCAGCACAACGAGCACGGCGTTGAAAACGCGTTTGATCCATTTGTCGCCTTGCTCGATGGTCACCCGAGCGCCGAGCCAGCCCCCAATGGAATTGCCGACGGCCAGCGCAATGCCGTAGAGCCAGATGAGCTCCACTTGCCATATGAAGATACTCAGCGCCGCGATGGTGTAGACAAGGATGATAAAGACCTTGTGCATGTTCACCCGGACAAGGTCGAGCCCCATTACCCGGTGAAGGATCGGCATAAGGATGAAGCCGATGCCGATTTGAATGAAGCCACCCCAGAAACCGGCGCCCACCATGAGTGCGTGTCCCCAAATGAGGCGGCTTTTGGAGGGCGAAGAGGGGCGTTCTTGGGGCTTCGCGTCATTCTTTCCTCGCTCTTCCAAAGCCATCAAGACCATCACCGCGATCATGACCAGAGCGATCAGCCGCTCGAACCACTCGCCGCCAAAACGAGTTCCGATGAAGGCGCCCAGAATCGCGCCGGGGAGAGCCGCTAGGGCAAGGGAGAAGCTCAACGCAAAGTCCGAATAGCCCTTGCGAAAGAAGGTCGCCACCGCGGTGATATTCTGGAAGAGGATGGCGATGCGGTTGGTGCCATTGGCAACTGGTCCGGGCACACCCAAAAACAGCATGGCGGGCACCGTCAAGAGAGAGCCGCCGCCTGCCATTACGTTCAGGAATCCGGCAAGTACACCGACCGCCGTCAGGAGGGCGCCATGCCAAAGTTCCATGTATCGTCAATGCCCGCGCTTGTGTTTCTGCGGGATGTGATACGCGCCCGGTTAGAAGAAAGCAATCGTGCGCACTTCGATACTCTCCCGGGGAGCAGAGCCCTCCGGACTGGTGGGATCGATAAAGGCGCTGTGAGCGGTGTAACGGGCAATCCCATTTTCAAGTGAGTCGAAGCATTTGAGCAAAAGGGCTTCTTCGGCCTGCATCTGGGGATAGTAAAACCACTGATGATCCGCATTGTGCCGAACCGAGTACACTTGGCCTGTGCGGTCGCGATAGCGGAGCGCGGTGGGCAAGAAGTCGTCCGGGATCATGGAGCGGGCGTCGCAGACGCCGAGGGGCGATTCTTCGACCGGCCGCTTAGTGGGCTTCCAAACATTGATAAACGCATAGCGGCGTTCCAAGAGTTCGCCCGCTTCGTGGGGGTACAGCTCTTGCACCCGTTGTGGTCCCGACAAATCTGTGTAGTCGTTGTGGACATATTTCACCGGTTTGCGCGCCAGCGTATTCTGCTCACTGATGGATTTGTTGCGTACGTTGTGATCGAATGCCCGGACTTCTTTGGCCCCCGTCACGTCCTTTACGAGGCCGCAGATTTCGGCATAGTAGGTTGACGCCACCTGTTCCTGGTCCCAGAAGTCGCTGACTTGTGAGCGGATGGGCGACAAGTGAAAGCCTTCGCGGTCTAATTTCGGATTGCCGTCCAAATCGCGCGCATTGTATATCGGCATTGCGCGGATGTCTTCTTCCGGCAGATTCATCGGCGTCCCCGGATCCGGATCGTAGAGAAACTGATCGAGGAGTTCGTCGGTATCGGCGGTGTATCTGAGCTCGGCGGTGACTGAGGTGAGCCGCATAGCCTATCTCCACATCTCTCCCAAAATGCTGCCGCTTGTCACATAGAGTGTGCGCCGCGTCATACAAGGCCTAGAGGAAAGAATGCGCCATGCAGGGGCTGCATATCATTGTGAGAGAGGGTCTCTAAGCTATTGCTTTTGTTTTATTTTCTCGAATGCGGAGAGCGCCCGCTCTCTTGCAGATTTGTGTTCGACAAGGGGGAAAGGGTACGTTTCACCCAACGTTATGCCGGCGTCTGATCGGGTTGCGTCGGGGGCTTCCCAAGGGGCATGGATGTATTTGGTTTCCAAATCAGCGAGTTCTGGGACCCAGCGCCGCACATACGTGCCATCGGGGTCGAATTTCTTGCCTTGAATGATCGGATTGAAGATCCGGAAGTAGGGCGCCGCGTCGGCGCCGCTTCCGGCAACCCATTGCCAGCTGGCGGCGTTGTTGGACAAGTCTGCGTCAACGAGAGTATCCCAAAACCAGGCTTCGCCCTGCTGCCAGGGGATCAAGAGATGTTTTACGAGAAATGAGGCTGCGATCATCCGTACCCGGTTGTGCATCCAGCCCGTTTGCCACAGCTCGCGCATACCCGCATCGACGAGCGGATAGCCGGTTTGTCCTTTGGTCCAAGCCTTAAACGCGGCTTTATCATCCGACCAGGGAAAGGCCTTGAATTCAGGTCTGAACGGGTGGAGGGGTAAGTCCGGGAAGAAATGAAGAAGAGATGTGGAGAATTCCCGCCATCCAAGCTCCCGCAGGAATGAACTGCCGGGGCCGGATAGGTGAGGGGCTTGCTCAATCGCGTTTGTCACCACGTGCCAGCACTCGCGCGGACTGATCTCGCCGAAGTGGAGATGAGGCGAAAGCCGTGACGTATGGGGAAGGTCGGGACGGTCCCGATCCTCCTTGTAGGATTTCAGATTGGTGTCGACAAATTCAGCAAGACGCTTTCTTGCGCCGGTCTCTCCGGGCGTCCAATGAGAGGGAAAGGCTTCCGCCCAGTTTGGGTTTTTGGGCAGCAAATTCCAGTCGGACAGCCGGTCGCTGTTGACCGTGTGTGGGTTGGCCGCGAACTTCTTGGGCGGCGCAAGAGGTTGTTTGTGGGGAGCGTTCAGGCAGGCCTTCCAGAAGGGTGTGAAGACTTTGTAGGGGGCTCCGGAGTTCGATTTGATAGCCTCCGGCTCGAAGAGCAGCCTGCCGCCGAAGCGATGGCAGGCGATATCGCGAGCAGTCAATTGCGACTTCAGATCTTGTTCCAGCTGTACTTCGTATGGTTCGTAGCACCGTGTGAAGTAAACTCCCTCAATCTCTCCGATCTCATCTATCACCTGTTCGAATACGGAGAGTGTAGCGCCTCGTCTCAGGATCAGCCTGTTGCCTTTCGCTTTTAGGTCCTCGCTTAGGGAATTCAGGCTGTGATGGAGCCACCATCTGCTGGCGCCGCCCGCTTTCCATTGGCCAGGTGTTTGGTCATCCAAGATGTAGAGCGGGATGATGGGTTTCTTTGTGGCGACGGCCGCAGCGAGGGCAGGGTGATCGCTTGTGCGCAAGTCGTAACGAAACCATACAATGACAGATTCCAACGATACGAGCCCCTTGTTGATACCTTTGAACGTACGGTTCGGCCGCTGCGCCGGATCAGTTAGCTATCTCGGTTAGAAAACCGTTGATCGCTTGTAGACACGAGGGTTCGGTCATTAGAGGAACGTGTCCCCGCGAGGCGACTTCCAGCATGCGCAAGTCAGGCTTTCGCTCTTTCATTTTGGTGACGGTCGCCGCGGACAAAATGTCGGATCTTTCGCCGCGCAACACCAAAGTGGGAACATTTGATAGGGCGTCGAAAGTGGCCCACAATTCCGCTGGGCCATCTTCACTTCCGAACGCCTCCGCGATCTTGGGGTCATAGGCAGGGATAATCGCGCCTTCGAACTCCTCGAAGGTGCGTCGGGCAAAGACCATCCAATCTTCGGGGCCGAAATCCGGGTAGAAATCACCGTTCATCGCTTTCGAAGCTGCGGCCGCTTCTTGCCAATCCATTAACGGGCTTCCTTTGCCTACATAGCCTGCGATGCGCGACAGACCCTTCGGATCGATCTCCGGGCCAATGTCATTTAGTACGGCTCCCGCAAGCATGTCATTTTTCAATGCGGCCAGGAGCATAATCATTATGCCGCCCATAGATGTGCCAACAGCGATGATACGGCCAATTTGTTCTTGCCCAAGCAAGTTGATCATATCGTGGACGTACGTCAGGGGTGAATAGTTCTGTGGGTTTGGGTCGTAGGCCGATTTTCCGCGTCCGCGCTGATCCGGACACAGAACGCGGTATCCCTTGCCCGCAAGATAAGGGGCTAAGTCGTCAAAATCCTTAGAGTTTCGTGTCAATCCACCCCAACACATGATGGGTACTCTCGGCGAGTTCGGATTGTAGTCTCGGTAATAAAGCTCTAATCCGTCCTCGGAACAAAAAGTCCGCTCGTCAAACTCACTGTACGCCATGGCAGACCTCCCTCAACTCGTAGTTTAGGGAGCAACCTCTTGGGAAGCAAGGTTGGAGGGACAATCGAGCGCTAGCCTGGTGTTACACATCCCGCATTTGCTCTCGAGCGTTTGCGATTGCGCGGCGGGTTTTCAAAGGCTCATCAATATCCGGCAAAGCGATCTCGCCAACGCCGGTGCCTTGTATGTGAAGGCGTCCAAAGCCAAAAATCCGGCCTAACACGCTTTGCTCCAGCCGAATCTCTTCAATCTTGCTGAGGCTCACTTCTTCCGTCTTGCGCGAAATCCATCCTGTCTTCATGACGAAGCGGTCCGTGGTCACGGCAATTTCAGTGGTCCATTTGCGAATCATCATATCCAAAAAGATCCACACCCCAATGAGGAAGACGCCCAAGATCAATAGGGCCAAAAGAGCGCTTGCGGTGTACGTCCAATGGAAACTGGCGGTGTAAATAATCTGTTCGCCGTTCCCTAATGTCTTTTGTACATAGGTCATAAGCTTCAGCAAAATGGGTATCTGGTCCCATTGCCTCACACTAAATATGGTCATTTTTGCATCTTTTTGCAAAGTTTTGCGAACCGAAATCGAACGGCCTTAGAAAAGCACGTTTGGCGTAATCGCGGCTTGCCTGTTTTCTGCGGTTTGGTCTAAACCACCGCTTTGACGCCCGACCATCGGACCGCGTCCTGTTTCTCCTCGCACTCACCGAACGGAACCTCATGTCGACACCGCAGTACATTTTTCAAATGGAACACCTCTCCAAAACTTTTTCCGGCGGACGGCAGATCCTCAAGGACATCCATTTGAGCTTTTTTCCGGATGCGAAAATCGGCATCGTAGGGGTTAACGGGGCTGGCAAATCGACTCTCCTCAAGATCATGGCGGGGTTGGATCAGGATTTTTCAGGTGAAGCCCGGCCGGCGAACGGCGCTACGGTCGGATACTTGCCGCAAGAACCGCAACTTGATCCGAGCAAAGACGTTCTTGGCAATGTCATGGAGGGGGCGGCGGAGACCAAAGCGTTGCTCGACAAATTCAATGAGATCTCGGCGAAGTTCGCCGAACCCTTGGACGACGATGAAATGAATGCGGTCATCGCGGAACAGGCTGAGATTCAAGAAAAGATAGATGCCGCCGATGCGTGGGATTTGGACTCTAAGGTTGAGATGGCAATGGCGGCGCTGCGCTGTCCGCCGTCAGATTCCGATGTTGAAAAACTCTCTGGCGGGGAACGCCGCCGCGTTGCGCTTTGCAAATTGCTTCTTCAGTCACCGGACCTTTTGCTGCTGGACGAACCTACGAACCATCTTGATGCCGAGTCTGTCGCTTGGCTGGAGCACTATCTAAGAGATTATCCGGGTGCGGTCATACTCGTGACCCATGATCGCTACTTTTTGGACAATGTGACAGGATGGATCCTAGAATTAGACAGAGGCCAGGGAATTCCTTGGCAAGGAAACTATTCGTCTTGGCTCGTTCAAAAACAAAAGCGTTTGGAACAAGAGGCGCGCGAAGACAAAGCCAAGCAAAGGGTGTTGGCGCGGGAGCTTGAATGGGTCAATGCTTCGCCGAAAGCCCGCCAAGCAAAGAGCAAGGCGAGGTTTCGTGCTTATGAAGAGCTGCTTGCATCGGCAGACCGTGAACAGGGGGGTCAAGCGGAGATCACTATACCTGCTGGTCCCCGGTTGGGCGGTACAGTCATTGAAGCAGAGAATCTGACAAAGGGTTTCGGGGATCATCTGCTTATCGAGGATCTCTCCTTTATGCTGCCTCCTGGCGGCATTGTTGGGGTTATCGGCCCCAATGGTGCGGGCAAGACCACTTTGTTCCGTATGTTGACGGGGGCCGAGCAGCCGGATCAAGGCGCCTTGAATCTGGGCGAAACCGTGGTCTTGGGCTATGTAGACCAAAGCCGGGATGATCTCGATCCCAACAAAACAGTGTGGGAAGAGATTTCCGAGGGTCTAGACGTCATCGAGTTGGGTAAGCGCACGATGCCGAGCCGCGCCTATGTGGGTCAGTTCAATTTCAAGGGCGGAGATCAGCAAAAGAAGGTCGGCCAACTGTCTGGCGGCGAACGCAACCGGGTTCATCTGGCGAAGATGCTAAAGTCCGGCGCCAATCTGTTGCTGCTCGATGAGCCAACCAACGACCTCGATGTGGAAACGTTGCGGGCGCTTGAAGATGCGCTCACGGAATTTGCGGGATGCGCCGTCGTTATTTCTCACGATCGTTGGTTTTTGGACAGGATTGCAACCCACATGCTCGCGTTCGAGGGAGACAGTCATGTGGAGTGGTTTGAAGGGAACTACGCCGATTACGAGGAAGATCGCAATCGGCGCCTAGGTCCTGAAGCGGAAATTCCCAAACGCATCAAGTTCAAAAAGTTCAGCAGATAATGACCGGTTAGGTCGGAGGGGGCAGCTCAGCGCCTTCGCCTGACGACACCATCTCTCGCAACTTTACCAGCAATGCATCCACATTGCCGCCATTGTTGCCGATCACCGACGTGAATTGTGAGCGCTGCTCCAAGACCATCCAAATGCCGGCGACACCTAGGTCGGTGATAATGTATTCGCCATCGGACTTTTTAAAGACTTTCCAATTCACTTCCAAAATCGACTCGGGTGCCAATTCCATCTGGGACTCAACGACAATTCCTTTTCGGCCCAGGTCGACGGAGTTCACGACGTCTATGTCTTCTCCGCCATACTCGCCCAAACGGGTCTCATAGAAATTCTTTGTATATTGCTCAAACAACGAGACAAATTCATTGAGCTGTTCGGATGACATGTTGCGGCGGTACTTGCCCAATGTGAACCTCGCCATGCCTGGAATATCGGCGTTGTTCAGCACCAGGTTACCAAACACTTGCTTCTTCTCATCAAGAGAAGCGCCGTCGTTCTGAAGAATTGCGAGCCCCTCATCAATAAGATCTTGAACAAATTGCTCTGCTGCTTCGTCTCTGGCATTTGCTTGTGCTGCTCCTCCAACAAAAGTTGAAAAGAACACCACCATCAAAAGCGCTGCCCATACTCTTGTAAAGCGTGGAACCATCGTCCTTGGTTCGGAAGCAAAATTGATCATACCGTCGCTCGAGCTTTCGTCTTCTTCGTGGTCAAGATGTGCAATTTCGATCATGAAAACTTTGAGACGGTCAAGGATGAACGTGTCAAAATTGAGATCGTCAAGATGCAGAGTTTACTCAAACTCCTGAAGGTCGGGAAGGTCCTCGTAAGTGTTTTCGCCGTTGCGAATCTCATAGTTTCGGCGCTGGCGATACAGACTTCGAAGTGAAGCATAATAGTCGACCGAGGTTTCTTCCAACCGGTCCAGATTCTCCAAATTTCGTTCTCGAACATCCACGCCGCCGGCAACGCCGCTTCCGATCAACACTCCATCGATGATGGGTTCGTTGGCCCAGAATAACGGATTCGTGAATGCGTCGGCGATGGCTCCCACCAGATCGCGGGGCGGCAGAGGACCTATGACTGGCAAGTACAGATACGGACCTTCAGGAATTCCCCAAACACCAAGGGTCTGACCAAAGTCCTCATTGTGGTACTTGAGGCCAAATGACTTGGCCGCATCGTTGAATCCAAAAAAGCCCATGGTTGAATTGATGGTGAAGCGTCCAAGCGTTACGCCCGCGCGCTTAAACTCGAGCTGAAGCAAATCATTTGCGAATGTGACCGGCTCGCCCAAATTGCGCGAGAAGTTTCTCAAGCCGTCGCGGGCTTGTTTCGGGAGCGCCCGCCGATAAGCTTTTGCAGTGGGTTCAATAACCGCGTTGTCGATCGCATTGTTGAGCTTAAAGAAAGATCTATTTACCGGTTCGATGGGATCATTTGCCTCTTCCCGGGCGGCAATCTCGGTCGGCGAGGGAGGTGTCGAAGCACAGCCGGCCGCAGTGATACAGAACGCCCCAACCAAAAGACGCAAAATGAACTTGTTACCTAAAGTTTTCACGATCATCCCCCGCACAGATGCGTCTCAATTTGCGTTTCCAGAACGGCCCCATAGTTCGAACGGATAGTCTATAGCAGCAATCCGTTAACTCTGCCTATATGTTCCATGACTCGGCGCGTGTGAAGCCGCACAAGCCGGAAAAAACCTCTCCGATCTTGCCATTCTCACAACCCCAAGACCGAGCCACACTTAAACTCGAAATGCCGGGACGTTGCCCACCCCATATTTATTGCTGAGTACCATATCAAAAGGTTAACGCTCTGAACAATCAATTTTGCGGGATTCTGTCGTTCGCACCAAGCGTATCTGGAAGTTTCAGCTATAGCTCAAACGCCATATATAAAGATATATTTATATTGATATGTAAACATGAATGCTGTAGCGTTTCAACTCTGTCATTCTGGATTAGCGACACTTCAATGGACGAACTTGTTTCCTTTTTGCGTGCAGTTGGCGAACAGACGCGCCTTCGCATTCTGTCGTTGCTAAGCTCCGCTGATCTGACCGTTACTGAGCTCACCCAAATTCTGGGGCAAAGCCAGCCTCGTGTAAGTCGCCATCTCAAAATACTTGTGGATGCGGGTTTGATTGAACGCGTTCCAGAAGGAACATGGGCCTTCTTTCGATTGCGGGGACATGTTCCCGATGCAGAAGACCGCGTTCCAACGTCGCTCCTGCTTGGTCAAATACTGAAAGCCATTAATTTGGAGGAAGTGGAGACAAAAAAAGATCGAGCGCGATTGGAACAGATCAAAACAAGCAGAAGCAGAATTGCTTCAGAGTACTTTAGTGCGAACGCTGAGGAATGGGATGCGATCCGAACGCTGCATTTGCCAGAGGCGCAAGTTGAAAGGGCTCTTGTCGGCTTGTTCGGAGAGAAACGGTACTCGGATTTGATCGATCTCGGCACCGGAACTGGACGCCTTCTGGAATTGATTAGTCCTTACGTGGATCATGGTATCGGGTTCGATACAAATCGCGAAATGCTCAATGTGGCGCGGGCAAATTTGGCGGCCGCGAAGATCGAAAACTGCAGGGTACAGCAAGGCGACATCCTGTCATTGGCGCTGCCGGATGAATGCGCGGATTTGGTGACCATTCACCAAGTTCTGCATTACCTTTCTGAACCCGGGACAGCCATCGCAGAGGCAGCTCGCTTGCTGAAACCCGGAGGTGTGCTGATCATTGTCGACTTTAAGCCGCATGACCTCGATTTCTTACGCGATGAGTTTGCACATTTGCGGTTAGGGTTTTCTGATGAAGATGTCGCAGAATGGGCAGCGGAAGCGGGTCTAAAAATCTCGGAGACGAGGGAATTGCCGCCGGACACTTCATCGACGGATAAGAGACTAACGGTAGGCCTTTGGAAAGCTGTCGATCCGCGCGCTCCTGTTGAAGGTTATGGTGTAAAGGCAGCACAATGACTTTGATCAAAGATGCCGAAGTTCGTACGCCGCCGTTGGTATCCTTCGAGTTTTCGCCTCCTCGCAATGAGGCTATGGAGGAAACCCTTTGGAATTCAATTGAACGCCTTGCACCCTTGGCGCCGGAATTCGTCTCCGTTACGTATGGCGCGGGCGGATCGACGCGAGAGCGGACGCATGACACGGTTCGGCGCATCCAAACGGAAACACATCTGAAGGCAGCCGCGCATTTAACATGTGTGGCCGCCAGTAAGGGCGAAATCGACGATGTTGCGCGCCAGTATTGGGATTCCGGTATCCGTCATATCGTGGCACTTAGAGGTGACCCGCCAGGGGGAATCGACAAGAAATACGAACCGCATCCGGATGGATATGTAAACGCCGCGGACTTGGTTTTGGGACTGAGCAAAATAGCGGACTTTGAGATTTCGGTCGCAGCTTATCCCGAAAAGCACCCGGACGCGATTTCCTTCGATGATGATATCGAGAATTTGAAACGCAAGGTCGATGCCGGGGCTTCAAGAGCGATTACGCAAATGGCTTTCGAGACCGAAAGAATAGTGCGTTTTAGGGATCAAGTGGCGGAGGCTGGGATTGATGTGCCGATCGTCCCCGGAATCATGCCGGTTACAAATTTTGCAGGTGTAAGCAAAATGGCACGGGCATGCGGAGCGAGCGTGCCCAATTGGCTGTCGCACATCTTTGAAGGTCTTGAGGATGATCCTGAGACGCGCAAACTTATTGCGGCGTCTGTTGCTGCCGAACAGTGCCTTAATCTGCAGGCAGAAGGCTTCAACGAATTGCACATATATACACTTAACCGGGCGGATCTGGCTTATGCGGTCTGTCACCTATTGGGCCTTAGAGCAAAGAGGTAGAATCCATGAACAAACGGCAGGCGAGACTAGAGCACCTGAACACTTCTATCAAAGACCAGATTCTGGTTTTGGACGGCGCTATGGGCACGATGATTCAGAGCTATGGTCTGTCGGAAGAGGATTTTCGGGGTGATCGGTTTGCGGATCACAATTTCGAACTCAAAGGCAATGGAGAAGTGCTCTCGCTTAGCCAGCCTCATGTGATCAAGGAAATCCATGCGAGCTTCCTAGCGGCCGGTGCAGATGTTCTTGAAACCAACACGTTTAGCGCCACTGCGGTTGCGCAAGCAGATTATGGGCTGGAGCATCTTGTGGAGGAGTTGAATTTTGAAAGCGCCAAACTCGCGAGAGAAGCCTGCGACGAAGCGGAAGCGAAGGACCCCGGCCGTACGTGTTATGTGGCCGGCATTTTAGGCCCAACGAACCGGACGGCGTCCATCTCTCCCGATGTCAACGATCCGGCGTTCCGGAATGTGTCCTTCGACGACTTGCGCGAGACCTATAAGATCGCGACTCTGGCTTTGGTGAATGGCGGCGCCGATATCATCATGGTGGAGACGATCTTCGATACGTTGAACGCTAAGGCTGCTCTCTTTGCCATTGAAGAAGCCTATGATGAGCTTGGCTTTCGTTTGCCGATTATGATTTCCGGAACGATCACCGATCAGTCGGGGCGTACTCTGTCGGGCCAAACGCCGGAAGCATTTTGGAATTCGGTTAAACATGCGGCCCCCTTCTCTATTGGTCTCAATTGTGCGCTGGGCGCCAAAGATATGAGAGGCTATATCGCTGAGCTTTCTCGGGTTGCGGAATGCTATGTCAGTGCGCATCCCAATGCGGGACTGCCGAACGAATTTGGCGAATATGATGAAACACCCGAAATGATGGGCGATGCGCTTGAGGAGTTTGCTCGTGCGGGGATCGTCAATATTGTCGGCGGTTGCTGCGGCACGACACCTGAACATATCCGGGAGTTC
This sequence comes from Alphaproteobacteria bacterium, assembly GCA_028285305.1. Lineage (GTDB taxonomy): Bacteria > Pseudomonadota > Alphaproteobacteria > SMXP01 > SMXP01 > JANQPV01. The sequence continues at coordinate 68,331 of JANQPV010000037.1, read as the reverse complement.
GCCGGCCGAGTGAAGGAAGTGCCTCCGCGCGATGTGCCTGAGATTCCCAAACGTCTTCGTTTGTCCGGTCTTGAGCCCTTTACCGCTGCGGCCTCATAGGTAACCTTCATATGACACCAACGTTTATCAATATCGGTGAACGAACGAATGTCACCGGCTCGGCCAAATTTAAAAAACTCATCCAGGCGGACGATTACGAGGCCGCCTTGCAGGTGGCGTTACAGCAGGTGGAGAACGGCGCGCAGATCATCGATGTGAACATGGATGATGCGATGCTCGATTCTGAAGCGGCGATGGTGCGCTTTCTCAATCTGATCGCGTCTGAACCGGCGATCGCGCGTGTGCCGATCATGATCGATTCGTCCAAGTGGTCGGTGATCGAAGCGGGATTGAAGTGCGTTCAGGGCAAGGCGGTTGTCAATTCGATCAGCCTCAAAGAAGGAGAGGCACCGTTCCTTGAACAGGCCCGTGCGATTATGCGCTATGGCGCAGCCGTCGTCGTGATGGCATTCGATGAGACGGGTCAAGCCGATACCATTGGTCGGAAATTTGAAATTTGTGAACGGTCCTATCGACTGCTCACGGAAAAGATCAATTTTCCGGCCGAAGATATCATCTTTGATCCGAACATATTTGCTGTCGCAACGGGCATCGAAGAGCACAACAATTATGCTGTCGATTTCATTGAGGCGACCAGGCTGATCAAGGAGGGATTGCCTCACGCGCATGTCTCAGGCGGCGTTTCCAACATCTCGTTTTCGTTTCGGGGAAACAACGCCGTTCGCGAAGCCATGCATTCGGTCTTTTTGTATCATGCGATCAAAGCGGGCATGGATATGGGGATCGTTAATGCAGGTCAGTTAGCGGTCTATGACGACATTCCGGCCGAACTCAAAGAGGCAGTCGAAGACGTTATATTGAACCGGCATCCCGATGCGACTGATACACTACTCGACGTCGCTGAGAAGTACCGAGGGGAGGGGACCAAGCAAAAAGTCCAGGACCTTGAGTGGCGTAAGTTGGACGTGAACGCTCGGCTCTCGCATGCGCTGGTTCGTGGAATCAACGAGTACATAGACGAAGATGTTGAGGAGGCGCGCCAGGTCGCATCGCGTCCTTTGGATGTCATCGAGGGTCCGTTGATGGATGGCATGAATGTGGTGGGCGATTTGTTTGGTGCCGGGAAGATGTTTCTGCCGCAAGTGGTCAAAAGTGCCAGGGTGATGAAACAAGCCGTCTCCTATTTGCTACCGTTCATGGATGCGGAAAAAGAGGATGGCGGTGAAATCCAAAGCAATGGCAAGATCCTGCTCGCTACGGTCAAAGGAGATGTTCACGATATTGGAAAGAACATTGTTGGCGTCGTTCTTCAGTGTAACAACTTTGAAGTGATCGACCTTGGTGTGATGGTGCCGGCGGCTCAGATTCTGGAAACGGCCGAAAAAGAGGGCGTGGACATGATTGGGCTGAGTGGCCTTATCACGCCGAGCTTGGATGAAATGTGTCATCTCGCCGGCGAGATGCAGCGCTTGGGTCTTGATCTTCCACTTCTCATCGGAGGGGCGACCACCAGCAAAGTTCACACCGCGGTGAAGATCCATCCCAACTACGAGAGCGGGCAGGCGATCCATGTGACAGATGCCTCGCGCGCCGTGGGCGTCGCCTCAAATCTGATGTCTCGCAATGCAAGGGTTACGTACCTAGAAAGTGTTCGTGAAGACTATGAGGAGATGGCGCGGCGTCATGCGGCTGGTCAGTCGGCGGCAAAGCGACAAACGTTATCTGCGGCCCGGGCCAACAAGTTTAAGCCAGATTGGTCGGCCTACGAACCGACTGAGCCGGCGCATCTGGGAGTGCAGGTTTTTGACTCGTATGATCTCAAGTCCCTTGTTGATTACATTGATTGGACGCCTTTCTTCCAAACTTGGGAACTGGCGGGACGCTATCCAGGGATCCTGGAAGACGAGCTCGTCGGCGAAACAGCACGGTCGTTGTTCTCGGACGCGCGGGCCATGCTTGATCAAATGCTCCGAGAGGATTGGCTGACCGCGAAAGCCGTTATTGGGCTTTGGCCAGCTAATTCTGTCGGCGATGATATTCACGTGTATACGGATGAGTCTCGCGATGAGACGCTGACAACGCTGCATACGCTTCGGCAGCAGATGATTAAGAGCGGAGACCGCTCCAATTTTGCGCTCTCCGATTTTCTGGCGCCAAGAGAAACCAACGTGAAAGACTATGTGGGCGCCTTTGTCGTGTCGGCCGGGTTCGGCGCCGACGAGCGCGCAGAGGCGTTCAAACAGTCGCAGGACGATTATTCAGCGATTATGGTCCAAGCTCTGGCCGACCGCTTCGCGGAGGCGTTTGCCGAACACATGCATGAACGTGTGCGGAAGGAGTTTTGGGGATACGCGGCGGACGAAGCGTTCACCAATGAGGAATTGATCGCCGAGCAATATACGGGCATTCGGCCCGCTCCCGGCTATCCGGCCTGTCCTGACCATACCGAAAAGAGCACTTTGTGGTCTCTCCTATCCGTTGAGGAAAAGATAGGTGTTCAGCTAACGGATAGCTTTGCAATGTGGCCGGGAGCTTCCGTTTCGGGTCTCTACTTTGCGCACCCGGAAAGTCAGTATTTTGGTGTTGGCCGCATCGAGGCCGATCAAGTCGAGGAGTACGCTAAGAGGAAAGGGGTGTCGGTTGACGAGGCTGAGCGGTGGCTTGCCCCCAATTTGAACTATATTCCGTCAAAGGTTCGGGCGGCTTAGTCATATCGTTTCCATCCATAGGGAGCGGCATGGCCGAGCTGAGTTTCTACTATATTGGGCCTATTGTGACGGTTTCAGTGGTCAGCGTCCAACGTGCATTCTGAAACGAGAATTCGAAGGATTGTCCGTACCAAGACTTGTTGCCCGGTGAACCACCATCCAAAGGGATGTGAGCAATGATCTTGTTGTCGCGTGTATACCAACACGCGCGCTTTGTTCTCATCTCGTCTGGCAGTTGATTTCTCAATCGTGCTTCAAATTCTTCAAACAGATCAACCAGGCCTACGAGATTGCCGTCATATTCGTCGGAATAAGCGTAGACGGAGCATTCTTCTGATATCGCCGCACACGATGCCAGATAAAGACCGAAGCCAAAAATAAGTCCCGTCCGCACAGCGCTTTTTTTGTTCTCGCTTGAGTCCAAAAGTTTAGACGTCCAGTCTAGCTTGAATTGCCAAGGAATCAAAATCTCGATCTGGTTCCTGTGCAGATACCGAATGTTTTCCTCCGGCCAAAGCGGCCTTCAACCTTCGCCTATTCCACTCCTTCTAACGGCAAAGAAAAAGCCCGGCACAAGGCCGGGCTTTTCCATTCCAATATGCTGGTAGCGCCCTTAAATTGCTCCCAATATCATGGCGCCCAAAAAGACCAGAACCGCGCTTAACATCACCCCGCTTGTCACGTATTTGATGTCCATTGCGATCTTCCTCTAATCGTTTGACCTGCCAAAAGGTCGCATGGGGAACCCTGATCGCCAAGTAAATTCAGCCTTTGCGATGCAACATAGCCAAGCGGTGCAACACGTTTTAGGCAATTGGCGGATGTATTGGCAGAAGATTGGGCTTCAAAATTGGTAAATTTTGTTTCGCGGTGCAGCATTTCCACAGCAGCTAGAGGTAGAAATAGGGGTCACGGGGCTCAACTAAAGCGCGATATTCTTCCAAAATGTGTCGCGGTCGAGTTTCTAGGGCGGAGTTCCGTAGCCGCCTCCGCCCGGTGTTTCGATGACGATGGCATCCCCGGCTTCGGCTTCGATGGTGTCGCACGATTTCAGAATCGTCTCAATCCCGCTTCTTTTGATGAGTTTGTTTTGGCCCGAACGTCCGGAGCCTGCACCTTCCAATCCGAAAGGGCGCGATAAGCGATTCGACGTCAGCAGCGAGACAGTTACGTCTTCATCAAACACCAGATGCCGCGTTGCACCACATCCGCCCGACCACTTGCCCGTTCCGCCCGAGTCTTGCCGAACGGAAAACTTTTGGACTCTCACCGGAAAACGGCTCTCCAAAATTTCCGGATCGGTGAGCCGGGAGTTGGTCATATGAGTTTGTACCGCGTCGGCGCCGTTAAACCCTGAGCCGGCGCCGGCTCCTCCGCAGACCGTTTCGTAGTACTGATGGTCGGCATTGCCGAACGACACATTGTTCATGGTGCTCTGTGACGAGGCTAGAATCCCCAATGCGCCGAAGAGAGCATCGCAAACGTTTTGGCTTGTTTCCACATTTCCAGCTACGACTGCGGCGGGTGGAACGGGATTCAGAAAGCAGCCTTCAGGTAAGATGATTTTGATTGGCATCAAACAACCATCATTGAGCGGAATATCATCCGACACGAGACACCTGAAGACATACAGAACTGCGGCTCGGGTAATGGAGGAGGGGGCATTGAAATTGTTCGGTAGCTGCGCACTGGTGCCGGTAAAGTCCACGACTGCACTGCGATCAACGCTGTCGATGTGAAGTGCCACTTTGATCGTACGCTGTTCGTCAATACAGAGTGTAAAAGTGCCGTCCTTCAGGGTGCTGATAACGCGGCGGACGCTTTCTTCCGCGTTTTTTTGCACATGTCCCATGTAAGACCTCACGGTGTCGTAGCCATACTGACGAGCAAGGGACCGCAGTTCTTGTGCACCCTTTTCGCACGCCGCGCACTGTGCCTTGAGATCGGCAATGTTCAGATCGATCTGGCGGGATGGATACGGGCCTTGGCTTAAGAGATCTCGTATTGCCCGTTCTCCAAATACACCGGCTTCGATCAGCTTCATGGGGGGGAGTAATACGCCTTCTTCCTCGGCCTGCTTCGAAAGGGCCGGCATGGACCCAGGGGTCATTCCTCCGATCTCGGCGTGATGGCCCCGGGCGGCTACAAAAAACAGGATCCGATCACCGGCTTCGTCAAAGACTGGGGCGACAACCGTTACGTCCGGCAGGTGAGTGCCTCCCTGAAATGGATCGTTCAGGACAAAGACGTCGCCTGCAGAAATCTCTTTCGAAAACTCATCCAAGACAGCTTTAACGCTGGTGCCCATTGAGCCCAGGTGTACAGGGATGTGCGGTGCATTTGCCACCAAAGCCCCATCCGGCGTGAATAGGGCACACGAAAAATCAAGTCGCTCTTTTATGTTTACGGACACAGACGTGTTTTGAAGGGTGAAACCCATTTGTTCGGCGACACTCATGAAAAGGCTATTGAATATCTCGAGCAGGACGGGATCCGGTTTGCTTGTGTGTTGTCTATGAACCAATCGATCGGTGCGTGAGCTCGTTTTTTCACTTTCTTCACGGCGGAGAAACAAGGGGCCTTCGCTCTGAGACGAAGGATCTCTTGCTGCCACCCAATCGGGCTCGACAACAATGGTGGTGTGGGGATCAATCAGCACTGCGGGGCCAGAAATTTGTTCGCCCTCACCGACATCGCTGAGCGTGATGTGAGGCGCTGTATGCCAACCGCCCGCGGTAAACATCTCTGTGTGGGTGGGTGCGGGGGATGGCGTCCCGGGTGCATGATGCCTGGCAGCGTGATCATCTTCTCGCTGCAAAGAAACGGAAGCCTCCAATGATACAGAATCAATCACAACTTGGACATCGTCGGCGGCAAACCCAAACAGAGCTCTGTGCCGCTCCTCGAAATTAGTTTGTAACGCCTCCTTAGATTTCCCTTTTACACTAAGCGTGTTGTCGGTGCCCTCATATCTGAGGTGGTAGAGCGTATCGATTTCGATTTCTTTCGGCGCGAATCCTTGCTCGATCAATTCACTCAGCGCCGCCCTTTGAAGGGTATCCAGTTTGTTCCGAGACAGATCAAGGTTCGTATCGCTCAACGGCAAATTGATTGAGGCTTCTCTCATTGTTCTGGGTACGGCAAGGCCGATTCCATAGGCCGAGAGCAAGCTGGCGAACGGGTGAATCAGAATTTCCTTCATGCCGAGTGCATCTGCAACCAAGCAGGCATGTTGTGCGCCTGCGCCTCCGAAGCAGTTCAACACGTAGTTCGAAACATCATACCCTCTTTGTACAGATATCTTGCGTATCGAGGCGGCCATGTTTTGTACGGCGATTTGAATGAATCCGTCTGCAATCGCTTCCGGCGCGCCTCCAATTGTCTGGGCGAGCTTTTCGAATTTTTCCGTAACTTTTTCCTTGTCAAGAGGCTGGTCGGCACAGGGTCCAAAGACATGCGGAAATGTGGCCGGGACGATCTTACCAACCATAATATTTGCATCCGTGACCGTGAGCGGGCCTCCATTTCGATAGGCTGCGGGACCAGGAAAAGCGCCTGCGGATTTGGGCCCGACACGCATGCGCATGCCATCGTATTCAAGTAAAGAGCCGCCGCCAGCTGCGATGGTCTCAACATGCATCATCGGGGCGCTTAATCGTGTGCCTGCGACTTGGGTGTCGAAGACACGCTCATACGTACCGGCGAAATGGGAGACATCGGTTGATGTGCCGCCCATGTCGAAACCGATCACTTTGTCGCGGTTTACAGCATGAGCGGTTTCGACCATGCCGACGACGCCTCCAGCGGGTCCGGAGAGAATTGCATTTTTCCCTCGAAAGCCATTTGCATCGGTCAATCCTCCATTGGATTGCATGAACGACAGCCGGTCTCTTGCCGCCGCGGATAGTTCGCCCACGAGGGTGTCGACATACGTCCCTAGAATTGGAGACAGGTAAGCATCTACGACGGTTGTGGATGCACGAGGAATAAATTTGATGAGTGCGCTGACTTCGTGGCTAACGGAGATTTGAGCAAATCCGGCCTCCTCAGCGATGCGAGCCGCTATTTGTTCATGAGCTGAATGTTCGTAACCGTGAATAAATGCGATTGCGATACTTGTGATACCGCTCTTGACATGTCTGGACAGGTCCTCGCGGAGTTTGTCTTCAGCCAGCGGTTCTAAGACGTTGCCCCTGTGATCAATGCGCTCGTGGGCCTCTAAGACATCAGCATAGAGCATATCCGGTTTGTCAATCCGAAGTGCGAAAATGTCCGGCCTGCTTTGGCTTCCGATCACAAGGGCATCCCGAAATCCTTTTGTGGTCAAGAAAAGCGTGGGTGTCCCCTTGCGCTCCAGCAAGGCATTGGTCGCTACTGTTGTGCCAATTCGGATTTCTCCAATCTCCTGGAGAGGGATTTCTCCTTCGCCTTCGATTTTCATGACATCGCGAATGCCTTGCACGGCAGCATCGCGGTATTGGGCTGGGTTGTCCGAAAGCAGCTTGTGCGTGATAAGTTCAGCGTCGGGAGTTTTCGCGACGATATCCGTGAACGTACCGCCCCTATCGATCCAAAATTCCCACCGTCCTGGCTTTGAGTTGGGATCGCCACTGTCTTTGACTTTGTCTGTGGTCATGGGGTAGCACTACCTGTGAATGGGTTGGGCTTGCTTTGCGGTCCGCCAACGAACTCTCTGTTCGGCCGTATTTGGAACACTATCCTCGAACAAAATATTGACTATGTCCATTTGGGGAAAATTAGCCGGCGCCACTGCCGGGCTCGTCTTAGGTGGTCCCCTGGGTGCTGTCTTGGGCGGTGTTGCGGGTCATGTGGCGGATCGCATGATTGACCCCCAGAGTGAAGAGGCCAAGGAAGCAAAGCGGCAACTGACATTCACGGTCGGCGTTATTGCACTGAGTGCGAAAATGGCCAAAGCCGATGGTGTCGTGACCAATGACGAGATCAAAGCCTTCCGTGAGATCGTGGATGTACCCGGTGATGAAGTTGAGAATGTGCGCCGCGTCTTTCGGTTGGCCATGCAAGATGTGGCTGGCTACGAGGCGTATGCCCGGCAAATAGCAAATCTATTTAAGGATTCTCCCGCGGTATTGGAGGATCTGTTGGATGGACTCTTTCATATCGCGCTTGCAGACGGTGTCGTTCATCCCAACGAACTGACATATCTGGAACGTGTTGCAGATGTCTTTGGTTTCACCGAGCTTGAATTTGGGCGGATCAAGTCACGCAATTTGGGCCCAGATGACTCAGATCCGTATCTGATCTTGGGGGTCGATCCGGAGATATCGGATGAAGATCTGAAGTCCGTTTATCGCCGTCTCGTGCGCGATAACCACCCGGATGCGCTCATCGCGCGAGGCGTCCCGGAGGAATTCGTTTCACTTGCCAATGACAAATTGGCGGCAATCAATAGCGCTTACGACCGCATCGCGGCGGAGCGCGGACTTTCTTAGAATGGACCTTGTGGATCGTTCACTTTCATTCGGCGTTTGAGCGCATATATATATGTCAGAAAAAACTGGGACAGCGCGATGCAAGAACATGAAGACCCTCGCTTTTCTCGGACGCATGTCCGGTTCTCTGTCGAAGATATGGTCAGGCAGAGATATGAGTCCATTCGGCGGAAGCGGCGCTTCGATCTATCCAGCGTGCTTCACTTGGCGGCTCTAATCTTCTTTCTCAGTTTGATTATTGTCGTATTGACGCTGGCCGTTGCAGTGTTGACGGCCGTTCTTTTCGTGAGCCCCTTTATAATTATTGCGCTGTCGCTGGCTCAGGTCTTCGACAATTCAGATGACGATCCGCGGCGCGGTTCCGACGACGGTGTAGTCATTGAAGTCGAACCCGAGAACGTTCGGTAACAGTTGTTTCGCGGTACTAGATCGAATGGCGCTTATTGCGCGCTCATCATGAGCCCCATTCCGGTGCCCATGACAATCCCTGCGAGTACCAAGTTCTCCCAGTTGTATTTGAAGAACAACAGGACCTTATTAAACGGCGAACGTGTGGTTTGAATACGCGCTTTAGAAAAGCTGCTGCGCGCGCGAACCCGTTGGTAAAAACTGTCGACATTGGGACGGGCTCCGTTGGCCCACAAAGAACTCAAGCCCAGATAATGGAGTCTCGCCAACAAGACCGTCCATAGTGTGTCGGCCAGCGAATAATCGTTTCCAGCCAGCCAGCGGGACTGTTTCAGCCTTCTGTCCAGCAAGTCCAAGCTCTTTTCAATGCGGGTTTTTGCTCTGGAGATGAATCGATCATCCTCCGCGAGGGAGGCCCACTTTTCGTACTTGGACTGAGTGTGTTGGTATCTCACGTCCAACTCAGCGTGCTTGTCGCCTAGCTTTTCAGTGGTCTTTATCCACTGGCGGAGTTTGCCGAGCTCCGTTCGCTTTTCCGGACCTCTCAGAACTCCAATGGAAAATTCCTGATGCGGAAATTGTTGGAACAGCCTGACCCATTCTTCCATTTCTTCGCGTTCCGATCCTCGGATCGGTACGAGCATCGGACCGGGAAAATTATTGTTGATATAAACACAGATGGTGACCATCTCACCGAGCGTCATATCCTTATGTTGAAGGGTCGGCACCTCCGCTTCCCGATTTAGCTCGAGATACCATGGTTTTAGATGCTCGGACTTCGACTCTAAATCCAAAGGTCGCGGTGTGAAAGCAACGCCTTTTTCGGCCAAAGCCAGTTTGACGATCTGAGACTCAAATGAAGACGGATGGTAATACAGCGTTGGTTTTTTCATCGCACCCCAAGTCACACACCCAACAGTTTCGCGACGTCTTTTTTTCTTATCAGTAGAAACTGGGCCTATAGCAGCTTTTCCTGTTAAACACCAGGCGCCGTGCGGCATTCATTCATCAAAATAAAAGAGAACAGCAATGACGCCACAACACCTCGCTCTGATGATCGGGGTCAATTTCGTGTGGGCTCTTACGCTCGTGAGCGCGAAAATCGGCGTAAGCGAAATGCCGCCGTTTTTGTTTACCGGCCTGCGATTCCTGCTGGTCGCGGTTGTGCTGTTACCGTTCTTGAAGTTCCACAAAGGCCGGATGTGGACAATCTTCGCGATTGCAATGACAGCTGGAGGTATCCAATTTGGGATATTCTTTACCGGTCTGCGGATTGCTGAAGATGTGTCCGCCGTGGCGTTGGCGTCACAGCTTGGTGTGCCGTTTGCTACTTTATTGTCCATCGTCTTCTTGAACGAAGAAGTCCGATGGCGCCGTTGGCTTGGCATTCTTCTCGCGTTTGTCGGTGTGATGGTTATCAGTTTTGATCCGCGTGTGCTGTCCTACTGGGATGGGTTCCTGCTTGGAATCGTGGGGGCTTTCGTGGGAGCGACCTCAAGTATTTTCATGCGCCGTCTGAAGGATGTAGGCGTCTATGACCTGCAAAGCTGGATCGCCATGTTTTCTTGGCCTTTTCTACTTGGGATGTCGCTGCTTTTCGAAGGCAATCCCGTTGAACCTATTAGATCGGCATCGCTGGCCGTATGGGGAGCGCTCGTCTTTGCGGCCTTTTGCTCAAGCCTGATCGCCCATGCGGGTATGTATTTCCTGCTACAGCGTTATGAGGTGACAATCGTCTCTCCCCTGACATTATTGACGCCGATCTTCACCGTTGCCATGGGGGTTGCGTTTTTGGGCGACGTCTTGACGGCGCGTATGCTTGTGGGGGGATTGATCACGCTGGTCGGGGTTGCCATTGTTACCATGCGTCAGCCCGAATATGTGGTTGCTGAAAAATAGCTCGATGCAGAAAGGCAGTGTGATTATGCAGGTTCGTCAGTCTCCTTCTCCCAATCACGACACGCGCGGCGACACTCCGATTGACATTTTGCTCCTGCACTACACGGGGATGAAAACGGGGGAGGAGGCATTGGCGCGATTGCGTGATCCTGAGGCCAAAGTCAGCGCCCACTACTTTGTCGAAGAAGATGGTTCCATTCATCAATTGGTTGATGAGGACCAGCGGGCTTGGCATGCGGGAAAGGCATTCTGGGCCGGTGAGACTGACATCAACGCCCGCTCAATTGGCATCGAAATTGTTAATCCCGGTCATGAGTGGGGGTACAGAGATTTTCCAGCTTCGCAAATTGACGCGGTGTTGGAGCTTTGTACTTCGATCTTGGGCCGGCATTCTATTGCGCCGGCACGGGTGCTCGGTCATTCGGACGTTGCCCCGGCGCGCAAACAAGATCCAGGAGAAAAATTCCCGTGGGCGCATTTGGCGTCTCATGGAGTGGGGGTTTGGCCTTCAGTGATCTCCTCGTCTCTGCCTCGCAAAGATAGCCTTTCGAGGCCAATCAATCCTGATTTCGTCAGGAGGCTGAAAGGTAAATTCGCGCGTTTTGGTTATGAAGTGAGTGACAACGACGACTTTGACACCCTGCTGTCGTTCAATGTCATTGCTCTCTTGAGACATTTTTGGCACCCGGAGACGCATTGGGAAGAACCTGATCCGCAGCCGCCTTACTTGGAACATTGCGAACTGATTATGGATGACCTACTTGGACTGGCTGACAATTGTACACCGGACTGAAACGGCGTATGATCTCTTGGCCAGGTGATCGGATGGCCGCGCCAGTTTTGGTGAGGAAAGTCCGGGCTCCACGGAAAAACGGTGCCGGGTAACGCCCGGCGGGGGCGACCCCAGGGAAAGTGCAGCAGAGAATAGACCGCCTCCTTCGGGAGGTAAGGGTGAAACGGTGCGGTAAGAGCGCACCGCGTTTTCGGTAACGAAAACGGCTAGGTAAACCCCACCGGGAGCAAGACCAAATAGGAACGGCGCTTGAGCATTTTCCGGCGAGCCGTTCGGGTAGGTCGCAAGAGGTGCCCGGCAACGGGTGCCCTTAGATGAATGGCCATCTCCGCGAGGGACAGAACCCGGCTTATAGATCACCTGGCATTTCGTTCACATGAGGGTCCATTTGGGCAGATCCGGCGCACCCAAATCATACTGACGCGCGTGAATCTCCGCTTGAGTTTTCCACAGGCCTGAATGATTGTCGAACAGAGCCGATACTTTTGGTGAACATGTATGCATTTCGTGACCCGTTTAGAGTTCGTCAATGAAGTTTAAGTAAGTCCTTGAAAATTCATTAGAAAATCTGTCGACCCATTGACTCCCAAACGAGCCCATGCTATCCCAAGCTATCCCAACTCGTTGTGAGAGGGCTTCGTCCGTATTGCGGACGGTGAAAGACATCTATCGGCACGCTCACATAGAGAGCGCCGCATTAGAGATGGTCGTGAATGTTCATGGGCACACACATCAAAAACGTGGATGCGAAGGGACGGGTTTCCGTTCCCGTCGACTTTCGCAATGTCTTGAGCGAAGCGAAAGAAAGTGCCGTCGTGTGTTTTCCCGCTTTTGTCGGAGAGTGTCTTGAGGGCGCGGGCCAAGCCTATTTCGAAAAGATGAAGGCCTACATCGAAGACCGTGACCCCTATGATGAAGTGCGCGGGGCGTTTGAAATCTCCATAATCGCGGACAGTTTCCGCCTGCCGATCGATCGGGAGGGGCGCATCTCACCGGCACAGAGCTTTTTTGATCATGCCGATATCGAAGATCAGGTCGCATTTGTCGGGCTGGGTGAAAAGTTCCAAATGTGGCATCCGGGCAAGTATGAAGAACACCGCATGATGGCTCGTGAGTTGGCCAAGCAAAATCGAGGTCTGTTGAAGCCGCGCAAAAACCCTCCGCCACCTGACAGGAGTGACCGCGAATGGTAACTCACGAACGAGATCGGTCCGGGCATCAACCCGTTATGCTTCAAGAGGTTCTTGACCTTTTAGAACCCAAGGACGGCGAAACGTATGTTGACGGAACGTTGGGCGGCGGAGGGTACACGCGTGCGATACTCGAAGCATCCGACTGCCGCGTTCATGCCTTCGACAGAGATTTAACTGCCATACTCGTAGCCAATCAGTGGCGGGACCGGTACGCGGATCGATTATGTTTGCACAATCGTACATTCTGCGAAATGGTAGAGACTCTCGAATCAATCAATCAACCTTCTGTAGACGGTGTGACTTTGGATCTCGGTGTTTCATCCATGCAATTGGACCAGCCGCAAAGGGGGTTTTCGTTCAATTCGGATGGCCCCCTGGATATGCGCATGGGAGAAACTGATTTCACGGCTGAACAGTTTGTTAATCAAGCCAGTGTTCGGGAGCTGGAAGATGTGATCCGCGTTTATGGCGAAGAGAAGATGGCGCGGCGCATTGCTCAAAGGATCACTGTCGAGCGAGATAAGGTTCCCATTGCGACAACTGCGCAGTTGGCGGAATGTGTGGCGTCAGCCGTTCCCCCGAATCCGCGCCGTAAGATCCATCCGGCGACCAAAACGTTTCAGGCGATTCGTATTCTGGTGAATAATGAACTCGAAGAGCTGTGGCGAGGCCTGATGGCGGCCGAACGATTGCTAAAACCTGCTGGCCGGCTCATCGTTGTTGCCTTTCATTCGCTGGAAGACCGATTGGTAAAGACTTTCTTTGCGCAACGCAGTGGCCAAAAGCCTCAACCTTCGCGGTACTTGCCCGACCGACAGGAACCAAGCGTTCAGCCTTCTTTTTATCTGCCGTTCCGTAGACCCAAAACACCGAGTTCGGAGGAAATTGGCTCAAATAGTAGGTCCCGGTCCGCAAAGTTGAGATATGGCGTTAGAACGGAATGGGCCGCCATAGCTGGAGCCTTTCCCGGTCCCAGTGTTGTTGTTGGAGCGATTCGATGACCAAGTTCTGGGGTGTGGGAATAATCTCTGTCGTGATTCTCAGCGCATTCGGGATGTACAGCTTGAAACTCAATACAACGCGCGCGGATAAGCGTGTTGAGCAACTTCGAATTGAATTGGTTAAGCGTCAAGAAGAAATAAAGATGCTCAGGGCTGAGTGGGCCTTCTTGAACAATCCAGATCGCCTGGAAGCGCTGGTGGCGGAATATCTGTCGCAAGATCTGCAAATGACGGAGCCGGGTCAGATAGCAGAGCTGGCAAACGTTCCGCTTCGGCCGGTTGGCGAAAGCGATGAAGGCGATCAACTCGGCCCCGAATTAGAGTATGAAGTCGAGGAGCTTGAACGTCTCCTCTCAGACAGTTTTTCCAGAGGAGGCAATTCTGATGGCTGACGTAAAGCCGAAAGACTCTGGACCGGGCGTATTTGTGCCCGACGGGATGTGTGGCTATCTCGACAGCGGCGGCATTGGGATAGCTGCACATATCCGTAAAACCTATCTGATGACGCAGTCGACGCGCTCTGCTTCGTTCCGCATCATGGCGCTGGCGGCATGTCTTTTCATCACCTTTGGAAGTGTTGCTACCAAATTGGTCGGTATCATGTTAACATCGCCTGCCGTTGCTGGCGCTGAAGGAAGCGGCGGGGCGGGTCTAAGCTCCGCAAGGGGAGATATTGTAGATCGAAATGGGGAGCTCTACGCGACCGACGTTAAAGTTTGTACGCTGAAGGGTTTTCCAAGGCATGTTTGGACTCCCGCCGATACAGCCCGGCGGCTGCATGAGCACGTTCCATCCCGAAGCTACGACGATTTGTTTCGCAGGTTAACGTCAAACCGACACGAGATCACCCTCGCGCGCAACTTGGATTTGGCAACGTGCGCTTCTATCCATGCCGAGGGAATTGCCGGTGTGTCCTACACCACAGGCATCGGCCGGTCGTATCCCCAAAGGCGGCAAGCTGCGCATGTTCTTGGATATGTCGATGTTGATAACAACGGTATAGCAGGCGTTGAGCTGTCCTTAGAACAAGACATTCTTCAAGCACGTCTTTTGCGGCGTCCCCTTGAGCTATCGCTCGATTCCCGCGTTCAATTCCTGCTCCGTGCCGAATTGGCCAAATCGATGAAGAAGTTTGCAGCGCGCGGTGCGGCGGGGGTTGTGATGGATGTGCACTCCGGGGAAGTGATCGCGATGACGTCGCTGCCGGACTTCGATCCAAACAAGCCGGTGACCGACCGTACTGCGCGGTTCAACTCGGCGACCAAAGGGGTTTACGAGCTTGGCTCCGTATTCAAAGTTTTCACGGTCGCGATGGCCCTAGAAAACAGAACCGTTTCGCTGGCGGACGGATACGATACGTCGAAACCTCTGCAATACGGGCGCTTCAAGATTCGCGACTTTCACGGTCAAGGACGGTGGCTGAGCGTCCCCGAAATATTAATGCATTCGTCAAATATTGGGGCCGCGAAGATGGCGCGTGATGTCGGTGTGATGCGGCACCAGCAGTTCGTTCAGTCTTTGGGTCTGTTGGAGCGATCGCCCATTGAGCTGCCCGAAGTGGGCGATCCGAGTGTTCCACTCAATTGGCGGGAAGTGCGTGCTGCAACGATTTCGTTCGGTCACGGCATCGCTGTCTCTCCCCTGCAATTGTCATCTGCGGCTGCTTCGATCGTTAATGGCGGCTACTATGTAGAACCTACAATTCGCAAACGAGAAGTCGGCGACCTTGAGGAGCGAGATCGTGTGGTCTCGCCGGCCACAGCAAAGATCATGCGCAAACTGTTGAGATCGGTGGTCACAGATGGCACGGCGGGCAATGCCAATGTGCCCGGCTACAGAGTTGGTGGTAAAACAGGAACTGCGGAAAAGAGCACAGCGGGAGGCTACAATCGGCGTGATCTTATCACTTCGTTTCTGGCCGTTTTTCCGTCCGAGGATCCAAAATTTGTCGTATTTGTTATGCTAGATGAGCCCAAGGGGACAGCAGAGACTCACTGGCATGCGACGGCTGGGTGGAACGCGGCGCCCTTGGCTGGAAGTTTGATCAAGAAAATCGGTCCGGTGTTGGGAATCAATCCGGTTTTTGAGGAAATCGAGCCGCAAGTTGAAGTTCAGCGTGCGGCGTTTACGGTGCGTTAGAGTAGTGTATCTGGATGAAGTTAAGACAGCTGCTTGGAGCTGAAGACTGTCAAAGCGAGGTCACAATTGACACCGCCGACTTTATCGATGTGAGCCAAATAGACATTTCTGGACTTGCGATGGACAGCCGTCGTGTGCAGAAAGATAACCTCTTTTTTGCCATTGGCGGTACTTCACTAGACGGATTTTCATTCATTTGTGACGCCGTAGATCGTGGCGCATCGGCCGTTGTTCTTGATCGTGCGCGCGTTTCCGAAGCGCGTGCGATGGTGTCCGACGATGCCGTTGTTCTCGTTGGTGTGAAGAATGTTAGGCTGGCCGTTAGTCGAACGGCCTCTAAGCTTTATGCTCCGCAACCTGATTGTATTGCTGCGATTACAGGCACCAACGGCAAGACCTCGGTCGCCCGGTTTCTTCAACAATTTTGGGCTGCCGCTGGAAAACAGGCGGGGAGTATCGGCACACTGGGTTTAAGTTCGAAAGACGGAACGCGGCCGCTCGGCCTCACTTCTCCAGACCCGTTGCAATTGCATGAGGCGGTGCAGGCCATGGCACTGACCGGTGTCACGCATCTCGCCGTGGAAGCATCGAGTCATGGTCTTGATCAATATCGATTGGATGGACTTAATGTGCGTGTCGCGGCGTTCACGAATTTGTCGCAGGACCATCTCGATTATCATGCCTCAATGGAGGATTACTTCCATGCGAAGTGTCGTCTCTTCACCCAGCTACTGCCGCGCGATCACTTTGCTATTGTGCATGTCGATACGGCGTACGGGGAACGGGTGCGCGAACTCTGCCTGCAATCTGGAAGACGCGTCCTTCCGGTTGGTGGATACGAATTGGCGAATGATGGACTGCGGTTACTCAATGAAGTGCCGACTGATACCGGCCACTTGGTGCACGTTTGCTTTGACGGGGTGGAGTATGAGATCGCATTTCCACTGTTCGGCCGCTTTCAGCTCGACAATGCGTTAGTTGCAGCGGGACTAGCCCTAGCCACGGATATAGGTGTACCAGATGTGATGGGCGCGCTTGAATGCCTGGAGGGTGTGCCAGGTCGTCTCGAGTGCATCGGCCAGTCAAAGAGGGGCGCATTGGTTTTTGTGGACTATGCGCACACGCCGGATGCGTTAATGACGATACTCCAAACCCTGCGTGATCATACCCAACGGCAATTGCATGTTGTCTTCGGTGCGGGTGGGGATCGCGATGCGGGAAAGCGGGCAATCATGGGCGAACGGGCTGATTATTTGGCGGATCGTTGTTACATCACGGACGATAATCCGCGCTCGGAAGACCCAGCGGAAATCAGGTCCAGCATCATGAGTTGCATGGACGGAGCCGTTGAGATACCGGATCGCGCTGAAGCCATCCATCACGCGGTCTCGAACTTGGCAGAAGGGGACGTTCTTGTGATCGCTGGAAAAGGCCATGAGACGGGTCAGCATATCGGCTCGAAAATCTTGCCATTTGATGACAGAGCGGTTGCAAGACAAGCTCTCCTTGAACATGGAGGCCAGTGTGACTGAGGTTCTTTGGACATGTGATGAGATTGTCCGTGCAACAGGGGGCAAGGCGGTGCCGCAAGCGCAATGGGACGTGTACGGCGTTTCTATCGACTCGCGCACACTTGAAAAGGGCGACCTATTTGTCGCTATCAAGGGTGAAAACAGCGATGGCCATCGATTTGTCGATGATGCCCTTTCTAAAGGTGCAGCGGCAGCTTTGGTTTCCGAACGGCTCAGCGAAGATCAGCCCGCGGTCGTGGTTAGCGACACACTGATCGCATTGCAGGCTCTTGGGACGGCATCGCGGGAAAGAGCGGATGCAACGCGCATTGCCGTGACGGGGAGTGTGGGCAAGACGGGTACGAAGGATATGTTGCGCGCGGTCCTGTCTGTGCAAGCGCCAACGCATGCGTCCGTTGCCTCCTATAACAACCACTTGGGAGTCCCGCTCACCTTGGCTCGAATGCCGGCGAGCACCAAATTTGGTGTCTTCGAACTGGGAATGAACCACGCCAACGAGATCCGGCCGCTTACAAAGATGGTCCGGCCGCACATTTCAATTATTACGGCCATAGAGCCGGTTCACATTGAGTTTTTTGAGGGGCTTGAGGGAATCGCAGATGCGAAAGCCGAAATCTTCGAAGGGATGGATTCATCTGGGGCGGCCATCCTCAATGAAGATGGCAATTTCTTCGAACATCTCAAGAAAAGAGCCCAAGACGTTGGCGTTAGAGACATTTTTGCGTTTGGATCGCAGTCCTCGGCGCAGTCTCGATTGGTGAACCTTCAGTCAGCGTCGGAGGGGACTGTCGTCGAGGCGGAGATATTAGGGAGCCCCGTTACCTATACTTTGAACATTCCTGGGCGGCATATTGCGATGAACAGTATCGCCGTGTTGACCGCTGTTCGGCTGGCTGGAGCCGATCTTCAATCTGCTGCTGGTCATTTGAGCAACGTTCAACCTCGGGAAGGACGGGGCAGAACACACCGAATAGCGTTGCCGGGCGGGCACGTTTCGCTGATCGATGAGTCTTACAACGCAAATCCTGCGTCCATGGCCTCGGCCTTGCGCACGCTTGCCGGACGCAAAGCTGAGCCTTCAGTGCGCACGCTTGCGGTCCTGGGCGATATGCTTGAGTTAGGCGAGAACGCCGAGCACTACCATAAGGACCTGATTCATCCGATTACGGAAATGAATGTGGATCGTGTTTACCTTGCGGGGCCATACATGAAACATTTGTGGAATGGATTGGACTCAAGCCGGAAAGGGGCTTATGCCGACACCGCAGCGGAATTGGTTGAAGCGCTTAACAGCGATTTGCAGCCGGGGGATATCGTTATGGTCAAGGGATCTTTGGGGTCGGGGATGAAAGTCATTGTGGACGGTGTCCTCGCGATGGATGAAGGCGAATCGAGCTAACGTGGGCTAAAACGAGCAGGGGTTAACAAATGCTATATCATCTATTCGTTCAATTGAGCGAGGATGTGCAGGTGTTCAATGTCTTCCGGTATCTGACATTTCGCGGCGGTGCCGCGACGATGACGTCTCTCATCATCTGCTTTTTGATTGGGCCCCGCATCATAAATTGGCTCAAGAGCAAGCAGGGGGAGGGGCAGCCTATACGCGAAGATGGGCCTGAATCTCATCTGATTACGAAAAAGGGCACACCCACAATGGGCGGGGTGATGATCCTGATTAGTGTGAGTCTCGCAACTCTTCTGTGGGCCGACTTATTCAATCCCTATGTTTGGATCGTATTGATGGTCACGGTCGGATTTGGCCTGGTCGGATTTGCGGACGACTACGCAAAGGTTACGCAATCTTCGAGTTCGGGGGTCTCGAGTCGCGTGCGGCTAGGAATCGAGGGTGTGATTGCAGTCGTCGCGGTTCTCGGGATCATGTATGTAGCCGGAGGAGAGGAAGGACCGACCGGCGGCACGGCCGCTTCTGTCGCTTTTCCTTTCTTTAAAGACTTCTTCGTGAACTTGGGCTGGTTCTTTGTGCCATTTGGCATGTTTGTGATCGTGGGTGCGGCGAATGCCGTGAATCTGACGGATGGGCTGGACGGTTTGGCAATTGTTCCGGTCATGATTGCGGCTGCATGTTTCGGCATCATCACGTACATCATAGGCAGGGCAGACTTTTCAGAGTATCTGCAACTGATCTATGTGCCGGGTACCGGCGAAGTGGTTGTTTTTTGTGGTGCGTTACTTGGTGCCGGACTTGGTTTCTTGTGGTTTAACGCTCCGCCTGCGATGGTTTTTATGGGAGATACAGGCTCGCTTTCCCTCGGCGCGGCGCTGGGCTCGATCAGCGTGGCCATCAAGCACGAAATCGTTCTTGCCATTATTGGCGGTATCTTTGTTATGGAGGCGCTGTCCGTCATGATGCAGGTGGCCTCCTTCAAACTCACAGGCAAGCGCGTCTTTCGGATGGCGCCCATCCATCATCACTTCGAAAAGTTGGGGTGGAAAGAGCCCACCATTGTCATCCGTTTTTGGATCATCGCCGTGGTTTTGGCCATGGTTGGTCTGTCCACTTTGAAGTTGAGGTAACGTGATTCCCATTACGGTCTTTGCCGGCAAACATGTGGCCGTTTTTGGACTCGGCCGTTCGGGCTGTGCCGCCGGACATGCATTGATGGCGGGAGGTGCCATTGTTCACGCCTGGGACGACAGCGAAAAGTCGCGCAATGAAGCTGAGATAGATGGTCTCACCGTTGATGATCTGTATGCAGCCGATTGGGCCCTGTTTTCAGCTCTTGTCCTAACGCCGGGCGTGCCGCTTACGCATCCGGAGCCTCACAAAATCGTGCAACGCGCTCGGGCGGCGAATGTGGAGATCATTGGCGATGTGGAACTGTTCGCGCGGGAGATAAACTCGCAAGATGAAGACAAGCAAAAGCCCCAAATCGTCGCCATTACGGGCACGAATGGAAAATCCACGACGGCGGCGCTTGTGGGCCATATCCTCGAGCGGTGCGGGCGGAGCGCTCACGTTGTCGGCAATATTGGCCAGTCGATTCTTTCGGCACCTCCACCGGATGACCGCAGTGTCTATGTCATCGAATTGTCCTCCTATCAATTGGATCTGACGTTTTCCCTGCGCGCAGATGTTGCAATTCTTCTGAACATTACGCCGGATCACTTGGACCGCCACGGGGGTATGGAAGGATATGTGAATGCGAAGAGCCGTATCTTTATGGCGCAAGAAGCCGGCGATTTGGCCGTTGTTGGGGTCGATGACGGTTATTCTCAAGAGATCTGCACTCGAATTTCTTCGGAACACAAACAAGATGTGTGCCCGATTTCAGTAGGCAAAGTGTTGGGTCACGGGATCTATGTGATCGACGGCATTCTTTATGACGGGATGACGCGCCCGACGAGTGAGCTTGTTAACCTACGCATGGCAGATGCTTTGCCAGGACGGCACAACTGGCAAAATACGGCCGCGGCCTATGCCGCCACACGCAAGTTGATGCATCATCAAATGGACGTGGCCAATGCGATCTTGAGCTTTGGCGGTTTGTCTCATCGCTTGGAGAAGGTCAAAGAGATTGAAGACATTCCGTTTATCAATGATTCCAAGGCGACTAATGCGGAAGCTGCGGCAAATGCCTTGGCCGCGTTTGAGAATATTTTCTGGATCGTTGGAGGGAAAGCCAAGGATGATGATTTCGAAGCCCTCAGCCCCCATACGAACAGGGTAAAGAAGGCTTATGTATTTGGGGAGTCACAGGCGGCTTTGTGTGCTTATCTGTCAGACAAAGTTGAGGTCGTTCCCGCCGGCGATTTGCGGCAAGCCCTCGAAGGGGCAGCGCGTGATGCAAGAGCGGAAAAGCAAAAAATGACGAATGAAGAAGACGACGGACAAGGCGGACCCATCGTTCTGTTCTCACCGGCTTGCGCTTCGTTCGATTTGTATCGGGACTTTGAAGAGAGAGGGGAACACTTTCGCTCTCTCGTAGAAGGCATGAGTGAGCATGAGTCGCACTCCGATGTTCCGCGGGCGGAGGCTTCGTCATGTTAGGTGTGACGCGAACCGACCGTTCCATCCTTGGGCAATGGTGGTGGACCGTTGACCGTTGGAGTTTGAGCGCGGTTTTGCTGCTCGTGTTGGCGGGTGCCATCATGTCGTTGGCGGCGAGTCCGTCTATGGCTTTGCGGCACGACTTGCCGCTGCTGCACTATGCCTATCGCAGCCTGGTATTTTTATTGCCGGCGGTGGCAATCATGTTGACGGTATCCCTTCTTTCGCCGCGTCAGATACGATTTTTTGCAGCAGGTCTCTTGGTGGGCGGGATTGCCCTCATGGTCCTAACGCTCTTTATCGGGAGCGAAGTGAAGGGCGCCCAACGCTGGATTGCGCTGGGTGCTTTTACGTTGCAAGCCTCTGAGTTGGTGAAGCCTGCGTTTGTCGTGGTTGTGGCGTGGCTGTTTGCGAAACGGGCGACGCAGCCGGATTTCAACGGCAATCTGTATTCCACTGGTCTGCTGATCCTGGTCTTGGGTTTGCTCATGTTGCAGCCGGATTTTGGGCAGGCGATGCTCACCTTTTTTGCGTGGAGCGCCACGTTCTTCCTCAGCGGGGTGAGTTTTCTTTGGATCGTCGTGTTGGGCCTTGTCGGGATTGCAGGTATTGTGGGCGCTTATCTCTATTTCCCCCATGTCCATAGCCGGATTGACCGCTATCTCAATCCTGAAGTGGGTGACCAATACCAAGTGGAGACGGCCCTCAAAGCGTTTCAGGCTGGCGGGATCGGCGGTGTTGGACCTGGCGAAGGAACAATCAAGTATCTTATCCCTGATGCGCACACTGATTTTATTTTTGCGGTTACGGGCGAGGAGTTCGGTTTGATCGCGTGTTTGTTCCTTGTTGCTTTGTTTTGTTTTGTGGTGATGCGCGGGCTGCTCCGCACAGTTTCGGAGAATGACCTGTTCGTGCAATTGGCAGCGTCAGGTTTGATCATCCTGTTCGGCGCGCAGGCGCTGATCAATATGGGCGTTAATCTCCAGATGCTTCCGGCAAAGGGCATGACTCTGCCATTCATATCTTATGGTGGCTCATCGCTCATCGGAACAGCAATCACGATGGGAATGATATTGGCACTCACACGAAAGAGACCTTCGATGGAGATGCGGTCTTGGGTGGGGTGACGAAATATGAATGAAGCCGATAACCCGATTATGATTACGGCCGGCGGCACCGGAGGGCACTTGTTCCCCGCCCAGGCTTTGGCGCAGGAACTGGCGAGACGAAACCGGAAGGCAGTGGTCGTTACGGATAAGCGCGGCCTTGCCTGGGAGCGCAACTTTCCCGAGGCGCCGATGCATCCTACTCTGTCGGGGACCACAGAGCAGTCCGGTTTGATCAATCGGGCGCTGGCAGCTGCCCGATTGTTTGTGGGAACGATCCAGGCCTACCGGCTGATTGGGCGTTATCGCCCTTCCGTTGTTGTTGGCTTCGGCGGTTATCCAAGCTTGCCGGCCATGTTCGCCGCAATCCTGAGGCGCAAACAGACGTGTTTACACGAGCAAAACAGGGTGATGGGGCGCGCTAATCGTCTCATCGCCCCGGCAATGAAGAAGCTTGCTTTGACCTTTCCTGAACCCAAGGGGCTGAAACCCGGAGATAAGGAACGCTCGGAAGTCACTGGGAATCCTGTCCGAGACGCGGTGATCCAACGAAGGAATGATCCGTATGAGGCCTTTTCGGACTCGGGGCCGATTCGGCTCCTCGTTTTTGGCGGCAGTCAAGGTGCCACGATATTCGCAAATGTGGTGCCCGATGCCATTCGGTCCTTGCCGCTCGACTTGCGGTCACGCATTGAGTTGACTCAACAATGCCGCCCGGAAGATATTGAACGGGTTCGCAAGAAGTATGAAGAAATGAGCATAAGTTCCGATATTGAAGCCTTTTTTTCGGATCTCCCTGAGCGAATGGCCGGGAGCCACCTGATCATCTCGAGGTCGGGTGCGTCGACCGTATGTGAATTAATGGTGATCGGGCGGCCTGCAATTATGGTTCCGCTGGGTGTTGCCTTGGACGGGGACCAGGCGGCGAATGCGAAGTATCTGGAAGACCATGGGGGGGGCTGGCTGATGGCTGAGCCCGATTTTACGGCGCCCCACCTCGCGATGAAGTTGGCTGAGATTTTGTCGGACCCGGATGGTCTTCAGAAGGCTTCGGCCCAATCCAAAGCATTGGGTAAACCCGATGCGGTTACGGAATTGGCGGACTTGGTGGAGCGGCTGGAGCTTTCCGGGCGCGGGGACGGCTGAGTGTGCCCACCATCCCTTTCGACATAGGCACGATTCATTTTATCGGAATAGGCGGGATCGGAATGAGCGGCATTGCGGAAGTGATGCACAATCTCGGCTATGCCGTTCAGGGTAGTGATGTTTCGCTGGGGCCTAACGTTCAACGCCTACTCGATCTGGGCATCCCGGTTCAAATCGGCCAACAACCCGACAATTTGGGTGATGCATCTGCCGTCGTCATCTCGACCGCTATCGAGCGGGACAATACGGAACTGATCGAAGCGCGAAGACGCTTGCTGCCCGTCCTCAAAAGAGCCGAGATGTTGGCGGAGCTCATGCGATTGAAATGGTGTGTGGCGGTTGCGGGCACGCACGGAAAGACAACGACGACGTCGATGATCGCATCCTTGTTTGATGCAGCTCATATGGATCCGACCGTCATAAACGGCGGCATTATTAACGCTTACGGGTCCAACGCTCGCATGGGAGAAGGTGAGTGGATGGTGGTCGAAGCGGATGAATCTGACGGAACTTTTTTGAAACTGCCTGCAACGGTTGCGATTTGCACCAATTTGGATCCGGAGCATCTTGAGCACTACGGTTCGTTCGATGCTCTCAAGGAGGCATTCCAAGTCTTTCTGTCCCAAGTGCCGTTTTATGGATTTGCGATCATCTGCCTAGACGATCCGGATCTTCAGACCGTGATCGGACGGGTGAATGACCGGCGCATTATCACGTACGGAACCAATCCTCAGGCGGACGTTCGTGCAGAGAACTTAGAATTTAGCGAAAACGGCTCCAAGTTCGACGTCGTTTTCGAGGAGCGCCTTCAATTTGATGCGCCGACATACCGGGGTCTCACGTCGCCCATGCACGGCGAGCACAATGTGCTCAACGCTTTGGCGCTGATTGCTCTTGCGGGTCAAATGAGAATGCCCGAAGAGACGGTCCGGCGTGCCTTGTCGGAATTCAAGGGCGTGAAGCGGCGCTTCACCAAAACGGGGGAATGGAATGGTGTGACTGTTATTGACGATTACGGTCACCATCCGACGGAAATATCAGCAGTTTTGAAAGCGGCGCGAGCAACGACGCCGGGCAAAATTGTCGCCGTGGTTCAACCTCATCGTTATTCGCGGGTTCGAGATCTATTCGATGAGTTTTGTACGTGCTTTAATGACGCCGACATCGTGATCGTATCAGAAATCTACCCGGCTGGTGAGCTTCCGATTGAGGGTATTTCCCGAGACCGGCTGGTCGAAGGGTTGCGCCGCAATGGCCATAGACATGCAGAACCATTAAAGTCACCGGACACGTTGGCGAACCAGATTAGAGACCTCGTTTCGCGGGGAGACATGGTCGTTTGTCTGGGTGCAGGCTCCATAACGAGTTGGGCACAGGCTTTGCCTAAAGACCTTTCGTCGGCGTGATCGATGGGTGATGCGGCGCGGGCGCATATGACAGTTCAAGATGCTCTCAGCAATGTAAGGGATCTGCGCGGAAAGATTACTCCGAGTGCAGAGTTGGCGCCTTTGACCTGGTTTAGGGTCGGCGGGCCTGCGGAAGCACTGTTTGTACCAGAAGATGCGGACGATTTGGCGAACTTGCTCCAACAGCTTCCCGATGAGATCCCGATAACCGTTTTGGGCGTTGGCTCGAACATTCTCGTGCGTGACGGAGGGATCCGGGGCGTTGTCGTTCGACTTGGAAGCGGCTTCCATAACATCTCAAAAGAAGATGATAGCTTAGTTCATGTGGGGGCTGGGGTGCTCGACGCGGTCACCGCGCGCCGGGCGCAGAAATGGGGCATCGGCGGGCTCGAATTCTTGTCAGGCGTTCCCGGAACGATTGGGGGCGCCCTGCGTATGAATGCAGGCGCGTATGGCTCTGAAATCAAAGATGTCTTTGTTTCGGCCCAAGCTTTGGACAGGAGGGGCAAGCGCTATTCGCTTTCGGCAGAGGACATGGGATTTGCCTATCGCTATAGCAAAGCGCCGCCGGATTTCATCTTTCTTTCTGCGACGTTGCGCGGAAATCCTCAGTCCGTGGAGCAAATTCAAACGAAGATGGATGAGATCAAGCACTCGCGGGAGACCTCTCAGCCGATTCGTACGCGGACAGGGGGGAGCACATTCAAAAACCCTTCTGACCAAACGGGCCGTAAAGCCTGGCAACTCATTGATGAAGCGGGATGTCGCGGACTTCGGGAAGGAGATGCTCAGGTGTCGGAAAAGCACTGCAATTTTCTGATCAACCATGGACATGCCAAGGCGTCTGATCTGGAAAATCTCGGCGAGAGAGTGCGGCAACGGGTTGAAAGACAGTCAAGAATCAAGCTTGAATGGGAGATTAGGCGAGTAGGTGAGCACGTTCGCATGCAAAGGGGCTCAGCATGACCGAGACGACTGCGGCTGGCCCTCATGTGGCAGTTTTGAAGGGTGGCTGGTCCGCAGAAAGGGAAGTCAGTCTTGTGACTGGACGGGAGTGCGCTCGCGCTCTTCGAGATGAGGGCTTCGTTGTTACAGAAATCGATGTTGGGCAGGACATTGCTCAAATACTGGTGCAATTGAAGCCTGATGTTGTGTTCAATGGCCTGCATGGGCAATGGGGCGAAGACGGTTGCATTCAGGGTCTCCTCGAGATCCTACAGATTCCATATACCCATTCTGGAGTGATGGCGTCCGCATTGGCAATGGATAAGATTCGCGCCAAAGAAATGATGAAGTCCGTTGGCGTGCCGTGTGCTGAAGATAAACTGATTGCGCGGGAAGAGCTGGAGCGCGGCCATCCGATGGAGCCTCCTTACGTGCTGAAGCCGGTTGCTCAAGGGTCTAGCGTTGGCGTGTTTATTGTCGAAGAAGGAGCTAATCGTCCGCCGGAAGACGTGGTCGGAGACAACTGGACATTGGGCGATGATCTTATGGCTGAAACATATATTCCAGGGAGAGAACTGACAGTTTCGGTGATGGACAATAAGCCTTTGGCTGTTACCGAAATTCTCCCCATGGCGGGCTATTATGACTACAAGGCGAAGTATGACGAAGGTGGTTCTCAACATGTGATTCCCGCCGACATTCCCGACCCCGTGACCGAGCTGGCGCTGCAATGCGCCCTTGATGCCCACCGGGCTATTGGATGCCGTGGTGTGACACGCACTGATTTTCGGTACGATGATGAAAGAAACAACCTTATCGCGTTGGAAATCAACACCCAGCCCGGTATGACACCCACATCGCTCATTCCCGAACAAGCAGCCCATACCGGCATGAGTTTCGAAAAGCTCTGCCGGTGGATTGTTGAGGACGCATCGTGCAATCGCTGAACTCGCGTAATCAAAAAAAGAGAAAGCAAACCTCCGGCTCAAAACGGCGCATATCGGCTTCCTCAGCGAAAAAGACAGGTGCACGGCGAAAGCGAAAAAAGAAAAATGTCGGCCTTGGGGCTACTCTCGCCAACGCACTTGCTGCGTTCTCCCGCTTCTGTTTGCAGTCCGTGGGACGTGGTCTCGCCTTGATAAGGGAGTTGTCCCTCCGACATGTGCGGATCACTGTGGGACTTTTGTGTGTGCTCGTAGTGGCTGGGCTCTTCGTCAGCGGTTCTCTGGGGCTTATGACACGCCAAGCAACGGCGCGCGTGGATAACTTCTTGGTGAATCAGGGGGTAACCGTAGATGAAGTTCGGGTGTCCGGCCGCAAATTCACATCAAAGGCGGCTTTGAGCCAAGCCTTGGGCGTAAAGGGAGCAGTGTCCTTTCTTCGATTTGACTTGGGCAAGGCAAGGCAACGGGTCGAAGCGCTTCACTGGGTTGATGAGGCGTCCATCATGCGATTTTGGCCAGATACGCTTATTGTGTCGCTTACGGAGAAACAGCCCATCGCGGTTTGGCAGATCGATCAAAAGCTCTTTTTGGTCGATAGAGATGGGGAAGTGATCTCAGACGATCATCATGTCAGCTTCCCACATTTGCTGCATGTAGTTGGAAAAGGGGCCTCGCGAGCTGCCCCCGAACTCGTTGAATTGCTCAGTCTGCACAAAAGGATTGCGCCCCGTGTGCGCGCTGCGATTCGAGTGGGTGAGAGGCGTTGGACCTTGCGTTTAGACAATGGCATTGATGTTCTGTTACCAGATGAAAGACCGGGGGTGGCACTCAGCTTGTTGGCGGAATTGCAGGACAAGTTTCGGTTGCTGTCTCGTGATGTTGAGATCATAGACCTTCGGCAACCTGACCGTTTGTATCTTAGATCTCGTTCCAACCCACAGCGTTCCGAAGTCAAAGGGGGCATGGGAGCGTAAATGCGGTCGCCCGATCCAAAAAAATCTAATCGAGACCGATCTGCTGCGGCCTCTCGTCAGAGCACCGTCACTGTACTTGATGTCGGGACCAGCAAGGTAACCTGTTTTATCGCCAAAGGAACAAAATCCAGTGGGCGTAATCGCGCGCCTATCCGCGTGGTTGGTGTAGGCCATCAGGTCTCAAACGGTATTCGAAAAGGGGCCGTGGTTGAAATGGCTCCCGTGGAGACGGCGATTCGTGCTGCTGTTGAGGGGGCCGAACGTATTGCGAACACGGTCGTTAAGGACGTTGTTCTCAATCTCTCAGCTGGAAATCCAGCGAGCTCGCTTGTCAATGCGCACATGGCCATCGGCGGCCGGGCCATCACTGAAAGCGATGTTGCCCATATTCTCTCAGAAGCCAGGCGGCAACACAGCCCGGAGAACGAAACCGTCATTCACGCGATCCCTTCCGCCTACACCATAGATGGTCATGGTGCGATCAGAGATCCGAGAGAGATGCATGGTGAAAAGCTCGGTGTGCACATGCACATTGTCACTGCGTCTCGGGCTCAGCTTCAAAATCTGGCGCTCTGCGTGGAACGTTGCCACCTGGAGCTGGCGGGGGTTGTGGTTTCGCCCTACGCCAGTGGTTTAGCCTGCATGGTTCAAGACGAAGCTGAACTGGGCGCCATCTGTGTAGATATGGGCGGTGGAACGACGAGCTTTAGTATTTTCCACCAGGGCGTTTGTTTGCATTCCGAAGTCGTGCCTTATGGCGGGGAAAATATCACGAATGATATTGCTCGAGGATTGTCCGTTTCTATCGCGTCGGCCGAACGTTTAAAGACACTTTACGGAAGTGCTTTGTCGAGCCCCACGGATCATCAAGAAGGTCTAGAGGTTATTCAGCTTGGGGAAGACTCGCAAAGCTGCGCCAACCAAATTCCCAGATCTTTGTTAACCAGCATCATTAGGCCAAGACTCGAAGAAATCTTCGAATTGGTGCGCGATCGCTTAAGAATTTGCGGAATGGATTCAATCGTTGGCAAGCGAATGGTGTTGACTGGAGGTGCGAGTCAACTTAATGGAGCAAGGGAGTTTGCGGCACGGATTCTGGAGAAAAATGTCCGCCTAGGGAGGCCTATGCGTCTCGCGGGAGTACCGGATACGATGACCAGCCCTGCGTTTTCGGTCGTGAGCGGATTGTTGGAGTACGCCTTTAACGCTCCTTCCGAAGCCATCTTGATTGGCTCCAACGAAAAAACCGGGTTCGAACACTCGGAGGGCCAGGTGACCGGTCTGAAACGATGGTTTAGTTTTGCGTCATGAGTACCAGAATAAAATACGGGTTCGGTGAGGATATTCTCTGGAGGGGATAAAAATTAGGAGGTCTAAATGACAATTTCTCTCAGTGTGCCCGAACAAACGGAGCTGAGGCCAAAGATAACGGTTTTTGGAGTTGGCGGGGCAGGCGGCAATGCTGTCAATAATATGATCCAGTCCCATCTGGACGGTGTTGAGTTTGTGGTGGCGAACACTGATTCTCAGGCTCTTTCTTTATCGAGCTGTGAGCGGCGAATTCAAATGGGAGTGTCCATTACCGAAGGACTTGGCGCGGGCTCGCGGCCGGAAATCGGACGTGCCGCAGCCGAGGAGACGCTCCCCGAAATTATGGACCATTTGTCCGGAAGCCACATGGTTTTCATCACCGCCGGCATGGGCGGGGGAACCGGGACCGGCGCAGCCCCCGTGATTGCGCGGGCGGCCAAGGAACAAGGTATACTGACGGTAGGCGTTGTGACGAAACCGTTTCAGTTCGAAGGCAGCCGGCGGATGCGCGTGGCTGAAGCCGGTATCGATGAACTTCAGCAGTTCGCTGACACGCTTTTGGTTATTCCGAACCAGAATTTGTTTCGTATTGCCAATGAGACGACGACGTTTGCCGATGCGTTTTCGATGGCAGACGAAGTCTTGCATTCGGGTGTGCGCGGAATCACCGATTTGATGGTGCGGCCGGGACTTATCAATCTTGATTTCGCCGACGTGCGTGCTGTGATGAACGAAATGGGCCAGGCGATGATGGGCACCGGCGAGGGAAGCGGCGAAAAGCGGGCTATTGAGGCGGCAGAAGCGGCAATTCGCAATCCGTTGTTGGACGATGTGTCGATGAAGGGCGCGCGCGGTGTTCTGATCAATATTACAGGCGGTGCAGATATCGGACTCTACGAAGTTGACGAAGCCGCCAACCGTATCCGTTCTGAAGTTGATCCCGATGCCAATATAATTGTCGGTTCGACATATGATGACGAACTCAGCGGCGCGATGCGGGTGTCTGTGGTCGCGACCGGCATCGACGTAAACGAGAGCGAAAATGAGTGGACGGAACAGAATGGCGAAGAGGTTCGGGCCGCGGTGCCGAACCAGATAAGGAACCGGCCGAGTGAGCCTTCCTCGCAGCCGCCCGTTCACGCAATGACGGAGCAGATCGAACGTCAGTTGGCTCCGCAAGTGAAAACGGAAAGTGGGAGTGAACCTGCGGCTGTGGACAAGCCGGATGCGCCCCAGAGCTCAGTAGGGTCTGAAGTGCAAAATTCCGCCACTGCTCCAAGCGCTGCAAAACCACAGATGCAGCCCCATGCGCAGCCTGCCGCTCTCCCCAAAACCGAAGCGGCCGTTCCTAACGCGGGTGCGGGAGTCGTTCATACCTCGGGTGCGGGTCAGCAGGAGGGTGGCGCCGCGCTCAATGAAAGTATGAGCCACGGGAAGGAGTCTCAAGAGTCCCATCCAAAGAAAGACCAAGCCGACCCGGCCGTAGAAAAAGGTGTCCAGCAGCCAAAAGTCCAAGCGACTCCAAATGAGGGATCTGAGGCAGAGGCTGCTGATGGAAATTCCTGGAAAGGGGCAAGAACGGTTTTCGATAGAATGATGCAGGGCGTGAAGTCTGCGCGTCAAGCAAATCGGGCATCGGTTTCTTCGTCCGCGATCGTCGCGGGGATGCCTTCGGGGGCATCAAGCGCCGCTGCCCGGCCATGGCCACAAGAAGCGGTGGAACAGCCTCCGGCGCCCGTTCAGGTTGAGCAGTCGCGTGAGCTGTTTGACAGTATGGATGAGGAAGAGCAGTTGGAAATTCCTGCTTTTTTGCGCCGGCAAGTTAATTAGGGCGATCCTTATTGTTAAAGCCCTCTAAACATTTGCTTTAGAGGGCTTTTTTTGTGTGCGGGCCGTCTTGCTCAATGCTCAACGGGAGTGTTTCAACAATCAGACGGGGACTTTCCAAGGAAACATTCGGAAATAATCGTTTATTTGAAGTCGCAGAACGAATGATACTATTTACTCTGTTCAGTGGCTCGTCGGAGCATGATCGCAAAACAAGATATCTGGTGGGGAATTGTCTTTGGGTGATCGGCGATTAATGAGTTCGGTTGAATGGACCGCACAGCCTTCGAGCGATGAAAGAATTGGGGGATACCGGGTGATTTCACACCTTCAAACAACCATCAAGAGCCAAATTTCTTGTACGGGAATCGGTGTTCACAGCGGCAAGAAGGTCCGTATGTGCTTGCGGCCGGCTCCAGCTAACTCGGGTGTCGTATTCAAACGAATCGATGTTCCTCGTCAGTCTCAAAGGGTGGAAGCAACATATGACGCTGTTTGTGATACTCTGCTAGGGACGACGATTCGAAATGCTGCAGGTGTCGAAGTCTCAACGATTGAGCACCTTATGGCGGCTCTCGTTGGATGTGGAATTGACAATGTGCTTGTAGAGTTGGATGGGGGAGAGGTTCCCGTTATGGACGGCAGCTCGGCGCCCTATGTGTTCCTCATAGAATGCGCCGGAAGACTAGAGCTATCGGCGGCACGGCGGTCAATTCGAGTTACCCGGCCTGTTATGGTTGAGGACGGAGAGGCTTGCGCGACTCTTTATCCAAGTGACCGGTTCGAGGTTGCGATGACAATCGATTTCGCCAATCCCATCATTGGCAGACAATACTTCGAGTGCGAAGTCAATTCGGATACGTTCAAGCACAATTTGAGCCGAGCCAGAACGTTCGGATTTTTCGAGCAAGCTGAAAAATTGCAACAGGCTGGACGCGCGTTGGGCAGTTCATTGGAAAATGCCATTGTGATCAAAGGGGACACGATTTTGAATAGTGGTGCTCTGAGATACAAGGACGAATTCGTCCGTCATAAGGCCCTCGACGCGATTGGGGATTTGGCCTTGGCAGGACACCCGATTATGGGACGTTTCGAGGGTACATGCTCGGGCCATCGTATGAACAATTTGCTTCTTCGCGAATTGTTTGCACAGGAAGATTGTTGGGAGTGGTCTGGACTGCATCCTTCGGACCGAGCCTTTCAGCCTGTTGCTGTTGCTGGCAAACAAAGCGCCGCTCTTGCATAGAGTCCGATGATTACTCACGCTGATCTCTAGACTCTGCGCCCACGCTCGGATTGAGTCATTTCCGATTGGTTGATTAACTCTTTCGGCGAGCGTGATTCAGACTACGGATCAGGTTCAGAATTGCAATTTGCACTTCGGAATTTTGGAGGCGAGAGTAGCTCTGAATCAATTCCGATGTGTTCTTGGTTTTTGCTTCCGGGATTACCCTCGTCCCCATATCTCCGTTTCGTTCCGCATCGACCCGCTCGAAAAATGTACTAACGTCACATTCCAAAAGGCGGGAAATCTCATACAATCGGCCGGCAGACAATCTTGTTGTTCCAGTTTCGTACTTTTGAATCTGTTGGTACGAGACGCGCAAGACTCTTGCGAGCTGTTCTTGGGTTAATCCCAGGTGGAGGCGGCGTTTGCGAATTTCCTCGCCGACAATTTCATCCACCCGGTGCGCACTGTCTCGATGTGTATCCATTTGCAGAGGCCTTTGGTCGAATTCAGACATGTATACCCCTTTACCCTTAGCCCGGTTGATTGTTGAACCCAAATCAGGCCACAATTCTCACTGAGTATTTGGTGCCAAGAAACGGCGAATTGGTCGAGTTGTGCGATGTAAATACTTGTCCGCTCAACTGATGTTGGGATGAGGGAGAAAAGTAGGCTAAAACCCCGTCCGAAGACAACATCGAATCTTTATAATGAACAGGCGGCTCATTGGCGCGAAAAATGCTTGGATCAGTGGATTAGATGCACTCGATCAAAAAGGTGTTCCATCGGCGAGATACGCACGGTGAGATATGCAACCGGATTTGGTGATGAATACACACGACAAAAGGAACTAGAAGATGAGAGTAGCCGCGTTTGCGATGGTTTGCGCGCTCGCATTGTCCGGATGTTCGGGAAACACGCAGCAGATAGAATATGTCGAACGTCCCGTTGAGGCGCTCTACAATACCGCGCTCGATTACATGTCCGAAAAGCAATATCGTCTGGCGATCCAGTTTTTTGACGAGGTCGAACGTCAGCATCCTTATTCTGTTTGGGCGCGGCGATCGATGCTGATGTCCGCTTTCGCGAACTATCAGATCAACAAGTATGATGAAGCGATTTTGGCGGCTGAGCGGTTCATCGCTCTCCATCCGGGCAATAAGGATGCGCCTTATGCCTACTATCTGAAGGCGATCAGTTACTACGAACGGATTCGGGATGTGGGACGAGATCAGGAGATCACAAAGAACGCACTGGATGGTCTCCGTGAAGTTGTTCGTCGGTACCCCCAGTCCGAATATGCGCGAGATGCTCGGCTCAAAATTGATATGACCCGCGACCATCTGGCCGGGAAAGAGATGGATGTCGGCCGGTATTATCTGAACCAAAATGAATTCATTGCCGCCATCAATAGATTTCGAACTGTGATCGAGGAATACCAAACCACGACACATGTGCCCGAAGCGCTCCACCGTTTGTCTGAGGCTTACATGGCCATGGGGATTGAGAGAGAGGCACAGGCAACAGCGGCGGTCTTGGGCCACAATTTCCCGGGCAGCCGGTGGTATCAAGACTCTTACAAGCTGCTCGTAGCGCAAAATTTGGAACCGCGCGCAGCCGAGGAGTCTTGGATTAGCCGCGCCTTCGAGCGCGTGTTTTAGTCCGTATCGACAGTGTACTTGCCGCGTTTCAAGTAAGTTGCGGGCGAACATAAATCGTTCTAGACTGCAAGCATGAACGGCGTTGTGGCCCAGCATCGCCCAAATCGTGCGTGTCCGGTCAAAAACGAAACGCAGCCCGCCTTATGCTCGCAACGCTTTCGATTCGAAATATCGTTCTTATCCACGAATTGGACTTGGAGTTCGGATCGGGGCTCTGGGCGCTTACCGGTGAAACAGGTGCGGGAAAATCAATTCTGCTGGACTCCCTTGGATTGGCCCTGGGTGCCAGGGCCGACAGATCTATACTTCGTCAGGGTTCGTCTCAAGGCTCGGTAACTGCGGAGTTTGTTGTCAGCAACAAACATGCCGCCATTACGGAGATGGCGGAGCTTGGTTTGCATACGGATGGAAATATCATCTTGCGTCGTCATGTGAAGGATGATGGCAAGACGCGTGCCTGGATCAACGATCAGTCAGTTTCTGTGTCAACTCTGCGGCGTGTGGGCGTACTTCTGATGGAGATTCACGGTCAGAATGACGAACGCGGACTGTTGGATCCAAGTTCGCATCGCAGATTTCTCGATGCGTTTGGTGGGTATGATGTGGACTTAGGCAGGTGTCGTCGTGCATTTGAACGATTTCAAGACATCGACGAAGAGCTTGAAAAGGCCGAAGCGGCCTTTCGGAGTCGCGGCGATGAATCCAAGTATTTGGAGCACGTCTTGGCGGAACTGGCCGAATTGGATCCCAAGGCGGGGGAAGAGGACGAATTGACCGCGGCGCGTGTGTCCATGATGAATGCGGAGCAAATTAGCGAGGATCTGGTCGCGGCTGGAAAGATCATGAGCGGGCAAGATGGGGTTGAGACCCAGATGGCCACTGTTGCCCGCCTTTTGGCTCGGACAACACCCAAAGGGCCGAGGGTGATGCAAGAACTTGCCGAACTTGTCGACAAAAGCCTTTCGGACATTGCGGAGATTGCGCGCGCTCTTTCTCTTCTCGAAAGCCATGTGAAATATGATGAGAACGAACTCAATCGGATCGAAGAACGATTGTTCGCATTGAGAGCTGCGGCACGTAAGTTCAAAGCCACACCTGAGACCCTGCCGGCGATTGTGGAGAAGGTGAGAACGCAATTGCAAGCACTTCAAACGGATGATGATCGATTGGTCGATCTCAGGGCGCGCCATTCAGAGTCCCAGGAAGCTTATTCCAAGGCAGCAGGTTTGCTCTCCAAAAAGAGACACAAGGCCGCAAAACGATTTGATCGGTCCATTCAAGCTGAGCTGGCTCCCCTGAAGTTAGCCAAGGCCTCGTTTTCTACGCAGATAGAAACCTACAATTCAGCAGACAGAAAAAAGTGGTCGAAAGAAGGATTAGACCGGGTAGAGTTCGAAGTCTCGACAAACCCCGGAGCGGCGCCGGGCCCCCTGACTCAAATTGCCTCCGGTGGAGAGTTTGCCAGATTCATTTTGGCGATGAAAGTTGTCCAAGCGGCTAAGGCGGAAGTCGGTAGCCTGATTTTCGATGAAGTGGACCAGGGCATTGGTGGTGCGGTGGCCGATGCCGTCGGGGAGCGGTTGGCTGTGATTTCAGAGCGACAACAGGTCCTTGTCGTCACCCACTCTCCACAGGTGGCTTCGCGGGCGTCCGCCCAACTTTTGGTTGAAAAGGAGCTTTCTGGCGAAGTATCGCCCTCCGTAGCCGTGCGCACGCTGACTATGGACGAGCGCACCGAAGAGATTGCTCGGATGCTCTCGGGTGCACGTATTACAGACGCCGCGCGCAAGGCAGCGATCAGTTTGCTTTCCGGCGGGGCGTCGAACGTCAGAACGGGAACCCGGGGGTAGGGGTGTCCAAGACGATCTCAGCAAAGAGTCCAGCCCAGCTTACCGAAAAACAAGCTGAAAAAGAGCTGGCGCGGTTGGCGCGCGAAATCGCAGAACACGACAAACGATACCATGCGGAGGATGCGCCGGTTATCTCGGATGCAGACTATGATGCCTTACGTCAGAGAAATACGGCCATCGAGGCGCAGTTTCCTCAATTGATTCGAGAGGATAGCCCCAGCCTACGCGTGGGAGTGGCGCCGCTTGAAAAGTTCGAAAAGGTCACTCATGCCAAGCCGATGCTCTCTTTGGGCAATGCTTTTAGCGCTGAGGATGTTGAGGACTTCAGCGATCGCGTTCGGCGGTTCCTGAATTTGAAGGACCAGGATCTGATCATTGTCGCCGAGCCGAAGATTGACGGGTTGTCTGCCTCGCTTCGGTATGAGAGCGGCTCATTTGTGCTTGGCGCGACACGGGGAGATGGTCAAGTCGGCGAGAACGTGACTCTGAATCTCAGAACGATTGCGGATATCCCGAAGAAAATCAAAAGCAAGGCATTCCCGCCTGTCTTTGAGGTGCGCGGTGAAGTCTATATGAGTCACAAGGACTTCGCCGCACTCAATGTGCGTCATGAACAAGACGGCAAGCAGATATTTGCTAATCCCCGAAATGCGGCGGCTGGTTCTTTAAGGCAGCTGGATTCGAAAATCACGGCCAGTAGACCCCTGCGCTTCTTTGCCCATGGATGGGGTGAAGTGTCGTCTGTGCCGGGAGAAACGTATTGGGATGTACTAAAGTTCATGGAAGACTGCGGGCTTCCGATTAATCCTCTCATAAAAAGGTGCGAGAGTGTCGAGGAAATTCTCAAAGTTCATAGCGACATTGAAGTCAAACGCTCGACGCTCGATTATGATATCGACGGCATGGTGTACAAGGTCGACCGCCTAGATTGGCAAGACCGATTGGGGTTTGTCTCTAGAGCACCGCGGTGGGCGATTGCACACAAGTTTCCACCCGAACAAGCCGTCACGGTGCTGAACGACATAGAAATTCAGGTGGGTCGGACGGGGGCTCTCACGCCGGTTGCCAAATTGGAACCGATCACGGTGGGGGGTGTGGTCGTTTCAAATGCCACGCTCCACAACGAAGATGAAATCGAGCGTAAGGACATCCGTGTCGGCGATACTGTTGTCGTGCAAAGGGCGGGAGACGTCATCCCGCAGATTGTTCGTGTCGTCACGGAGGAGCGGAAGAAAAAAAGCAAGCCGTTCGCTTTTCCCGAGGTGTGTCCAGCGTGTGGGTCGCATGCGGTTCGGGAGCTCAACGCCAAAACGGGGAAGCTGGACGCGGTTCGCCGGTGTACGGGGGGACTGATTTGTCCGGCGCAAGCGGTTGAGCGTCTGAAACACTTCGTTTCTAGGAACGCGTTTGACATCGAGGGCCTTGGGGATAAGCAGGTGGAGGCCTTTTGGCAAGAAGGACTGATCAAGGAACCAGCTGATATCTTCACCCTTGCGCAACGGGATGCACGCGGAGAGTTCACCTTATCGGACTGGGAGGGATGGGGCGAAAAATCGGTGACGAATCTTTATAGGGCCATCGAAGATCGCCGAACCATCGAGTTGGAACGTTTTGTCTTCGGGTTGGGAATACGCCATATCGGCGAAACGACGGCGCGATTGCTTGCTAAGACGTATGGATCGGCGGAAGAGTTTATTGCTGCGCTGGAAAAGAGCGGGGACCAAGCGGGCCCAGCCTATCAAGAGCTCTTATCCGTAGACGGAATTGGCGAAACCGTAGCTGAGGCCGTGGCCGAGTTCTTTGCGGAGGCGCACAACAGAGATGCGGTTGACCGCCTGCTTGAACAAGTGCGGCCCCAAGCATTCGAAGCTCCCAACGAGGAAAGTCCCGTCACGGGAAAGACCGTTGTGTTCACGGGTTCTCTGGAAAAAATGACCCGCAATGAAGCCAAAGCCCGGGCGGAGAGTCTGGGCGCAAAAGTGTCCGGGTCGGTTTCGAAGAAGACCGACATTGTTGTTGCTGGCCCCGGTGCGGGATCAAAACTGACCAAAGCCCAGGAATTGGGCGTCGCCGTTATGAGTGAAGACGAGTGGCTAGACCTGATCGAAGGCGGATAGGCCGTCAATTGATCTCGGTCAACCTTCTCTTCATCTATCAGTGTAAAGTTCCCCCGTCATTACGTGTATTCTACGAGGGGAATCCTTATGCGGGTAGCAGCGCAAGATAAGCTTTGGCGTTTCATTCAAATCAGCGGTGTCCTCATGTGTGCGGCGATATGGTTTGCCATCGGCATGGCAAATGCTGCTGACCAGGGAGATTACTCCGACTCTCCGAAAATCGTTGTTCCCCAAGTCGATTCAAAGAGAGGACGGAAACTCTTTGTGGATAAGGCTTGTGTTGTTTGTCATTCCATCAACGGGGCAGGCGGAAAGGCCGCTCCCGAGCTCGATGCTGAGGCAGACGAGCAGTATATTGACCTCATGGAGTTTACCGCGCGCATGTGGCGCGGTGCCGATATGATGATCGTCCTGCAGAGTATGGAACTGGGCTACAAGATCGACTTGAACGGCCAAGAGATTGCGGATCTCGCCGCTTTTGTGTCGGACCCCGAGGAACAAAAGGACTTTACCGAAGACGAAATTCCTGAGCTGATCAACGAATGGCTACTTGACGAGCCCGTGGACTTTGATGCGCAGGATTTTCTCAATCCCTGATGTGTGTTTTGGCAACACGGAATGTTCTTGTTTAATCCGCCAATTGCGGTAGATCAAAGAAGCGGGGGAGCTGCGCTTTCACAGTGAAACCGTCATTTTACTGAGGAGGCATTTTGATGATCACAAAAGTCCGCGGCGACATTCTATTGAGTGGGGCTCAAGCGATTGCCCATGGGGTTGCACCTCATGACCACTTCAATCAAGGCCTTGCCCTTGCGCTGCGGGAGCAGCATCCGGCGATGGCGAAAGATTTCCGGCATTACTGCCGACTGCATAATCCTTCAGCCGGCGAAGCCTGGCTTTGGGCTGGCCCGGAACGGGTAGTTATAAATCTCATGACGCAAGAGCCGGCACCGAACGAAGGCAGCCACCCGGGCAAAGCCACGGCGCACAACGTGAAGTCGGCTCTGAAGGAGATGCGCAAAATTCTTGAAAAAGAAGCTATTTCCTCTCTCGCATTGCCTCGGTTGGCAACGGGAGTTGGCGGCTTGGATTGGAGCGAGGTCGAGCCTTTGATCGCGGGTGAGCTGGGCGATCTGAAGATCCCCGTTATCATTTATGAGACCTATGCCAAGGGCACGCAGGCGGACGAAAAGCTCAGGTAAATCGAAAGGGAGC
This sequence comes from Alphaproteobacteria bacterium, assembly GCA_028285305.1. Classification (GTDB taxonomy): domain Bacteria; phylum Pseudomonadota; class Alphaproteobacteria; order SMXP01; family SMXP01; genus JANQPV01. The sequence goes on along the minus strand of JANQPV010000037.1, from coordinate 29,388 downwards.
TATGATGACGAACGGAAGCTGCCGTGTGCGCACTCTCGCAGGATTGAGCGCAGTCCTTTTTCTGTTGGTGGCCTGCGGTCCTTCTGATGACAACGAAGAAGTGGTCTCTATTGTCTCTGGCCGTGTGGAAGAGGGGCGGCGGTTAAGTGAAGAGGCTTGCGCTGTCTGTCATGCCATTAAAGGAGATTATGCCGTCACACCGGCGACAGGTGCGCCTTCGTTTACGATCATTGCAGATAACCCGACGTATACAGAGTTGGGTCTGACGGTGTTTCTCAACTCCCACCACGACAGGATGCCGAATTATGTGCTTTCGGCCCAGGACCAGGCGGATGTGATCGCCTATATTCACTCGTTGCGCCCGCCCAAGGTCGAGGCGAACTAACCCCATTGAGCAAGGTGGATGGACTGTCCTTCGTGTTTGTGAATTCCTATTCGAGAATAGTGAAGTGCGATGAGATACGTTGATTGTTCGTATGACCTCAGGCTAGAGTACATGTGACCAATGTGGAGCATCGGTATTTTTTATGCCCGAGAAGGCACGCAATTTGCCGACGAATACGAACGAGGACGATTCTTCGTCGCATGGGGCCCTGAACGATGTCCTAAAGTGCAGGGTTCGGATAGATAGCCTCCGAACAACTTCACAAGATTGGATTGCGGAGCACAAGATGGTCGTCATGGCGCACAACAGACGCATAGAAGAATCTGGCTTTCTCATATCAGCTTGGTGGGCTAGCGAGTAGTTCCTAGATTTGTGATGCGATCTCTAGCGGCAAGACAGCAATTGACAGTAGGCCGTAGACCCCTAATTTGCCCTTTAGATTCGAATACCTTATTTTCAAGTGAGATCCTAGGGTGTCAGAGACCACTGAACCAACCGGCCAGGACTTTATTCGCACGGCAATCCGCTCCTATTTGGAGACTGGGACCAATCGGAGCGTCATTACGCGCTTTCCGCCTGAGCCCAATGGCTATCTCCATATCGGTCACGCCAAATCGATCTGCCTAAATTTTGGCATCGCCGACGAGTTTAGCGGTCGATGTCACCTACGGTTTGACGACACGAACCCGGCCAAAGAAGAGCTCGAATACATTGAGTCGATCAAACGGGATGTGTCGTGGCTGGGCTTCGACTGGGGCGAGCATCTCTACTATGCGTCGGACTATTTCGAACAGCTTTACGAATGGGCGCTGTATCTGATCGATGAAGGTTTAGCGTACGTTGACGATTTGAGCGCAGAGGAAATGCGGGAGTTTCGGGGGACGTTAACGGAACCAGGTCGGAACAGTCCGCATCGTGACAGGTCCATAGACGAAAACCGAGCCCTGTTCGAACAGATGCGTGCGGGCGATTTCGACGACGGCGCCAAAGTGCTTCGGGCCAAGATCGATATGGCGTCCGGCAATATCAATCTGCGGGACCCGGTTCTTTACCGCATTTTGCGGGCAGAGCACCCGCGCACCGGCAATGCGTGGTGCATCTACCCGACATATGATTTTGCTCATGGCCAATCGGATGCCATTGAAGAGATAACACATTCGCTCTGTACTCTCGAATTTGAAGACCACCGGCCGCTCTATGATTGGTTCATCGAAAAGTTGCCGGTTCCGAGTGAACCCAAGCAGTACGAGTTTTCGCGGCTGGAGCTCACCCATACGGTGCTTTCTAAACGCAAGCTTATCCAATTGGTCCAAGAAGGCCATGTAAAGGGCTGGGATGATCCCCGCATGCCGACCATCTCCGGATTGCGCAGGCGCGGCGTGCCGCCGGGTGCAGTTCGCGATTTTGTCAGCCGTCTGGCGATCGGCAAAAACAAGGGTACGGTTGAGATTGAGATGCTGGAGTTTTGTATCCGAGAATATCTCAACACCCATGCCGAGCGCCGCATGGCGGTTTTGAACCCCCTGAAAGTGGTCATTGAAAACTATCCCGAAGGCCAGGTGGAAGAGTTTGAAGCAAAGAACAATCCGGCGGTCGAGGATGCAGGGACACGCAAGGTTCCTTTTAGTCGTGTGATTTATGTGGATCGTGACGACTTCATGGAAGATCCGCCCAAGAAGTTCTTTCGATTGGGACCAGGCCGGGAAGTCCGATTGCGCTTTGCCTATGCGATTACCTGTGCGGAGATTGTAAAAGATGCGAACGGAGAGGTGACCGAGTTGCGGTGTACCTACGATCCGGAGTCCAAAGGGGGTAAGACATCCGACGGGCGTAAGGTGAAAGGCGTCATCCATTGGGTGTCGGCTGAACACGGCATTCCGTTCGAGGCGCGGCTCTACGATCATTTGTTCCGTGAGGCAGAGCCCGGCAAAAGCGGCGAGGTGCTCGACGACCTTAATCCCAATTCGCTTGAAGTGGTAATGGAAGGCATCGCTGAGCAATCTCTTTTCAATGCGGCGCCCGGCGAAGTGTTCCAATTCGAGCGGACCGGCTACTTCTCCGTTGATCCCGACACGGATGGCAAGCGGCTTGTGGTCAATCGCACCGTGGGCTTACGAGACACCTGGGGTAAGATGCAGAAGGCGTGACTTTGTCGTGGTGAGAAGATCTTGCGCGACGAAGCAATCCAGGCCAACTTACTCTTGACATTATAGTCTTTGCATCGCCGCGCCCCTTTCAGTGGCTCGCGATGGCGGTCGGGCCCTACGATATGGTGCGCGTCGCCTCTTCCAACCAGGCCTTTGTCGTGTCGTCAACTTTGGGTGAGAGCGTTTCCCTCACCCTTGTGTGATAGGCATTGAGCCAGGTGATTTCGTCCGCCGTCATCAGTGTCGGATCGACGAGGGCCAGATCGATGGGGGCGAGGGTGATGGTCTCAAAGCCCATCATGGGGCGTTCACCGTCGGCCACGTCTTCTAAAGGTGTCACAACAATAAGGTTTTCGATTCGAATCCCGAACTCGCCTTCTTTGTAATAGCCCGGTTCATTGGAGACGATCATGCCAGGCTCAAGGGGCGTGTGAGAGCGTTTCGAAATGCCTTGGGGGCCCTCGTGGACACCGAGATAAGAGCCCACCCCGTGGCCGGTGCCGTGATCGAAATCAAGTCCGGCTTCCCAAAGGGCAGCCCGAGCGAGCACATCCAGATTTGCGCCAGACGTGCCTTTCGGAAACCGGGCCCGGGCGAGGGCAATATGGCCCTTGAGAACCCGGGTAAAGCGGTTTCGCATTTCATCCGTCGGCACGCCAATGGCAACAGTCCGGGTCACATCGGTGGTGCCGTCCAAGTATTGGCCGCCGGAATCAACGAGATAGAGTTCACCCGACTTCAGAGGCCGGTTCGTTTCTTCGGTTACGCGGTAGTGCACAACAGCGCCGTTGGGGCCGGCCCCCGAAATGGTGTCGAAGCTTAGATCTTTGAGCTGATTGGTCTCCGCCCGAAGGGACTCAAGCTTTTTCGCCGCGGCGATTTCATCAACGGTCCCTTTAGGGCCTTCTTTGCCAAGCCAAAAGAGAAAGCGGGTCAGGGCTGCCCCGTCACGGATGTGGGCCTCTCTGGTGCCCGCCAACTCCGTTTCGTTTTTGCGTGCTTTTGGCAGCGTGCAGGGATCGCTCTCCTCTTTGACGGTGCATCCCGTTTCTTTCAGGACACGGACCACCTCGTATGGCACCGTGCTGGGGTCCACTTGAATGGTGGCCTCTTTGCCGATGGCGGCCAGATGATCTGAAAACGATCCCTGGGAGACAATTGTGACGTCCGGACCCAGATGTTCGGCGACTTCGTCCGTGAGCTTCTCCAAGTCGACGAACAAGTCCACGCGGCCTGTCGCGTGTAGAATCGCAAAGCAGAGAGGTAAGGGGGTGTGCAGTACGTCGGTGCCCCTGATGTTGAGAAGCCAGGCGATTGATTCCGGTTTCGTAAGCACCACACTCGTCACCTTGTCGGACGAGAGCTTTTCCGATATTTCCTTTCGCTTTTCTTCAGCCGTCTTGCCGGCAAATTCCTCCGGGTGGATTTGGAGCGGCGTACAGGGGGCAGGGGGTTGATCCTCCCAAATGGTATCCACCGGATTGATCTGGAGAGAAACCAATTCGCCGCCCACCTTCTCGCACGCCGCCTCCAGTGTTTTGACGCCTGCCGGTGAATGGAGCCAAGGATCAAAGCCGAACCGCTCGCCCTTCTGTAGTTTTTCACGAATCCAGGCATCAGGGAGGATTTCCATTATCGCCAACGGGGTGACGACGGAGAGATCGACCTGGTCTTTCACTTGAAGGGTATAGCGGCCATCGACGAAGATGACCGCGTCCGATTGTGTGACGATGGCCGTTCCGGCCGACCCGGTGAACCCGGTCAGCCAAGAAAGGCGCTCGGCCCGTGGGGGCAAGTACTCGTTCTGGTACTCGTCTGTATGGGGAACGACGAAGGCATCTACGCCTGCCTCTTTCAAAACGGCTCTGAGCGAAGCGATGCGCGGCGCTGATTGGCTTTTGTCACTGGTGTCTTCGAATGTCTGAAACATGGAAATTATGTAGTCCGTTGCTTCGGGCGGATCAATGGCGGGTTCTGCTCAAGATGAGTGTGGACCACTCCTCGGAGCGGATCCTCGAGTCCAGAAAGAGCCCCGCAGACCGAAACGCGCTCAAAACCATTGGTTCTTGGTCGATCACAAGGCCGGACAAGATGACTTGGCCCCTGCTGGAAAGGTGGCGCGGAAACGCGGCCGCCAGCTGGCAGAGGGGGCGTGCCAAGATATTTGCGACGATGAGATCAAAGGGGGCGCTCTGCATGATCACCCGATGTCGAAAGCCGTTTGCGCGTGCGGTCCTGATCAGAGAGGCAACGTCGTTTACCCTCGCGTTTTCGGTTGCGACACATACGGCGACGGGATCAAGATCGGTGGCGAGAACCGGTGCGCGCCACAGTTTAGCTGAAGCGATCGCCAAGATCCCAGAACCCGTGCCCAAATCGAGAATGCGGTTGGGCCGGTCAAGCTTGGCGAGCGCGACAAGGGCCTCTAAGCATCCCAGGGTCGTTCCATGATGTCCGGTCCCAAAAGCGGCACCTGCATCGACGAGGATGAGGGTTTCTCCGGAGCCGATCTCATTCATGTGCTGATGATCTGCTACCAAAAAGCGGCCGACTCGCAAGGGCTGGAAGGTCCTTTGATTTTCCGCAACCCAATCAACGTCAGGAACTTTTTCGATCTGAATGTCCGACGCATCTGAGGCGGACAATAAGGGAGCAAGATCAGCGGCGTCCGGTTCATCCGCGTACAACGCCTCAATTAGCCAATCTTGATTTTGTTGGATTTCGCGTTGTTCTTGCCAGGTTACCGCGACGCACTCAGGGAAGATGGCGTTCTCCAAACGCTCCACATCACTCGCGCAGTGCTCTTTCGAAGACTTAAGCTGGACTTTCCACATATGGGGAGGTTCAAGCGCGCTCAACGAAGGACGCGATGACTTTCTTGCGGTCCGCCTTCTCAAAATCGACCGTCAGCTTGTTGCCGTCGACAAGGGCGACGCGTCCATAGCCAAACTTCTGATGAAAAATGCGGTCGCCTACTGCAAAATCTGAGGCGTTTGGATCCTCCGTGGCGACCAATTCGGCGCGCTCATCGATGATGGGCGGCGGATTGCGATGTTTGGACGCCTGGGCGCGCGCCCAGCCCGGGCTGTTGTAGCCGCTGCCGAAAGGCGCACCGCGCTCTTCAAAGTGACCCGTGACCGGTCCGTCCAGCCTATCGTAGGTTGGGCCCATGGACGAATTGCCGTACAGGCCGGAGGCCGCTTCAACCTCCACATGCTCTTCCGGGATTTCATCAACAAAGCGGGACGGCAATGCGTTCGACCACTGATTAAACATGCGCCGGTTGGCGGCAAACGATATCTTGGCAATCTCTTTAGCACGGGTGATACCGACATAAGCGAGGCGCCGTTCTTCTTCCAGCCCCTTGATGCCGCTCTCATCCAAGGAGCGCTGGTGTGGGAAGAGGCCCTCTTCCCAACCGGGCAAGAAGACGATGGGGAACTCAAGACCTTTGGCACTATGCAACGTCATCAAGCTGAGTTTATCGCCGTCGTCAGCTTGTTCATTCTCCATGACGAGGGAAATGTGTTCCAAAAAACCAGCAAAGTTCTCGAACTCTTCCATGGAGTGGATCAGTTCCTTTAGATTCTCCAAACGGCCGGGTGCATCGGCGGATTTGTCTTTTTGCCACATTTCGATGTAGCCGGACTCTTCCAAGATAATTTCCGCCAGATCCGTGTGTGGCAGGGAATCGATCTGCGAGGCCCATCGGTCGATTGAGGCCAGCAAACCGATCAGGGACTTGCGCGCTCTCGGAATTTCATCGGTTTCAACGAGCTGACGGGCGGCCCGCATCAGCGACATTCTGCCTGCCCGGGCTGCGTTGTGAAGGGCTTGAACCGCAGCTTTCCCGAGACCTCGTTTGGGTTTGTTGATGATACGCTCGAAGGCCAAATCGTCGTCCGGCTGGACCACCACGCGGAAATAGGCGAGGGCATCGCGGATTTCGGCCCGCTCGTAAAAGCGGGGCCCGCCGACCACCCGGTAGTTGATGCCGAGATTAACCAGCCTGTCCTCAAAAGAGCGCATTTGAAAGCTGGCGCGGACGAGGACCGCGATGTCATTCAGACTGCGGCCGGTACGCTGATAGGCTTCCACATCGTCACACACGGCGCGGGCTTCTTCTTCGTCATCCCAAACGCCCCGTACACTGACTTTCTCTCCGTCGTTCCGGTCCGTCCAAAGGGTTTTCCCAAGACGATTTTCGTTGGCTGTGATGAGGCCCGAGGCCGCCGCCAAGATATGAGGGGTTGAGCGATAATTCTGCTCCAGCCGGATGACTTGTGCGCCGGGAAAGTCTTTCTCAAACTTCAGGATATTGTCCACCTCGGCGCCGCGCCAGCCATAGATGGATTGGTCATCATCGCCGACACAGCAAATGTTCTTGTGTTCTTTCGCCAGCAGGCGCAGCCACAGATACTGAGCAACATTCGTGTCTTGATATTCATCGACCATCATGTATTTGAAGCGCCGCTGGAAATCGGACAGCACATCTTGGTGGTTTTGAAAGATCGTGATGCAGTGGAGAAGAAGGTCACCAAAGTCGGCCGCGTTGAGCGTTTTAAGGCGCTCCTGATATTCTTTGTAAAGTGCTTTTCCCTTGCCGTTGGCAAAGGATCCAGCTTCGCTGGCGGGGACTTTATCGGGCGTCAGGCCTCTGTTCTTCCAGCCATCAATGGCGGAGGCGAGCACGCGGGCGTTCCAGCGTTTTTCGTCGATGTTGGCCGCTTCGATGAGTTGTTTGATGAGCCGGATTTGATCGTCCGTATCAAGGATCGTGAAGTTGGGTTTCAGATCCACAAGTTCTGCATGGCGGCGCAAAATTTTGGCGCTGATGGAATGGAATGTGCCGAGCCATTGCATGCCTTCGACGGCGTTGCCGATGAGTTGCCCGATCCGGTCTTTCATCTCCCGCGCGGCCTTGTTGGTGAAGGTGACGGCGAGTACTTGATTGGGCCAGGCGGCACCTGTCTGAAGCAAATAGGCGAGCCGCGTGGTGAGGACACGGGTCTTTCCGGTCCCGGCGCCGGCCAGCACGAGCACAGGACCTTCCACGGCCTCGACGGCTTTGCGCTGTTCCGGATTGAGGGCCTGGAGGTAGCCGGGTGCCGCCGCAGCACGGGCGCGCTCTGAAATGGACCCAGCTTGAGGGGCAATCGCCAAATTTTCGTCCGATATGGACATCAACGCAAACCGATATGTTAGTGATTCTCAACAAACCATCGTATCATGGCCGCCGAAATCCGCTATAGGCGGCCCCTAGAAAGACGATAGCATCTCACAGATATGACGGACAGGACCGGGTCTCAATTGGCTTTGGCGGAAGAAGCCCTCAAATCCATCTTTTCTAAGCGTTTGACCACCGCTCGAGCTGATCGGGAAGCCCATGGCCGCGACGAGTCGTTTCACGAACCGGCATTGCCAGACATGGTCGTCTATCCCCAAACGACCGAGGAAGTGGCGGAAATCGCCAAGATTTGCCACCAATACGCAGTACCTATGATCCCTTTCGGTGTGGGAACTTCCCTAGAGGGGCATGTGGCGGCCCTAAAAGGGGGCGTCTCCATCGATCTGTCCCGCATGAACCGGGTGCTCGAGGTGCGGCGGGAAGACTTGCTCTGTATGGTTGAGCCGGGTGTCACCCGCAAACAGTTGAATACTTATCTGCGTGACACGGGCCTATTCTTTCCGGTGGACCCCGGCGCGGACGCGACCCTTGGCGGCATGTGTGCGACAGGCGCGTCGGGCACGACGACCGTGCGCTATGGGGCCATGCGGGAAAACGTGCTGGCCCTGACCGTTGTGACACCTCAAGGCGACATCATCGAGACCGGTGGGCGTGCGAGGAAGTCGTCGGCCGGCTATGATCTGACCCGACTGTTTGTGGGGTCCGAAGGCACGCTCGGCATGATCACCCGGCTAACCCTTCGGCTTTATGGCATCCCGGAGCAAACCTCGGCAGCGGTCTGTGCCTTTGAGACAGTGGCCGACGCGGTGAATGCGGTCATCGCGACCATTCAGTCGGGCCTGCAAGTTGCCCGGATCGAGTTTCTGGACGAGTTACAAGTGAAGGCTTGTAATCAGTATTCGGACTTAACACTCGAAGAGCTGCCGACCCTTTTTCTGGAGTTCCATGGTACGAATGAAACCGTTGAGCGAGATGCAAATCGGTTCGGAGAGTTGGCTCGGGAGTTCGGTGCGCGGGATCTTGACTGGGCGACCAAGCCAGAAGACCGCAACCGGCTTTGGGCCGCGCGGCACAATGCCTATTATGCCGGCCTTAATCTCAGGCCGGGCGCTCAGGGACTGACGACAGATGTCTGTGTGCCGATTTCTCGATTGGCAACCTGTGTTGAAGAAACCAAGAAAGATATCACGGCCTCCGGGCTCATCGCTCCCATCGTCGGTCATGTAGGGGACGGCAATTTTCATGTCATCGTCTTGGTTGATCCTGAGGATCGAGAAGCGCTGAAGGAAGCGGAAGCGTTTAATGAACGCACAGTCGAGCGGGCGCTGAACATGGGCGGCACCTGCACCGGCGAGCACGGAGTGGGCTATGGAAAGATGGCCTGGCTGGCGAAAGAACATGCGTCCGCACTTCCGATGATGAAGTCGATCAAAGCCGCGCTAGATCCCAAGGGGATCATGAACCCGGGGAAGGTGGTGGATAAGGCGTGATTTATCCTCTCACTCGCCGCTCGACGACCAAGATCGCCCCATAGGCCAGAGCCAGCATCACCACGAATTGCAGTTGATAGGCGTCCACGCCGCTTGCCGACAGGAGAAAGCCGGCGGAGAGGGGGCCGAGTGCGGAGCCTAGCGTCATGGCGGCCGGGGCGAGGGCCAATCCACGGCCGGAAGGATCCGACTTTCCGATGACCTCATACATAAAGGGCAGGGTGAAGTTCCACGCGACGTTGAACAGGATCAGCACCAGGCCGAAGGTGATAGGCGTGAGATCTGTTCGCATCAGAGCAATGGATGCGGCGGCGAGACAAGTACTGATCACCAATGCGCTTGGTACGCGGAGGCGTGTGCTGACAGCGGCCGCTGTCAAAGACCCCATAGAGCCGCAGACGAGGGCAAGAGCAAAACCGGCGCCAATCTGCTCCCCCGAAATACCGGCGTCCGAACCGATCCGCTCAAGGAAGGCCCAGATGCCCAAGATGCCGATGTGATAGATGCCTGCACCCACCAGACTCAGATAGGCTGAAAATGGGACCCCGCCTTCAGGTTCTGAGGGCTCGTCTTGCGGGGCGAGGGAGCCGCTCTGCAGGTTTGGTAAGACGAGGAAGACCAAAACGGTTGCTCCCAAGATCATTCCCACCGTGCCGTCAAATCCAAACCGGGGTTCGATCCAAGCCGGAATCACGAATGCGAACAAGGCGGCGAGTATAACCGTGCACGTGATTGAAACGCCGAAAGCCCGCGTCGGGTCCGGCTGTCTGCCGAGGGCGACAAGGGATGGTACGTACAGCATCCCCATACCGATGGCGTAAACGATCATTGGGAGGATGACGGAATAATACCCCGTGGCGAAGGTGACGCCGAATAGTGCTGCTATGCCGACAAGCGCTCCCCCTCCGATCAAAACACGGAGAGGGATCCTGTTGACCCAGAGGAGAGATGTTGTGAACACCAAAAACGAGGCGATGAGGGTGCCGGCAAGGATGGATCCTAACTGCACCTCATTGAAGCCGAACTCTTCGGCCGCGGCGCCCACAAAAATGGGTTGGAGATTGATCAACAAAACAGCCGCTGCCGTGCAATAGCCAAGGGAGAGGACGGTGGGGAGATGGTTGCGGTCCCGATCGGCTGAGGTCACGCGGTCGCCTCGTTGGACGCGGTCTCGCATCGATTCCAGAGCGTGCTCATGAGATCCTTGAGATTCTCATAGCCTGGACTCGTCTTTGATGGGTTGAGTAGGTCGAAACAGGCGTCTAGCGTCCAAGCGGGAGCGTGGGACCGGGCCGTAGCAAACGCTTGGTCCGCATGTTCATGTTTGCCCAGACTTTCTTTTGCGAGGGCGAGAAATACCCAGGCGCCCCAGCGTGCGTGCAACCCGCTGTCGATCGCATCTTTGATGACTGTTTCTGCTTTCTCGGCCTCCCCGGCAAGGAGATAGGCTTCGCCAAGGTTAAGGCTCCACAGGGGCCGGCCGGCGCCATCGGGCTCGTGTTCGATGGCGCGGATGAGTTCGTCGATTCCTTCGCTGGTGTCAGGCCCGTGAGAAAGCGCATAGCCTAGGGTTGCGTGTCCCATGCTCCAGCTCTGGCTCTTTTCGACGGCTTTGCGTGCGAATTCCTCCGCATCCTGTAAATCCCCTTTTAGATTGGCCAACGACGCAGCAAGACCCAAGACCACAGGGTCCTTTGGATCAAGCTTCATCGCGATTTCCGCATGCTTTTCTGCTTCGTAAAGGTCCTTGAGCGGATCACGGCTGTAAAGATAAGCGACATTGAAAAATAGACCCATCGCAAGGAAAGCGTGGCCATGTGCGTAATTGGGATCCAATTCCACTGCTTTGCGGAACCAGTTTACCTGTTCGGAGGCATTTTTGCCGTCCAGATGGTCCAGGCCTTCGCTGCCTCTGCACCAATACTCATAGGCTTTAAGGCTATTGGGATGTTCGATCTTCACCCGCCGAAACTCCGTATGCAGGACTTCCTTGGTGAGCGTTCCGGTCACGTCCGCAATGATATCGTCTTGGACGGCAAAAAAGTCTTCGATTTCGTGGTCGTACCGCTTTGACCATATCTGCTCGGCGGTCCAAGTGTTGCAAAGGTTTACCGAAATCCTCAGTTGGTTTTCAATACGCCGTATACTGCCCTCTACGACGTAGGCAGCGCCTAAGGTTTCTCCCACGGTTCGAATGTCTTGTGTTTTGCCTTCGAAATTTCGAGCCGAGCTGTGCGCCACGACAAACAATTGGGGCAGTTGGGACAACGCCGAAGAAATGTCTTCGGCAAGGCCTTGGGCGAGAAAACTGTGCTCTGCATTTGAGGACAGGCTTCGAAAGGGGAGCACCGCAATGGACGCGTTCTTTTCCTGGCGGGCGAAGCTTGCTTTGGGGTCAGCGATCGCCTGCATCGGAGCTTTTGTCTCCTGCGCCCAGGCGAGGATCAGGGCTAGGGGGAAGCCAACAGCCAAAAAGACGAGCGTGATCTGGTCCATCCAATCGGGGAGTTTCATTGTGTCTTCGATCAAGACCACGACCTGAATGAGCAACCACGCGGCGCCGAGATAAAGAGCGCCGAATTGCACAACTCGGCGTTTCCAGAGCTGGGTCAGAAACATCTGGAGATTTTGCATGGAGCCCCTTATCCCGCTTGCGCCGTGATCGTGCATACCATGGGCAGACTCAATCAAAAAGGTGGTCGTAACCTGGGTTCGAAGCCATTTTTGCTAGGTGTGATTTCCATCAGATTGTATCGGTCCAACATGGCAAGGAGTGCCTTGGGGATCAGTTCGCAGCGTTTCGGGACGGGCGGAATCGGTTCATGAACAAAACCTTTCCGTCTGTGGGAAACCAGAGCTTTTTCGCGGCACTTCAAGCATTCCTTAACGCCGCTTAGCCATACTCGCGATCTCTATTTGACCATGAGGGCGGCTATGTCGGCGGACTTGAAAATCATTGAAGAAGAACCCAGTAATCCGATTGAACGATTTGATCGGTGGCGTCGGCGTGCGGCGAAGCTGCAGGCAGATGCCGTGGTGAAAATCATGGGGGACGAGCACTGCCGTCAAACGCTTTATCAGGTCTTTGCTCACACAAAATATTTGGCGGACTGTTGCCTCAACCATCCGGATGCGGTGGTTGAGAGTCTAACGGGGGAGCCGTCCAAGATCCTTTCCGAAGTGGCCCGGGACTTGCGGGCTCTGGACCGGGCGACCGGACCCACGAATGCGCTGACCCGCGCTATTCGTCCGCTCAAAGAACGGGCGACGGTTGCTATCGGACTGGCGGAGATTTCCGGCAAATGGACCCACGATGAGGTCGGGGCTTCACTGAGCGATTTGGCGGAGCGTACGCTCGATGCGGCATTCGGCTGGTTGACGCGTCTGGCCTATCGACATGGCGATATCACGTCGGATGATGAAATCGCACCTGTGCCGATTCCTGGCATGTTCGTTTTGTCGGGCGGCGAATTTGCGGCCGATGAGCCGGCCTATTTCGGTCCTCTGGAAATCGCCGTCGTCTTTGATGAAGAAAAGATGGCGGCCGCGAGCGTCAAAGGCGATGAGCGGGTCTACACACGGATTGCCACCGAACTCGACGATGCGCTCAGCATCGGCGGGCAAGAGGGACCCATTTTCCAACTTCACATCGTGAGCCGCGATATTGGTGAGGCGTTCAAACACAAACAAATGGCTTTGCAAGCTTTGTCCACAAACAAAATTTCAGAAGGTTTGGATGACGCTAACGCAGTCCAGGATCGTGGGTGGTTTGCAACGGCCCGCGTGGTTGCGGGTGACCGTAACGCCGGCGGTGCGTTCCTTGAAGACTTGCAAGATCACTTGTGGGCGGAAGGCTTTACCGGCGATGAAATCCGGACGGCTGTTACCGGAAGAGAAAACGAACAAGAAGCGATTTCGTCCACCCGTGCGCTCGATTTCGACAAAGACGCCCACAAGCGTCTGGCAGATACATGCCGGCTTGCCCTTGGCCAAAGCGATGAGCGGTTCCGTTCCGGAACGGCGCGCTCAATCTATATGGCCGCCGCCGAAGTTGGCGCCATGGACAAGCTGACAGCGGAGCGTTTGGCCTCAAACAATGATTTCTTTGCTGTGTCTCGTAACCGCTTGCAACTCGTTTCGGGACAGCCGCTAGGAGCGGAAGTACCAAAGAGTTTGCGTTTGCAGCATGCGGCGCTCAGCTCCTATTCCGAGCCCGACTTGTTGCGCACAGTGCTTGAAGGTTCGATCGCAGAGGCGCAACAGCAGTGGCTCAACGTGATTTCGCCGCAAGCGCTGGGCGCGTTCGATATTCTTGGTACGGACTCGAAATCGCAGGAAACGGCCGATGACACGGCGACGGACATTGCCAAGCTGGAAGATATCGGTTTCTTGGACGGGCGCGACGTTTCAACAACTATCGATCACTGGGTGACGGGCCAATATGGGGATCAGGAAGGCGATAGCAAGAAGCGCCTGTCTGCGATTGCGCCCGGGCTGTTGACCGATATCGGACGTACTCAAGACCCAGATGCGGCTATCGCGTCTCTTGATCGTCTGGTCGCGAATATGCCGGACGGCGTCAATCCGTTTGAGCTCCTGCGCGGCGAAGGTGCAATTCGCGAGGCGGTCGTTGATCTCTTAGGCAATGCGCCGGAGTTTGGCCGAATTCTTGTTGAGAGCCGGGAACTCATTTCAGAGTTGTTTACCGGTGAAACCGAGTTTCCGGCAGATGCGGAGAGCTGGCTCGCAAAGTACCCTGCGCCGCGGCGTCACGGCACAACCGAGCAAATATTGGCCGCCGTTTCCGATTGGCTTTGGGAAAATCGGACCCGTCTCGCCGTTGCAACGCTGTCGGGATCTCTTGATCTGCCGGCGGTCTGCACGATCCATTGCCGTCTCGCGGAAGTGGTTGTGGCACTTGCCCACCAGTTGGCGCACGACGATCTCAAAGTTGCCGAAGAAGAAGGCGGGCGAGGACTTGTTGTTCTCGCCATGAACGACTTCGGGGGCGGATCGCTTCCGATCAGCCAACCTCTTGATATCGTCTTCTTGTTTGATTTGGACGGCAGTGAATCCAAGGCGGCGAATACAGGCGCCCGGTACACAACACTTGCCTCGCGCATCATTCAATACCTGACCGAACCTCGGTCCGTGACCGGCGTTGGGGAATATCCGCTGTTCGAAGTGGATACACGCTCACGACCGGGCGGGACCACGGGTCAGTTCGCCTTGCGGCTTGGGGCGTATAGAAACTATTATGTGAGTGAGGCGAGTGCGACGGAGCAGCTTGCTCTGGCGCGCGCCCGCGTTCTAAACGCAAGCGAAGAGTTTCAAGCTCGCATCGAAGGCGTGTTGGCGGATCTAATGACCCGGCCGAGGCAGGGCGACTGGCTTCTCAAAAGCGCGGATCAAGCCCGCGAGCGCGAGGCGCGGCATGACAAGGCGAATGCGGTTTGGGACGTTTTGCGCATCAGAGGGGGGCACAAAGACCTCGATCTGGTGGTTCAGTGTCTCCAGCTTAAGCATGGGTCGGAGCATCCTTACGTGCTTTTGCCCAATATCCCGGAAGCCCTCGCGGCGCTGCGCCGGACCGGCTGTATTACCCACGAAGCGTGCGAAGATCTTGCTAAGTCTTATACGTATTGGTCTCAATTGCGGGCTGTGCAGGGCTTTACCGGGGGCGTCAATCCAGCCCAAGAACGTCCTCGTGATCGTTTGGCCGATCTCTTGGCCAAAGCGGGGGGCGTTGCCGAATTCACTTCCGTTGAGCCGCTCATTCGCGGACATGCCGACCGTATCATGAGTCATTATGATGAGGTCATTCTTGGCAAGTCGCCCATCGCAGACGATGTGGCAGTGGGGGAATAAGACCGGTTTAGGTTTCGGGCTCGATGCCTAAGGATGCCAGTACCGTGTCTCGGTCGGCGTCCAAGTCTGGTGCCGGCGGGCGCGTCGTACCGTCATTGTACGGTGAGTGTTTGATTGGATTGCCGGCCATACCCAACGAGCCAACTTCGGGATCCTCGGCATAGACAACCATGTTCCGTGCAAGGACTTGAGGATCGGAAAGGACCTTGTCTACGGAGTTGATCGGGCCGCACGGCACGCCGGCTTCTTCCAGCATGGGTAACCACTCGCTCGCGGGGCGTTTGGTCAAAAAAGTCTCAAGGTCGCCTTCTAGGGCATCGACATTTTCACAGCGAAGCGCGTTTGACCCATACTTGCTGTCCGCGGTCAATTGGGAGGCCCCTACCGTTTCGCACAGACGGCGGAAGAGGCTGTCGTTTCCCGCGGCGATCACGATGGGATCATCCGACGTTCGAAAAGCTTGAAAAGGGGTGATCGAAGGGTGCCTGGAGCCTAGGGGGCCCGGTACGGTTCCCGTTGCGTAAAAGCGTGCGATCGCGTTTTCGAGCAGAGCCACTTGGCAGTCGAGCATCGAGACATCGACTTTCGAGCCTTCGCCGGTTTTCTGAAGATGGATGAGGGCACTTTGAACACCAATGGCCGTGAACATGCCTGCCGCCAAATCACCAATCGACGAGCCGACACGCACAGGTCCGTCGCCCGGCTTTCCGGTCAGGCTCATAATCCCACCCATGGCTTGAACGACCATGTCATAGGCAGGTTTTTCGGCATACGGACCAGTGTGGCCAAACCCACTCGCCGCAGCGTATATGAGGCGGGGAAATTTGTCATGCAAGACATCCCACCCCAGTCCCAGCTTTTCCATGGTACCCGGACGATAATTCTCCACCAAGACGTCCGCCCGAGACAGGATCTTTTCAAATGTTTCCTTATCGGTCGGATCCTTGAGATCCAGCGCGATTGACTCTTTGCCCCGGTTAAGGGACATGAAGTAAGCCGACTTGTCCTGGATAAAGGGTCCTATATGGCGCGAGTCATCGCCAATTTCGGGACGCTCAATTTTGATGATGCGTGCCCCAAGATCGTACAAGATGAGTGTGCAATAAGGACCCGCAAGAACTCGGGTCAGATCAACGACGATAAGTCCGTCTAAAGGTCCGCGTGCCGCATTTTGGTCAAAGTCCCCCACCATTTACCGCACGTTACTCACCTAGCTATCGCACTTCTCGTCACTTGCTGGTTGGTCATCTTCTTTTAGACTATGACCTAGGAAACGTCCTTCATCGAGAGCCTCTTGGGATCTGTGTTTGAGTTTCTCGAATTGTGCCCGCCCAAATTTTGCACGGTTTTCCGAAGCTTTTTGTTCCTTTTCAGCGTGGCGCTTAGCTTTGCGGTAGTGGTTCAAGTTTATGACATCAGCCATATCCACACCTCCCTCCTAGTCAACCACGAATCATCTTTGTCACAAATTGTGGCCATTTTCTACCGCTCAAAGGGCCGTTTGCTGACTTCTGGATTAAATATCTCCAAGAGTGTTGCATTTGCGGAAGTATTGAAGGGTGTAAAGTCTTAACGCACTCGCGAGCGAGCCCGAATTCGGCCGCTCTGAGCGTTTGTGATCGATCTCGGAAATGAGCTCGGTTATCTTTAGTTTCCGCCTCGCGGCGATGTCCGCTAGAGCATCCCAAAACTCTTGTTCCAAAGAAACGCTTGTGGGGTGACCATCCAGTCTCAAGGATTTGCGGATTAACGACAAGATCTGGCCTGTGTGAGGATCGGCTTAAGACGAAGGCCCGATCATATTCTCAGGGCGGACGATTGCATCGAACTCTTCCTCAGTGACGAAACCGAGTTTCGTTGCTTCTTCTCGCAAGGTTGTGCCGTTCTTATGCGCCGTTTTAGCGACCGTCGTTGCATTATCATAGCCTATCTTTGGAGCCAGTGCCGTCACCAGCATCAAAGATCGCTGCATGAGCTCGTCGATGCGCTCAAGATTTGCTTCAATGCCAACGACGCATTTGTCTGTGAACGAAATTGCCGCATCACCGAGAAGCTTAATCGATTGGAGGACGTTGTATGCGATGACCGGCTTAAAGACATTAAGCTCGAAATGTCCTTGTGATCCGGCAACTGAAACGGCGGTTTGGTTGCCCATGACCTGAGCACACACCATCGTCAGGGCCTCACACTGGGTGGGATTGACTTTGCCGGGCATAATTGAGGAGCCGGGCTCGTTCTCGGGTAATCTGAGTTCCGAGATTCCGGAACGCGGCCCTGAGCCGAGGAGCCGGATATCATTTGCGATCTTAAAAAGACTGACCGCTATGGAATTCAAGTTGTTGTGCGCCTCGACCATGCCGTCATGTGTGGCGAGCGCTTCGAATTTGTTCGGAGCCGTCACAAAATTCAACTTCGTGAATTCAGCGACTTCTTGAGCGAACCCTTCGGCAAAGCCCTTTTTGCTGTTGAGCCCCGTGCCCACTGCGGTGCCTCCTTGGGCGAGCTCTAAGAGGGCGGGAAGGGCGCTTTCGATCCGCTTAATGCTCTTGTCCAGCATTGCGACGTACCCGGAGAACTCTTGTCCAAGTGTTAGGGGCGTCGCGTCTTGAAGATGCGTGCGGCCTATTTTGATCACACTTTCAAACTCTGTGGATTTATCCTTGAGTGCATTCCTCAACTTCTGAAGAGCCGGGATGAGGTGGTGGCTCACTTCTTCTGCTGCGGCTATGTGCATGGCCGTTGGGAACGTATCGTTCGAGGATTGGCTCCGATTGCAATGATCATTGGGATGGACGGGCGACTTGGAGCCCATTTCGCCGCCCAACATCTCGATTGCCCGATTGGAGATGACCTCATTGGCGTTCATGTTCGATTGGGTGCCTGACCCTGTTTGCCAAACGACCAATGGAAAGTGATCGTTGAGTTTGCCGTCCGCTACTTCAAGCGCGGCTTGGGCAATCGCATTACCAATTTCCGTTTCAAGATTATCAAGTTTGATGTTGGTGAGGGCGGCACTGCGTTTGACAATCCCGAGTGCGCGAATAAGGGGAGGCGGCATGGTCTCGCCCCCGATATCGAAATTCTGAAGAGAGCGTTGTGTCTGGGCGCCCCAATACTTGTCGCTGGGGACGTCGAGTGGCCCAAATGAATCGGTTTCTTGGCGGGTGGGACGTGACATGATTCTCTCTCGGCTGATTGTGACCGTGCCCTTGGTTTAACATGGGGCGTGAGCGAGGCAAGTCACCTTTGCGCCGGGACGGAGCGCGGTGTAGATCTGACGCTATTTGGGAAAAGGAACGACTCTCGCAGTGGAGGTTGCCGTTGCGATGAGTTCATTTTCAGCATTGAAGAGGGCGCCTTCCAAGAAGGCGACTGTTTTGCCAAAACGGACGACTTTTGCCTCTACCTTCAGCTTTCCGGGTTTTGCAGCTTTTAGAAAGCTCACTTTCATCTCCAACGTGGGGACGGTGCTTTGGCGGCCTGAATAGGTGACACCGGTCAGAGAGATCGTTTCATCCAACATCGCCGATAAAAACCCGCCTTGAATGATGCCGAGTGGATTGCAGAATTCGGGCTTTGCATCGAACTCCGCAACGAGGCGGCCTTCCGCTTGATTGACCTCCAAGACATTGATGCCCAGAACCTGCGCACACGGCGGCCAATTCTTGGTGCGTTTCATAATCTCTAAGACTTCGGTGTCCGACTTGCTTGGTTCGGGCCGTTCGGTTTGCTGCGGCATAAGATGTGGGGGAACAAAGAGGGGGTTAGTTTTTCCGGAAGGCGTCCAAGCTGACAATTTGTCCGCGTACCGCATCTGCTTCTTCAGAGTCCGGTTCCGAGTTCGCGACGCTTGGAGCCAAGCCGCCAACCTCCGCTGCCACAACATCGCGGCCCTCGCGAGGGTTGACGTCGAACTGGAGGCCGAATTCGACACTTGGGTCGAAAAAGCCCTTTACTGCTTTAAAGGGAACTTTCAATCGTTGCGGTACATCGTTAAAGGTCAAATCGACCTCAAAAAAATCTTCTTCAACACGCAGATTCCAAAACCGGTGCTGCAAAACAATCACAATCTCTTCAGGGTACTGCCGCCTCAATTCCTCTGAAAGTTGCGCACCGGGATAGTCAGTTCTAACTACGATATAAAAGTGATGATCGCCCGGTAGTCCATCGGCTGCAACTTTCGCCAACGCGCCCTTAACAATGCCGTAAAGGAGGGCGTCCTGCATCATTTCTTGATAGTTAAAGTCAAAATCCATGTGGAGATCCGCAACTGCGTGTGTAGCCCAACTCGTTGGTCAGACTAGCCCGTAAGTATCTTGTGTCAATCGTTCAATTTTTGAAGAAAAATCGAAACTTGTGGAAACGGAGCCCTTGGAAAATTCTCTAAATGGTTGAGAAATGCAGGGAATCTTGGTTTCCTTCGTCCTGTCTCAATGAACAGAGTTGTTCTTCTTACGAATTAAGCTTGACGAGCTTGACGACTTCGGAAAGTCGGCTCGCCACCATCTGAGCTTCTTGGCAGAGCAAGTCTTCGGCCCAATCAAGGTATGTTTCGGCTTGCGCGGCACACGTCACGATATCTTCGATTTCAACTGCTTCGGAGAATTGAAACCTTACCGGGGGTAAAGCCAACCCTTTTCGTTCTGTTGTCAGATTGATTGAAGAGATGTTCAAGTTTGCGCTGTAGTGAGACGAGGCGCCGAGGCTGAGCCGAGCTCCGCTCCCATCAACGAGATTAACGTCCTTGTAGATTGCGGATTTTGCCGCTTTATCGATTTTCGCCCTGATGCCTGAGTATCGATCTGCTAGGAATTCCTTTTTTTCCGCAGAGCGAATCTGGCGCGCGGTTATTGCAATCGCTTTGCTCTCTTTGATCAGAGGGCGGATTGATTGGATGGCTTCGGTGGCTTTCGTGAAACATCCAATGGCTTGTTCTGCCATGTCCTTTTGCCGATTAAGTTCGGCTATGCCTGGCTGATATCGGTCGCGCAGAACCCGTTTGAGCGGCTCGGACGGGACATATTCTAATTCTTCGGCCGCGTCTTCGACCACGGTCTCTTCGTCGGCCGTTTTCCTCCCAAACATCGGTTTTCCAAAGAGCGCCATTGGTTAACAATTGATTCAACATGAGCTTTGTTTCAGCGTTGCATTATCCATGGCACCGCTTAGGGATTGGTGAACCCCGTTGCTCAAATTATAAGCGTTAACTTTCGCCGGTCTGACACCGCCTCACTCACAAGCTTGGGCGGCGGTTGAACCAAGGACGCGCATCCTCCAACTGCCGTGCGAGCTGAAGCAAGCGGGCGTCGTCGCCAAATTGGCCGGTGAACATCACGCCGATCGGCAATCCATCGGCGTTCCAGGACAGAGGCACGGACATGGAGGGCAGACCGGTTAAGTTATAACGAGACGTAAACGGCGAAGCTTCGAGTAGGGTTGATATGTACTTTCCGGTGTCCTGATCCATCGTGTTGATGGTGCCAAGCGGAACAGGTGGCTGGCCGAATGTCGGTTCCAACACGAGATCATAGGCTTCGAAAAAACGCGCCATTTGGTGACTTGCTTGGTGCATGCACTGGGTGGCGCGCAAAAGGTCGACGCCGGACGCTTCGCGCCCGTTTTGCGCCATGCGCCAAGTGACCAGTTCAACTTCATCGTCTGAGATGTCGCGTCCCCGGTCCGCGGCCACTTGGTCGAGTCGCGAGGCGACATCCACCCCGATGATCGTTCCGAGCGCCTGAGACAATGCGGCGCCATCAAGGGGTGGCATCGCCTCTTCGATCGTGTGGCCGAGATCTTCGCACAGTTTAGCAGCTTGTTGGACGGCTTGGATACAATCGTCGTGGACGTTGGTGCCGATTGGAGATTGAGTGGAAATTGCAATCCGCAATGGGCCAGGTGCTTGCGTTAATGCCGTCAAGAACGTCCCTTCCTTATGGGGAGCGGAGTAAGGTTCTCCGGCTTCTGGTCCGGCGGTCGCGTCCAACACGGCTGCAGTGTCTCGAACCGATCGTGAAACCACGTTGTTGATTGAACACCCATGCCAGCCTTCGCCGCGATCGGGACCTGCGGGAATGCGTCCGCGAGAAGGTTTGAGGCCGAATAATCCACAGGCAGATGCGGGAAGCCGAACCGAGCCTCCGCCATCACTGGCGTGGGCGATCGGCACGATGCCGGCCGCAACTGCGGCCGCTGCGCCGCCGCTTGATCCGCCTGGGGAATGTTCTGTGCTCCACGGATTTCGGGTTGGACCAAAGAGTTGTGGTTCGGTGGTGACGGTGAGTCCGAATTCGGGTGTGTTGGTCTTGCCGAAGATTACGAAACCCGCCTTTAAGTATCGGTCAACCAAGGTACTATTGTGATCGCCGATATTATCTGTGAACAAACGGCATCCGCTTGTCGTGATCGTGCCCTTTAAGAGCAGGTGTAGGTCCTTCAGGAGAAAAGGAACACCGGCGAAGGGGCCGGAAGGGAGACCCTTATCGATCGCTTTTTTGGCCAAGTCATCAAATCGCTGGGTAATGGCATTTATCTCAGGGTTGACTTTGTCGGCGCGCGCAATCGCAGTTTCGAGCAACTCAGATGGGGTGACCTCTTTGTTTTCGACCAATTGTGCCAGTCCCAGGCCATCATAGTTATCGTACTCAGCAATTGTTCCCATGGTTTCCTCCCGTTACTCCGTGTCCGGCGGCCAGCCGCTCGTTTGGCGCAATGCTTCGGCGAGCACGATGGCACCTGCCATGGCGACGTTCAACGATCTTCGCTTTGGTGCCATCGGGATTTTGACTCGAAGATCTGCAGCCCTGTGAACGTCGTCTGGAACACCGGCGCTTTCCCGCCCAGTGAGCAGTATGTCACCGGGTGTGTACGAGATCTGATGAAATAAGTGGTCACCTTGGGTGGTGAGAAGAACCAAACGGCGATTGTTGGAGCGCGCTTCATCCCGAAACGCATCCCAACTCTGCCGAAAAATGACGTTGGCCTGTTCTGCATAGTCCATGGCCGAGCGCTTTAAGGACCGGTCAGAAAGCGGAAAGCCGCAGGGCTCGATGATTTCGATCGGCACGTTAAAGCAGGCGGCCAGCCGAATAAGTGCTCCAGTGTTTTGCGGGATATCGGGTTGATAGAGCGCTAGGCGCATGGTTCTTCGTTCCACCCCTAGGCAGGACCAATTGAGAGTAGAAGCGCTGCCGCATCGTCATAAGGTTTGATACGCGGAAACCGAATACACAGTTGGTCGTCGTTTTCGACCTCCCTTAGCTCATGCATGAGCGCTTCAAGCCCTTTTGTTTGCGCGGTCTCCACGAGGCCGGCTGGGGAGTAACACTGAAACGGATCAATAAGTCTGCAAAATCCGTCCGTCATCATCAAGATTTGGCCTGTTGATCCCACCGTCACAGTTTCCTGTTGGATATGTTCCGCGGCCCGGGCGTCCGTTCCAAAAATCCAATATCCATCGGGCTGGTTCATCCGTTGACGGTTCGCCACGACGGTTTCACGTAACTGATCTATGAGGGGCCGCGAAAAGTCGCGTCCGTTCTCATTGAGATCTGCGATCTTGGCATTGAGATGTGATTCCCATACTCCGTGTGCCAGCGATCCTATGAGTTGCATGCTCCCGTCTGCCCAAGCGATGACGGCTGAGCAGTCCCCAAGGTGACTGAACTCAAGTTTTGGAGTGGGATTGGCGTTCCATCGCACATACATCGCCGCCGCTGAAGGAAGAGCGAAATCGGGGACTTGTTTGTTTTTTGTCCGGCACGCGTATGCGCAGTGAAGCGAGGCCAGGATCTCTTGGAAATTGGGGAGTGCCCGGTTGCTTGGATCTTGTCGTCGCAAGTGCTCCTGTAGAGCATCTGCAAGCCAGGATGCATCGCTTCGTGCGCCCTCGATGTATTGTTTGGCCACTAGCCCGGTTGCCCCATCGATCACCCAGGCGTGTCCGAAATTGTCCGACTGCCACCCATCGCACCGGTCTTCGTTCCAGTCTCTTTCGCCCGGAATAGTCAGGCGCGACTTCATGCGCACTTTAAACATTGTTCGAAAGTCCAAAATATTAGGCTCAAGTGGGAGTGAACGGCTTCTGTAGTGGCCGGATTCCCGCGAAAATTATGCGTCACGGTGCCGCAATGGGGCAACCCTAGACAGACTCAAAAGTAAAGTGCAATAAGTCCACGCTGTCACTCACCGCGAGTCGTCGCCGGTCGCTGCTGAAAGGAAACCACATGGCAGAAAACACTGTCGCAGGCGGTCATCACGATGATGATGTGCATCGTCGGGACTTTCTTCATATCGCAACCGCATCATTGTTCGGTGTGGGCGTTGGGGCGGTGGCCTGGCCTCTCGTCATGCAAATGAATCCTGCGGAAAGCGTGAAAGCGCTCGCGTCGATTGAAGTTGATTTGTCGCCGGTTGAAGTCGGCCAAGTCATTAAGGTTCTGTGGCAAGGCAAGCCGGTCTTTATTCGTCGGCGGACGGAGGAGCAGATTGCACAAATGGAAGCGGTCAGTGTAGATGCGCTCCCAGATCCACAGCGGGATGCAGAGCGTGTTCAACAGTCGGAATGGCTCGTTGCTCTTGGTGTGTGTACGCATTTGGGATGTGTTCCGGTGGCGAATAGCGGAGACTTCCAAGGTTGGTTCTGTCCCTGCCACGGTTCTCATTACGATATGTCAGGCCGGATCCGCAAAGGGCCGGCCCCTAAGAACCTCGAAATCCCTCCCTATCAGTTCGTGTCGGAAACGAAGATCCTGATTGGATAATCGAGTGTGCAGCTCGAGCAAATATTTAAGGCGCTAGAATAGGTTAAAGATGGACCATCAATCGAAATATGAACCCACCAATGGTTTTACGCGCTGGATCGACTCGCGCCTACCAGTCGTTCGGATGGCTCATGATTCGTTCATCGATTATCCCACACCCGTCAACTTGAATTATTGGTGGACCTTCGGGGGTATTTTAACGTTCTGCCTTGTGATCATGATCGTTACGGGCATCGTGCTAGCGATGCATTATACGCCCCATGTCGATCACGCATTCGACAGTGTGCAACATATTAGGCGCGATGTTCAGTTCGGTTGGTTAATCCAATATGTCCATGCAAACGGGGCATCCATGTTCTTTTTGGCCGTGTACATCCATATGTTTCGTGGGCTTTACTACGGTTCGTATAAGGAGCCTCGAGAGCTACTCTGGATCCTGGGTGTGGTGATCTTCGTGCTTATGATGGCCGCCGCCTTTTTGGGATACGTCCTTCCCTGGGGACAGATGAGTTTTTGGGCGGCAACGGTGATCACCAATTTGTTCGCGGCTATACCGTGGGTCGGTGAAGGTATCCGAACATGGCTCTGGGGTGGTTTTTCCGTCGACAACGCGACTCTTAATCGCTTTTTCAGTCTTCACTATTTGGTCCCGTTCGTGATTTTCGCCGTCGTTGCATTGCATATTTGGGCGCTGCATGTGCCGGGCAACAATAATCCCAAGGGAATTGATCCCAAAGGCAACCAAGATATGGTGCCATTTCATCCCTATTATACGGCCAAAGACGGTTTTGCGCTGGGGCTCTTCTTGTTGTTGTTTGCAACGTTCGTGTTTTATCTCCCCGATGCGCTTGGACATGCGGACAACTACATCAAAGCCGATCCGCTCGTAACACCCGAGCATATCGTTCCCGAGTGGTATTTCCTCCCTCACTACGCCATCTTGCGGGCCGTGCCGGACAAGCTCATGGGCGTGATTGCGATGTTTGCAGCCATTGCCATATTGTTCGTTTTGCCTTGGCTGGATTCTTCCAAAGTGCGGTCAGGTCGGTATCGCCCGCTCTTTCAACAATTCTTCATCTTGTTTGTAGTGGCTTGCGTGGCTCTGGGTTGGGCCGGTGGTCAGCCGGCAGAAGGCGCTGCGCTCTTGGTTTCCCGTGTGGGGACCATTTACTACTTTGCGTTCTTCTTGATCATTTTGCCGCTGCTCGGTGTGTTCGAGACGCCGCGGGAAATGCCCAATTCGATCGCCGAGCCTGTGTTGAAGAAGCCGGATTCTCCTCCGGAGCTGGAGCCGGATAGTACGGGCAAGCCGGCGCCGGTTCCCGCAGAATAAGTTGCCGAAGGGATGATCCATAATGCGCATTGCTAAGCTCTTTCTCTCGATCCTCTTCGTTGTCGGTCTAACAGGTGCATCGGGCCCTGCCTCGCCGGATGTCGATCTTGACGTTCAGCTTGCGGATGGATCAACTCAAAAAGTTCATCTGACTTTCGGTGAAAAGCCTTTGGACAAACTCACCCGCGATGATGTGCGGGCCATGCTTACGATCAGTTTGGGAGATCAGGCTGCTCAGCTTTCATCAGAAGAACGTACGCGTGTTGAAGATGAGATTGTTGGTCATATCCAATCCTCTTTGCGCTACAAGAAGTCCCCGGACCATCAGCATTGGCATTTCAGCGGACCGTTGGGGACGTTTGATCGCATGGCATTGCAGCGGGGATACCAAGTATACAGAGAAGTCTGCGCAAGCTGCCATAGCATGGATTTGATCGCATTCCGGAATCTGTCTGACCCGGGCGGACCTGGTTTCTCTGAAGACGAAGTGAAAGCGCTCGCGGCTCAATTTACCTATGAAGACGGGCCCGATGAATTCGGGGATATGTTTGATCGGCCTGGTAAACCTTCCGATTATTTTCCCAACCCGTATACGAACGAAAATCAGGGGCGGGCTGCTAATGGGGGCGCACTTCCGCCCGACCTGTCTCTGATCACAAAGGCTCGGAAGTACGGTCCGGATTACGTTTATGCTTTGATGACAGGTTACGATAAGCCCGTACCGCCGTTGGTCGAAATGCAAGTGGGGCTCTACTACAATCCTTATTTCTCCGGTCGTCAGATCGCGATGCCCAACCAGCTCTTTCCAGAAATGGTGGAGTACGCGGATGGCACCGTGGCGACTCAGGAGCAAATGGCGAAAGATGTGGTTGAGTTCCTTACTTGGGCGGGAGAGCCGAAAATGGAAGCGCGGAAGGCCATGGCGATCCCCGTGCTGGCGTATCTCTTTATCCTGACCATCTTAATGTACATGTCCTATAAGCGTCTCTGGCGGAATATTGATCACTAGCCGACGACACGATTAGGAGCGCACGGCGTCCCTCGACAAGCATAGCGGCATGTGCAAGTCTTGCTCTATCGGAATCGCGACTGAGGAGGGCGCTAAAGGCCATGTCTCAAACCATTCTCGGTGTCATCGGCGGAAGTGGCCTCTACGAAATTGACGGCTTGCAAGATGCTGAATGGCAGGTGGTCGACAGTCCGTGGGGAGAGCCGTCCGATCATGTTCTAACAGGCCGGCTCAGCGGCGTGGATATGGCGTTTCTGCCCCGTCACGGGCGCGGACATATCCAAACACCGACCAGTATCAACTATCGTGCAAATATCGATGCCCTTAAGCGATTGGGTGTGACGGATATCATCTCGGTTTCCGCGTGCGGATCATTTAAAGAGGATTTGAGCCCGGGTACGTTTGTGATGATTGATCAGATTATTGATCGTACGCATGCACGAGAAAAGTCGTTCTTTGGTCCTGGTTTCGTCGTCCATGTCTCGATGGCCCATCCGATTTGCCCCAAAATTCAATCGGCTCTGGCAGAGGCCTCGAACGAGCTCGGTATCAAGCATCACCTTGGCGGCACGTATTTGGCCATGGAAGGCCCCCAGTTTTCTTCACTCGCGGAGTCCAATCTCTACCGCTCTTGGGGTTGTGATGTTATCGGCATGACCAATATGCCGGAAGCCAAACTCGCACGAGAAGCCGAAATCGGCTATGCCACAGTGGCCATGGTTACCGACTATGATTGTTGGCACCCGGATCATGACAATGTGGATGTGAGTTCGATTATAGAGATCCTTAATCAGAATGCAGAGAATGCGCGACGGCTGATCAAGCGGGTGACGCCTAAGTTGGGTCCGGACCGGGCGCCGTCCCCGATCGGCTGCGAGACCGCTCTCGACAATGCGATCATCACATCGGCGGAGATGTGGGACCCCCAACTTTTGCGGAAACTCGATGCAGTGGCTGGCCGTGTCCTTGCGAACCGGGCTGGCGACGACGGAGTGAAAAGAGACTAGAATGGACATCACGAAACTCATCAGAACGATTCCCGACTATCCCAAGGCTGGGATCATGTTTCGAGACATCACCACATTGCTTAACGATGCTAAGGGATTTCGCCGCACGGTGGATGAGCTCGTGCTGCCTCACGCCGGTACGAAAATCGACAAAGTGGCGGGTATCGAAGCGCGTGGGTTTATCTTAGGAGGCGCGGTTGCGCATCAATTGTCCGTCGGCTTCATTCCCGTGCGTAAAAAAGGCAAGTTGCCCTGGGAGACAATCTCGCAAGAGTATGAGCTGGAATATGGATCTGATCATGTAGAGATCCACGTGGATGCTGTCGAAAAAGGAGAGCACATTCTCTTGGTTGATGACCTCATCGCAACTGGAGGTACGGCAGAGGCGTCCATCAAGCTGCTCGAACAGGCGGGGGCCAATGTTGTCGCATGCAGTTTTGTGATCGATCTACCGGACCTCGGCGGCCGAAAGCGTCTTGAACAATTGAACAAGCCCGTTATTGCCTTATGTGAGTTTGAAGGGGAGTAGTCATCGTCCTTGTTTTGACCGTAGGATACAGGAAGTGAGCCTCTTTTTGAAAGCCTATGGTCATGTCAAAGTCGGCTGAAGCAAGCGATAAGCTGCCGAAGAAGACACTCTTCTTCTATAGCCTGTCCGACATGCCGATCCAGGTGGCCGCACTACCCGTCGCGGCGTTCATCCCAAATTACTACGGCGCTGATCTCGGTGTAAGTTTGGTCGCTGTCGCCAATGTGTGGCTCATCACGCGGCTTTTCGATGGGATCATCGATCCCGTCATCGGATATTTGAGCGACAAAACGGAAACAAGATGGGGCCGCCGCCGGATTTGGATGGTCGCCGCTGTTCCCGTGATGATGCTCGCGGTCTACAAAGTGTTCTTTCCACAAACACCGGTCGATGCAACGTATCTGCTGATCTGGATGATCGTGTATTGGATCGGTTGGACCATGTTGCTCATTCCCTATTATGCGTGGGCGGCGGAGTTGTCACCCGACTACCACGAACGGTCCTTGATCACAGGGTGGCGCGCGTGGATTGGCATGGTTGCCAATGTGATCAGCAAGCTGATTCCAGTCATTGCGCTCTATTATTTCGGATTTGGCGGAACGCCAGCAGTCGTCTTCATGATCGGGATCATGCTATTGATCTTGATACCGATGAGCGTTGGTTTGACTGTTACTCAGGTTCCCGAACGCACGGACGTGAAACCGGTTCAAATCTCGGTGACAAAGGGCCTGCGCATGATGTTGAAGAACGGCCCGTTCCGGCGGCTCGTGACGGCGTTCTTCTTTTCCTTTGTCGGGATAGCCTTTGCCACAGCAACAATTGTTTTCTTTATCCGCGGCGTGATCGGGCACGAGGGGGGCAGCATTGTCATGCTGCTGGTCTTTTATGGTGCCGGCCTTTGCGGCGTTCCTTTTTGGGTCTGGCTGTCCAATCGGATCGGAAAGCACAAAGCGTGGATTGCTTCTCTGCTGGTTTATCCTTTTTTCAGTCCACTGTATTTACTGCTGGGGGAAGGGGACTTTTACTGGATGCTTCCAATCTCAGCTATTACCGGCTTTGCGGGCGGCGCCTTTCATGCGCTCCCCAACT
Source organism: Alphaproteobacteria bacterium (assembly GCA_028285305.1). Classification (GTDB taxonomy): domain Bacteria; phylum Pseudomonadota; class Alphaproteobacteria; order SMXP01; family SMXP01; genus JANQPV01. The sequence continues at coordinate 581 of JANQPV010000037.1, read as the reverse complement.
CAATGAAAGCCGATGTCATTGATCTGGATGAGATGCGGACGGGCGAGAACCGGGCTGCCATGTTTTTTGCCGTTTGGTCGTTCACCATGAAGATTGCGCTGTCGTTCGGCCCCTGGTTGGCGCTTCTTATGCTGGCGTGGGCAGGGTTCGATGCGGCACCGGGTGCAGAGAATACGCCGGCGCAACTGTTCAAACTGAGTTTGGTGTTTGCGCTCAGCCCGCCTGTCTTCTTCACCATCGCTGCGGTCTTTGCTCTGAAGTATCCAATCACAAAGGAACGGCACGGCCGTATGAGATCCGCGTTGGAGCGCCGGAGGGCGCGCCGCGCGTCTGCTCAGCCTGCAGAATAGAGTGCTGGCATTTCCTATTAAGACAAAAGGCGGCCGATCCAGTTAAGAGCTGCGGGATGCGGCTGCGCTCGTCATCACACTGTTCGGCTCGGGGGTGGGAATTGCTGGCGCCCTCTCGTCGTCCTCGCTAGGGCGTTTCCAGGTGAAGTGGAATCCGGTTCACCGTCAGGAAACGCGCAAAACAAGGAATCTGGAGCCGTTTTGTGTTTCCGTCAAAGCCAAAACGGCTCT
>JANQPV010000073.1 GCA_028285305.1 Alphaproteobacteria bacterium | reverse complement strand
TACGAGCGAGCATAAATGTCCTCAGAAAACTGGTCGGGGCGGACGGATTCGAACCGCCGACCCTCTGCTCCCAAAGCAGATGCGCTACCAGGCTGCGCTACGCCCCGACAGACTGAACCGGAGACCTATCTTATTCGATCCGCGTTGGAAAGAGATGAATCATCGCCCGGTCGGGGACGACAATCTCTTCGCAGTTAAGTGGGGCGTTTGGACATGAGTTTGAAGATGGCAGAGGCCAAAAAAATGGTGCGTTTGCCCACATAAACGCGGCATTCGGCGAAGGCCACAGACTTGGTGGCCCGCGTCACCCAGGCCGTTCCTTCGACCCAATCGCCCGGGCGGGCCATCGACAGAAATTCGCTGTTCAGTTTAACGGTCACGGTGCGGGTTTCGGTTTCTTTCCAGACCGCGGTGGCCAGCAGGCCGTCGGCAAATGCCATCATCATGCCCCCATGCATGATGCCGTGGGCATTGCAGTGTTTCTTCCGCACTCTCAGCCCATGAAAGAACGTGTCTTTGGCGTTCTTGTGATAATAGGGACCGTTGTTGGTAGAAAAGGGGCCTCGCGTCGTGCTGAGCTGAAAGCCTTCAGGCGGATCGTCGTCCACAGCCTCTATATCTTTCTTCGGTGGATCCGCCTTGCTCATGATGCTTGTTTCGTTTTTCTCTGACTGACGCTTGCGATCAGGGCTGACTGAAAAGGCGATGCTCGATCCGGTCGCCGCGTTTTGCACCAAGCCGTTTCATTGTGCCGGCATTTAACTCAAGCACTGCGCGCACCGGCACTTTTGAAGTGATATTGCGCGTTGAGAAGGGCTCAGTGTTTTCGGCAAAGGAGACAATTTTGCCTTTGCGATCAAGGAACAGCATATCGAGAGGAATGAGGGTGTCTTTCATCCACATGCTGACTTCTTGATCCGTATCGAAAATAAACAGCATGCCCGCGTCTTCGGGAAGGACGGACCGATGCATCAACCCTATCTGACGTTCTTTTACAGAATCCGCCAATTCGACTTCGAAGCGGGTTCGGCCCTGATCGGTGACCACGAACAGCTCTTCATCATAGCTCCCCTGGACCTGATCGTCTTTGGCTGAGTCAGCCTGGCAGGCTGAAGCCAAAATGAGGGCGAGCATGAGAAGACACGTCCGGACAAGTCGCTGCCCCATCGGCATACGAGCCCGGCCGGGCGGACAATCGAAGTAAGCGGTCATGCGTTGCTTATCACGTTCAAGACGCCGATAAGCAACTCAATTCTAGAGCCTAATGGTGCTCGTCCGGCCTGATTTCGGCTGCCTGGAGCCCCTTGGGGCCAGTCCCAAACCGAACTTGTACCCGGTCCCCTTCTTGGAGCTCTCGAATGCCGTTTCGGCGTAAGGTCTCCATATGAATGAAGATATCTTCGGTATCCGGACCCCGGGTCAAGAACCCAAACCCCCTTGCGCGATTGAACCATTTGACTTCAGCACGCTCAAAGTCTTCTCCGGCGACAATGTGCGCCGACGTACGTGAGGCCGAGCTCTCTTCGCTCGGTGCAATGGCCGTGCTGTTATCTAAAGACAAGACTCGTTTGGCTTGCAGACCTTTCGAGCTCATAACGGCTTCGCACACAACGGTCGCGCCCTCGTGAGCGATTGTGTGTCCCGCTTCTTTCAAACACGTCATGTGAAGCAGGATGTCGCCCGAACCGTCGGCGGGGATGATGAAGCCATAGCCTTTGACCGCATCGAACCACTTGACGGTGCCCCGGACCTCAAGCGCACTCATGCGAGAACCATTTATCTCAGAGCCACCAAATTGGGTCATGCCAAGGTGCTCCCCTCTTCCTACGCAAGCGCAGTTGAAAAAGGCTCACGTAAAGTTACCACAAAACTAATCACAGCATCCGAGAATTCGCGTTTCAAGATAATTTTGAAGCTGTGATTTTCCTAATAGTAGAAAACTGATACGCAATTCCTGAACTTTTTACGCTATCGAACTTTCGGCGGGTGTCCCAAAATGACCCGCCGAGTCCTAGAAGACGCCGATAATGTTAACGGGGCGTAAACTGAATTAACCAAGCAGCCATTGCAGGGGAGTGACCTTCCGTGGATTTCTCGCTAAACAACGCCAGACCAAGGAATTAGGGACAAATCTGAATGAAGTTCTCGGGCGAATATTCAATCCCCGCCAGTCAGCAGCGGGTCTGGGATGCGCTCAACGATCCGGAAATTTTGAAAAAAGCGATCCCAGGCTGCGAATCGATTGAGAAAGTGAACGAGCAGGAGATGGACGCGGTCGTCCAAGCAAGTGTCGGTCCCGTAAAGGCGAAGTTTACCGGCAAGGTTCTCTTGTCGGAGATGGACCCGCCCAATGCCTATAAACTGTCCGGAGAAGGGAAAGGCGGGGCGGCGGGCTTCGCAAAGGGCGTTGCACTTGTCAATCTCGCCCCTCACGAAGACGGCACTCTTCTTCACTACGACGTGGATGCGACCGTCGGTGGCAAACTGGCCCAGATCGGGCAACGCTTCATCGATGCAACCGCCAAGAAGATGGCTGATGACTTCTTTGGGACGCTGTCGGACATCGCAAGCGACGGCGCGGGTGCCACAAAGATTGAGCCGGACGTGGAACCTGGCGAAGAACAAGCCGTGCCCCCGCTCATTTGGATCGTTGCATTGACGACGCTTCTTGCTTTTCTCATATTCCTAACGCAAGCCTTCCAACAGTGAGCGCACCGAGCCGCTCTCCTAAAGGAGTGGGACTGAATGATTTCTGTAAAGACGACGGTAAATGGTGAAGAGCGTTCCGCGGATGTCGAGGATCGCACTCTTCTCGTCAGCTATTTGCGTGAACATCTCCGCTTAACCGGCACCCATATCGGCTGTGATACCAGTCAATGCGGCGCCTGCGTGGTGCATGTGAACGGCAAAGCCGTAAAGTCTTGCACGATGCTCGCCGCGCAAGCGGAGGGTTGCAACATCACGACGGTCGAAGGCCTTGCCGATGGTGACACGCTTCACCCGGTTCAGGCCGCCTTTAGAGAGTATCACGGGCTACAGTGTGGGTTCTGTACCCCCGGCATGATTATGTCCGCGGTTGATCTGATACGCCGTATTCCCGATTTAGATGAACCAACAATCCGGCAAGAGCTGGAAGGAAACCTGTGCCGGTGCACCGGCTATCAAAATATTGTCAAGGCGATTAAATCCGCCGCTGAACAGATGGCAAGCTGACATGATTTCGAAACCAAATTTCACCGGCATCGGCGCTCCAATCCAGAGAAAAGAAGACAAACGCTTCATCACAGGTCAAGGGCAGTATACAGATGATATTGCTCGCCCGGGTCAAGTCTATGCGGCCTTCGTGCGCTCCCCGGTTGCTCACGCGCGCATAAAAGAGATCGATGCGTCCGCCGCTCTGGAGCTTGAAGGGGTGTTAGCTGTGCTCACTGGCGCGCAACTCAAAGAGGACGGGATCGCCGGCCTCATCTGTGGTTGGACCGTGCAGTCGAAAGACGGCAGCGACATGATCGCCGGAGAGCACCCGGCCCTCGCCGTCGACAAGGTCCGCTATGTCGGCGACCATGTGGCCGTCGTCATTGGCACAACGAACCACATTGCCCGCCAAGGGGCGGAACTGGTGGGCGTCGACTATGAAGAGTTGGATCCTGTGGTCGATTTGGAAAGCGTACGCGGCGCCAACCCCGTCCACGAGGAAGCTGCAAACAATGTGTGCTTTGAGTGGGAGCTCGGCGAAAAGGAGCCCACGGATGATGCGTTTGGCAAGGCCGATCATGTTACCAAATTGGACATCACAAACAACCGTCTCATACCCAATGCGATGGAACCGCGCGCGGCTATCGGCGAGTACAATCAGGCGGAGGATCATTACACCCTCTATACGACCAGCCAAAACCCCCATGTGGCCCGCCTTGTCATTTCCGCGTTCGTCGGACTGGCGCCCGAACACAAGCTGCGGGTCATCGCACCGGATGTAGGCGGCGGCTTCGGGTCAAAGATATTCATTTATGCGGAGGAAGTGGTCTGCTTGTGGGCCGCCAAAAAGGTCGGCAAGCCCGTCAAATGGACGGGGGAGCGGAGCGAAGCGTTTCTCGCCGATGCCCATGGCCGGGATCATATCAGCTCGGCGGAACTTGCTCTCGACAAAGACGGTAAATTTCTCGGACTGCGGGTTAAGACTATTGCCAATCTGGGAGCCTACCTGTCCACGTTCGCATCTGCGGTGCCGACCTATCTCTATGGCACTCTTTTGTCCGGGCAATACCAAATTCCGGCTATCTACGTGGAAGTCGATGGAGTCTATACGAATACCGCTCCCGTTGATGCCTATCGGGGTGCCGGCCGGCCGGAAGCGACCTATTTGCTTGAGCGCATCGTCGAAAAGGCGGCCCGCGAACTTAGTATCGATCCTGCGGATCTCCGTAAACGGAATTTCATCGACCAATTCCCCTACCAGACGCCCGTGATCATGAATTACGACGTGGGTGACTATCACGCCTCTCTTGAGGAGGGATTGGAACGTATCGGATATAGCGACTTCGAGACCCGTAAGGCCCAATCGGAAGCGGCCGGCAAGAAACGCGGCATCGGTTTTTCGACCTATATCGAAGCCTGCGGCATTGCCCCTTCGGCGGCCGTCGGTTCTCTCGGCGCGGGCGTCGGCCTCTGGGAGTCGGCAGAAGTGCGGGTGAACCCGACCGGCAATGTGGAGGTGCTTACCGGCTGCCACTCACACGGCCAAGGGCACGAGACGACTTTTGCGCAGCTTGTGTCCCATCGCTTCGGTATTCCCATTGAATCGGTCGAAATTGTTCATGGGGACACGGACAAAGTTCAATTCGGCATGGGCACTTACGGTTCGCGGTCGGGCGCTGTTGGCATGTCGGCGATTACAGTGGCTTGTGATAAGGTCATCACAAAAGGCAAAAAGATCGCCGCCCACTTGATGGAGGTTCCTGCGGACTCGGTCGATTTTGAAGACGGACTCTTTTTGGGCAAAGACAGCAACAAGTCCTTGGCCTTCGGCGAAATCGCGCTCGCGGCCTACACCGCCCATGGATTTCCAACAGACGAAATCGAGCCGGGCCTTAAGGAGAGTTGCTTTTACGACCCGTCGAACTTCACCTTCCCGGCGGGGTGCCACATCTGCGAAGTGGAAATCGACCCAGAGACGGGCGAGCTGGACATTGCCGCGTTCGTCGCTGTGGATGACTTCGGCACCGTTATCAATCCGATGATCGTCGAGGGACAGGTTCACGGCGGCCTCGTTCAGGGCATTGGACAAGCGATCTTGGAGGGCTGCACCTATGACAAAGAAAGCGGGCAGTTGGTGACGGGATCCTTCATGGATTACACCATGCCGCGGGCGGACGATGTGCCCTCGTTCGACGTCGGTATGACGGTCACGGAGTGTCCGTCGAATCCGGTCGGCATGAAAGGTTGCGGCGAAGCAGGCGCCATCGGAGCCACTCCGGCCGTCATCAATGCTATTATCAATGCCTTGGGCGTCGACTCGATCGAAATGCCTGCAACGCCGGAACGAATCTGGCGCGCGGCAAACGGCCTTTGACGGGGAGAAAGAATTCAGCATGTACGAATTCAACTACAAAAAAGCAGGTTCCCTCGACGAAGCGAAGGCGCTGCTTGCGGGCGCCGATGACGGCAAGCTGTTGTCCGGCGGGCAGACCCTGTTGCCGACGATGAAACAACGCTTAGCCATGCCCTCGGACCTCATCGATATCGGGTCGCTTGCTGAGCTTAAGGGTATAGCCGTTTCCGGCGACGTTCTCTCCATCGGAGCTGGAGAGAAGCATGCGGACGTTGCCTCATCGAGTGAAATTCGGTCCGCTCTTCCGGCCCTCGCGGATCTTGCCGGCATGATCGGCGATCCTCATGTTCGTCACATGGGAACTCTGGGCGGATCAATTTCCAATAACGATCCGGCGGCAGATTATCCTGCGGCCTGTGTGGGCCTGGATGCCACGATCCACACCACGGACCGCTCATTGTCGGCGGAGGAATTCTTTGTCGGCATGTTTGAGACAGCGCTCAGCGAAACGGAGATTGTCGTTGGTGTCGACTTTAAGGTCCCGCAAAAGGCGGCCTACATGAAGTTTCCCAACCCTGCCTCCCGCTATGCCATTGTCGGCGTGATGGTCGCTCAGTATGCGTCGGGCCCCCGGGTTGCGGTAACTGGGGCCGGGCCGAGCGTGTTCCGGCAGATGGAGATGGAACAGGCGCTTGCCTCCGACTTTTCGCCGGGGTCCATCGAGGCCATTCGCCAGTCACCGGAAAGCCTCAATAGCGACCTCCATGCGAGCGCCGACTACCGGGCTCATTTAGTGGGTGTCATGGCGAAGCGAGCGGTCGAGAAGGCAAGCTGATGGCTCATTCGGCTGACGATATCATTGGACAATGCCTGGCCTGGCAGGATGAAGGTCTCAGCGTAGCGCTCGCCACCGTGATCGAAACCTGGGGCTCTGCGCCGCGACCCGTCGGCAGCCAATTGGGGATCAACGAAAACGGGGACTTTGTGGGGTCTGTTTCCGGGGGCTGTATCGAAGGTGCCGTGGTCGAAGAGGCGCTCGATGCGATGGAAACCGGGCAAGCCAAACTCCTGGACTACGGCGTGAGCAATACCAAGGCCTGGGAAGTTGGCCTTGCGTGCGGAGGGAAAATCCAAATCTATGTGGACCCTGTCCTTGCCAGCTAGGTCATACACAACGGACCGGAATGAAACGCGAGATACTTGAGCAACTCAATCAGGCGCAAGCTGATCACACGCCGTGTGTGACCCTAACCGCGCTCAGCACCGGGAGCACCCGGTTTCTATCGTGTGAGGCCATTGACCGGCAGCCCAGCGATTTGCGCCAAGCCATTGAGAGCGCCTTGGCGTCCGATCGCAGCGCGGCGGTGGAAACCGGCGAAGGCCGTGTCTTTATCAACGTTTTCAATCCGCCGCTCACTCTCATCATTGTGGGCGCTGTCCATATTGCCCAACCGCTCTCGCAGATGGCGGTTCTGGCTGGGTACGACGTGACCGTCGTCGATCCAAGGAGCGCGTTCGCCACCTCTGATCGATTCCCCGGTATTCATTTGGTCGAAGAGTGGCCCGACGAGGCCTTAGACGGGCTAACAATCACGACACGGACTGCTGTCGTAACTCTGACGCATGATCCAAAACTAGATGACCCCGCCTTGGACCGCGCCTTGAATTCAAAGTGCTTCTACATCGGCTCTTTGGGGAGTAAGAAAACACACAGTGCACGGCTTACGCGTCTTGAAGGTTTGGGGCATGGGGCCGAGGTGTTGGCGCGGATAAACGGGCCGGTGGGTCTTGCTATTGGGGCGAAGAGCCCGGCAGAAATCGCCGTCTCCATCTTGGCGCAAATGACCGAAGCGCTTCGCGGTCAACCATCGTCATGAGAGTTGGCACTTTCCCTCTGGCGGATGCGGTGGGATGTATTCTCATCCACTCTGTTGACTGCAGCTCAAAAAAGATCCGTAAGGGCCGCGTGGTGTCTGAACAAGACGTCCAAGACTTAGAGCAAGCGGGGCACACTAGCGTCTTTGCGGCGCGGCTGGACGAGAACGATGTTCACGAGGATTTGGCTGCCGGGCAGATCTCTGCCCCGCTTGCCGGGCCGTTCACCGCCGTGCGTGATGTCGGAACCGGCAGGTGCAACATCCACGCCCAATCGGCGGGTGTTCTGACGCTTGACGCGGAGCACATCCACCAACTCAACCGCATTCACGAAGGCCTGACCGTCGCAACACTGCTTCCGGACGAAACGGTCGGCAAAGACCAGCTCATCGCAACCGTGAAGATCATCCCCTACTCCATCCCGAAGACCGCAGTCATTAAAGCGCTGAAACTTTTGGAAGATACCGCCGCGCTATCCGTCGCTCCGTTTGCTGAAAAGCGTGTTGCGCTCATTTCAACTAAAGTGGAGGGCACAAAGCGGTCGGTGATCGAAAAAACTCTGGACATCACAAGGAGCCGGGTTAATTCCTTGGGCGGTGTACTGACGGCCCATCGTGAGGCGGACCATTCTGCGGACGCCATCAAGGACGCGGCGCGCACGTGTTTGGAAGCGGGTCCGGACATCCTCTTGATTTCCGGGGCTTCGGCGATCGCTGACCGGGAAGATGTGGTCCCATCGGCGATCACCGAGTTAGGCGGGCACGTGATCCACTACGGCATGCCTGTGGACCCCGGCAACCTCTTGCTGTTGGCCGAGTTGGAGGGCGTTCCCGTAGTGGGTCTGCCCGGCTGTGCGAGATCCCCTAAACTGAACGGTGCCGACTGGGTTCTTGCCCGTCTGCATGCGAATTTGCCGATCGTGCCCGACGATATCATGACCTTGGGCGTTGGCGGACTCCTTAAAGAGATTCCGATCCGCCCCTCGCCCCGGGAGGGACACCATCGGATACCAGAGGAAAAGCCTAAAAGAGTTGCTGCTCTTGTGCTCGCGGCAGGACAGTCGCGCCGCATGGGTCGGGAAAACAAACTTCTGGCCAAAGTAAACGGCAAAGCGATGGTCCGACATGTGGTGGAGGGTGTCCTTTCGAGCCAAGCGAATAGTGTGACGGTGGTGCTGGGGCATGAAAGCGAGGCGGTCAAAAAAGCACTTGCAGGTCTTGATCTAGAGTTCGTACTCAATCCGGACTTTGCTGAAGGCCTGAGCACTTCGCTGCTCTGCGGCCTTTCTAACCTCAGCGGCGATATCGACGCGGTTCTCGTTTGCCTGGGCGACATGCCTTTTGTCTCAGCACCAACGATTGACGCGCTCATCTCGAAATTCGATCCGGCACAAGATGGAAAAATCTGCGTTCCCACATTCGAGGGCAAACGCGGCAATCCTGTGCTGTGGGCCGCCGAGTTTATTCCTGAGATGCTCGAGGCTGCGGGCGATACAGGCGCCAAACACCTGATCGGTCAGTACCGGGATTTTGTTCGCGATGTGCCCATGGATGACATTGCCGTATTGACAGACATCGATACGCCGGAAGCGCTGGACAAAGTGCGGAGAGAGTGATTTCCAGCTTTGCCTCGTTCAGCCCCTCACCCTAGAGCGTTTCCAGGTGAAGTGGAACCCGGTTCACCGTCAGGAAACGCGCAAAACAAGGAGGCTGGAGCCGTTTTGTGTTTCCGTCAAAACCAAAACGGCTCTAGCCCTCTCCCCATTTATGGGGAGAGGGAATCAATCGGTGCACAAACGGGCTCCTTCTCCCCGCGGGCGGGGAGAAGGTTGGGATGAGGGGCCGTGATCGGCGATCTATTGATGAGGCGCACTACTCCCCATACTCCCAATCGGCCTTCTGCTTCTTCATAAAAGCCTTGACGCCAATATTGTAATTGGGCGACTTCACCATTTCAGACAAGAGTTGATCGGCCTCGCGCACCGCTTCGCCAACATCCCGGTGCAGGTCCGTGTAGATCTGCCGCTTGGTCTCTTTGAGAGACCCAGGCGAAACCTTTTCCGCCAATGTCCGAGCGTAATCGTAGACATAGGGCACAAGCTCTTCGCGGGACATCACCCCATTCAGAAGACCTAAGTCCATCGCTTCCTCGGCTAGGAACACGCGGCTCGAGAGAAGCAAATCGTTGGCTTTCGTCAAACCTATCAGACGCGGCAAAAGCCAGGAGAGACCGTACTCCGCCGGCAGATTAAAACGGCCGTGGGCAGTGGTGAATTTCGCGCCCTCTACGGCAAAACGCAAATCGGCAAAACACGCGAGGACGAGTCCCACCCCCGCGGCCGGTCCGTTAATGGCCGCAATGACAGGCTTTTCCAGCGCGAAATGATAGGAGAAGTTCTCCTGAAAAGGTGAAAAATCGCCCTTGCCAGGTGTGACGATATCGGGCGCCGTGCCCGCATCATAGCCACCCCTTGCCGCATGGCCCTCAAGAGCTGCGGTATCGGCGCCAGCGCAGAAGCTATTTTCGGCGCCGGTAACGACGATCACACTCACATTGCCGTCGCGATCTGCCTGGTCGAGCGCATAGCGGTATTCCGTGTGCATCCTGCCGGTCCAAGCGTTCATGCGATGGGGACGATTCAGCGTTATGGTCGCGATGCGGTCTTGGACATCGTAAAGAATGGTTTTGAGTTCCATGTTGTTTCCTTGTGCGCTCTTAGAATGCAAAGCTGCATTCCTTCTTCGTTAGGAGGATCGTCATTCCAGCCGTTGTGCGAGCGCTAGAGCCGGAATCCAGTGCGCCCTGGGCGGCTGCAAATGCACGCAGAGGCCGCGGGCTACTGGATCCCCGACCGGCGCAAACTTCGTTTGCTTGTCGGGGATGACGCTCGGCGCTAGACCATGGGCGCCGCCACATATGCTTTTCCCTCATATCCCAGCTTTACAACGTCGGGATGCAAGATCTCTGCTATAATTTCCGTCGTTTCAATCAAACGCGGGCCGGGCCGGTTAAAGTACTGATTGCCGTCGCAAAGATAGACCTTCCCGGTCCGGACCGCTCCGAGGTCTGACCAGCCGGGCAAATCGGTGAGTTCGGCCAATTGTTTTGTCGTCTGTTCCAGACTGAAGCCGCAGGGTTGAACGAGAATGACCTCCGGGTCCGCGGCCGCGATCTCTTCCAGTGTCACTGTCCGAGATGCACCGGCCGGTTCATTCAGCATCGGGTCTCCGCCGGCAATCTCTACAAGCTCGGGCATCCAGTGGCCGGCGATCATAATGGGGTCCATCCACTCAACATTGAGGACGCGGGGCTTCGGTTTGTCCCGTAAATGTCCGTGGACCGCGTTTGCCAAATTCTGTAGCCGGATTTGCAAAGCTCGGATGAGATCGTCGCCTCCCTTTGGAATCGCCAAAGCTTCGGCCGTGTCGGTTATGTCCGACCACAAATCGCGGATTTGGTTGGCGTTATGGGCAACAATGGACGGCTCGTAATCGAGCCACTCCCCCACTGCTGCTTTCAGTTCCGGTTCATCAACCGCGCACACCTGACATTGGGTTTGGGTGACGATGACGTCGGGGCGCAGGTCTTTGAGGATCTCCCCTAATACGCGGTAGACGGATAAGCCTTGTTCAACAATCGTCTTGACCGACTGGTCAATCTCTCCGGAGGGGCGGTCCACTTGGATCTTGGGCTCGCAGCAGCTGGGCAGCCCTTCCACGCCCAAGGGATAATCGCATTCGTGGGATACGCCGACCAAGCTTTCGCGGGCGCCTAAGGCACAGATGATCTCCGTGGCACTGGGGATGAGGGAAACAATCCGCATTTGCTTGGCTTTCTCCAACTGCTTGACCGGCTCTTTTGTTTGTTTAGCTTACGCGGGCAATTTTACCTAGGGAAGGATAGAAAATGACAGGCAAAGTGGCGGTGATGACCGATGTCATGCACTTTATCGGGCGGGCGGGCACCCAAGCGCTCCTCGATGTTGGATATCAAGTTCTGTGTCACGACCTCTCCTTTACCGATGAGACGGCGCGCCGATCGTTCGAGAAGGACTATGAAGGCGCCGTAGCGCTTGCCGCGCAAACACCCAAAGACATCAAGATCGAAGTCGATGACAAGGCGGGGCCCACAACTGCGCTTGTGGCAAACAGTGCCTATCCGGCCTTGCGCATGCCCATCGAAGAGGCCGACCTCGACAAAGTCCGCGAGACGTTCGAGCAGCTCTTCTTCTTTCCATACGAGCTCACAAAGGAATTTGTACCCGCCCTCAAAGAGCAAGGTGGCGGCAAGATCGTTTACCTCACGTCCTCCGGGCCGGCAGGCGGCATTATCAATTTCACGCCCTATGCCGCGGCCCGCTCGGCGATCAACGGCATGATCCGTACGCTCGCCTTGGAACTGGCCCGGGACCATATCCAAGTGAACGCGATCGCGCCCAATTATGTGTATAGTGAGGACTATTATCCCAACGCGCTGATGAACGATCCGGTTAAGGGGCCGCGTGTGCTGAGCAAAATTCCGGTGGGGCGTCTCGGCAAACAGGAAGAAGTGGCCGCCCTTGTGCGCTTTCTGGTGGACGATGAAACCGAATTCTTCACGGGCCAAGTGCTCAACATCGCCGGCGGTTGGGTTTAGCAGGCGATATCAGGCCAAAAGCCCTATGCACCCGAAATTATTGTCAGGGGGCTCGTCCTTCTGCTATTCTGAACTTAGGTCAATTATTGAGGTAAATCCCAAATGTCTGACTTCGATCTCATCATCCGAAACGGCGAAATCTACGACGGAACCGGCAATGTGCCCATCAGAGGTGATGTGGCCGTTAAAGACGGAAAAGTGGCCGCCGTGGGACCAAGCATCGAAGGAACTGCGGAACAAGAGATCGATGCGGGAGGTAAGGCGGTGACGCCGGGCTTTGTGGACGTTCACACGCATTATGACGGTCAGGCCACGTGGGATAAACACCTCAACCCCTCGTCGAATCTCGGGACGACGACAGTGGTCATGGGCAATTGCGGTGTCGGCTTTGCACCCTGCAAACCGGAAGACCGGGATGTGCTGGTCAAGCTTATGGAAGGTGTGGAAGAGATCCCGGGCACCGCCATGGCCGAGGGCATTCCCTGGACGTGGGAAAGCTTCCCGGAATATCTGGACGCCCTTGATGAGATGGAGCGGGACATCGACATTGCTGCGTTCCTGCCCCATGGGCCATTGCGGGTCTATGTCATGGGTGAGCGCGGCGTGAACCGGCAAGCGGCGACGCCCGAGGACATTGAGCAGATGAAAGCTCTGCTTGCAGAAGGTGTCGAAGCCGGCGCGATGGGACTGTCTAGCTCACGTACCCTCTTGCACTTAAGCGCAACGGGCGATCACGTTCCGACCTTTGAGGCGGCCGCCGCCGAGATGAAACAGCTCGGTGAGAGCTTGTCGGGGGAAAAAGGTCAGGTGATGCAGTTCATCTCCGACTTCAAAGATCCGGAAGAAGAATTTGACATCTTGCGGGAAACAAGCGCCAAGACCGGCGCCAAAGGAACGTTCACACTTGTCCCTGTGTCGGCACCGACGGACGGCATGAACCAGGAAAAGGAAGCTTGGAAACAGCACCTGCACCGCATTGAAGCCGCCCAAGAAGCGGGGCTCGACATCAGAGGCCAAGTTATCTCGCGGCCTGTCGGTATCCTGATGGGCCATCCGGCGACGATGAGTCCCTTCTATCACCGGCCGACCTTCATGAAATATGCGGACCTTCCGTGGGAAGACAAGTTTGCTAAACTGAGCGATCCACAGATCAAGGCGCAAATTCTGAAAGAAGAAAACGAAAACCCGCATATCTTTGTGAAACTGCTTAGCGATAGCTACCATTTGATGTATCCGATGGATGATCCTATCGACTACTTGCCCGACAATGAGCGCAGCGTCGCGGTTCAGGCTCAAAAAGCCGGCGAGGATCCGCAGAGCTGGCTTTATGATTATTTCCTTGAGAACGATGGACAAAACCTCGTCTACATCCCTGCGACCAGCAAATCGAAAGCGACAATTTCCGAGCTTTTGAAGCATCCTCACACGGTGACCGCCCTCGGCGATGGGGGCGCTCATGTAGGGTCCATCTGCGACACCAGCGCGAACGTCTTCTTGCTGACCAAGTGGGTGCGCGACGAACAGCTCTTCGATTTGGCTCAAGGCATCCGTATGATCACCCATGACCCTGCGGAGTTCTTTTCTCTGAATGATCGTGGCTTGTTGGCGCCGGGGATGAAGGCTGATATCAACATCATCGACTTCGACAATCTGAAGCTCAAGACGCCCCATATTGTCCATGACTTGCCCGCGGGCGGCAGCCGTTTCCTGCAAAATGCGGACGGGATTGAGGCCACATTCGTTTCGGGACAGATGATTTACAAGGACAACCTGCCTACCGGCGCCCTGCCGGGCAAACTGGTGCGCGGGATGCAGGAAGCACCGGCCGCTTAACGGGTTAGATCACCTAACCGACAACGTCACACTTGTTCTGCTTACGTATCATTATCTCCCTTGCTTTGCAGGGGAGATAATCTCTCGTTGAAACAACTGAAACAATCGCCCTGACATCGCCCCATTTTTGCCAAGCATTTTGCATGTTCGGTTCCCAAGTCGACCACATCGCGTTGAGAGGGAACCGAATGACCATTTGTCATGCTGCGAACAGATTCGCAACACCTGTTGTTATTCTGCCAACTGCTTTAGCATTTCTCGTCGGCTGCACCCCCCAAATTGAAGCAGTCAGTTTATCGACACCCCAAGGCTACTCCGGACGCGTCGCCTCCGCCTACGTTGAGCCGAACACGGAGCGCTACGAAGAATTCCAGGATAATCCGGTCAAGATAACGGCTGAAGAACCGGTCTCAACGTTCAGTGTCGACGTCGATACGGCGTCTTATGGTGTGATGCGAAGCTATCTCCAAGACGGCACGCTCCCGCCCAAAGACGCCATTCGCATCGAAGAACTCGTCAACTACTTCGACTATGACTACGCCTTACCAGAAAACCCCCGCCAGCCCTTTAAACCTTCCATTCACGTTTATGACACGCCTTGGCGTGCGGACACACAGTTGATGCATATCGGTATAAAGGGATTTGATATTCCGCAAATCGATCAGCCGCCTCTCAATCTGGTTATGTTGCTCGATGTTTCCGGCTCGATGAACGAGCCCAAAAAACTCCCCCTTCTCAAGAAGACAATGCGCCTCTTGGTCAACCAGCTCGGACCGGAAGACACGGTTTCAATGGTCGTCTATGCGGGAGCAGCCGGCACTGTGCTTGAACCCACAAAAGGCTCTCAAAAAGAGAAGATTTTGAATGCGTTGAGCAAACTACACGCAGGCGGCTCGACGGCGGGAGGTGAAGGCATCCGACGCGCCTATGAGCTTGCTGAAGCCAACTTTATCGAAGACGGCGTGAACCGCGTTGTTCTTGCTACGGACGGTGACTTCAATGTGGGCATTTCGGATCCGCAACGGCTCAAAGGCTTCGTTGAACGAAAACGCGAAAGCGGAGTATTCCTGACGGTTCTCGGATTTGGACGCGGGAACTACCACGATGTGATGATGCAGAAGCTTGCTCAGTCCGGAAATGGAAACGCGGCATATATCGACAACTTGAATGAGGCCCACAAAGTCATGACGGATGAAATTGCCGCCACATTGTTTCCAATTGCAAAAGATGTGAAAATTCAGGTTGAGTTTAATCCCGCTCAAATTGCCGAATACCGCCTCATCGGATACGAAACCCGCATCTTAGATCGTACCGACTTCAAAAACGATAAGGTCGATGCCGGAGACATCGGAAGCGGTCACACGGTTACGGCACTCTATGAAGTGACGCCGGTGGGCTCTCCGTCCAGGTTGACCGATCCGTTACGCTATCAAACCGAGCAGAAAAAGGTGTCCACAGTTTCTAACGAGCTCGCATATCTCAGGATTCGTTACAAGCTGCCCGATCAAAACACCAGCCAATTGATCGAGAGGCCAATAACAAAGGCCGACGTCATTCCGCAGTTTGACCAAGCGGCCATCGACATCAGGTTCGCCGCGGCTGTCGCAGGACTGGGACACCTAATGAGAGGCACTCCTTATACAGATGACTTTTCATTCGACCGTGTGGTCGACATCGCCCAGGCCGCCAAAGGCGAAGACCCATTTGGCTATCGGGCCGAGTTTATTCAATTGGTTCGGCTGGCTGAGGATGCCGAAGCCATTCCGAGTGAAGGCGAGAAACCTCTCTCGCGGCGGTTCCTCGATCGGTTCTAATGGACATCAACAAGGATTCAACAATGTATAATTCAGCCTCAAATCTCAAAGCGTCGGTGAGTGTTATCGCCTTAACAGCCTCACTCCTTTTCGTGGCCGCGTGTACCCAAGACACGGAAACCGGGGGCACCACCGACCAAGATGACAGAACCGTTGTGAGCGAAGCACCCGAGCTCTCCACAACGGAAGAAGCAGAAGCGGCGCCCGAGCCCGTTCAACAGATTATCGTCACATCGCAAGAGAGGAAAGCGAACGCTTCCGTCGCATACGATATGGTTGCCGGGATGCCCCCGGGCGATGTTCTCCCGCCAAAGCCAAACGTGAACCCCCAAGACACCGAGCGTTATGAAGACGTTGACCCAAACCCGGTGAAACTCGTCAGTGAAGAGCCGGTCTCAACGTTCAGCATCGATGTGGACACAGCGTCCTATGGTGTGATGCGTAGCTATCTGAACGACGGAACGCTTCCGCCGAAAGACGCCATCCGCGTGGAAGAACTGATCAACTATTTCAACTATGACTATCCGCTGCCGGAGGATCGATCGAAACCCTTCCAACCCTCGGTGCAAGTCTATGAAACGCCATGGAATGCGGACACGCAAGTACTCCATATCGGCATCAAAGGCTTCGATATTCCCACGGCGGAGCGTCCTCCCCTGAACCTGGTCCTCCTCCTTGATGTCTCCGGCTCCATGGATCAGCCAAACAAGTTGCCGCTGCTCAAAAAAGCAATGCGGCTTCTTGTTAATGAATTGGGAGAAGACGACACAGTGTCCATGGTGGTTTATGCCGGTGCGGCGGGTACGGTGCTGGAGCCGACGAAAGGTACCGAAAAGACAAAGATCTTGGCCGCCCTTGACAAACTCGATGCGGGCGGCTCCACCGCCGGCGGGGAGGGCATTCGCCAAGCCTATAGCCTGGCAAAAGCCAACTTCGTCGACGGCGGTGTGAACCGGGTCCTCTTGGCGACCGACGGCGACTTCAATGTGGGCATTGCCGATCCTGAACGGCTTGAGGACTTCGTTGCCCGCGAGCGCGAGAGCGGCACGTTTCTGACCGTTCTCGGGTTTGGACGCGGCAATTACAACGACGTGATGATGCAAAAGCTCGCTCAGGCGGGCAACGGAAACGCGGCCTATGTGGACACGCTGAACGAAGCCCGCAAAGTCCTGGTGGACGAGATCGGCGGGACCCTCTTCCCGATTGCCAAAGACGTGAAGCTGCAAGTTGAGTTTAATCCGGCGCAAATATCCGAATACAGATTGATCGGTTACGAGACTCGAATTCTTGATCGGACGGATTTCAACAACGACAAAGTCGATGCGGGCGATATCGGCAGCGGCCACACGGTCACCGCGCTCTACGAAGTCACTCCTGTGGGCAGTGACGCGCTATTGAGCGACCCACTACGTTATGGAAGTACGCAAGACGAAGCGGAGGATGCGTCCAATGAACTCGCGTTCTTGCGTATCCGCTACAAACTTCCCGATGAAGACGAAAGCAATCTCATCGAGCGGCCGATTACGAGAGCGGATGTTCTCGAGACATTTGACAGCGCGGGCGAGGACATACGGTTTGCTGCCGCTGTTGCCGGGCTCGGTCAGTTGCTCGAAGGTGGTACGCACACAAACGGCCTCACTTACGCGCAAATTGTCGAGATCGCACAAGGAGCAAAAGGCGACGATCCGTTTGGGTATCGGGCGGAGTTCATTCAGTTGGCGCGGCTAGCGGAGTCAGCGGCAACCTTACCTGTCTTGGAGCGGTGAAGTACGACGCCAAAAAGCAAAGTGGGCTGCCAATAAAATTGGCAAGCCCACCAGCTACCCAGTCGTAGATGCTTTACCCCCAACATCACCGATTGGAGCAGCAAGGTTGTATTTCCCCCTCCCAACCTTAAATGAAGCTTAAGCGGTTGAAATTTGTGCGTCCAATGGTTTCCCACGGGCTGTGACACTCTCGTTGCGCAACGTGGCGCAAATACAACTACAGGCGGAGCCGCGCGCTACAGCAGGTTCTTTACGGTGATCTCGTCGGAACCAGCCGGCATGATGACAAAGGTCCCGTCCCGACCGAGTGTCACGTCGCCGCCGTAGGCCGCCCCCACTCCCTGCACGAACTCTTGTTCGAGCCCTTGCAGCGGCAGCGGTGGAACAATGTGATAGAAGAGCAGGTGTTCGACTCCTGCCTCCTCGGCCGTCTCCGCCGCCTCCACCGGCGATGCGTGATAATCGAGGATGTCGGCCATAATCTTGGCGAGATTGTCCCGCCCGGCGGCTCTCGCCCGCGCCTCCATCACCCCCACAAGGCCTGGATGAAGAGCTTCGTGGGCCAACAGGTCGGCCTCTTTAGAGACTTCTGCAATCCGTGCTGATTTTTTGGTATCGCCGGAGATCACGACGGTTCTGTCTTTGTACGTGACTTTGTATCCCACCGCCGGATCGACGGGCATATGCTCGACTTCGAAGGCCGAAATAGTCAGATCTCCGTCAGACAAGACCTCAACCAAATTGGTGCTGGTGATGCCTTCAATTTCGATCGCTCGGCCGCCAAAGCCGCCTGGCGGCACAATGTCTTCGCCGTGATGGGCAACCCGGTAGCCGGAATCGAGCTCGTACGCATCGTTGAATCCGTCCACGACGTCCTCGATACCTTCCGGTCCATAGATGGGAACCGGCGCCTGGGCAGTCCCATTGACCCAGCGCTGGAGCATCATCTCGCCCAATCCATCGATGTGATCAGAGTGAAAGTGGGTGATGAAAATACCCTCAACGAGACCCACCGGAATGCGCATTTGGCCCAGCGTGCGCGAGCCGCCCGTGCCAGCGTCGAAAATATAGACCTTGCCCCCAGCGACCACGGCTATGCAGGGGCCCGAGCGATTGGGATCCGGCATGGGCGAGCCTGCACCGCATAATGCCACATGAAGCCCGTCGGGCAGCCCCGTCAGTGCCGTTTCCAGCATGTTGCGTTCGACCACTCGTCCCATGAGGCTCAAGCTGATCTGGCGCTCGAAGGTCTTGAACGCCCCGAACCCAATCGCAGCTACAACTGCCAATCCCACCAAGACTCGGCCCATCGGATCGCCCTCCCAATAAATTGTCACTCGCTGTGCTAATAGTTACATCAGCACTTTCCTCTCAAGTCAACAACATGAGAAACTGACGAAAGATGACTTCATTAGAAGTTGCTTAGCCGGTCACACGCTCCGGCTCGCCCGTCAGCTCGCGGATGAGTTTGTCGATGGCTTCGGTCACATCATGGGCGGCTTTGTACTCCGGGCCGAACGGACGGTAGTGACGTAAGACCTCTATGGCGTTCTGACGCGCATCTTCCAAGGCGCCAATCACCTTTTCGATTTCTGAGGATTGCAGTCCGGTTCTTTGGGTTCGCCCTGGCGACATTTGCGTCTCTCCCTCTCGAAGTCTTCACGCTTGTTCTTGTTTTGTTCTTATTGCGCAAACGGGAGATGGAGGCAAGCATGGATTTAAACATCCTGAGCCAGACTAGGTCGTAATCAAACGATCTTTACGTATTGGGGCGCCGTCTCAAAGGCCGCAATCACATCGTAGGCTTGTTCCGCCGCATCGTTAGTACCCGCCTCCCAACCATGCCAGGGATAGTCGACCGCGCCATTGTCCAGCAAACGAGGCGCTCCGCTCGCCGCGTCAAAGGCAAAGAAAGGCCCGTGCTCCTCGCCCGTTTGAACCGGATAGCGTGTGCGCTCCGGTGCGCCGGGCTCTGAGGTTTCGTACATGCCGCCAGCGCCTGTTCCGTTTGAGACGGTCCAATGGATCTCGGCAAAGGCGGGCATCATCGGAGACGGATCCTGGCCGTGATTGTGGGTCGAGAGATCTACGCCTTTGCCCGCCGTCCAGATGTTCACGTACGTAATCTCCGCGCCCGTCTCATCCAGCACGTGGATACCTGGCCCAATGTAAGCGTCCATGCCGTCGAAATAGTCCGTGAACTGTTTGAAGTGCTCTTCAAAAGTGCGCCATTGAAGTGCCTCGGCTTTCGGGCCGCTGAAGGCGAGCTGATCCATGGCGGTGATCGGTTGAGGCGCGCCGCCTGTTTCCGTCAAAACGGTAATGAGGGCGCCGTCCGGTCCGGCCGTGATGGCTTCGCTTTCCACCTCGGTGTTTTGGATGCCGCGCGGTTCGCAAAACGCCGTCCGCGCGGGATCGTCTAGGGCGCCGGTGATGACTTTTACGAAGACGCGGCCGCGGGACTGGTCAAGACCGAGCTGCTCCTCGGAACCGAGACAGGCAAATTGCAACGCCCGTCCGGCAAACATCCACTCGTCGGAGGTCTGGACACCGCCGGCGCTTGTATCGAATTGGATGCTCAGACCGCCCCGCTCCTGATGCACCGACGTGGCGACTTTGTTTTCTGAGTCTGAAAGTTGGATGACTTGCGAATTGGACATGGCGCTCTCCCTAGCTCGATGCCCGATCCTACCACTCGTTTTTCGCATTTCAACAACCTGAGACCCAAAGCTTATGTTGAAATCCTCCCGTATTTCCCCACATGGAAGCACGACAGGATTGCTTGCATCCGTCCCGCCGGGCCCTTATAAGGCTCGTTCATTCCGCTACGCGCCCTTCGTCTATCGGTTAGGACGCCAGGTTTTCAACCTGGAAAGAGGGGTTCGATTCCCCTAGGGCGCGCCATTTTTGCAGTTCCCGTCTTTGAAATCTCCCAACACCTTGGAAGGTAGCGTGATTTCGGGTGTTCGAAATCCCGATTTCCGGTCATAGGCTAAGCGGTCAACGAAGGCGAGCTTAAGCAGAGTCCGCTTTACAATAAATGAGGAATTCCAAGTACTTAGCGGGTGCTCAAGGAAACGCAAAGCGTGTTCGAACATTTCCCCAATGGGCTTGTTCAGCTGGCCGCACTTTTCAAGCCGTTCCTGAGCCACCAGCTTGTCGCGTTCGAGTTTCGCAAGACGCTTCTCGTGAGCAAAGATGACGCACGGAATCCTGGCTTCAACGATCCGATCAAGGAGTTGTTCTGACTGGGGTCTCTTTAGTGATCCAGTTTCAGAGTTAGAATCATGTCGCTCTGTGCAAGGGATATAGGAAGCTGTGACTCGAGAATCCCTTCAAGGCTGACCGCTGAAGCTCTCGCCAAAACTCCAACATCACATTTTCCATCGGGACACAGAATTCCTCGGTTTCCTCAAGACAATGGGCGCGCTATCCGCTAAGACTAGAGCGTGGACGTTCGACAGGGTAGGACATGAACACATTCAAAGACGAAGAACACAGCATCCCGGAAATCGTGATACAAATTGTCCACGAGGAAGATCCGCAAGAGTGGTGCGACCAAGAAACACTTGATGCCCTAAAGACTTGGAGTGAACGTCCGACCTCCTCAGACCCGCAGGCTTCGATCCTTCACCTTACTAAGACTCTGGGGTTCACAATTTCTTATGAGGGGGAGTCGGCAAACTATTGGCCGGACGAGAAATCAAATTTGATTCTGGAAAGCCTGGTTCGAGATATCCTTTACAGCGACGGCATTTGTTCCATTCCGGACTTCGAGATCCGATTCTATAGAGTGAGCTTTCGCGTGACCGGGATGGCGGACACCGAGTACGTCTTGGTTTGTCCGTATCCAACTCAAGCAGGAAACGTCGCCGGATTGGTGGTTGTTTGCTTAAACAACAGACTCACGCGCAAAGCTTAACTCTCTGCTGTTTCCTTTCGCTCATCACCAACCATAACAAACGCCACTAGCCCCCCTGCGGAGGCCAATCCGGCCCCCACAATAGCAGCGGCACGGAAACCGGAGACGAATTGTTCGCTGCCGGCAGCTGCTTCAATGAGAACGAGGCCCAACAGAGCCGTTGCCAGCAGACCGGCAACACGTGAAATGGCATTGTTTACACCGGATGCAACACCGACCCGATCAGGTTCGACTGAATTTATTACGGCGGTTGTTAATGGCGCGACACTGGCGGCCATCCCCAGCGCCATAACAAACAACGCTGGAAATATATGAAGCCAATAGCTTAAGTCCGTAGAAGGAACATACGTAAACAAGAAGAAGCCGCATGCGACGGCTAGTGGCCCAATAGTCAGCATTCGCTTGAGGCCCCACGTCTCGGCGAGCCCGCCGGCGCTGCGGGAAAGGAGCGCCATGACCAGAGGAAAGGGCAGTATCGCAGCCCCCGCCAGCGTGGCGGAGTAGGAAAAGACACTGATCAACATATATGGCAAAAGGACGATAAGGCCGCCCAGCGCCGCATAAAGACAAAGAGTGAGAATTGAGATCCCCGAAAAACTCGAACTCTCAAAAAGCGAGAGCGGCATCATGGCGCGCGCCTGCTTTTTCCGCTCAATGAAAATAAAGGCGCACACGAGGACAAGGCCTGACAAGAACGCCGTCAAAACAGGAACGGCAAAGACCCCATATATCGGCAAGGCAGTCAAAGCCCAGATCAAAGCAAGAAGGCCGAACGTCGCCGTGCTTGCGCCAGCCCAATCCAAAGGCGCGCGCGCCGACTGTTCTTTGCGGCTCTCCTCTAGGGCACTCAGTCCAATCACAAAAGCGCCGAGAGCAGGCGGTATAACGATTCCAAATGCCCAGCGCCATCCAGCTGTGTCGACCAGCCATCCCCCCAACAAAGGGGCGATTGCACCGGCGATAGCACCTGCAGCTGCCCAAGTACCAACGGCGCGGCCGCGCGCCTCGCCGGAAAAGCCGTCGGCGATTATCGCAAGACTATTGGGTGCGAGTAGCGCTGCCCCAATGCCTTGTATGACACGCGCTATGAACAAGAACGCCAAAGAGGGAGCCAGTGCACATGCAACGGTCGCAACAGTGAAAAGACTGAGCCCGAGCAAGAAAAGGCGTTTACGGCCAAAATGATCTCCGAGCGCGCCGCCGATCAAGACGAACGCACCGACCGGCAAGAGGTAAGCGTTGATGATCCACTGGGCGCCGGCGGCGTTCGTGTCGAACGCCTCCTGCATCGCGGGCAAAGCCACGTTGACGATGGAGCCAACGACGAACGCGAGACTCGATCCCAAAATCGTTGCTATCAGCGTACCGGTCTTGTTTGTGCACGGCTTCTGGGCATCTTCGAAACCAACGGTTTCATCACAGGGTGGCGCTATCGCCGTGGTCACGTCTCACCCCCTCCACAATTCTGTGCACCAATTGGATACTGACAGAGCCTTCTCCCACGGCGGAGGCTACGCGCTTTACCGACCCGGACCGGATATCACCTGCCGCAAAGACTCCTGGGCAGCTTGTTTCGCCAAGATAAGGCAATCTGTCCAGGGTCCATCCGGCGCCGTTCAGGTCCTCTTGGGTCAGATCTCCCCCGGTTTTGATGAAGCCCTTTTCGTCGAGCGCGATCCTTTCACCGCAAAAGGCGCTGGCCGCAACGGCCCCAATAAAGATGAACAATTGAGACGCGGACATCTCACGTTCTTCACCCGACCGCGTATCTCGAACCGTAAGACTATGGATATTTCCATCCTCACCATTCACAGCAACGGTTTCGGAATAGCTTGCTACGTCTATATTGGGTATCTTCTCGATACGGCGGATCAAATAGTGCGACATACTTTTGACAAGACCGTCGCCGCGCACCATTAACGTGACATGCCGTGCGCGCCCAGACAAATAGACTGCAGCCTGTCCGGCGGAATTGCCCCCTCCGATAATCACAACATCCCGGTTGCTGCACAACATCGCTTGGATGTGGCTCGCCCCATAGTGAATGCTCGAGCTTTCGTACAAATCAAGATCTCGTATCGTTGGTTGACGGTAGACCGCGCCCGAAGCGATCAGCACGCTGGCCGCCCTAACGCGATCCCCGCTCTCAAGCTGAATCGCGTGAAAGGGTCCATCACGCTCCAGCCGGGTGACTTCACACGCAATCGCAACTTTGGCGCCAAACTTTTCCGCTTGCAGAAAACCACGGCCCGTCAGGGCCTGACCTGAGATTCCAGTGGGGAACCCCATATAGTTTTCGATCCGAGATGAAGACCCTGCCTGACCACCAATCGCGCACTTTTCTAATACGATCACGTCTAGCCCCTCGGAGGCGCCGTAGACTGCGGCGGCAAGCCCCGCGGGACCCGCTCCGATAATGGCCAAATCGTAAGTCCGTTCCGTATCAATGTCAGAAGACAGGCCGATACAATCCGCAACTTCTTTGAGCGAGGGCCTCACCAACGCATTCTCACCGCACAACACCACCGGTGTTTCGCCAAGATCTCCAACCAATTGAGCGGAAAGCTCAGGCTCTTCGAGGGGTGAAACGATCCTATGAGGCACACCGCCGCGCGAGAGAAACTCCCTAATTTGGGACGTTTTTTGCTCCAGCGGATCTCCGATGATGAATACATCGCCTAGATGCTCAGAGATCATTCGCATGCGGCGCAAGATGAAGCTGAGCAGGATCTTTTCGCCCAGCTCTGCTTCCAAGGCAAGCAGATCACGAAGTGATTCATGATTGACGGAGATGGTCGTCAGTTCACCATTGGCCCTGCCCGCAACAAGAGCGGACTTACCGGACATCGTGACAGTTTCACCGCTAAACCGTCCACGATCATGGGTAATCAGGATGTGCTCACCCGTCTCGTCCCGGCGCACAATATCCATTTTGCCCTCAAGGACTAAGTGGAAGTCCACACCCCGATCTCCCACCTCCCACAGAATCTCGCCGTCCGCAAACGTACGGTGCTCACCGTACCCGCAAACGACAGCAATCTCTTGATCGCTAAGGGCGGGATAGAGTTCGTGATATCGATTTTCCGTTCCGGCCGCCCAGGGGGGCGCTTCGCGTGACGCGGTGTTCTGAGTATCAGTCTTTGTCATATCTGCTCACGATCAATATAATACGCATGGCAATCAAAAAATAATGCTATTGGGCTTGGAATGCAGGCCACGAGAAGGCCTCGATCTCACAGGCACCAACAAGCGGCGGACACGGACTAGGTCTTTCATTCCGCAGGTTCGGTTGAAACAGACTTCGACCCCCTATAGTTCCAGGAGAAAGCGAATCGTCTGTCTAACGGATGACAGAAAAGACCGCGAATGAGGACATAGAAAACTGGAGTAAAGAGCAGACCAAAGAAGGTCACACCCAACATCCCGAAAAAAACGGCGGTCCCGAGTGCCTGCCGCATTTCCGCACCGGCGCCCGATGCCAACAATAACGGGATCACGCCTAAGATGAACGCAAAAGATGTCATCAGTATGGGACGCAAGCGCAGCTTTGCTGCATCAACGGCGGCTTTGAATCTGTCAGTGCAATCCTTTTCCGCATTCCGCGCAAATTCGACGATAAGGATTGCATTCTTGCTGGCCAAACCGATCAAGACAATGAACCCGACTTGCGTGAGGATATTGTTGTCCATCCCGCGCAGAAGAACGCCCGAAATCGCAGAGAGCAAACACATCGGGACAATAAGAATGACGGCAAATGGGAGGGTCCAGCTTTCATACTGAGCCGCGAGCACCAAAAAGACAATGATGACGGACAATACGAAAACCATCATGGCCGTGTTGCCTTGCGAGCGCTGTTGGTACGCGAGTTCGGTCCACTCATAAGCAAATCCGGGAGGCAGCACGTCTTCAGCCAACTCTTCCATTCTGATAAGCGCCTCCCCTGTACTTGTGCCCGGCTCGACATCTCCCGAAATCGAAGCCGACGGATACAAATTGTATCTAGGCACACGGTCTGCCCCAACCGTTTCCCGCACGCTCGCAACGGATCCGATCGGAACAGTGTCGCCCGCATCGTTCCGCGTGCGCAACGTAAGAATATCTTCTTGGGTCCGTCGAAACTCGGAGTCGGCCTGGGCTGTTACTCTGAACGTTCGGCCGAGGAGATTGAAGTCATTTACGAATGCCGATCCAAGATAAACTTCCAAAGTCGCGAACATATCTTCAACTGAAACGCCTAACATCTCAGCACGCGTACGATCAATATCGAGATAAAGCTGCGGCGTACTTGTGTTGAAGAAGGTGAAAACACTTGTAAGTCCGGGTTGCTCGTTGGCTGCCGAGGCAAGCCGGTTCGTGACCTCTGCCAGGGCAGGCAAGCCCTGCCCAGTTCTGTCTTGGATCATCATCCGGAATCCGCCCGCATTGCCGATACCGCGCACTGGAGGAGGCGGAATCACGACGATAAAGGCATCACGGATCGAGGACAGTCGGGCGCGCAAATCATTCAAGATGTCGTAGTAGGACAATCCCTGTTGGGCGCGTTCCTCAAAGCTAAGAAGAGTTGTGAATATGGCTGCCGCGTTCGATGCGTTCGTAAACGTCGCACCATCAAAGCCTGCGAAGGCAACCGCGTTCTCTAGGCCTGGAGTACTCCCGGCGATGGACACCGCTTCTTTCACGACTTCATCGGTCCGCGACAGAGATGCTCCCGGCGGCAGTTGAATGGCGACAATGAAGTATCCTTGGTCCTGTGGCGGAATAAATCCGGACGGTGTCCGCTCAAACAAGTACCCTGTTAGGAGGTTCAGCCCGACATAGACGACGAGCAAAATTGCGCCTATTCGGATCACTTTGCTGACAAGCCACCCGTAGCCGGACTGTGCGCGGTCAAAACCCGCGTTAAAGAGAGAAAAGAATGAGGTCGCAATCCTCTGCAAACCCGTTCCCTTCGCACGTTCATCAGTGTGCGGTTTCAAAAGAAGCGCTGAAAGAGCCGGCGACAGGGTCAGCGAGACGAAGGTCGAAATCAGTGCCGCCACGGCAATCGTGAGAGCAAACTGTTGGTAAAACTGACCAGATATGCCGCCCAAAAAAGCCGATGGTATGAATACGGACGCCAAAACTGTGGACATCGACAAGATAGCACCGCCGACCTCATCCATTGTTTTGTGGGCCGCGTCTTTGGGCGCAAGTCCTTCCCGTACGTTCCGCTCAACGTTTTCAATCACCACAATCGCGTCGTCGACGACAATCCCAATCGCGAGGACGAGACCGAATAAGGTCAGATTATTCAATGAAAAACCCATCGCCGACATGATCGAAAAGGTGCCGATCAACGATACTGGAATCGCAATGATGGGTACGATTGCGGCACGGATGGATTGAAGAAAAACAAATATGACCACGACAACCAAGAGGGTCGCCTCAATAAGAGTTTTGTAGACTTCATTGACGGATTCTTCGACAAAGGCCGTCGGATTGTAGACCACCCTATACTCAAGACCTTCCGGGAACCGCTCGGACAGCCCATCCATGGTCGCGATGATTTCTTCAGCAGTCGTTAGAGCATTGGTGCCCGGACGTTGAAAAATTGGCAAAGCCACTGCCTGGGACTCGTCGAGGTAAGATTTCGTCACATAAGACTGCGCGCCAAGTTCCACCCGCGCAACATCGCGGACCCGCACGACTCGCCCACCCTCTTCGGCGTAAACAACGATGTTTTCGAACTCACCGGGATTGACAAGCCGTCCTTGCGTCTGAACCGGCATCTGAAAGTCGACCGCCTGAGGCATGGGTTCCTGGCCGATATTGCCCGACGCCACCTGAACGTTTTGCGCCCTTAGCCCGCTGACGATATCGCTGGCTGTGAGGCCCAGTGCAGCAATCCTATCCGGGTCGAGCCAAACCCGCATGGAGTACTCGCTGCCGCCGAAAACCTGGACATCCCCCACCCCCTCGATGCGATTGAGCACATCCCGAATCTGAAAATTCACGTAGTTCGAAATGTAGAGCTGATCGAAACGTCCGTCTGGTGACAAGAGGTGGACGACCATCATCAGATCCGGCGAGTTCTTGCGGGTGGTCACCCCCAACCTTCTCACTTCTTCGGGCAGTCTCGGTTCCGCCCGTGCCACCCTGTTTTGAACCAACACCTGAGCTTGATCGAGGTTGGTACCGAGCTTGAACGTTATTGTCAGTGTCAAGCGCCCGTCACTGGTCGATTGTGAGAGCATGTACAGCATGCCCTCAACGCCGTTGATCTCTTGCTCAAGCGGAGTGGCCACTGTCTGTGCAACGATTTCCGCGTTTGCACCGGGGTAAGAGGCTGTCACCTGTATCGTTGGCGGTGCTATTTCCGGATACTGAGTAATCGGCAGAGTAACGAAGGATACGCCGCCGACCAGCACGATCAGTATCGAAAGAACAGCGGCAAAGATGGGCCTTTCGATAAAGAAATGAGTGAATTTCATAAGAGTTCTGCCAATCGGTTTTGAGCCCTAAGTGCCAAAGGCATAGATGCCATTCACTGAGATCCGGCTTCGGATTTCGCAACTTGAAGCTCTACCGTCTCCGGCAATATAGAAGCGCCGGGCCGCAGGAACTGAAGTCCCGAGACGACGATCTTATCTTCAGACGTCACACCGCTTTCCACAATACGCATATCTTCATAGAAGCCGCCCAGTTCCACTTGCGTGTCAGCTACCGTGTTGTCATCCTGAACCAGGTAGACAAAACGGCGAGTTTGGTCGCGCGCGACAGCCGCGTCCGGGATAAGAATGACCTGTTGGTTTTCGGCCGCCAAAAGACGGACACGTCCAAAAAGGCCAGGGGTGAGGAAGAGGTCTTTATTGTCCAAGATGGCCCGGCCGACGACCGTGCCGCTGCTGTCGCTTACACGGTTGTCGACAAAATCCATGACGCCTCTGTGCACAAACTCAGTCTCGTCGGCAAGTTTGATCTGTACAGGATTTGCTTGTGTGCGCGAACTTTCTCGTTCGCCGGATCTACCGAGCCGCACATATTTGAGATAGTCCGCTTCACTGACGGTGAAGTAGAAGTGGATGGGATCCAGCGACACGATCGAGGCAAGCACCGTTGAGCCTGACATGCTCCCTGTCACCAAATTACCGATACTCACAAGGTTTCGGCCAATGCGGCCGGAGACTGGGGCCTTCACTTCGGTGAACTCTAAATCCAATTCGGCCTGCGTCACCGTCGCTTCCGCACGCTTGACGGACGCGCTCGCAATGTTCTTTTGTTGGACCCGCTCGTCAAAAGCGCTTTGGGAAATATTGCCTCTAGAGACCAAAGGTTGGGCGCGCTCCAGCTCGTTCTCCGCCAACTTTAGTTGAGCGCGCGAGGCTTCCAGATCAGCTTGTGCCGATTGCAAAGCCGCATCGAAGGGCCGCTGATCGATCACGAACAGCACCTGACCCGCCTCGACCATCTCGCCGGGACGAAACTGAATCTCTTTCAGATATCCGCTAACTCGTGCACGGATATCGACAGATTCGATGGCATCAAAACGTCCGGTATACTCATCCCAGAGTGTGACCGTCCGGCTCAAGGGTGAGGCCACCGTCACGGCGGTTGACTGAGACGTTTGCTGGGCGGAACTTGACTGCTGTTCACATCCTGTAAGAAACAGCCCGAAGAGTATCAAACTCCCAACCTTCTTTAGTGTACCACCCAACATTTTTAGATTTTCCTCTAAGAATTGACTCGAGTATTGATTTGTGAACGACACAACTAATCCGTCATTGACGCATCACAACAGGTATAGCGCTTTTATGTGGTGGCTTCCAATAAAGAAGAGAGAAGCGCAGGCATGCAACCGGACTCTCACGCGACCCGATTATGCCAGCAAGACGTTCCTAAAGTCCCGTTCACGAACGGGCGGCTGCGCACTTTCATCTGTATGATGATTACATGACCAAACGACTCTTCCCACCCGGTTCCTTCTCGTTGGGGCTGTCGATGAGTTGAACCGATACGTTTGGACCCGGTTACACCTACCGTCAGAGATTCAACCCCCGCATTCTCCAATACGCTCAAGTGATTTCATTGCGAGCTATCGGTGACGCGCGGAACTGTCCGTTTCGGGCAACTGGATCTATTCCATCCGTAGGACAATTGTCGGCCCCAGTACTTTATGACATCTGCGCGAAGTGCATTTGCAAATCGGCGATGACGGACTCCAGTCACTACTCCTAAAACGTAGCAACGATCGCCTTCACCTTTTCCAGGTCGGCGGCGCCTTGATCGTCGCCGGAGGATCTGAGCGTCGCAATCGCCTCATTGAGGTCGGCGATGGCGGCGTCAAAATCATACTTTTTGCGGCGGGCATAAACGACAGCGCGCTCATAGGCCTTGGCATCGCAGCGGGCGGTGCCGAACACCCAAACAACGCCGTCCGGCTGCGGCTGTTCGCTCAGGATACAGCGCTTTTGGGGGTCAAGGCTCAGCCAGATGATCGAGCGAAAGTCCTGCAAAGCCGTGCCGGCAAAATCGTTATGGCCGCCATCCCCCAGATCCATGATCCTGAGGCCGCCTGTCGACTTGGTGGTATCGACGGTTTCGAGAGGCTTGGCGACGAGGGGCGGTTTGATGTTTCCGGCCCGGGCATAGTTGGAGAGCAACCCCGATACAAAAAGCGCCTTATCAACGCCGGAGGCATAGAGCGTTGAGCGGTCCGCCAAATGGGCCACGCCGGGCGCTCTGGCGGCAAAGTCCTCCGCATCTAGATCAGGCGAAGCGTAGATAATTTCGTCAAAGATTGGCTCACGGTTTGGATCGGGCGCAGAGATGGCTTCCAGGGCGTCCATCAAATAACGATTGCCCATAGAATGGGCGATGATGTGCACACGCTCCGCACCAGACCGGATGGCCAGGTCGAAAAGAAAGTCTTTGAGCTGCTTTTTAAGGGGCGCGGTGAGCTCCTCGCCGTCGGAGATATAGCCCAAAAGACTGCCGTTTGACGGCCAGCTGTAGAGAACCGGCGCCCCGTCCAGTTCAAGATCGACCGCGAGCTTGGCTGTGCGCTCCACAGCGCCGCGAAACGTTACGTTAAAGCCGTGAACAAAAACGAACATTTCTTTGAGCTCAGAGTCCGCGATGTCCCGCCTGAGACTGCGCAGAAAGCGCGCCCGCGTGGTGGCGACATCAATCTTTTCCAGAAAAACGTGCTTTGTGACATCGGGGTCGATCCGCACTACTTGGCGCCATATACCTGGTCGCCTGATGGTGCCCAGTTCGCCCCGGGTCGGCACACTGACGGTCACCGTGCCGTACTCCATCGTCCGGCTTCGGGCGGCGCCATAGAAAGAATTGATGTTGTTGGAGCCGGTGCGCTTACGGTGGGTTCCGTAATAGACTGTGACGACTTCATGGGTGGTGTCGCGGGCGCGGGGCTCGGATCCGCCGCCGAGAGTCACAAGCGTATCGTCTTCTTTATCTGTTTCGAATTCGCCCAACGCCTCTTCGACTTCGGCCCGCTCTTCCGGGATCTCGCCGGATTCTTCGACCACACCGTGCGGGGGCTGCCGATAATGATCCGCCAACGCCTCAAGGCGCGGCTTAAGTGTGGGATGTCCATCGCCCAGGCTGCGGCGGCTGTTTTCAAAGGCCCGGAACTCAAGCGCGTTGGCGCGCTCGGTGTTTCCCCGCAAACGTTCAACGGCGGCGAGCTTGTCGAGCGTGTCCACCAACTCAAAGGCGTTCGGCCCAACCCGTTCCTCCTGGTCTCGCAGAACGGATTCCAAGAGTTCGGCCGCTTTGTCCTGGTTGCCTTCAGCGCTGAGCTTTTCGGCCAAATCGGATTTCAGATCTTCAAAAAGCTCAAGGGGCAATTCGAGGGACGCGGCATTCGTCGCCATGATATCGTCCGCCAGGCTGGTCAAGGCCGGGACGTCACCTGCGGCACTGGCCTCACCCAGTTTTCTAATCAGGTCAGGACTTGCCCATGTACTCGTTGCGAGTAAGCAGAGCGCAAGCGACCAAGACATCACTCTCAGGGAAACACCTTTTAAAACCATTTTCAAACTCCCTTTCCCTGAGACCAACTCTAGCCGCCCTCGCCGACAATGACAAACGGCGCCCACAGGGCCGGATGGGCGAAATGGGGATTGTCCGGATCGTTCCGCAAAGAGATCATGGCTTGGCGCAAGGCTTCGGCCCGGGGCTCGCCTGCCGCGGTGCGTTTGATGAGATCGGGCACAAGCTTGGACGCGGCACTTGCCTCGGCGGGCCAATGGGACACAAGCAAAGAACGCGAGCCCGCCTTAAAGAACGACTTGGCAAGGCCCGACAAGGGCTCCGCGCCAAGGGTGCCGTCCGAAGCCGCCGTGTTGCAGGCGGTGAGCAACACCCAATCCGCGTTGAGGTTGAGCTGGACCACTTCGCTGGCCCGCAAGAGCCCATCGTTGGAGAACAGCACTTCGCTGTCGCCTGCCGGCGGCGTGAGAACAAGGGCCGGCTCCTCAAGACCGAGTTTCGGCAGTTCCCCGGCGATCAACGCATGGGTCGCAAAAGCGATTGTGCGATAGTCCCGCAACAAACCTCTTTCGTTGAGGAGGTTCAAATCCTGCTCGGTTCCGGTTTCGCCCGTATACAGATGAACGGCCGGCGTCTTCAGCGCGAGAGCGAGATCGGTTAACAGTCGCCCGGTCTGAGGAATGGGCGTCAGTTGGCGAACTCTGGTGATGTCCGCCGCCCGTCCCGGGCCGAGGGTGAGCAAGTCTTCGGCACCGCCCGAAGTCTCGGCCGGGGCGCCCGTTCCTTCCAATGCTGGATCCCCAAAGCCCAGAAGGGGCCACTTACCGGAAGAGCGCTCCAACTTTCGCACCGCCTCAAGGGAGCCCACCGTGGGCAGCACACTGATGGCATATCGATCCGCCAACCACTCCGTGTCCCGATAGCCGGCGAACACACCTGCATTGCTGCTGAACTGGGCTTGCAATTCGCCGAACGTTTTTTGTGTCCAAGCCCAGGCGTCTTGGGCCATTGCTTGCGCCTGGCCGAGCGCATCGGCGGGCTCAGACTCCGTTTCCGGCTCTTGCCCCCCGGTTTCCGTCGTTTGCCCTGTTTCCGGTAGAGATGTCGCAAGTAGCCCGAAGGACAAACTTTCCAGCGGTCCATCAGGGACAATCAGCAAGTGCTCGATGCCGGAGATATAGGGCTCCAGCGGCTCAAATAGGAGACGATACAGTTCGTGTGCACTTTGAACATCGAACTCAAGATCGGCCAAATCGTCCACGCCGAACGCGCTGCCCGACGGCAGGGCCGTCCCTTGCCTTAAGGACGACACAAGATCTTCCACCTCTTTGCCAGAGGGTGACAGGGCAACAAAGCGCGCCTCGGTCTGGGTAACGACGTAAGCCAAGTAGCCGTCACTTGGGCCGAGTTGGGCAAAAGCGATCAGGGCTTCGCCGTCTTCCAGCAATGCGTTTTGCAGTGTGCTCACCGGTGTGGGCTCGGGCCGCGCAAAGCGCGCAAAGTCCTCGTCTGTGCGCTCAAGCGCTGCTTGGGCTTGCTGTCTTTTGGTCAACGCGGCGTCGCGCTGGCGTTCGAGGGCCGCAATCCGATCGGCCGTGGCGCCGGCTTGGCGTTGCTGCCCCAGGAGTTCGGAGAACAGCGCAAATTCTTTTTGGGCTTCATCGAGAGCCTTTACGGCCGCTTGCAATTCTGCATCGTCCAACTGAAGCACGCTCGCCGCTCGGGCCAGTTCGGAGGCGACCGAAGACACTTTCAAACGCTGCCAAACGTTGAAACTGACGGATGTGAGTTCAGGGAACGGATCTCCACCGGCGCCTCTGACCGTGCCCAAGTGATGGACGCTTGGAAGAATATAATCCCGCACCAAGTTGGAGCGCACAAGATCTTCAATTTCACCATTCTCGCCGCCAAACAGGAGGCTTTCCAGATTGGTGAGCGCTCTCGTGTAAAGATTGGCTGCTTCGCCGAAACGCCCGTCGTCACTGAACATAAGTGCCAAATTTCGTAAAGACGCAGCGGTGTCCGGGTGGTCGGGACCAAGGCTCTTTTCCCGAATACTCAAGGCCCGCCGGTACCAGCGTTCGGCTTCATCGTCCCGGCGTTGATTCCAATAGAGCAGCGCCAGATTGTTGACGCTGGTCGCCGTCCAGGGATGTTCTGGACCGAGACGGGTTTCGTAGATCTTTAGGACTCGCTCATAAAGTGCTTCCGCCTCCGCGTAGCGTCCCTGGTCGGAGTACAAAAGCGCCAGGTCGTTGAGGTTCGTTGCCGTGTCGGGATGATCTGGCCCCAGCTGGGCTTCATCGATTTTCAGGACGCGTAAGTACAGCGGCTCGGCCTCGTCGTAGCGACCCTGCTTATGGTACAATGAGGCGAGATTGTTGAGACTGGTTGCGGTCCAGACATGGTCCGGACCAAGACGCTCTTCATATATCTTCAACGAGCGCAGAAACAGAGGCTCGGCTTCTGCGTCCCGGCCTTGGTCATTGTAGAACAGCGCAAGATCGTTAAGGCTGGTTGCCGTGTCTTGGTGATCGGGGCCAAGCTTGTCTTCCCGGATTTTCAAAGCGCGCAAGTATAATGGCTCCGCTTCAGCGTAACGGCCTTGGTCCCGGTACAAAACTGCGAGATTGTTCAAACTGTTGGCCGTTCGAAGATTGTCAGCGCCCACTTGCTCTTCATAGATCGCGATTGCGCGCAACAGGACAGGCTCGGCCTCTCCATAGCGGCCTTGGGCCTTGTACAAGAGCCCCTGTTTGTTGAGGCTGTAAGCGGTCTCGGTATGATCCGGGCCGCAGGTGGTTTCGGCAACGGAATGCCACTCGACCACCACCGGATCACTCTCGGCGTACTTTCCAGCCGCGTATAACGCACTGAATTGCGCATCGAACGCGTCAAACTGCGCGCGGTCACAAGCCTGGGCACCGGACATGGAAAGCACCGAAAGACCGGCGGCTGCAACCCATACTCGCAGAAATAAAAGACGCTTTTTGCGGTGACAAACAGGCATTGTCTTGCTCCAAAGGGACGTTTGGTTCCTCATTAAAACCGATCCATGCAACAGCGCCAAGACACATTTCGAGGCACAAATCGAAGCATCAAAAGCAAGCAAGACCGCAAGCCTTTTATGTATCGGGCTCTAGCCCCCCTCGCCTACGATGACAAACGGCGCCCAGAGGGCCGGATGGGCGAAATGGGGATTGTCCGGGTCGTTCCGTAAGGAGATCATGGCTTGGCGCAAGGCCTCGGCTCGGGGCTCACCGGCCGCAGTGCGTTTGATGAGGTCGGGGACGAGCTTTGCCGCCGCATTCGCCTCGGCGGGCCAATGAGACACAAGAAGAGAACGCGAGCCGGCCTTAAAGAAGGACTTGGCGAGACCCGAAAGTGGTTCCGCCCCTAGTGTTCCGTCGGACGCGGCCGTGTTGCACGCGGTCAGCAGCACCCAATCTGCGTTCAGATTGAGCTGCACCACTTCACTGGCGCGCAAAAGGCCATCGTTGGAGAAGAGGACGTCGTTGTCGTTCGCGGGCGGTGTGAGAACGAGCGCGGGTTCATCGAGACCCAGCTTGGGCAGCTCTCCAGCAACAAGAGCATGTGTGGCGAACGCAACGGTTCTATAGTCCCTTAACAGGCCGCGCTCGTTCAAGAGGTTTAAGTCTTGCTCGGTGCCTTTCGAGCCCGTGTACAGATGAACCGCAGTTGTTTCCAAGGCGAGTGCCAACTCATTCAAAAGCTCTCCGGTCTGAGGGATGGGGGTCAATTGGCGAACCTTGGTGACGTCCGCTGACTCGCCGAGTCCCAAGGTGAGGAGATCTTCCGCGCCTGCTGATTGGGCAGTGCGGCTGGACGGCCCCTCTAACACCGGATCGCCGAAGCCGAGCAAGGGCTGACGCGCACTCGAGCCTTCCAGCTTGCGAACCGCTTCAATGGCCCCCACTGTGGGCAGTGTGCTGATGGCGTACTTATCGCCAAGCCATGCCGGCTCCCGGTACGGGGCAAAAGCGCCCGCGTCGGTTTGCAAGGAGGCTTGAACACTTGCGGCGGTCGTTTGCAGCCATGCCCAGGCCTTCTCCGCCATAGCTCGGGCTTGCCCCAAAGGGTCTTCGGCGCCAGGTTCCGATTCTTCAACAGCCTCATCTTCTACGGATTGGGTTTCCTCCGTTCGCGGAAGGGAAGTTGCGAGCAAGTTGAACGAGAGGCTTTCCAGCGGTCCGTCTGGTACAATCAGGAGATGATCGATGCCGACAAGATAAGGCTCCAGCGGTGCGATGAGGCCGGTATAGAGCTGATGAGCCGCCCCCAGATCAAATTCCAGGTTGGCTAGGTCGCGCACGCTGAAAGACCCGCCTGAGGGCAAGGCTGTTCCCGCACGAAGCGAGGAAACAAGCGCTTCGATCTCCTCTCCCGTCAGATCAAAAGGCACAAACTCGACGGCCCCTTGTGTGACAACATAGGCAAGGTACATGCCTTGATAACCGACCTGAGCATAGGCTATGAGAGCTTCACCGTCGCTCAGGAGATCGTTCTGGAATTCCTTGAACGTCGTGGGTTCCGGCCGAGCGAACAGGGCGAAATCAGGGTATTTTAGTTCAAGTGCCTGCTGTGCCTTCGCCCGGCGTTCAAGCGCAATTACTCGATCTCTTTCGAGCTCGGCGATAGTTTCCGGACTGGCGCCTTTTTCTCTTGCGGTGAGCAGGAGATCCGCAATTCGCTCAAATTCAACGTTTGCGAAATCAACCGACTTTACCAGACTTCGTAGATCTGGATCCTCAGCCTGCAAGACGAGAGCTGATCGAA
Organism: Alphaproteobacteria bacterium; assembly: GCA_028285305.1. Lineage (GTDB taxonomy): Bacteria > Pseudomonadota > Alphaproteobacteria > SMXP01 > SMXP01 > JANQPV01. Next base: position 55,167 of record JANQPV010000073.1, on the reverse strand, counting down.
TTATTTCTGACCCGACCGAGGAGGTCTTAAGACGCTGAAAGACATCAAAACCCGCTGCAAAAAGATCGGGAAACCTTCTTTGCTCCAGGGGAATCCGTCCTAAGAAGAGGTGAATGCTAGGAAGGATCCAATCCCGCACCAGATTGGTGCGCACCAGGTCTTCAATCTCCCCGTCCGCCCCCATAAATAGGCGATCCTGCAGATTGATAAGGGCTTGGTGGTAGAGTCCCGCTGCCTCCCCATAGCGGGCCTGAACTTCATACGAACCCGCAAGGTTTCGAAGGGTTATGGCGGTCAAGGGATGGTCCGGGCCGAGCGTGTCTTCCATGATCTTCAATGCCCGAAGGTATAGGGGCTCCGCCTCCTCGTAGCGGCCCTGATCATCATACAAAAACGCCAGGTTGCTAACGGCTCTGGCCGTCTCAGGGTGGTCCGGGCCGAGCTTGTCTTCCCTGATTTTCACGGCCCGCAGATAGTGGGGTTCGGCCTCCCCATACCGGCCCTGGTCCTTATATAGTATCGCAAGGTTTTGAAGGGTCGTGGCTGTATCGGCATGGTCCGGGCCGAGCGTGTCTTCTCTGATCGTCAAGGCCCGCAGATAGAGGGATTCAGCCTCCCCGTAGCGGCCCTGGCTTCTATACAATGCCGCCAGGTTGCCAAGGGTTCGGGCGGTCTCGGGATGGTCCGGGCCTAGCGAGTCTTCCCAGAACTTCAAGGCCCGCAGAAAGAGGGGTTCGGCCTCTCCATGGCGGCCCTGGGTCCAATACAAAATCGCCAGGTTTTGAAGTGTTCCAGCTGTATCGGGATGGTTGGTGCCGAGCTTATCTTCTTTGATCTTCAAGGCCCGAAGATAAAGGCGTTCGGCCTCTCCATAGCGGCCCTGGTTGCTATACAAAATCGCTAGGTTTTGAAGTGTTCCGGCAGTCTCGGGTTGGTCCGGACCGAGCGAGTCTTCCCTGATATTCAAAGCCCGTAGATAGAGGGGCTCCGCCTCCTCATAGCGGCCCTGGTTTTCGTACACAATCGCCAGATTGCCAAGGGTGCTGGCGGTCTCAGGATGGTCCGGGCCGCACGTTTGAACGGCGACGGAGACGCTTTCAAGAGCAAAAGGTTCGCTTTCGGCATATTGTCCAGCGGAATAGAGCCCATACCACTCTGTGTAAAGTTCAACCAATCGCTGGGAGTCACAGGACTGTGCTGCGTTCGAATTAAGCAGAACCAACCCCGCCGCAGTCAACCATTTGCAACACTCCAACAACCATATCGATTGCGTCCCGGCAGCCATCCGCCCGATTTCCTTGCGTGTTCCCTTGACCAATTAAAACCTAAACAGGCATCCGCGCCAAGACACGATTGGTGGATGTGCGCCCGCCCCTCGACATCGGCCCCGAATTCCCCCATAAATCCGCCCATGAAAGGTCCGACATCCCACACGTTTTACTCTCAGCGGCTACGGCTGCACTATGCCGAATGGGGCGATCCGGACGCCCCGCCGCTGCTGTTGGTGCATGGCGGCCGCGACCATTGCCGCAGTTGGGACTGGGTCGCGGAGCAACTGGAGAAGGATTATCACATCCTCGCGCCGGACTTGAGGGGGCACGGCGACAGCCAGTGGATCCAGGGCGGGGCCTATGTCCACACGGACTACATTTACGACCTGGCGCAGCTGATTCATCAAAAGAACATTGCACCGGTCAAAATCGTCTCCCATTCCCTGGGCGGCAACATCTCGCTGATGCATACGGGCGTCTATCCCGAGAACGTGTCCAAGCTGGTCGCCATTGAGGGCCTTGGGCCGCCGCCGGAATTTGTCAAAGAACGCATCTCCCAACCCATCGCCGATCGGCTCGACAAATGGATCGGCGAAATGCGCGGCATTTCGGGACGGGTGCCCAAACGCTACAAAACGCTCGATGAAGCCTTCGAACGGATGCAGGCGGAAAACGCGCACTTGTCCGCCGACCAGGCGCGTCACTTGACCGTTCATGGGATCAGTCAGAACGAAGACGGCACCTATTCCTGGAAGTTCGACAATTATATCCGGGCCTTCCCGGCGATCGGCATTCCGTTCGAGGATCAATATAAGCTCTTTGAGCGGATCACCTGTCCGGTTTTGTTGATCCGCGGTACGGAATCCTGGGCGTCCGACCCGCTCGTTGACGGTCGCATCAAACACTTTCAGAATGCAAAGTCCATCAATGTGGAAAAAGCCGGCCACTGGGTACACCACGACCAGTTGGAGATCTTTCTCGAGCACGTGACGGCGTTTTTGAAAGATTGAGATCCCTGGACGTCATTGCGAGACGAGCAAAGCTCGGCGCGGCAATCCAGACGTTCTGCACTTTGCTTTCCTGGATCGCGTCAGCCGCTATCGCGGCTTCGCGATGACGCTACCTGATTTTCCTGAGTCCTCGGGCGTGTTCCGAGTACGACACGTAAGGCCGCTCCCTACTCCGCCAGCGCGGCATCTTCGATCTGAAACTGCATGGCCTCGCCGCCCCGCCACGCGTCAGGCCGCATTTTCCCCGCCACGTGGATGGGCAATTGGCGGTTCAAAAGCGCCTCACCGACCGGGCCACCGGCAACCCGGAAGGCGATAGACGGGATGCCCCTACCGGACGAGGTCTCCTTCAGTGTACAGCGGATATGGCCGTCGCCTACTTGATCCGCATAGGACACGGTGACCGCTTCAAGGGCAAAGCGCGGTTCCGGATTTCCTTCGCCAAAGGGAGCCGCCCGCTGGATGTCATTGTAAACTCCACGCGACACCGCAGACGGATGGACCGTTCCATCCAATTTCAGCACCGGTGTTCCCGGCTCCATTTGAAGATCCGTGGCCGTTTCCTGAAGGAAGTGTGAAAATGCCTGGAGCTGCGCCTCGTCTATAGTGACGCCCACCGCCATGGCGTGGCCGCCGCCCGCTCGAAGGAGCCCAGCCTCGAGGGCCCTTGCGATCAATCCGCCCAGGTCAAGATTTTGAACCGAGCGGCCCGAGCCCTTGCCCACGCCGGCCTCATCAATCCCGATCACCAAGGCCGGCAGGTGAAACCGCTCGACGATCCGGCTGGCGACAATGCCAACGATGCCCGGATGCCAACCGGTCTCAGATACGACGAGAATGCGCGTGTCCGGTGCTTCTTCCAACTGACGTTCGGCACCCTCAATCGCCCGCTCCAGGACTTGACGCTCCATGGACCGGCGCTGCTCGTTGAGCTCATGGAGGGACCATGCCAGTTGCTCGGCCTCTTGCGGATCGCGTGTGCTGAGCAAACGGGACCCCAAATCGGATCTGCCGATCCGGCCTCCCGCATTAATTCTGGGTCCCAGAATGAAGCCCAGATCGTAGGTCGTCGGCGCCCCTTTCGCCCCCGCGACCCGGCGGAGGGAGCTGAGCCCCATATTTTCTGTCTGGGCAAGCATTCTTAGACCTTGGGCGACGAAAATGCGATTGAGACCGCGAAGCGGCATCACGTCGCAAACGGTCGACAGGGCAACGAGATCGAGATTCTTGCGAAGATCCGGTTCCGTTCTGCCGGTCTTTTGAAAGTACCCCGCGGTACGGAGAGCACGATTCAGCCCCACCAGAAACATGAAGCTTAGTCCGCCCGCGGAAAGATTGTCCGCGTTAGATTGATCGTCCGTGCGATGAGGGTTTATGATCGCAAAGGCCTTTGGCAGACTGGCCGGGGGTTGATGATGGTCAATCACGATCACATCGATCCCACCTTGAGCGGCGGCTTCAATCGGATCGAACGCGACGGTGCCGCAGTCGAGGGTAATGATCAGGTCAATCTGGTCTTCGACAAATTTTTCGAAGGCCGGGACCGATGGCCCGTAGCCTTCGGTCAATCGATCCGGGATGTAGACTGACGCCTCCACGCCAATCTCGGTCAAATATCTTTTGAGGAGCGCGCTTGATGTTGCGCCGTCCACATCATAATCGCCGAAAATGAGAATCTTTTCGGAATTCTCGATCGCCGCGCAGACCCTCTCAACAGCTGCGTCCATATCGGTGATCAGGCTGGGGTCCGCCAAGCCGGATTTCAGGGTCGGCTGGAAGTATGCGGCCACATCGTCCGGCGAAACGCCGCGGCCGGCAAGTACCCTTGCCAATAGCTCCGACACTCCGTCGACGGACGCGTAACGTTCAAGAAGGGAAGTGTCGAGGATGCGTGGCCGCCAGGCGCGGCCGCTCAGCGAGCGCTCGACATTCAAAACAAGATGAGACTGATCGCTCCTTTCGTCAATGACCATGTGCAGCGCTGCGATCAGCTTTTCATGTATTTCTTTTTGTTGTTCACATCGTGAAGCGCGGTGATCCAACGTACCGTGTGCGTGAGGGAGCGCATGACCACCGTATTGGTTTCAACCTTGTCCCCTTTGACCTTGATGCCCTTGAGGATCGATCCGTCGGTTACACCGGTTGCCGCAAACATAACGTCACCGCTTGCGAGTTCCATCATCGTGTATTTTCTGTCCAGATCTTCGATCCCAATGCGCCGGGCCCGGCCACGTTCGTCGTCGTTGCGAAAGACCAAGCGGCCTTGCATTTGGCCACCGATACAGCGCAGTGCGGCCGCGGCGAGCACGCCTTCGGGCGCCCCCCCTTGTCCCATATAGATATCAATTCCCGTCGATGGATCGGTTGTGTGGATGACACCCGCTATGTCTCCGTCGGGAATTAGGTGAATGCTTGTGCCCAAGCCGCGCACTTCTTCAATCATATCCGAATGACGCGGCCGATCCAGAATGCAGGCGGTGATTTCGTTCGGGGCCACGCCTTTGGCCTCAGCCAAATCCTTGATGTTCTGGGACGGTGATTTATCCAGATCCACCAAACCCTCTTTGTACCCGCTGCCGATGGCAATTTTGTCCATGTAAACATCGGGGGCATGCAGAAGCGTGCCGCCCTGGGCGACCGCTACGACAGCCAGTGCATTGGGCATGGCCTTTGCCGTAAGTGTGGTCCCCTCAAGGGGATCGAGGGCAATGTCGACCTTGGGTCCATTTCCGGTCCCCACTTTTTCGCCGATATAGAGCATGGGCGCCTCATCCCTTTCGCCCTCTCCAATGACCACCGTGCCCTCTACGTTCATTGTGTTGAGGGCCCGGCGCATGGCATCAACGGCTGCCTGGTCGGCCTCTTTTTCGTTGCCGCGACCGACCAAGTCCGCTGCCGCTATGGCGGCCGCCTCCGTTACGCGCGCCAACTCTATCGTCAGCATCCGATCTAAATTCGCCAATTCTTCGGACATAAGGGTTTCCTACTCTCTGTGCGCCTTATCCGGCGGGACTACAAGTCAACGATCCGAATCGTTTTCGGCGATCCTATCGTCTCCGGCATCTCATTGATGGTAGCGATGGCTTGATCCATAGCAGATTCTTGACAGGCGTGGGTGACGACGACGATCGGCACGTTTCCGTCCGGGTCGGTTCCGCGTTGCAGGACCGTCGCAAATGAAATGTCATGCCGTGCGCATTCGTCGGTGATTCGGGCCAAAACGCCCGGTTTATCTTGCACAGTGAGACGGAGATAAAAGGCGCCCACAATGTCTCCAATGGGTAAGGCATTGGTGCGCCGCAGAGAGGCAGCTCTCCGACCAAAGGCCGGCCGGGCCTTCTCAAGCGCGATGGAGCAAACGTCCGCAACCACCGATGACGCCGTCGCCTGGCCGCCCGCACCCGGCCCTTCCAAAACAAGCTGGCCCAATAGGGAGCTCTCCAAGACCACCGCGTTCGTGACGCCGTCGACGGCGCCCAGCGGTGAATCGAGCAACACGAATGCGGGATGGACCCGCAAGTCCCAGTCCCCATCTTTCCGGGCTGCATAGCCCAACAGTTTGATCCGGTAGCCGAGCTCTCCGGCCGAGCGAATGTCTTCGGGAGTAATCAGTGAAATTCCCTCGACGCACAAACTCTCGTCGGAGACTTCGATCCCAAAGCCTAGGGCGGCCAGGATGCAAAGCTTGTGGGCGGTGTCTTGTCCTTCGATGTCAAATGTGGGATCGGCCTCGGCATAGCCTTTTGCTTGTGCTTCTTTGAGCACATCTGCGAAAGGGCGGGACGATTTTTCCATCTCCGTCAAAATGAAGTTGCTGGTGCCGTTTAAAATTCCGAATACTTTGTCGATCCGGTTTCCAGTCAATCCTTCTCGCAGTGTGCGGATGATTGGTATGCCCCCTGCCACGGCAGCCTCAAAGCTGAGCTGGGCTCCGCTTTCCTCTGCACGCAACGCCAGGTCTACGCCGTGCGCGGCGATCAAGGCCTTGTTCGCCGTGACCACATGAGTACCCCGCGCCAGGGCGGCGGAGACGGCGTCATAGGCGGGCCCGCTGTCGCCGCCAATCAATTCGACGAAAACGTCGATGCCGGGGTCTTTGGCGAGAATGACGGGATCCTCAAACCATTCAACTCCCGTGAGATCTACGCCTCTGTCTTTTTCCCGATCTCTGGCGCTGACACCACAAAGCGCAATCGTTCGATCTACGTGCTCGCCAAGGAGGTCTTGAGAATTGAGGAGAATATCACAAACGGCGGCGCCTACAGTGCCCAACCCGGCAACCCCTATGCGCAATGGTGACGTCACAGAACAGCCGTCTTGCGGTTTGTGTATTCGGCAAGGATGTCGTCGGCTCCTTTCAAGAACTTGCGAACATTGCGTGCTGCCTGACGGATACGGTGTTTGTTTTCGACCAGAGCCACGCGCACGTAACCTTCGCCGTATTCGCCAAATCCAACCCCCGGCGACACCGCGACTTTGGCGTGTTCGACCAAGAGTTTAGAGAATTCCAGGGAACCAATGTGAACATATTCCTTCGGCAGTGGCGCCCACGCGAACATCGTGCCGGGAGGGGAAGGAATCTCCCAGCCGGCGTTGGTCATGCTCTCAACCAGACAATCGCGGCGCGATTTGTAGATTCGGCGCACTTCGTCGACGCAGTCCTGGGGGCCGTTCAACGCCGCAGCGGCAGCGACTTGGATCGGCGTAAAGGCGCCATAGTCGAGATAGGACTTGATCCTCGCGAGCGCACCGATCAAGCGTTCGTTCCCGGCCGCAAACCCCACGCGCCATCCCGGCATTGAATAGGTCTTGCTTAATGAGTTGAACTCGACGGAGCGGGCTTTGGCGCCCGGCACCTGAAGGATCGACGGCGGGGGATCCCCTTCAAAGTAGATCTCGGCGTACGCCAAGTCCGACAGGACAATCAAATCATGGCGCGAGGCAAATCGCACAATCTCTTTGTAGAAGTCTAAATCCACCACGGCGGAGGTCGGATTGGACGGATAATTAAGCACCAGTACCGACGGCCGCGGAGCGGACTGATTGGCGATCTTGGAAATGTTTTCTAGATACTGCTCAGGCGTCAGGGCTGGGACATGCTGAATGACGCCGCCCGCGATGATAAAGCCGTACGCATGAATTGGATAAGACGGATTGGGCACCAGAATCGCGTCGCCCGGCGTCGTGATCGCTTGCGCCAGGTTGGCAAATCCCTCTTTGGACCCCAGAGTGGCGATCACTTCTGTATCGGGATTAAGTTTTACAGCGAAGCGGCGCTCATAATAGGCGGCCATGGCGCGGCGTAGACCAGGGATCCCCTTGGACGCCGAATAGCGGTGTGTTCTCGGTTTGTCAGCTGCTTCCTTGAGTTTGTCGACGATATGTTGAGGGGTCGGTAAGTCCGGATTGCCCATGCCAAAATCGATAATGTCATCGCCGGCCGCTCGCGCGCGCGCCTTGAGAAGGTTCACTTCCTCAAAGACGTACGGGGGCAACCTCTTAATGCGATGAAATTCTGTATCCATGTTTCCTTCCCGCCAGCGCTTCGGCCAGCGTTCTTGCGCCAGATTATGTCGGTTTTGAGCCAGGCTGAGTTTGATACAGAAAAGTCTAAGACTTTGCTAGGAAATTACCGCACTTTTCCAATTCCCGAGATCGGCACCAAGTGAGCATCGCCAGCTCACCAAGGCTATGGATTGTCCGCACTTTTGCGGATCTCTTTCGCTCTCTCTAGGTCCGATTGGAGGGTTTCGACGAGTTCTTCCTCTGCCGTCTCGACCCCCGAGGCCTCAGGCCGGTCAGGCACGGTTGACAGCTCGGGGTACTCGAGCCCGTCGCCGTCGTAAACGACATCATCTTTCCAGAGGACGTCTGCCCCCGGCATCACATGCGCAACGGTTGTGCAGCCTGCGAGGAGCGCGCTCAATCCGAGCAAGGCGAGCCGCGGAAATCTCCGGTACATGATAATATTTTTCTACTCCGCCTACTTTCTAAGCAGCACTTAAGTTGAATTCGCCATCACTGTCCATACATACGCTGCAAATCATCCAAATTGGCGATTTGTGTGGTATAGGTTTAAGCGGTTCTGGGGGCGGCACTTTCCAGAAACTGAGATGCAACGAGGCTATGGCAACAAAAAACGAAGTGACATCAACTCCACGCACGCGGCGCAGTCGAAGCAGCCGGTCGATCAAGCCACCGAAAACCGTTTTGGAAGACCCGCCGGCGAAGCCAGAAAGGACTCAGAGGTCCGCCGAGGAACCTGAAGCAAAGAGCGCATCTCGATCAACAGTTCATAGCGGCGCCTCTAACCGCTCCAAACGCTCGCAGACCGCTCCTTCACCCAAGGCGCCAAAAAACAAGCCGAAGAAGATGCCGCCCAAGGCCGACCAAGAGCCATTAAAGGACCCTGAACACGTCAGTGAGCTGATTGAGGCGATCGGACGAACCCAAGACCTTATGTCTCAGGTGTTCGATGCGGACCACAGCAGATTGTCATCTCAGCTCATGCCGGATCCGCTCAATATAGGGGAGTCGTTTGCAAAACTGATGGGGGAGTTCGTTGCCAGTCCCCAGAAGGTCTTTGAGGCGCAATATGCGCTGTGGCGCGATCACATGAAACTCTGGGAAAACCAAGCGCGCCGCATGCGCGGCGAAGAGGTCAAACCATTTATTGAGCCGGATAAAGGCGACAAGAGATTCCGTCACGAAGACTGGTCGGAGAATGATGTCTTCAATGTCATCAAACAGTCTTATCTTGTGACCTCCCGTTGGCTAATGAACACGGTCGATAACGTCGACGGCCTGGACGAGCAGACAAAGCGAAAAGTTGCCTTTCATACCAAGCAGATGGTGGATGCGTTTTCGCCCTCCAACTTTGCTCTCACCAACCCGGAAGTGATCCGCAAGACGGCCGAAACGGGGGGCGAGAACCTGATCAAGGGGCTCAACAATCTGTTGCATGATCTGCAGCAAGGCGGCGGCCAACTGCAAATCAGCCAGACCGATATGGCTCAGTTTGAAATCGGCCGGAACGTGGCGACGGCTCCAGGAAAGGTCGTCTTTGAAAACGAGCTCATCCAACTCCTGCAATTTGATCCGACAACAGAGGAAGTGTATGAGCGGCCGCTCCTGGTTTTCCCGCCGTGGATCAACAAGTACTACATTCTTGACCTGCGCGAAGAGAATTCCTTTGTGCGATGGGCCACGTCGAAGGGATACACGGTCTTTGTTGTGTCGTGGGTGAACCCCGATGACAAGCTGGCCGCCAAAACCTTCGAAGATTACATGCGCGAAGGCATCTTCGAGGCCCTTAATGCTGTCGAGGCCGCGACGGGGTGCGCCGAGATCAATACGATTGGCTATTGCATTGGCGGGACGCTGTTGGGTTCGACTTTGGCCTACATGGCCGAGCACGGCGACGACCGGATCAAGTCGGCCACCTTCTTTGCGGCGCAAATGGATTTCAGCGAAGCCGGCGATTTGCTCGTTTTCGTGGACAATGAGCAATTGGAAGCCATGGAGCAGCGCATGGAGGCGGCCGGCGGATTCCTCCATGGCAAAGATATGGCTCAGACCTTTAACATGCTCAGGGCAAACGATCTCATCTGGTCGTATGTCATCAACAATTATATGCTGGGCAAGGATCCCAAGAAGTTCGACCTTCTGTTCTGGAATGCCGATGCCACGCGCATGCCCCAAGCCCTGCACCTTTACTATCTGAGAGAGTTCTATCAGAAGAACAAACTGGCCCAAGGCGAGCTCGTCGTCGACAACACCAAGCTCGATCTGAGCAAGGTGAAGATTCCGGTCTACTTGCAAGCCTCAAAAGAAGACCATATTGCGCCTTATAATTCCGTGTTCAAAGCAAAGGGTCTCTTAGGAGGCCCGGTGCGCTTTATGGTGGCAGGCTCAGGCCATATCGCCGGGGTCATCAATCATCCCGATGCGAAGAAATATCAGCATTGGATCAATGACGATGAAGACGTTGCCACAATCGAAGACTGGTGGGAGGGCGCGACGGAATATCCGGGCTCCTGGTGGAACGATTGGGATGCTTGGCTGTCGGAAAAATCAGGCGACAAGGTGCCGGCCCGCGTACCGGGCGACGGCGAGCTCGAGGTCATCGAGGATGCGCCGGGTCGGTTCGTAAAGGTGCGGAGTTAGCCAATAATAAGCTTGACCATTTGGTCGATATCTTGGCTCGAGACCTTGCGAAGGCGTTGAGACGTCATCATAACTCGACCCAAACTGGCCCAATAGACCGTTCGGGCACGAACGGGTGCGTCGCTGTGATCGACACCTAGCTCGTCCAGAAGCGTTTCAACATAGTCCAGCCTACGTTGGTCGACCGCGGCAACCACTTTAGCGACTTTGGGATCATTGGCCGCCCATGATCTGATCGCACGCTCAAGATCGATGTTAATGGTCATGGCCCGCCCAACGAGATCTCTTAAGCGTTCGAGCGGCGTTTGCTTCGACTCCAATTCGCTGATCACACGTTCTGTGGTCCGCTCCCGCCAGGCGGCCAAGACAATCGTCTCATAGTCGTCAATATTCTTGAAGTGCCAGTAAAAGCTTCCTCTCGATACGCCTAGTCTCTTTGCAAGAACGTCCGCGCGCAGACAGGCGGGACCGCTTTTCGCTAGTTCTCTTAATCCGAAATTTGTCCAGTCGTCGGCAGTGAGACGTTTTGCCATACATCACTCCATACACCACTGTATTGTTTAAAGCAATGTAGTGCCTTATAACCATACACTAATGTATGGAGGACAAGATGGAAGATCTCTTGCTTATGTGTGCCGGCGGGATGGGACTCTTGGTTTCGCTGATCCATGGAGTCATTCTGCAAAAGAGGATGGTCAGGCCCTTTGTGATTTACGGAGCCAACAGCCAAGGCATGAACCCTCCCTTGGTTCGGCTGATTCCGGTCATGGTGCACTACAGCACTCTTTGCTGGTTCGTTGTCGGCGTATCGCTGGTGGCCGCGCCCCACTATTTCGATGACGATGGGCGAACTATCGTCTCTGCAATCGGCGTGGCGGTTTATGGCAGCGCGGCGCTCATTAATGCTTGGGCGACGCGAGGTCGGCATCCAGGCTGGATGATGTTGACTGCCGCCGTCGTTCTTATCGTGTTTGGCATCTAGTTTTGTTTGGCGCGCCCACTGAACTCCATACTCACACCGCCAACGCCATACCGTCTCCGGCCGGGTCGGCGCCGCCGTCCATGCCCCCGTCCTCTATGCGTATGCCGTGGACCATGGCAAAGGCGAAACTCAACGGGTTGCGGCGGATCTCATAGCCCTGGGCCGCGACCTCGTTCGTGATGTAGGCCGGTATCCGATTGCACACGTCGATAACATCGGACGTCGCTGAAAAGCGCGGAGCCGAAACTGCCTGTTGCATGTCCATCCCAAAGTCGAGAACATTCAGAATTCCCTGCAAAACGCCCATGGCGATCTGCGTACCGCCCGGCGCGCCGAGGACGATGTGGGGATTGTCTCCCTTAAACACGATGGTCGGACACAAGGACGAGAAGCGGCTTTTGCCGGGGGCCAAAGACCCTGCCCGACCGGGCCGAGGATCGAACACCGCCATGCAGCCGTTGTACATGAAGCCCAAGCCGTCCGTGATGGCCCCGGACGGCATGCCCAAAGAATGGGTCATGGTGACCGCGTTGCCGGCCTGATCGATGACCGCCACATGAGTGGTGTTCGAGCTTTCTTTAGCGCTGCCTTGGGGAAGTCTGTCTACGGACGCCTTTTCGCCGGCCTTGATGGCCTGCGCTATCTCTCTCGCGTAAGCTTTGTCGGTTAACTTGGCAACCGGCACATCAAAGAAGGCCGGGTCGCCCACAAACTTATCCTTGTCCGATGTAGCCCGCTTCATGGCCTCGGCGACGATACGGATATAGTCGGGGCTGTTGTGACCGATCTCCCCAAGATCAAAGTTCTCCAGTATGTTGAGCATTTGCGCGAGCATGATCCCGCCGCCGGGCGGATTGTTGGTTGCAAAGCGATACCCGCGATATTCGCCCCACAAAGGATCTATGCGTGTCGTCTCATAGGTTTTCAGATCTTCGAGAGAGATAAGCCCGCCATTGGCCGCCATGTCCTCGGCGATCCGCCGCGCGATCTCACCTTGGTAGAATACGTCGGCCCCGTCCCGCGCAATGCGGCGCAAGGTTTCGGCCATGTCCGGATTTTTGAGGATCTGACCCAGAGCCTTGAGACTGCCGTCTTCATTGAAATAGATCTTGCGTCCGCTCTGGGTGAAGGCCAGCCGGTCGGTCACCGGTGCTCGTCCAAAGCCTTCGTCCCGCGTCCAAAAGCCAAGCATGTGTGGCCGGATCGGATATCCGTCCTCCGCCCACTGAATGGCGGGTGCAACCACGTCCGACCAATCCATGGTTCCATGGCGGGTCTGGGCCTCGAAATAGGCCTTGAGGCTGCCAGGTACGGTGACCGCTTGGTAACCCACATCGTTGATGCGGCCCTTGAGAATGAAGCCAAAGCCGTCCGCCGTTTCGCCTTCGATAAGATCTTCCCACATATCGGGCTTCACCGCCGACGGGGAGCGGCCGTGAAAGTCGATGCAGTAATGCTCGCCTGTTTTCGGGAGATAGAGTTGAAGGCTGCCGAAACCGGCGATCCCGGTCATTTGAGGATCGACAACCCCCTGAACCAAGGCGCAGGTGATGGCCGCATCGACGGCGTTACCGCCTTTCTTCAGAACGAGAGCCCCCGCCTCAACCGCCTCCGGCTGAGGCGCGACGATCATACCGTTAGAACTCATTCCCCCTCACTTTCTTGCGCCGCCGCTCGCTTAGCACATCTATTGGCTTGGGGCTTCCCTCTTAGCTTCGCGGTGCACTCGCAGACTTTGCCGTTCGCTTTTTACGGGCAGGCGAAGACTTCGCCCTCGGAGAAGCGCTTTTGCGTTTGACCGTGGTTGCCCTGATTTTTGATCGTGGGGCCTTTTTCGCAGCCGTCTTGCGCTTGGCGCCATTCGCCTTCTTCTTAGCCTGCGGACGCTTCACAGTGGTCGCCTTCAACTCGCCAAACGCCTCGTCAAGGCAGGCGGCGTAGAATTCGGGATCGGGGAGCGCATCGCGGCACGCCGTGACGGCGATCGTCATGTTTCCGCAATAGCTGCCGATCGCGTGGAAGATGCCCATGCCGTCCACGGGGCATCCCAAGCCAATATGAGTGACCATACGGGCGCCGACCGAGTAGAGAGGAATTTGCGGCCCAGGTACGTTTGTCACTACCGTATTAAATGGGGGGTTAATCCCCATTTGGCCCGTCAGGCGGGCCGCCAAACCGGTCAGCACCGCAGGTGAGAACTTTGTATAATCTGTGAGCTGACGAGCGCCTATGGCGTTCGTAAAGACTTTTTGTGCGGCAGCACCCTCGTGGGTGAAGGCCATACGCTCAATCGGATCCTTGATGTCCGTTCCCAGTGCAATGGACATGGCAGAGACCTGGTTGCCCATGGAGTCTTTTTCTTCTTGGGCCCGCGTTGAAACCGGCGCCATGGCCACGAGGGAGCGCTCCGGCAAATCGTTCTTTGACTGCAGGTATTTCCGCAACGCGCCACCCACAATCGCGAGGACCGCATCGTTCACGGTCGTTCCGGTTCGGCGGCTTTTAATGTCTCGAATGTCTTCCAGCGTAAATGTGCGATTTTCGATGACCCTGTGGGACGATAAATTCTTGCTGAACCGCGTCTTGGGGACACGGTTGGGCGGCGTTGGGGCTTTTACCGCGCCGGAGATCATTCCGCGTACGGCCTTTGCAACACCGGGAGCCGTGCGCGCCGCCACGCTTGCAAGACGGATGGGTTGACGCACGTTGTTCACTTGCGCCCGAGCCAAGAGTTCTGCTCCGCTGGGAATCTTGTCCGCCACCCATGGTTGTCGCGGAGGTGCAACGGAGACGTCGTCCGGGGCCATTGTGTGGACGGCGTTCATAATGTCGATGCCGGACATCCCATCGATCGCACAATGATGAATCTTTGTGAGAATGGCGTAGCTGCCTTTCGGTACGCCGGCGACATTGTCCAGACCTTCGATAATTGTGTACTCCCAGAGCGGGCGTTCCATATCAAGCGGCCGGGCATAGATCCGGGACGCCACGATGCAGAGTTGCCGCCAGTCGCCAGGAGCCGGAAGTGCAATGTGCCTGATGTGATATTCCAAATCGAAATTGGGATCTTCAATCCAATAGGGATGATCAACGCCTAAAGGCACCTTCACCAGCCGCTGGCGAAATGTCCGTGCCAGGTGTAGGCGCTCCTCCGTAAACCGAAGAATCTCTTTGAACCGCACTTTGCCGTTCGGCGCGGTCGAGGGGTCATATATGGCCAGTCCCCCAATATGAAGCGGTGCGTTCGGCCTTTCCAAATACAAGAAGGCGGCATCCATGCCGGTTAGTTGTTCCATGATTTCCTCCGCTTGAGGCTTTGACATTCGGGCCAAAGCGCGCTGCCCCTTTGTTCACCTTTTGCATGGTGACGTCGTTGAGGGGCTGCCTAAAACTGTAGTGGAATTTGCCGGTGTGGCAATCACCTAATTGCGATGAGGCTCTCCTCCGCATAAGAATGAACTTGCATTTGCAACAATCATTTCGTCCTCAACAGATCGCGCCCGCTTTGGGGATGCCTGATGGGGAGCCTCCTGGGCGGACTCTTTTGCGATAACTCATTGATTTAAAAGATGTTCAGCAAACGCGAACGTGCTGTGATCCGTGGCTCAGTCGTCGCCAATGGCAAAAGACTGTCGCAGGATCCTGACCATTTCGGTATCTCGGTCTTTGTAGGTTTTGAAGACAGTGCCAATCCAGAGGAGATAGAGGCATGTCAAAGTCTGTTGAAGTGAGGCGAACAATCAATGCCCAGCCGTCGCGGATTTGGGCGATCCTTACCGATGCGGCCAAATTGCAATCATCCGGCTGCGGAAGCACCAAGATTGAAGGATCGATCGTTGCGGGAGCACGATTCAAGCTTTTTCCGAAGTCAGTCCGGAGCGCGCGTTCGACTTAGTGGTGAGCGAGTTTGAGCCTGAGGAGCGAACGGTTTAGAGCGGCGGCGTGCCGCTCGGTCTCTTCAAGGGCGTGCGCCAATTCAACCTGACCCGTAGCGGCGATCAAACCGAGTTCTATATGCGCGAAGACTTCTCCGGTCTCTTGTCAGGAGTGATCTGGAACTCCATGCCCAACTTACAGCCCTCGTTCGACAAGTTTGCAGACACCGTCAAACGCCTGACCGAGGCAGGGACCTCCTGATTGATGGCAACGCGTTTGATAAAATTGCTCATGGCCTAATCAAATCTACTTCAGGTTGCCTAAGGACCGCGCGAACGTCGGAAATCTTGTCTTTTTCGGCTGGGCGATTGTTTGCTGCGTCGAAGATGATGCTACCTTTTTCTAACGCACTGCTCATTTCTTTCAGTGCGTCTAGGAGGTAGTGATGAAAACACCTGAGTTACCAGCGAAGTACATTTCTGCACCTGAAACCGTCGAAGAGGTAAAGATCTCTTCACACAAACGATCCGCTGTTCGTGCTGTTTTTTGCACTCAATATAGAGCGAACCGAAAACCCGCGCCGCGCATGCTGCTGTTAACCAAAGCGTCTTAGTTTGATCCAGAACTCAGGACACAGAGTTCTTCAGCAATTTGAACCGCGTTGAGTGCGGCTCCTTTTCGCAGGTTGTCGCCACTGACGAATAGAACCAAACCGTTTTCAACTGTCGGGTCTTTGCGGATCCGGCCCACAAACACCGGATCCCGTCCCGACGCTTGGAGCGGGTTGGGAATGTCTGTCAGTTCAAGGCCTGGCGCCTGTTTTAAAAACTCTGTCGCCTCATCGACCGAGATCGGTCGTTCGAATTCGGCGTTCATGGACAGTGAATGGCCCGTGTAAACGGGGACCCGTACACAGGTTCCCGAAACCGGAAGTTCGGGAATCTCAAGGATCTTGCGCGTTTCGTCTCGAAGCTTGACTTCTTCTTCCGTGTACCCTTCTTCAACGATCTTGTAGTTGAAGGGAACGACATTGAATGCAATCGGCACCGCCCATTTCTTTGGGGCTGGAAAGTCAAGACACGCCCCGTCAAAGGCGAGCGCCGCGGAATCTGCGGCCGTTGCGCGCGTCTGCTCTTCCAGCTCTTCATTGCCGGCTACGCCGGCGCCCGAAACCGCTTGATAGGTGCTGGCGATGAGACGCTTTAGTCCGGCCGCCGCGTGTAAGGGCTTGAGCGCCGGCATCGCCGCCATGGTCGTGCAGTTCGGATTGGCAATAATGCCCTTGGGGACAGATGCCAGAGCGTGCGGATTGACTTCTGCGACGACCAATGGAACATCCGGATCGGCGCGCCACGCCGATGAGTTGTCGATGACGATGGCCCCTGATGCAGCAACGCGGGGCGCCAGTTCTCGGGAGGTCCCTCCGCCGGCTGAGAAGAAGACGATATCGAGGCCGCGGTAATCGGCCTCTGACGCGTTTTCCACGGTGATTGGTTTTCCTTGCCAGCTAATCTGTGTTCCAGCCGACCGAGCGGACGCAAACAGGCGGAGTTCCGCTACCGGGAAATTGCGTTCCGCCAACATCGTGCGCATGAGCTGTCCAACGAGACCGGTGGCTCCCACGATCCCTACGTGCAAGTTTTCACGGGGCAAATCTTTAGGCGAACGAATGCTCATGTTTTTCTCGACATCTCTAAATGGTAGACCGATTTGCTCAAGGAAAGAGCGGCTGTTGCATCAAACCCGTGGTCTCTTCGAACCCAAACATCAGATTTAAGTTCTGCACCGCTTGTCCGCTCGAGCCCTTGACCAAATTGTCCAGCGTGGACATGACGATGGCGCGCCCCGGCACCCGGTCCTGGTAAACCGCAACCAAACAAAAGTTAGAACCGCGCACGTGGCGGGTTGCAGGTGTTGGCGCGCCCTCCTCCAAGGCCATGACAAACGGTTCCTCTGCATAGCGTTCGCGAAGGGCCGCGCGTAGGTCCGAAGCTGAAACGCCGTCCGTCATTCTAACATACATGGTCAGAAACTCGCCGCGGTTCATAGGCATCAGATGAGGTGTGAAGTTCACTATGACCTCTTGACCCACGACCTTTGCCAGTTCTTTTTCAATCTCCGGTGCGTGACGATGGGAGGCGATACCGTAAGGGTGAATACCTTCGGCAACCTCGGAAAAGAGCTTGTCTTCCTTCAGCCCCCTGCCCGCGCCGGAGACGCCCGACTTGGCGTCGATGATGATGTCATGCACATCGATCAGGCTCGCCCGCACCAAAGGCAACAATCCCAGGAGCGCGGCCGTGGGATAACAGCCTGGGCAAGCCGCCAATTGGGCCTGCGCGATCTCCTCCCGGTAGTACTCCGTTAATCCGTAGACCGCTTTTTTCTGCAGGCCTGGAGCCTGATGGTCATGACCATACCACTGAGCATATGTCTTTACGTCCTCAAACCGGAAATCGGCCGACATGTCGACCACCCGGAGATGGCCCGGCAAGTCGTCTATCACTTGCTGTGCGGTCGCATGGGGCAGACCGGACATGGCCACGTCGACCCCTTCCCAATTGGCATCCTCGTTGGCAACAAGGTCGACATCGCCCACAAAGCTCAAATGCGGAAAGACCTGTGAAAGTTTCTTTCCAGCATGACTGTTTGCGGTCATCAGCTTGATGTTTGTGTACGGATGAGTAGCGAGTAGGCGGATGAGGTCAGCGCCCGTATAGCCCGACGCGCCAATGATGCCGATATTGATTTGTTCTGCCATGGTTTCTACCCGCCTGGCCGCAGCCAAAAATTAGGCGCGTGTCATACACCCGCATCCGTGGCGTGTCTACGTTACGCTTTTGCTGGGATTTGGTGGGCCGACCCGGCGAAATCAACCTCTGTCAGCATGGCGCTTCAGGGATTTGTGCTTGTTTCGGTTGTTCTTGAACGTTCAATCGAACGGGTCAGCAAAATGACCGGTATCATGCCAAGAATTACAATCGTCAGGGCAGCCGTCGACGCCTCTGCAAGTTTTTCGTCGGATGCCAAACGATAGACGCGTGTTGCGAGCGTTTCAAAATTGAACGGACGCAATAGGAGCGTTGCAGGAAGCTCTTTCATCACGTCGATAAAAACCAAAAGTGCGGCGCTAAGAATGGCGCCCCGCAAGAGCGGCAAGTGAATGGTACTGAATTGTTTTAGCCCTGAAGCTCCCAGCATCCGCGCAGCGCCATCAATATTTTTGTGAATGCGTTGCAAGCTCCCGTCATAGACATTGAACGCAGCCGTCAGAAACCGGCTCACATACGCATAGATCAGCGCGGCCGTTGTTCCGGTCATCAGCAGTCCGACCGACCAATCTGTATGGGATGCAAAAAAACCCGCGATCGCCCTATCCGCTTGCGTCAACGGAACAAGCACCCCAAGCGCCAAAACGGTCCCAGGCATCGCATAACCCAAAGTCGCTAAGCGGATCCCCGCGCGGCTCGTGAAGTTTTGTTGCACTCTGGCGCCGTGCGCCAAAGTCATGGCCAAACACGTTGCAACAAGTGCCGCAGCTCCAGCTACAAAGAAGCTGTTTCTCGCGAATTCGAAAAAGCTCCGCCCGAGTAAAGGATCGCCTTCCGTGAAGGCATAGTTCGCCAAAGAAATCATGGGCACCAGAAACCCAAGTGCAATCGGCGCTAAACAAACCAGTGCTGCGAGGAGGCCGCGCCCAGCCGAGAGACGCACGGGCTCCATCGCCCGGTCCCTTGAGACTGGATTGCTCGTCTGGCCCCGCCTCGAGATCGCCTCAAAGAGCACGATGGCTGCCACAACCATAAAGAGCCAGCCCGCCAGTTGCAAAGCCGCCAATCGTTCACCCATTTCGAACCAGGTTCTGAAGATTCCTGTCGTGAATGTGGGGATGCTGAAATATTCAACAACGCCGTAGTCTGCGACCGTTTCCATCAGAACCAATGCGAGCCCTCCAGCGATGGCGGGGCGGGCCGTCGGCAGAGCGACGCGGACGAAAGCTGTGTAAGGTCCCGCGCCCAACACTCTCGCCGCTTCAAAGAGAGTGGTAGATTGGCGCAAGAATGACGCACGCGCTGCAAGGTAGACATAGGGATAAAGGACAAGACCCAAAACAAGCGCGGCCCCATAAAGCGAGCGAATATTCGGGAACCAGTACTCGTTCGCATTCCAACCAAAGAGCGCGCGAAGACCGGCTTGCACAGGACCTGAGAATTCGAGCAAGTCCGTGTACACATATGCGATGATATAGGCGGGACAGGCCAAGGGAAGCACAAGCGCCCACCCAAAGACCCTTCGTCCTGGAAACTCATAGGCAACCGAAAGCCAAGCGGTTCCTACGCCGAGGATCAGCGCAAATGCCCCCACCATGAGAGAGAGTGCGGCAGTGTTGATGACATAGCTCGTCAACACCGTAGACCGCAGATGGCTCCAGACCTCTGGCGCGGGCGCGAACAAGGCGCTCACGACAACGAAGATCGGAAAGGCCAAGACCAGAGCAATAATCCAAATCCCCGCGGCTGTGGGACGAAAGGACGTGGGCCGAAGCCTTGACTGAGTGCCTGAGCGGGTGCGCACCTTGACGATCCTGATTGCTCGCTCTTGTTATCCTGGGACGGCGCAGTTAAGTCATATTGGCTCTCATTTGCAACTGGAGTGGTTTATTTTAATGACATTGCGCTTTTGCGGCATCCGTCATGCGTTTTCTCGTTTACCGGCTTTAAACGGTGTCGATCTCGATATCCATGAAGGCGAAATCGTAAGTCTCTTGGGACCGTCGGGCAGCGGGAAATCAACGTTGCTTCGGTTGGCTTCCGGGCTGGAGCGTCTTCAGTCAGGGGAGATCTATTTTGCTGAGCGCCTAATCGCTTCGTCCAAGATTCACACGAAACCCGAAGACCGCGATGTCGGGCTTGTCTTTCAGGATCATGCCTTGTTCCCCCACATGACCGTCGGAGACAACATCGCGTTTGGGATACGCGGCCAAGATAAGCGCGAAGTGAGTTCTAGCGTTCGGTCCCAATTGCAAGCTGTGGGTTTGGGCGGCTTTGAAGACCGGTTTCCCCATACCCTTTCAGGCGGTCAACAACAACGGGTGGCCTTGGCCCGCGCCTTGGCGTCGGCGCCGCAAATCCTGTTGTTGGATGAGCCGTTCGCAAGCATCGATATCTCCCTTCGCTCGCGGTTGCGCGATGAAACACGCCAGCTCCTGCGGAAGTCCGGAACCACTGCTCTGATGGTGACACATGATCCCGAGGAGGCCATGGAAATCAGCGACCGCGTTGCCATTCTTGAGGAAGGCTATCTTGTTCAAGTGGGCACGCCCGAGGATCTTTACAGACGTCCCGAGTCTGCCTTTGTCGCCGAGTTCTTTGGAGGCGCACAATCGATTTCGGGGACGGTCGAGTCTGGATCCATTGTCACGCCGTTTGGTCTCATCGCCGCAAGCGGTGTTGCCGATCTCTCTCACGTGCTGGTGGCCGCCAGACCAGACGCGATTGGCGTGAGACCGGTCGCCCGGACCTCAAGTCCCGCATGCCGCATCCTCGATATGCGGTTCATGGGCGATCACTGGCTTGTCTTTGTCGAGCCTGCCAAGCCAACGCACCCGGCACCCCCCATCCAATTGAAGCTGCAGGACGTGGCGGACCTCCAATTGGGAGCACCGGTTGAATTGGAGTTCGACGCAGACCAGGTCTTCGTCTTTCCTGCTTGAACAGAGGCCTTCTTCTCAAGGCACTTGCTCTTTCCGCATGGAGCCTGGACATGCGCTCCTATTGCGAATAAGAATGATTTTCAAGACTTACACGTTGAGGGTAATCGATGAAATTGCATCTCCTGACTCTGATAGCGGCCGTCCTTTCATTCGCTGCGAATGCGGCTCTGGCTGAAAATGTGAACGTTTATTCCGGCCGTCATTACGACACCGACCTGGCGCTTTATGATCAGTTCACGAAGGAGACTGGCATCAAGGTCAATTTGATTGAGGGCAAGGCCGATGAACTCATCGAACGGGTTGCAAACGAAGGCCAGTTTAGCCCTGCTGACGTTCTCATAACCGTCGATGCAGGGCGTCTATGGCGAGCCGAAGAGCGCGGGCTTTTTCAACCCATCCAATCGGAGATTCTTTCCTCACGCATCCCAAGCCACTTGCAGCATCCCGAAGGAAAATGGTTCGGCCTATCGAAGCGGGCGCGCGTGATCATCTATCGCGCCGCGGCCGGATTGCCGGAAGGGCTGTCCAGCTATGAAGATTTGGCAAAGCCCGAATTCAAAGGACTTGTCTGTGTCCGGACGTCTTCCAACATCTATAACCTCTCACTCATGGCGTCGATTATCGAAAGGGCCGGAGAAGCAGAGGCGGAAACTTGGGCAAAGGCAGTTGTCGACAACTTTGCGCGGCCACCTCAGGGCAATGATACCTCCCAAATCAGAGCCGTTGCCTCCGGGGAGTGTGAACTGTCGATTGTAAACACGTACTACGTTGCAAGGTTTCTTGGGTCAGAGGACGAAAAGCTAAGGAAAACGGCTGAGAACGTCGGTGTTTTGTTTCCGAACCAAGAGACGACCGGTACCCATGTCAATATCAGTGGTGCCGGGGTTCTCACACATGCGCCCAATAGAGAGAATGCGATCAAATTTATCGAGTTTCTCTCTAGCGATTATGCGCAGAAAATCTTGGCCGAGGGGAATAATGAGTACCCCGCTGTGGCTTCGGTTGCTGTTTCCGGACCGGTTGCCAGTCTGGGCGACTTTGAAGAAGACCAGGTCAACGCCAACGTCTTAGGCGTCAATCAGCCGCTGGCGGTGAAAGTGTTCGACCGGGCGGGATGGAAGTAGCAACTCGTGCGATTAGTCCGCCCACATACGTACCAAGTTGGCATGGACGCGGGCGACTTCGGTCACAGCGCTGGACGTCACTCCGTCTTGACGTAGCTGGGTCACCGACCTTGACAGCCCAAAGAGCAATTCGCGTTTTTCCGGCGATCTAACTTGGCTTTGGATCCAGCCGACAGCGGCAAGGCGCGTGCCCGATGTCACTTCCTGCACGTGATGCAGGGAGGATGAAGGGTAAACGACCACACTGCCCTCCTCCAACTTCACTTCCTCTTCGCCGTCGACACGGTCAATCACCAGTGCGCCTCCGTCATAATCCCCAGGAGGAGACAAGAACACGGTGAAAGAAATGTCGGTTCGCACACTGTCGATCCTGGGGTTGTCGATGTGAGGACCGTAATACATGCCAGGCTCACACCGGGAGATCAGAAGCCTCGCCCACTTCAGCGGCATGGCCGCTGATTTGAACACGTCGTTTTGCGCCAGAGCCTGCTTGACCTGATCACATGCTGTCTGCACCAACGGATGCTCGCGCTTGCCCTGGAGGTTCGCCTTTACCGTTCTTGCCTGTTTGCCGGCCGTCTTCTTGCCATCTTCAAAGAGGTCATCACCGGAAAGCGCTCTGCGGATTTCTTTTGTGACGGATCGATCCAGGACTTGTGAAATGCAAAAAATCATGAGATCTAAATGAGAATGAATTGCAACTGTGCCGGTCTATAGATAGAAGCGATCTTCAGATAAAGCAATCGGGGCGCCAGGGGGCGGAAGCTCATCCAACGAGTGGGAACAATCAATGACAAAAAGACGGAAGATTTGGACCAGTATGACGACCGCGGCGATGGTGAGCACCCTCGCCCTTACAGCCGGTCAGCAAAAGAGCGCCGAAGCCGCTGAAGAGCAGGACGTGCTGAAATCGTCCGGTGCGGGAGCACATAGTGACCACGCGCGCTCCTTTGATTTGGCCTGGTTTGGTGGGGGAGAAGGTGAAGGAGGAGAAGGCGAAGGCGGCGGAGAGGGCGAAGGCGAAGGGGCCGGGTCAGACTCCGCCCGCTTGGAAACCGACGACGTGGCGTACCTCACCCAATTGGGTTTGATGCGCGGGCATCTGCTGGTGGGCCTGGAACTCTTTCGCGCGGGCGCCATTGATCATGCCAAGACACATATGAAACACCCCAGCGCCGAGCTCTATGCCGATGCTGTCGCTGCCTTCAAAGCAAGAGGCTCCGAGGGGTTTGCCGATGAGCTGGAAGCGCTGGCCGTGGCGATTGAGCAAGACAAAGAGGCGGACATCGTCGAAGCCGCGTATGCGGCTCTCACAGAAGCAATCAGTAAATCAGAGTCCAAAATCGCCGAGACGACCAAATCTAGCGTTGAGGAAAAGCTGAAAGTCGTGGTCAACTTGGTTCGCACGGCGGGGGATGAGTACGCGATCGGCGTGGTGGATGGTAAGCTGGCGAATGCGCACGAGTACCAAGATGCCTATGGTTTTACTGAGGTCGCCAAGACCATCGTTGCGGATCTGCAAACGAGCGCTGACCCAGGTGTCGCCGACACACTCACGGAGGTGGCTGCATCTTTGAATGAACTCGATGTCGCTTGGCCGGGCGTGATGCCACCCGAAACGCTCGAGACCGACGCAACCCTGCTGTACGGCGTTGCTGCTCGCATCGAGTTTGCGATCGCCGGTTTGAAGTAACCGTTCCGTGCAGGCACCTATTTGGTGCACGCCGCTATTCGCAGGTAATGTTCCGATTTGGGAGCAGCAGCCCCCATGACGCATCAGCGCTTGGAAAACTGGAAGCTGCGGCGGGCCTTGCGCCGACCATACTTCTTGCGTTCGACAACCCGAGAATCTCGCGTCAGGAAGCCGCCTTGCTTTAGATCCGGTCGAAGGTCCGGCTCATGAAGCGCAAGGGCCTTGGAGATCCCATGGCGCACGGCTCCCGCTTGGCCGGACAATCCGCCGCCCTTGACCGTACAGACCACGTCGTACTGCCCCGCCCTGTTTACAGCGGCCAGGGGCTGATTCAGGATCATCTGAAGAACCGGCCGTGCAAAATACTGCTTTTGATCGCGCCCGTTCACGGTCACATTGCCAACGCCTGGCTTAATCCATACGCGGGCCACGGCATCTTTTCGCTTCCCGGTCGCATAGGAACGGCCTTGTTCGTCAATAACCTTTTCATACGTTCGCGGTGCATCTTCAGAAATGTCAGTCGACAGGTCTGCTCCGGTTTCTTCGCCCGCCGGCTCCGCCTTCGCGAGAGCATCGCCCAAATCTTCCAGGGATTTTGTTTCTTCAGCCATTACAGTGTCCGTACATTCTTTTTATTGCGGGATGCGAAATCTACCACTTCCGGGTTTTGTGCCTCATGGGGGTGTTCGCCGCCGGCATACACACGCAAATTTTTGAACTGGCGCCGGGCGAGCGGTCCGCGCGGCAGCATTCTTTGCACAGCCAACTCAACGACTCTCTCCGGATGCTGACCTTCGAGTGTTTGTCTGGCGGTGCGCTGTTTGATTCCGCCAGGATAACCCGTGTGCCGGTAATAGATCTTGTCTGTCCGCTTTTTCCCGGTGAACACCACCTTGTCCGCGTTCACAATAATCACATTGTCCCCGCAGTCCATATGCGGGGTGTAGGTCGGTTTGTGCTTTCCACGCAGCCGATGGGCTACAAAGGATGCCAAACGGCCGACAACGACGCCTTCGGCATCGATGACAATCCATTTCTTTTCAATCTCTGACGGTTTCGCCGAATAGGTCTTCATTCCCTCATTCCACTTGGCCATGTTAGGATCAGTTGAGCGGAGCGCTCCGTTGGCGGGAACGCATACATGGGGGCGGCTAAGCATGTCAACCCAAATGTATTTTCTCTTTTGATTTCAATTGGATGTAGATGAGTTACTATAGTACTACAAATGCTGGAGGAGCTGCGGATGCGAGCCTTGAATGAAGCCTTGGCGGCAAAGGCGACCGGTGATCATGAACAAGACCTGACCGTGGAAGTTCTGCCGGGAGGACTGCTCCGCCTGACTTTAAACAGGCCACGCCAACGCAACGGATTGTCCTCGAAGTTGATTGCTTCTCTTAAGGCCGCATTTGAGGAAGCGTCCGAAGCCAAACGCATCAAAGTTGTCATTTTGGCTGCCGCCGGCCCCGTCTTCTGTGCAGGTCACGATCTCAAAGAAATGGAGCGCGCGCGACGCGCAAAAGACGCAGGCGGAGCTTTTTACAGTCAGGTCTTCAGTTTGTGCAGTGAGATGATGATGGCCATCACGAACTGCACAAAGCCGACCATCGCCCAAGTGCAAGGCACGGCAACTGCAGCCGGCTGTCAGCTGGTTGCCAGCTGTGACTTAGCACTGGCGAGCACCGAAGCCGCATTTGCGACCCCGGGTGTGAATATCGGCCTTTTCTGTTCAACGCCTATGGTTGCCTTGACGCGCAACGTACTCCCCAAGCACGCCTTTGAGATGCTGATGACAGGAGACCCCGTTTCGGCCTATTCGGCGCAATCGATCGGCCTGATCAATCGCGTTGTTCCGAGTGTCGATCTGGAGCGGCAAACAATCGAGCTGGCGCAAAAAATCGCGTCCAAGCCGGACGCAATCGTGGCCCTCGGGAAACGCGCCTTTTACGCTCAGCAATCTCTCAGTCTCGAGAAAGCTTATGCGCTAGCGAGCGAAATCATGGCGGCGAACATGTTGCGGGACGAAGCCGAAGAGGGCATTGGGGCCTTTCTGGAAAAGCGACCGCCCCGCTGGGCCGAGTAATTCGGCATATATTCTATTGATCCATCGCGACCGCCCGAGCCTTCTTAAAATCGGGGTCGCGCTTCTCCAAGAAGGCGGAAACGGCCTCCTTGTGTTCGGGCAGATCGTAGCACTTGTTCAACAGCTCAATCTCGCGCTCCTGTACTTTCGTCAAATCCGTTTCGCACGCATTCTGTGAAAGGAGCTCTTTGATCATTTTCATCATCGGAACCGGATTGTTGGTCATGGACGACGCCACACGCAATGCTTCGGGCAGGAGATCCTCTGGTTCAGCCAAGCGATCCACCAGTCCCAGGTCCAAAGCCTCTTCGGAGGATATGATGCGTCCGGACAACATCAATTCACTTGCTTTTCCAAAACCGATTCGACTCACCAAGAAGTGACTGCTGGCCAGCTCGGGCACCAAGCCAACACGAACGAACATGAGGCAGAACTTGGCCGCCTTGGAGGCCACAATGACGTCAAAGGGCAAAATCTGAGTGATACCGACCCCGATCGCCGGACCGTTCACGGCGGCAATGAGCGGTTTCGAGGCGCGCGCGAGCTCTACCCAGCCATCTGCGCCTCCAGGCGTTTCGGATTCGCCCTCAGACGAGGGGCCGTCCAGACGGGACTTGAACGTGTCTTCCATATCCGCTCCGGCACAAAACCCCCGTCCCTCGCCTGTCAGTATGATCGCGCTCACGTCCTCATCTTCGTTGGCGTGACTGATCGCGCTGCGCATCTCTGTCCCCATCTGGTGAGTCCATGCATTTAGTTTTTCCGGCCTGTTCATCTTGATTATCGTTGTTCGGCCTACTTTCTCGACCAAGATCGTTTCGTACATCGCATCGCTCCGTTTGGACTGTGGTTCATTGGTTATCGCGCGTTAACCATTTGATCGCAAATCCGGTTATTTTCAGGCCGAAAATTTACCCTTCGTTAACCAATCTAAACATAGCCTTAACAAACGTTGCTTGTTTGTCACAGGACTGGAAGCGACTTGTGCAGAGTAATGATCAATCATTGAGCACACAGACTTGGTCTGACAGAAAGACCGTACACAACGACAAATGCGGTGTCGTCACTGACTATCGGTATAAGCTTTGTCCACGGACAGGTTAAAGGTTGCGATCCATGCGGATGGCTGACGATTATGTGTTGCGCAAGGCCGTAGACGTTGTGCACGGACAGTGACTTCGTGAGTATTGCGTTGAACCATATTCTGATAACTAGGAAAGAGTGAATATTATGAAGCGGGGAATGTCAGTTTTTCTGTCATCAGCTGCAGCTGCGGCACTCGTGGCAGGATTTGCCGGATCTGCGAATGCAGGGGCAGGTGATTGCTGCGATCAAGTTGAAGATTTGCAGCGCCGGGTTCTTCTTTTGGAAGAAAAGGCTGGAGCCGGCGGCCTTGAGCCGAAATGGAAAGCAGCTCCTCGTTGGAGTCAAGACGGCTGGTCGTTCAAAATACGTGGCCGTATCCAGGCTGACTATAGCATTCAAGACGTTGATTTAGGTGCTACTGAAGCCTCCTCCCACGGCGGTGAGTTTCGCCGCGCGCGTTTGGGTGCTGAAGGCAAGATCATGAAAAAGACCAAGTATCTGTTCGAGGTCGATTTTGCCGAAAATTCTGTCGAGATTACTGACGCATATCTGGCTCAAAAATGGGGACCTGCGACCGTAAAAATCGGACAATTTCGGACGCCTAATTCGTTAGAGGAACAGACCTCTTCGAACTACATTACATTTACGGAACGCGCTTTCATCACCGACGCCTTCGGGCTTGGACGTCAGATCGGCATCGGCGCGGGTTTCAATGGCGACAACTGGACCTTTACGACCGGTGCTTTTGCTGATGCCGCAGGTTCCGGTGACACCACGGCGTTCCAACAGGAGACGTTCACACTCGCGGCTCGCGGCACATATGCGCCCATCGTCGAAGACGATCGGCAAGTTCATCTTGGTGCGCACGTACGATATCGCGGCAATGAAGACAATACCACGACCGCGTATACGCAACGTCCTGCAGCGTTCCATCGCACGGCGTTCTTCCCGATCAGCACGTCCGGCGTGGCGCCGATAGATGCTGACGGGGATCTTCTTTGGGGCGTTGAAGCTGCCGGCGTTTTCGGTCCTTTCTCGCTGCAAGGTGAGTATATGGGCACAAAGGTCGAATCGAATGCTGGTGGCGACGACCCCAGATTCTATGGCTGGTATGTGGACGCTTCTGTTTTCTTGACAGGCGAAAGCCGTAATTACCAAGCCAAGAAGGGCAAGTTCGGCCGAGTCAAAGTCAATAACCCCGTGAACGACGGCGGTCTCGGCGCTTGGCAAATTGGGGTTCGCTACGACTATATCGATTTGACCGATGACGACGTCGCGTCCCTCACAGGCACCGGTGAAATGACGGGCATCATTGGCGGCCTCAATTGGCATCTGAACAATTATACGCGCATGATGCTGAATTACGGGTACAGTGATATCGATGAAAATGGGTCCAACCTCGGTGATGGTGAAGTACAAACCGTCACATTCCGTGGCCAAATCGATTGGTAACCTGAATTACAACTCCAGTTTAGCCTAGATTGAGTGATGGCCCTCTAAGCGCGCTTAGGGGGCCATTGCTGTTATGCCTCCCTCTTCTCCCACCACCCTATTCGTATAAACATTTCCCCGATGGCCGCGATGCCTAGCTCGAAATTCAGTTGAGGCTCATTCGTTCGAGTCGTTTGGCGGACTAGTGCATACTCCAAGCCGTCCAAATGGTATCTATCCGAAGTTTTCCACACCCCGTCCGCACATATTGCGCGTGCAAAAATACGACACCTCACTGCTCATTTACGATTTGTTTACTTTGTTCAGAGTCTCTCCCGCCGGGGCTCGCAGGTTGTCACAAATAGTTCAAGCAATATTGTAATAACGCCACTGTCAGTGATTTTGATTGAAGCTTTGCCTACTGATTAGTCGTTGGGACTCATTTACCGGAGACGATCATTCATTGCGCACTGAGTATACCGCTCTGCCCGACCCCTCGGGCGGTGACGCTACAATTTTGGGTTGAACACAGTAATTCGCAAACGAGGAAAGACATATTATTATGATGAAGCGGGGATTGTCAGTACTTCTATCATCTGCCGGAGCCTTCGCGCTCACGGCAGCTTTCTCTGGGACAGCAAATGCAGGGGCTGGGGACTGTTGTGATCAGTTAGAGGACTTGCAGCGCCGGATTCTTCTTCTGGAGGAAAAGGCGGCTCAAGGTGGCCTAGAGCCCAAATGGAAGGCCGCGCCGCAGTGGAGCCAAGACGGTTGGCAGTTCAAAGTCCGTGGTCGCGTGATGGCCGACTACTCTATCCAAGATATCGATCTTGGAACCACTGAAGCATCTGACCAAGGTGCTGAGTTCCGTCGGGTCCGTTTGGGCGCCGAGGGCAAAATCATGAGCAAGACCAAGTACAAGTTCGAGGTCGACTTCGCAGAAAACGAAGTTGATATCACCGACGCTTATGTTCAGCAAAAGTGGGGACCGGCAAAAATAACTCTGGGTCAGTTCAGGACGCCGAACTCTTTGGAAGAGAATACATCTTCTAAGTACATCACCTTCATTGAACGCGCCTTCATCACGGATGCGTTCCAACTTGGTCGTCAAATTGGTGTTGGCGCCGATTTCGGCGGCGATCAGTGGACGTTCAAGCTTGGGGCATTTAGTGGCCCGGCCGGTGGCGGCGATGGCTCTACCACGGCGGGCATCGTTGAACAGGAGCAGTATGCTCTAGCAGCTCGCGGAACGTTCGCACCAATCGCCAACGACGACATGAACGTTCACCTGGGTGCTCACATTCGCTACCGTGGCTTTGAAGATGCCGGCGGAGACGGCGTACGCTATCGTCAGCGTGCTGCTGCACATCACCGCACAGGCTTTCGCCCGATCGGTAACTTCCGCGTCGATGCTGACAGCGACCTGACTTACGGTTTCGAAGCGGCTGGCACATTCGGTCCGTTCTCTCTCCAAGGTGAGTATATGCGCCTTGAGGTAGAGTGTAACGACACGTCGGACGTTTTCGGTGACATCGCATGCCCGAACGATGATCCGTCTTTCTGGGGTTGGTATGTGGACGCCTCTGTTTTCCTAACGGGCGAGAGTCGAAATTACCAAGCCAAGAAGGGTAAGTTCGGACGCGTGAAGGTAGCAAACCCAGTCAACGACGGTGGCTTGGGTGCGTGGCAACTTGCTGTCCGCTACGACTATGTCGATCTGACGGACGACGATGTTGCAGGGTTGACGCAGACAGGTGAGATGACCGGCATTATCGGCGGCATCAATTGGCACCTGAACAACTACACCCGGATGATGTTGAACTACGGTTACTCAGACGTCGATGATAACACGGCTAACCTCGGGGACGGTGAAGTCCAAAACATCACCTTCCGCGCACAGGTTGACTGGTAATCTTTCCATCTTCCAACCGATACAATTCAGCGGCCCTCGTTTTCGGGGGCCGCTTTTTTTGAGCGGGCAGATCAGATCAAGCCCAAACCAGCCGCTCAGCGCGTGAAAGTTTTTCAGAGGGCGTTGGCAGGATGACGAAGCTGGCGTCCAGGTCGAATGAATATGTTTCGCTCCGCCGTCTGACTTTTTAGAACAACGACGGAGCGAAACGAAGTGTTAGACTATTCAGGAGTGTAAGGCAGCGAGGAATGGTGAAGATTGATTTTCAGATCACCATCGGCGTTGCGTTCATAGCCAAACGTGTACTCCACTTTGGTCTCTGCGCCATCAGGGCCAGTGAAATAGTAGTTGCCCATCGCCATTGCCGACTTGTCGTTGGTATAAATGCCGTTGTTTTCCCAGCGAACGTCGGTCCACCCCTTAATAGCGAATCCAGTGTCCTCGGTGCCCTCGGCTCCAATGAAATAGGCGAGTGCTTCTTCAAATGTTTCGCGGAACTGATCTTCCGCCGCTAGCGTCGGCTTGAACATGACTTTGGTGTCGCCATAAGCATACAGCGTATTGATATGCTCAGTCGCACGGGCTTCGAAATCTCCGCCAGCCGAATGCGTGCTGGCGATAGCAACAATGCCGTTGCCCCATTCCGTTTGGGCGGCAATGACGTCGGCCTCAGTAATGTCCGCCGCGTAAGCCGTAATTGATAAGCTGCTTAGTGCAGCGGCAATACCGAAAACGTTCTTTTTGTTCATGGTTAAGGTCCTTTCCGTTGGTTTTCGAAGGCACGTATTCATCGGATTGGTTTGATCTGGTCTTGCCAGGAATTCGCACCGACGCACATAGCGTGACATAGTGCTTACTCATTCGATGCTTTGTGAATCTTTGATAGGTTTTTCATATCAGTAAAGACCTCTCAGTAAACTCAGGATTTTACGATTGCTAGAGGCATTTGGATCACGGAGCCTGGGCCTGCACTTCTGATTGCATATGTCCGCTCGGTCTCTCCCTTCTTGTGTTTTCCGTTGCAACTTGAGGTCAACGCAAGAGGCTGTGGATTCCCTCCAGATCTCGAGAACAAACTGTTCAACTGTCATTAAACTATAAAACAAAGCGGGCAATGTCCGCTCGGGTTTGGTCGAGGGGCAATTGTGTGCGCCTGACCGCGATTGTTAGGCCCATGACAAATGCCGACAAATAGGCTTCTCGGAAGGAAGCCTCTTGATAAGGGAAATCCGTAATGAACAAAACGCTATCCGTTTTGGCAACTGCGGCGGCCTTTACTGTGGCCGTTGGAGCTGCTCAAGCGCGCGATCAAATTTCGATCGTGGGCTCTTCGACTGTTTATCCGTTTTCTACTGCCGCAGCAGAAGAATTCGGAAACTCTTCTGCATTCAAAACACCTGTTGTCGAATCAACGGGCTCAGGCGGTGGACTGAAGCTTTTCTGTGCTGGCATCGGTGAGAACACACCTGACATCACCAATGCATCCCGCCGCATCAAGCAAAACGAATTTGAGACGTGCAAATCCAACAATATCGACGTTGTTGAGTTTAAGATCGGCTATGACGGGATCGTTATCGCCAACGCCAAAAGCTCCCCTGAGCTCGCTCTGACCAAGGCGCAGGTCTATAAGGCCTTTGCGAAGTATTATGTCGGCCCGAACGGTAAGGTTGCCACGCTTAATCCTTACACGAAGTGGAGCGACATCGATGACTCCCTTCCCGATACAAAGATCGAAGCTTTCGGCCCTCCGCCGACGTCCGGTACCCGTGATGCCTTTGTTGAAATCGCCATGGACGGCGGCGCCAAGAAAAATGCTTTCCTGAAGGAGCTTCGCGGCGCGAGCGGTGAAGAGGAAGTCAAAGCTGCCCTTGCCAAGTTCGACGGCTTTCCTGCTGACTGCCAAGCTTCAGCAGAAAAGAAGTGGAAAGGTAAGGACGCATTCAAGTGTATGGCTCGCACCCTTCGTGAAGACGGCGCTTGGGTTGACGCCGGCGAAAACGACAACGCCATCGTTGGTACCCTTGAGCAAAACCCGACAGCTGTTGGCGTGTTCGGCTTCTCCTTCCTTGACCAAAACAGTGACCGGATCAAGGGCGCGACCATTGACGGTGTTGCTCCCGGCGTTGAAACGATCGCCGCTGGCGACTATCCGGTGTCTCGGAGCCTTTGGTTCTATGTGAAGAAAAACCACATTGATGTGACCACCGCGCAAGGCGAGATGGTTGGGTTTGTTTCAACTTTCATGGATGACGATCAAATTGGTCCGGAAGGTGCGCTTCTCGACAAGGGTTTGATCCCGCTTCCTGACGCTGAGCGCGCAGAGTGGCAAGCCAAAGTTGAGTCGCTTGCCGTTATGACTGGAAACGAAGGTCTTAAATAAAGTTCGTCGTTGAGCACCTGGAGTAGTTTGTAAGCTCAATTTATGAAGGCGTCGCTGCGTACCAGCGGCGCCTTTTCTTTTTGGCAGAGAACGAAGCGCTGATCTGGCCGTCCGCCCTCCTCTCGACCCTTCCAAGCCTTTGCAATATTGCTCTATCGTTCAGCGATTTGAGACGTATACGCAAGGTTGAGCGCGGCCGCGAAGACGGCAATGCCGCCAGCCTGGTGGAGGACGCCGAGGGGGAGCGGCACCACCGCCAGCAACGTCCAAATGCCGAGAAGCACCTGGACCAATACAGTACCCACAAGAATCAATGCGGGAGCGCTCAGGGACGCCGCCCGCCTGAAGACAACGATCGCCAACCCAAGAGTCAAGGCAAGGATGACATAGGCCAAGACCCGGTGATTGAATTGGACACTGGCTGCGTTGTCGAAGAAATTCAGGTACCAGGGACTCACAAACCAATAGCCCTTGGGGACAAGCGCTCCATCCATCAGCGGCCACGTATTATACGTATGGCCCGCCTTGATCCCGGCGACGAACGCACCGGCGACAATCTGCAAAAAGATCAACACAAGCAGCCCAACCGCTGCATACCGTATAAGTGGTGCAAATTCGCTCTTAATGGATATGGGCGCGCGCCCCGCAAGATCCCATCGGACCCACGCGACGGCGCCGAAAATGACGAACGCCAGACCAAGATGCGCCGCCAGTCTGTATTGGCTCACGTCCACGCGGTCCACGAGGCCACTTTGGACCATGAACCATCCCAGCGCGCCTTGCAGACCACCAAGGATAAAGAGACCCGTCAGCTTCCACACATAGTCCCCGCCAATGCGCCCGCTCACCAGAAACACAAAGAAAGGTAAAGCGAACGCAAGTCCAATGAGGCGGCCCAAGAAACGATGGGACCATTCCCACCAATAGATGACCTTGAACTCGTTCAGAGTCATTCCGGCATTGATCAAGGCGTATTCCGGGATTTGCTTGTACTTCTCAAAAGCTTCGTTCCAACTGGCCTCGCTGAGGGGTGGCAGAGCGCCGCTGACCACCTGCCATTCGGTAATGGAAAGGCCCGAGTCGGTCAGCCGCGTGGCCCCACCCAGCAGGATCATTGCCGCCAAAAGGACAAGAATCGCGCCGAGCCAAATGACAAGTGCCGGTTTGGCTTCGGCAGGTGTGTGAACAGGCAACGGTTGCGGCCATGTTCTGCCGATATTTGTGGACAATTTCCTCATGCCCCACACCTGCCCGGAAAACATGGCGGCTGCAATCGGCCCCTTTGACGCAAGTTGGAATCGAAGAGCGCCCTCGCAAACATGTACAAAAACGCGAATTTGGGATATGGTTAACGTGGGGAGGAATTGGTCTTATGCGAAGTTTGTTGCAGTACGAAGGCTTTGCGGAGATCCGAGATGAGAGCCTTCGCAGTGCTCTAGAGCCGGTCACACCCATTGACGCGACCGTTGCCGTCATCGACTGGCATTGCAATTTCGTTTCCGTAGACGAAGCGAGCGACTTCGCTGCAGACAACAACATGCTGGACGGGCTCTACGCCATAACGCGAGACAATGCCGATCAGCCTGCGCTGCAGTGGCTTGAAGAAGCCCACAGGCCTCGTGGCACACTTCCGAACGAACTCCTTGACCATCCGGTCGCCAGCCGGACTTCTGCGAGCGCGCACCGAATTCATGTCGGAACATTCCGCCACGGAGACGAGGCCCACGTGCCGCCGCGGCCCGATTTAGACGAGCTCACGACCATCAAACACCTGCTCGTCAAGGCGTTGCAACCAAGCTTCAACCGACCCATCGAAGGCAACGCGCTTCAACAGAGGATTATCCTCCGTAATCTGTATTTCGACTCAGAGGGTGCAATCTTTTTCCCGGAAGCAAGTTGCCAGCCTGGCCTCGTCGACTTTGTTCCGCCGTCGGATCAGCATCCCGATGGCTTAATCACTCAATACTGGATTGGCGAGAACGGGTATTTCACAAAAGACCCGATTTCCGCGCCCGCATTCTCTCAGAAGCGGAAAAATGCTACACACGCTGGAATTCCCCATCTACGCACGCCTCGTCGTCAGGAGCAATATCGGGTCAGCCATGGCGGCTGGACCGGCACGGTGGCGGCACTTGCCTTGTTGGCCGCTCTTGGAACCATTGGTTATCTGGGCGACAGGAACCCTGCTCTGTTGGAGCGGGGACTTCGTGACGCGGCCGATGCGGCGCAAGCTACATTCGGCTCGATTCAAAAGTTTGTTGCGTCCGCCTCTGAGGACATCCTGGGTTCAGTTGAAGACATCCAAGTCAGTGTAAACACCGCGGATACCGAACCGGATTTGGCCTTGGGGCCCAGTGAGGATGCCGCACCGTCAGCCAAGTCAGACAGTATGGATGAGAACGGTGATCAGGCTGCGAACGAAATAGAGGAACTCCCAGTCAGTCATCGATCTGGGAGCGATCAACTGACCGAGGACGATTATTCGGACGACCCTGTTCTCGACTCCTCTCACCTCGCCGAGGCCAAATCGGCGGCCGACGATGCGGACCAACAGGTTGCGCAAACCGACGTACTCACATCTCCTTTGGCGATTGAGGACGTCGCGGCTGAGGCTGATCAAGTCATCGAAGAGAATACGGCACCCACTGAATTGGCGGCGCAGGCTTTGGACGCTGAACCCGAGCAAGTGCTTAGCGAGGACGAGCCAAAGTTGAACGCTGAACAGGTGCAAGACAGTGTTCAGTATGCGTCTCTAGATGCGAGCGACGGCGGTATTGGAAACAGCGATAGTAACGAGAGCGGCGAAGGGTGCTGGACGATGAGCGGGACACTGACCTGTGTCGTCGAGATGGATGGCTCATTCCATTTGGTGCCCCTGGGCAAGCCCATTCGGCCGTGCGGCAGCTTGTCGGCCCGGAGTTGCAGAACCGATCTTGAGGTCATCGCGATGCGATGAACGGCCGCGCTGGGTCCGGTCTGTTGCCTCGTCCCATATAGGCCTACTTTCCCTATCGCCGTGTCGGCCACTTCCATGGGGCGGATCCGTTGCCGGCCACTTTCGATTCCCCAAGTTCCTTATGCAACTCAATAAAATGCACGTCCGTTTCATTTGAAATAGCATCAATAAGATGGCGGGCGTGCGTCACCACCACGATTTGAGAGTGGACCGAAGCCTGAACAATGAGCCTCGCGAGTGCCGGGACCAAATCCGCATGCAGACTGGATTCGGGCTCGTTCAATACTAGGAGTTCCGGCGGGCGCGGGCTGAGAAGCGCTGCTGTGAGGAGCAAGAAACGGAGTGTGCCGTCTGACAATTCCTGCGTTCGCAACGGCCGCAACAGCCCTGTTTGTGTCAAGACGAGTTCGAAGTATCCCTCGTTTACTTGCACTTGTAGATCTGTGCCCGGAAAAGCATCATTGATGGCGTCATCCAGAGCGGCTGCGTCCCCGATTTCCCGTATCGTTTGGACAGCCGCCGCAAGATTGCCTCCATCTGCGCTGAGAACGGGAGAATAGGTGCCCACCCGAGCCTGCCTCGCGGGAGCGGACTCATCGATGGCAAAGTGATCGTAAAATCGCCAAGTCCGCATGGTCTCACGGACGGCGAGCATTTCCGGCGTACGTCGCGGTTCCACAGCATGGGTCATCATGGAATCGAAAAGG
The DNA here is from genome assembly GCA_028285305.1 of Alphaproteobacteria bacterium. GTDB lineage: Bacteria > Pseudomonadota > Alphaproteobacteria > SMXP01 > SMXP01 > JANQPV01. Next base: position 18,780 of record JANQPV010000073.1, on the reverse strand, counting down.
GCAAGATCGGTGACAATGGACGCCATCTCGCCGTCCTTGTCGGACGCCATGACGCTTGGCCCCTTTCGGTCGGCGATGATTGAACGCGGGCGAGGCTCTTTACCCGACCAGAGTAACTCGCGCTTTATTTCGGGATCGCGCCCGAACGCGGAGCGCGAGGGCTTGGGTAAGCCGAGCTCGATTGCATAGCTGTATTCGGTCGTGCTGAACCCGAGCTTTAGAGCAACGGGATTGCGCCGGACCGTACCCTGAACCGGATGCTGTTTGGACTTGACACTACGTGCGTACTGCTCAGGGCCAGCCCACAACACGGACGGGAATCCGCCCTCTCGAGCCAGCGCCGCATGCAACTCTCCATGGGCAATGGAAACCAGCAGACGCAAGGCGCGGTAGAGATTGGACTTACCGCTTCCATTTGGACCGGTGATTACGTTCAGCCGGTCGAGAGACAGGCTCAGCTCTCGGATGGAGCGATAGCCGGAAATCGCCAAGGTGGAAATCATGAGATATCAAGCACCGTACACAGTTTGATCCGTGCTCCGATTACTCTTTCAGAATGATATCAGCAGCTCGCCAGCCTGTCGCCATTGCCGGCCCGTTGGTGTTGCCGGAAATGGGTACCGCAATGACCGAACAATCGGCGACCCGCAAACCCTCCACGCCTTTGACTCTGAGCTGGTTGTCGACCACTGCCGCATTGTCTTTGCCCATCCTGCATGAGGCGACCGCATGGAGTCCGCTCGTTGATAATTTGCGTACAGCGGTCAGGATCTCTTCGTCTGTTTTGAATTGCGCCCCTGGGCTGAGTTCTTCACCGACATAGGGTTCAAGCGCCTTTTGCCGGGCATATCTGCGCAAATACTTTACCATCGCGACCATCGCTTTTTGATCATAGTCCGTCGACACCCAATTTGGCGCGATGTAAGGATTGTGATCCGGATCAGACGATTTGATCATCACACTGCCTTCGCTTGTTGCCCGCAACAGTTGACCATAAATCGTCAGCCCTGGCTCTTTCTCGGGGCCATCTAGCGTTACCGGAAAATTGTCATCGCTGCGGGCATAGGTGAAGGCCCCTGCATAAAGTTGGAAATCGGGACGGTCGACATCGGGTGACGTCTTGGCGAATCCGCCCACCTCAAATGGTCCCGTGGCCATAGGCCCGTCGCGAAACGCATAGTACCTGGCGACGCTTTGTATCAAGCCCAGTCCTTGGAATTTGCCATTGAGACCCTTGGTGCCCTTTAATCGATGAGGAAGGGAAAAACCAACATGCTCCCGCATGCGGTTCCCCACATCCGGACTGTCGGAGACCACTTCAATGCCAAGTGACTTCAGGTGCTCTACCGGACCGATGCCCGAACGCTGCAAGATAACCGGCGACATGATTGCGCCGCTCGAAAGAATGATCTCACCGCGGCAAGGAAACTCCCTTACCTCACCATCGACGCGCGCCCTCACCGCAGTAGCACGTTTGTCCTGAAAGACGATGCGATCCACCAGTGCATTCAAGACAACATCCAGGTTCGGCCGGCCTTCGACAGGTTTGAGAAAGGCGCGATAGGCGCTTTGGCGTTTGCCGTTCTTAATCGTATGGGCGTAATAGCCAATGCCTTCGAGATCTTCCCGATTAAGATCATCTGTACGCGGCAGCCCCATTTGCACACCTGCCTCAATCATCGCTTCCGAGGCGGGGTAACGTTGCTTACCCGTGCTGACATGGAGGGGGCCACCCGCTCCTCGCCAATCGGTTTCGCCCAATTCGTGATCTTCGATGGCCTTGAACGCGGTCTTCATGTCACTCCAGCCCCACTCGCCGCCGGCGGCCTCATTCCAGTCTTCATAATCTTGAGGATCGCCGCGGGAGTAGATCATTCCGTTGATGGAGCTTGAGCCGCCGATGACTTTTCCCCGCACCCATACCTCGTTCGACGCGACGCCCTCTTCTCTCGGCTGCTCGACCGGAAAATGCCACGCATGCTGAGGATCCTGAGCGAGCTTGCCGATGCCTTTCGGCATCGTGACCAGGGGACTGGTATCTTTGCCGCCTGCTTCCAGCACAAGAACGCGGTGCCCGGACACAGCAGAAAGGCGGTTGGCCAAAACACACCCGGCTGAACCGGCACCAACAATGATGTAATCGTAGTCTTCCACGGTTGTTATTCCCTCTTTGCCCGGGCGGCGGCGTCTTTGCCGCCCAAGTAGCCAAATACCATGCCCGGCGCCAACGTGCCGCCTGCGCCGCCATAGGTCATTCCCATAACCGAGGCCATGACATTTCCGGCGGCATAGAGTCCGGCGATGACTTCACCATCAACGTTGATGACCCGTCCAAGAGCATCCGTCTTGGGTCCGCCCTTGGTACCGAGCGCACCGGATTTGACCTCCAGGGCATAAAACGGCGCCCTATCGATCCGGCCCAATGTCGCTTCAGGCTTGCCCTTGTTGTTCGGGTCCCCCCACCAGGTATCATGGACGCTTTCGCCGCGATGAAAATCCGGATCTCTTCCTTTATCGACATGTCTGTTCCAGCGCTCAACAGTTGCTTTAAGACCTTGCGCGTCGGCCCCAATGTTTTCGGCCAGCTCGCGCAAGGAGCTTCCGCGGGCCATCCAGTTTGGCGCGGGACTGCCGGGTGGTTCTTGCAGATACCCGAACCTGTCCAGATGTTCCTGATCGAAAACAAACCAGCAGGGCAAATTCGGATAAGAAAAGTGGGCCACATCTTGTTCGTGGAACGCAGCGCCGAACGCGTTATAGTTCGCAGCCTCGTTCGTGAACCTCTTGCCTGCCTTGTTCACAATGATGGAGCGCGGTCGTGCACGCTCGGCGGCAAACAAGTGAGTTTGGATGGACCCATTAGCGTTCGGTGTTTCCACCGCGGGCATCCACCAGGCTTCGCGCATATTGCCGAGCGCCGCACCGATCCGCATGCACATGATCAGGCCGTCGCCTTCATTCGTGGGAATGGACACGGGGCTTGTCAGAGGTCCACGAAGAAAACTGCGAACGAGTTCTTTGTTCCACTCAAAGCCCCCGGTGGCGAGCACAATGCCTCCGTTCGCGTGTACTATCTGTTCTTGGCCCGCCCTTTTGATCTTCGCACCTCTCACGATTCCCTCGCGTGTGATCAATTCCGTGGCCTGACACTCCGTGTGGATTTCAATCCCCTTCTCAAGGCACGCATGGAAAAGGTGGCCGATTAAAGACTGGCCGCATCCGCGTTCGTCAGATGCTGCTCGGCGCGCATGCTCCTCGGCAGAAACCTGAAGAGGCACGGCCTTTCCGAGTGTGGATTCCTCCATTGTAATAGGGGCCTTGCCGTAGTTGGCGCCAACCGTGACGCGGTCCCGGTGATCTCCCAGGCGATCGAAAGAAAAAAGAGGGCATTCGAGAGACCGTCCACCGCCGGGTTTTCCGCCTGGAAACTCTGGATGATAGTCGGGGAACTCGGGCACCAACTGAAACTCGACCGAAGTGTTTTGCTCCAGCCATCTGACCATCTCCGCGCCGTGATCGACAAATGAAGCCACAAGACGCTCATCCATCAGCCCGTGGGACATCGACATGAGGTATTGGATGGCGTCTTCCCGACTATCCTCGATACCGTGCCGTTTCATGTGGTCGTTGTTTGGGATCCAAATCATGCCGCCCGACCACGCACTGGTCCCGCCCAGCTTGTCCGCCTTTTCAAGGACTGCCACGCTGGCCCCATGGCCACGGGCGGAGAGGGCTGCGGTTAGTCCCGCAGCGCCGGCGCCAAGCACAACCACATCGTATTGGCTCATGTCTTCCTTCCCTCATCTTGGCATTATGACTTTAGTCTCGCCCTCATGAGATCACAATCGCTCGCGGGCTCAGCAAAGTTCTCCCAATTTCCTTCGAAGAGGCCCGTTGAGGCCATTGTTTTTCCTTGTTGCGCGCGCAAAATGAGAGTGTCGGGGGGATCAGATGGAGCTTTGAAAGATGTGAACAAGCCGGCGCTTTACAGAAGCTCTCGCCTGGGCGTATACCCTCCGAAGCCGGTCCGTTGGGTATGAGCATCGCGGCAAGTTCGGGCAGCGCATGGCCAGGTTAACGGGACGAAAGATGCCGGTGTGACCCATCAGGACCAACATCCCACCGATGTGTTTGCAAGCTCCTCTACCTTGGGAGAGTCGGGCTTGCTTGGCGCGCGCGACGTGCTTTCTCCGACAAGTGGCCAGACGTTCGCTCCCGCCAGCAACGACGCGGCCAGCGTTATCAATCTCGATCAATTTCGCGGCGACAATCGGTTCGCCGGCGTGGACGGCGCCGGATACACGGTGGTCGTGCTGGACACGGGGATCGACCTTAATCACCAGGCCTTTGGTCCTGACACAAATAATGACGGCGTGTCCGACAGGATCGTCTATCACCAGGACTTCACAGGCGAAGGCGACGGCACTGCAGACGACGTGCATGGTCATGGCACCCACGTCTCATCGATCATCGGTTCCTCTAATCCCGCCTACGAGGGCATTGCGCCCGAAGCCAACATCATTTCGTTGCAAGTTTTGGGGAACAACGGCTCGGGATCCATCTTTGATATCGAAGACGCCCTTCAGTGGGTCAACGCCAATGCGGATACGTACAATATTGTTGCCGTGAATATGTCGCTCGGCGGCAATTCAAACTTGAACTTCAATCAAACCCACCCTCTTCTAGGCGACGAGTTCCAACAACTCGCTGATCAGGATATCGTGACCACAGTTGCCGCTGGCAACGGCTATTACGATTTCCAAACAGAAGGTGTCTCGTCAATAGCAGCGGATCCGAATGTCATTCCCGTTGGCGCCGTCTGGGATGGGAACAATGGCGGCATCGCGTGGTCGTCCGGCGCCACCGATTTTACGACCGGTGCCGACCGCATAACGTCATTCAGTCAGCGTTCTGACGATATCGACATGGTCTTTGCGCCCGGCGCCCTCATTACGGGAGCAGCACCGGGGGGTGGTGCGCGGTTGGCCGGGGGGACCAGTCAGGCAACACCGGTCGTGACGGGGATGGCGGTTCTGGCCCAGCAACTTGCCGATGAGAATTTGGGCCGCCGGCTTAGCAATGAAGAGTTCGAAACTTTGCTGACGGACAGCTCGACCCAGATCTTTGACGGTGATGATGAAGACGATAATGTCGCCAATACCAATACGATCTATGATCGCGTGGATATGTTGGCGCTGGCGGAAGCCATTATCGATCTCGGCGACCAGGACGATTTCGGTGAGTCGGAGGGGACTGCTGGTGAGGTCGAAGTCGGCGGAAGCGTGGGCGGCGACATCGAACAGTCCGGAGATCGGGATTGGTTCGCCGTGGAGCTAGATGCAGGCACGAGCTACCGGTTTAGCCTTCGCGGCGAATCCTCGGACGGGGGAACCCTGTCCGACGGGCTCCTCAAGCTGCGTGAAGCCGACGGGACGGAACTTGCCTCCAACAACAATAGCGGCGTCGGAACAGACGCCCGGCTGGGGTTCACGGCGAACGCAAGTGGTACTTACTATTTGGAGGCCGCCGGGAGCGGCGGCGCTGCGGGCACTTATACTCTTGAAACAAACATATGGTCGGTGGCGCCTCCTCCGCCTCCCTTCGGCGAAGATGATCATGGTAACGATGGACGAACGGCGACGTCGTTCGGGGTTGGCGAACGTATTACCGGAACAGTTGAACAGGTCGGCGATCACGATTGGTTCGCCATCGATTTGGAGGAAGGCACCGATTATCGCTTTGCGCTGCGCGGCGCCTCGTCCGATCGCGGAACATTGATCGATCCGCTCCTTCAGCTTCGCGATATTCAGGGCAACTTAATTGCGCAGAACAACAATAGCGGCGTTGGCAACGATGCGCGTCTGGCGTTCGAGGCGGACCAAACCGGATTGTACTTCCTTGACGCCAGCGCCGTCGGCAGTCACACGGGCACCTACACACTCGAAGCCCGGGAATGGCGCACTTCACCAGATCCTGCGGGCGCAGAGCCGGTCGTTTTCGCGTCACAGTGGGAAGAGGACGAAGAGCTTTCCGCCTCCTTGGATCTGATCGATCTCTAGCATGAGCCGGTTGCTTCGTTATCTGACCCACCCCCAAGTTGATATCGATCCAGATGTTCCGGTCCCCGAGTGGGGCCTATCTGATTTAGGCCGCAAACGCGCGCAACTGTTCGCCGGGGCCAGCTACTTGAAATCTACATCTCACATCCTTTGCAGCGCGGAGACCAAAGCCATGGAGACGGCTGAAATCATCGCTGTCACCCTCGATATTCCTTACACGGTGGATGAAATGTGCGACGAGAATGATCGTTCAGCGACTGGATATTTGAAGGCGGATGAGTTTGAAGAAATGGCCGACGCGTTCTTCGCCGAACCGGAGAAGAGCGTGCGCGGATGGGAGCGGGCCGTCGACGCTCAAAAACGAATTGTCGCGGCGGCGAACACGTTCATGCAAGACCACCTCAGAGACGACATCTTGATGGTTGGTCACGGAGGCGTCGGAACGCTCCTGTATTGCTGGTTCGCTGGTCTGAACATCGACAGAAAACACGACCAGCATGCCGGCGGCGGAAACGTCTTCGCTTACAATGTTTCTGAACGCGCAATCGTCCATGGTTGGCGGCCGCTCGAGGAGTGTCTCTAGATCGAAGCGGAGTCTCGTTGGCTGAGTTTTGCTACCTTGGGCAGATTTCTAAAGCTGAACTTTAGGCCTCTTTTGCGGATATTGGGAGCGGGCTCGAAGATACTTTCTTAAGGCGCACTGCCGAGCTGGAGGAGCCCTTCGCGGTGCAGCCGGTTTTGAACGCGTTCAAGTATAACCGGCGCCAGCGCCTGTGCTTTCGCTCCCCCCACAATCATGGATTCTTGCATCAGCTGAGGCAAAACTTTTGTCGCTTTGCGCCCTGTGGCCGTCTTGTAGAAGGCCAGCATCTCTGAGAGTTCGGACTCGGTGAAATACTTCGAGTAGAGATCATACTGCATGTGATTGAACCACTCATTTTCAATCATGTTTTCTTTCACCGCATCTGCCGTCTCATCTACGATAGCTTGTTTTGCCGCCTCGGAAAGCTGCGGATATTGCTGCGCCATGGTTCGAAGCATGATGTCCTCGAATTGACCCGTCATGGTGCGAGCAATTTCCGCTGCACCCGTCATGATGATCAGCTCGTCAATGATCGCTTTCTTATTCTCGGTAAGTTCGGCGGCCTGGGCGGAAAACGCCATCGAAAACCATATGATTATCGTCCATTTCATGCCGGTCACCCTCGTTTTCTCTGCGAGATCGGTCATCGCAGCTCATGTAAGTGGACGCAAGTAAAGTTAAGATGGGGTAATTTTGTGGTCTGTTTCTCAGGCGCGCCGCGCAAATGTGCTGGCCAGAACCGAAACCAGGAGGCCAAGGGTCGCAAATCCCGAGAGTACGTTCAGCATCATGACCAAGGCTCCCGCCCGCGTAACCGGCTCGGCTAGATCGCTCAGCCCCAATGTGGCAAAGCCCATAAGAGCCAAAAACCAGGGGTAGAACCATATTCCGTCGGCGCCTTCCGACCGCAAGTAAGCAACGTGTTCCGGCGTCATCAGCGCATAGAGATAGCCGAACACGACGACCAGAATCGCCGCAAAAATCACGACGCGGCCCCAACTTCGCCCATAATCGAAAAGGCCCCATATGTTAAAGAGCATGGAGCGCCCCGCCGCCGTTGCCAAAAAGATAACCAGACCCAAACCGACTGAGAATGCGGTAATGATCGAGACAGAGAGATCCTCAGCGCTTGGCCGGAAAGTCAAGACCGCACCTGGATCATCAGAAATCAAAAGAGCCAAGACGAGACCTAAGACCGAGCCGGCAACCAGCGCCACTGCAAGCGAGACCCAACTGATGCCGCCACGGCTGAAATTCGAACTCAATTGATCCAGGTAGTCCTGGTCGATCACATCCCGGCGGAACAGCGCATCGCCGAAACACTCTTGAGCTCGAATACCCTGGCACCGCCCGGGCAGAAGGCCGCGCTTGTACTTTACGTGAGAAACATTGGAATGTTCCAAGTTGACCGTTTCCAGTCGCGCACCCGTCAAATCCGCACCTGTCATATCGCAATAGCCCAAATCACAGGCCACGAGGGAAGAATGGGACAAGTCGGCATTGCGCAAACTCGAGCCGGAAAAATCTCCCCAGTCCGCACGCGCACCACTTAAATTCGCTTGATAAAGGACTGATCCACGGAGATCGGACGAGAGCAGAGCCGTGCGACTGAGATCCGCTGAAACAAGATAGGCTCCTGTCAGATCCGCGTTGATCATCCATATGCCACTCATGTTTGCCCCTTGAAGCTGGGCATTGCTCAAGTTGATGCCGGAAAAGTTCAGTACGGAGTTCTTTTCATCCCAAAGGCTCGAGTTGAGAAAACTGGCGTCATTGAAGTTCGCCCCTTGGAGCCGGGGAATAACGTCCGGATAATTGGCACGCCACGAATTCCAGGCTTCAACGCCGCCACGCAGTACACTGAGATGTTCAGGGTCGAAGTCAGGTCGTGCGCCCTTGTCCTTATCCGCATACTCGAACGACAGCTTCGCATCTTGGCTTTTCACAACTTGCTGACGGATCCGCTCTCGCTCACTTTCAAGCGCTTTGTCCAGTCGTTTTAGTGAAGCCACCTTCCCCTCCATTTTCGCCCGCGTTCGGTTTCGCCCATATTCGGGTCACCCGCCTCCGGCCCCACCCGATTGCGCTCCAGAAGCATGGGTGAAATTTTCATCAGTTTAGCGCAATTGACCCGCTCTGGCGACAATGTTGGCGCGGTCGTCGAGCGGGCGTGAAAAGCTCTGCCGTAGCGCTAAAGTTTAACCCCTTCGTGACCTTGGCTGACGGGATTTTAGGCAGCAGGGCTTACCCATGTTTGCACCCGCGCCTCCGCACCGGACTCCAACATATTCTCCATTATCGTGCGCAGTGGTGCCGCTGAAGCACAGTCTTCATATGAACTATACTTGCCGAGTCCTTTGGAGAGGCGTACCCTTCAAGGCGGCTTAAAGGTGTGGGTTTTGGGAACGAGCAGCGTTCTCGAATCGCGGGGAACATTTGTGACGAGGGGCAAGCGCGACGGTGTTCGCTTGATGCAGGGAACCGAGCGGATCGTCTGCGCTTGAGCGTGCGATGGCAAGGCGAGTTAAACTTCAGCATTCCAAACTAAACCAAACCGTGGCCGACGAGCTTCGGTCGGCGCTTATCGATCAGGGCTTTACAATCGGCGAAGCCGCAGAACGCACCTGCACAGTGGTGGTCTGGCCAAAATCAAGCAGAACCGCCGATAAGGAACAGCTCACTCAACATATGATCGAGGCGCTCGCAAAAGATGAGCTCGTCATCGCGAATCTCGGCAGCGCCAAGTCGCTCCCTAAAGGGTTTCGAGACTTTCAGGCCGTTAGCTTGTCGGGCTGGAACGGCAAAGCGTCGGCAGCCCCCATCAAGAAACTGGTCAAGAAGATTGATGACACACTCGGCCGTGACGCCTTCGCGCTGACGGCTCTGGCGGAAAGCGCCCTGCAGAGCGCACGGGCGGCAGCGCTAATTATCGGCGGCTTATCCGTGGCCGTCACCGGCGGCTTGACCTACACCGCAGCGGAAGAATTCGGACTCTTAGGTCTGAGAGCGCCCGTTCTGGATGTGGAACGTCTCAATTCGTTACGCGAACAGTCCATCGAGATAGCGCGTCAATATGATGAGGTGTCCAGAGAACTCTCTCAGATGGATCAAGAGCAAAGAGACGCGAACGCGGAACAAGAAAAGCTCTGTTCGAGTGAGCACCAAAATCATTTGGTTCAAGCGGCCGATGAGGCCTGTCAGGATGCGCAGAACCTAAATGAAAGCTTGTCCTCTGAGCGGGAAAGATTGCTTCAACGATTGAGAGCGCTTGAGGAAGAGCGGACCCGTGTCACCCAGCTCATTTCGGAACGGAACCGGCTGTTGGGGATGATCCGCACAGCGCAAGGCGAGTTGGCGGCTCTACAACAGCGCACCGCCCAAGCCTGTGCCCCGTCTTACGAAACCTACACTTCGCCCCAGTGCGGACCGGCCCGAGAGAAGGCCCAAAAGCTAAGGTCAGACTACGAGAACGCCCTCGCGGAACAGCGTCAAAAAGAACGGCAGCAAAATCAGGGACAGATTGAACCCAACCAACAAAACGATGACCGGGACAGCCAAAACAATTGGCTCACGGATTTGCTCACCGCTGTCGCGCTAGAAAGCATGAAGACCAATGCTGAAGAAGCCGAAGCGGAACGCGATCAGCTGTGCGCGCCCCAACAGCGGGCCGTGGAGCCCGCCAGCTGCAAACCCGCTCGGGACGCCGAAAGCAACAAACAGCGCGAGATCGATGAGCTTCAAGCCCGTGTGAAGGATCTTGAGGAACAGATCGAAGATGCCGGCGATATCGACGCGCAAATTGCGGAGATCGAAAGCGCGCTGGCAGGCAATGAGAACCAAACCGGCACCACAGGAGACGGCGAACTTGCAGCGTGCGACCCGGCCCGCGAGCAGGAGGCCGCCGAGCAGGCTCAGCTTGATTGCGACGGGGCCCAGGCGGGTGTCAAGGAAGCCGACCAACAGTTAGACCGTCTGAATGCGATGGCCGCCGATCTCAATCGCCGGGCCATTGCCGTGCAAAGTGAGACCCAATCCATCCGTAGTTTTGTTTGTGATCCCGTCGAACGGGGCGACGAGATTACTTGGCAATCGGACGAAGAACGCGTTTTGGCGGAAGCAGGCTGCGGCCAGGCAAGCGAGGCTTTCACCGATATCACCGGCATTCTGCAATCCGTCCTCGACTACGACCGTTCGGCGGCGCTGATCCGTGACCGCATGACGGCCGGCCTTGGTCTCGACTGGCTGGCCGCAGCCGCACAAAGCCAATCAGAGACCTTGCCGTCAGCTGCCGGTGGCATGGCAGCCAACCTCCAATCCGCGCTGAGCGCCTATGTCTCTGGCCGCGACAAGGTCTGGCAGTGGCTCCGCGATCTTTTGCCGGTCGTCGTCCAACCCTTTGCGTTCCCCATTGCCACTGCCCTTTCCTTCATTGCCGGATTTTTAAACTATGCGATCCTTTCACGGATCGGCCGGATGATTGGTCTGGTTCGGCGGGTCCCCCCGCGCAAACTCATTCGCGATGATTTGTCGGACTATGACGTTTTCATCTCGTACGCTCACAAGGACTCCTCAAAGGTCCACAAGCTTGCCGACGTTATCCAAAAGCTTGGCCTCAAAGTCTGGATCGACAAAGACAACATTATGGCTGGCGAAGCTTGGGCCGGGAAGATTGTCAAAGCCATCCGCGAGTCCAAGATGTTCTCGCTGATGGGGACCTCAAATGCGTATAACTCTGAGAATGTGCACCGGGAAGTCTATCTTGCCGCTCACTTCAAGCGCGACTTTCGTCCGCTCGACCTCGACAATGCCGACGTGCCGGACGAGCTTCTTTTCTTCCTCGCCAATACTCAGTTGGTGAAGCTGCAAGGGCTCAGCCAGGAGGAGATCCGCGAAAGGCTGCAAAGCGCGTTTGGGTAGGGGTGCGCTGGCTGATTCGGGATCCGCCCACGGCGCTCCTTAGCGATTAACTCGGCATTTCGGAGCTTGATTTCAGACTCTCTGCCCAATCATTAGAGCTTCTGTGCTCTGACTTTGTGGATCTCCAGCCCTCAGTCAATGAACAGCAAAGCAATCCACATAGCCGAGATCGTGAAGCAAATCAAAAATGGGGGTATACGACCTAAGAGTGATGGCAGAGGTTCGGCAAATGGCCGAGGATAACCGCTTATATCGAGATTCTGTTCATCCCAGTGCCTTTTGAGTTGAGAAGACTGGAGACGTGACGCCCAGACACCAATAAAAGTGGAAACAGACACGAGAATACCTGCAACGATGATGATGAGGTGGATCCAAGTCCGGCTCGGTTCGGTGAACGCAGACGTTGCGACGAGCGCGTAACTTGCTATCATAAACCCCTGAAAAGTCAGGTTCCAACTTAAGCGGTTCGCAACGACGGCCTGCTCAACGCCAATTTGCTCGGCCACTGCTTTGGCAATCGTCAGCTTGTTTTCGTCGTTCATCTTTTTCCCCCTTGGATCGGAAATTGGAACAGACATAGACTAACGCTAGTGCATAGGCGATCAACGGGTTAAGTGCTCCCCATTATTGGGCTGCGTGCTTGATAAAGTCGAAGGTGGTCCGATCAAAGTTGACGAATGAACCGTTTTCAGATGGTCGGAGCGGCGGGATTCGAACCCACGACCCCTTGACCCCCAGTCAAGTGCGCTACCAGGCTGCGCTACGCTCCGATTTCGGTGAAAGATCTTGAAAGATCAAATTTTAACGGTCGCTTTTCCGGTTTGGAGACCGCGATCCCCTTAATATAGAACTCCGCCGGAACAGACAAGCCGCTGGCTTGCCCCCGTGGAGGGTCTTGTCATAGCTTTGCCGTGTTCGGGGCGGATGGTGAGTATGTGACTTTGCGAGGGGAAGCATGCGTAAGATTTTTCGATTGGCCGCAATTGCGGCTTTGTTCACGACGGGTGGTTGCGTAACCACTGAAAGCTATAGCTGGCTGCCCGACGATGTGCCTGAAGACGAGTTCTTTGAGGCCATGACCTATATGCAAGAGAACTTGCACGCGGTTGAAAATACCCGTGTGGTGACGCTCGTCGATTACAGCAAACACTCAACGGAAGACCGCTTGTTTGTGGTTGATCTAAAAGACAGGCAAGTCGCACGTATGCGGGTGGCCCATGGCCGTGGCTCCGACGAGGACAATGACGGCTATCTGAACGAATTCGGCCATGTGGAAGGCTCAAAAATGTCGCCCGATGGATTCTTTGTGGTCGGCGAACGGTATGTGGGCGCACACGGGGACTCTCTCAAAATGGATGGGCTCACGGACCAAAACAAAAACGCCCGTGAGCGGAGGATTGTCATCCACGGGGCGCGTTATATGGCGCCGGAACGGAAGAAACCCGGGCGAAGCTGGGGATGTCCCGCCGTGAGCCAAGGCGACATGGTCTATCTTAATGCCGCGCTGCCCGGCTCGCTCTTTTACATATTCGGTGAGGGGCCACCACCCGAGCGGACTTTTGCTCGAGGACGCCGTGGATACGCATCCTCTCTCGTGCCCTGAGCACTAGCCTTTTGACTCGCGCGCCTCTTTGGGCGCAGTAGCCTGAGTGTTGGACAGGTCCTTGCGCTTGGCCAAATTGATTTGCGAAACTACCCGCTGACTGTTGCGCTTGGAGCGATACTTGTCCAATCGATCCTTTAGGCTGGTGAGCTCCCTCAGGATATGCTCCAACGATTGCCGCTGATGCACCGTCAGTCCGGTTACTTCGTCCGCTGACCGCATGTGGAGCGCGTCAGACGTCGCAGTTTCCGAAACCACGGCTTTGCCTTGACTCTCTTCGATCGGCCGGGGCGCTATTTCGCCATCTACAGGCGTCGGGTTTGGTGGCAGGACCTCGGACGATTTGCTCTTTCCCGCCCCCTTTGCCGCATTCTCGACAGGGTGGGCAGCATCGCCAATCTTGTCGCCGGTGTTTCTACGGCCTGTCTCCGCTACATATCTTACACCCCGCTCTCGAAAGACTTTCTGTACACCCTTTATGGTGAACCCATCGTCATAGAGCAGAATCCGAATTCCTTTCAGGACGTCCACGTCTTCCGGGCGATAGTACCGGCGCCCTCCCCCGCGTTTCATGGGGCGAACTTGCGAGAATTTTGACTCCCAAAACCGCAAAACGTGTTGGGGGACATCGAGGTCCTGTGCAACCTCGCTTATGGTTCGAAATGCTTGCGACGACTTAGCCAAGCGCTCACTCCATTCCTAAGAGGCAACTGTCTTCCCTGACATTCACCCGGATGCTCATCTCAGTCACTGCGTTCAGTGTTGTTGATCATTTCCTTCAGTATGTTAGATGGACGAAAGACCAAAACTCTTCTGGGTTCAATATGAACCTCTTCGCCTGTTTTGGGATTGCGCCCGACGCGTCCGCCCTTTTCCCTCACCAAAAAGGACCCGAACGAGGAAAGTTTTACATTCTCGCCCTTCTCTAAACGCTGACATATCTCTTCGAGGACAGCGGTTACGAGTTGGGACGATTCGTGCCGAGACAAACCCACTTCTTGATAAACGGCTTCGCTCAATTGGGCCCTTGTGATGGTTTGATTGGAAGACTGATCAGACATGGCTCAAGATCACCCATACAGACCTGAACGCGGTCCGGTGCCATCCACTCGAGCCCGCGACACCAACTCAGCCGTGACTCCTGACCTCCTTGCACCACCGACTGAACCTTCGAGGCCAGGCGTACAGAAGACTATTTCGGTCTGTCGATACAACACGGAGCATAAACCGGACAGTTACGACTCGTTTCACCAAAGAGTAGAATAGGAAGGAACAATTTTCTCGTCAATAGTGCTTACAAAAACCAGTGTGATTTCAAGCAGATGTCATCCCCAATTGACGAGAGGCTTTAAGCGGGAACCGGTGGGCTCGTTCTGACCAGTAGATGCCTTTAATACCGGGCAAGAACACCTCCCCAAGTCAAGCCCCCTCCCATAGCTTCGAACAAGACCAAGTCGCCCGGCTTGATCCGCCCGTCCACTAATCCTTCGCCGAAGGCAAGCGGCACGGATGCAGCCGACGTGTTTGCGTGTCTGTCGACTGTTAGGATGACTTTCTCCTCGGGAATGCGCAACTTCTTGGCTGTCCCGGTGAGTATGCGCACATTTGCCTGGTGGGGGACGAACCAGTCGATGTCACTGATTTGAAGGTCCACATCGCGAAGGACGGAGCGAATTGCATCGGCGATATTTGTGACGGCGTGACGAAAGACTTCGCGTCCCTGCATCCTGAGTTTTCCAACGGTCTGTGTCGAGCTCGGTCCACCATCTACATACAAAATATCCGTATACTCTCCATCCGATCGCAGGTAGCAGGACAGAATACCGGGACCTTCCGCCTTCTTTCCGGGAATTTCATCAAAAGGCGTGGCCTGAAGAACGAATGCTCCCGCCCCGTCTCCAAACAGGACGCACGTTCCGCGGTCGGTCCAATCAAGAATCCGCGAAAACGTTTCTGCACCAATCAATAAGACAGTTTGCGCCTGACCGGCCTTGATCATGGCGTCCGCGACAGACAAACCGTAGACGAAGCCGCTGCAAACGGCTTGGAGATCGAACGCTGCGCCGCGCTTTAAACCAAGCTTGCGCTGGACTTCTGCGGCCGTTGCAGGAAACGTATGGTCCGGTGTTGCCGTCGCGACCATGATGAGATCGATATCGCTTACTTTGAGACCGGCATCGCTAAGTGCGGCGTTCGCGGCGTGAACGGCTAAGTCCGACGTCCATTCGTTGTCGGCGGCAATGTGGCGGCGATGAATGCCCGTCCGTTCGCGGATCCATTCATCAGAGGTGTCTATCCTCTTCGATAGATCAGTGTTGGTTACTATATTCGCCGGTAAGTAAGTCCCACACCCTAAGATCCGCGTTCGCACCATATTTTTCACTGCTTACAGCCAAATCAGCATCATGACGTCGATATGCCTTTAAGATACGGCCGCTTTCTTCGTTTGTTGTTGCGCTGAGGTAAATTCCGCATCAGCCACCATTGAGTCACCCTGCTCAAGAGCCGTGTGTACACGCTCGACAGTCTTGGCCATGCGATTGACGAAGTCTCCGCGGGCCAATTCGATTGCCACGTTCACCGCACTTGCATACCCGTTCGCGTCCGTACCGCCGTGACTCTTCACAACGAGCCCGTTCAGACCCATGAACGGTCCGCCATTCACCGTCCCCGGATCAAGCCGCTCGCGCAACGACTTGAATGCCGATCCGGCGAACAAAGCCCCTAGTTTGGTCAGCAGCGATTGTGAGAACGAGTCCCTGACAAACGTACCGATCAATCTCGCCGTTCCTTCTGCCGTCTTGAGAGCCACATTTCCGGTAAACCCGTCAGTCACCACAACATCTACCGTTCCTGCGCTGATGTCATCTCCCTCGACAAATCCGACATAATTGAGACGCAAGCTCGGGTCCTTCAACACTTCGGCGGCTTCGCGGATACTCGAATGGCCCTTTAGATCCTCTGAACCAATATTGAGCAAACCGATCGAAGGATCTTCCTTGTGGAAAAGAACCATCGCGCAGGCCCGTCCCATGATCGCAAAATCAAGCAAATGTGACGCACTGGCTTCGACGTTCGCGCCAACGTCCAACACGATCGACCGCCCCGTCTGACAGGGCCACATGGCCGCGATGGCCGGGCGGTCTATACTGCTCATCATCCCCAAACTCATCCGCGACATCGCCATTAGAGCACCTGTGTTGCCAGCAGAAACGACGGCGTTGGCCCGCCCCTCTTTGACCGCCTCTATGGCAGCCCACATGCTGGTTCCATCGCGTTTGCGCAGGGCCTGGGTCGGCTTTGTGTCCATCGCAACCGCTGTGTCTGCGTGTATCAACTCGACCGCGTTTGACAGCCTGGAATGCTTCTTTAGTTGCTTCTCAAGGTCGGCTTCATCACCAAAGAGAAGAAACCTGATGTCTTGATTCTGGTCATGGCTGTGGGCCAAACCGTCCAAGACCGTGCTCGGGCCGTTGTCCCCGCCCATAGCGTCTATCGATATCGTAATGTGTGCCGCCATCCCCGCTTTCTCACACCTTTTGAACTTCGGTTCCGTATCCCCTATGGACATCCCTGCATTCGATGCCATTGCCTCGGACCGTTCTCTGATTCCTTAACTATATCAGATAATCATGACGAACATAAATGTGGGCCTTCTTAGTGTTTAGATGCCAGCAGATCCTTCAAGTTCGAAAACGGTTTGTTCTCGGTCTCGTGAGACGCTTGTTCTTGGGCCGCCCCCTCGTCGCGCTGGAAACTGATGTAAGCCGAATTTGGTACATCTGGTTCGGCAGTGGCTATTCGCGGATAAGGATTGAGGCTCAGAGCTAAGGCTTCGATGAGAATGGGCTTCAGATCGAGCTGTTCGCCTTTTAGTTCCTCGATAATGCGCGTTGAGCCCTCTTCCAGATCCTCATCAGCACTGTCATCGGCTTGGTCCAGTGAGGAGAGATGGAGGATCAACTCAAAACGACGGGACAGCCGGTCCGCGACTGGCTCCAAACTGACCACGCACTTCTGAACAAGGTTTGCAGAGAGAGACAGGTGTCCGTCGATCTTTCGTTCGTTCTTCTGGACGGGCTCGAGTTGAACTTCCGCGTCAAAAGAAGAAAGATCTTCAAGGCCTAAGTCGCGCGCAAGGTCTGCTCTTTCTTTCGGCAAGGTTTCGATTTGAACATGCACGCCCAAATGAGCGACTTCTTCCGTGGCAAGCGGCTTTAGTGCTGACAAATTCGTTTGGATTGATCGCATGAGACAGCCTTATACAGGCGCCAGCACTTGCTCTAAAGCGCCAAATTCCAAACGACCTTCTCGGAGATCAGCAAGTGAGTGAGTGGAGACCGCTTTGACCTGAAGGCGGAGATAGGTTGCCATCATCTCCAATGTATCGGGCCCCACGGGCTGCGAACGGTACAAGTTTCGATGAAGTGCCTCTCGCAACGTTTTGTCGTCAGCGGCCAAGGCGGTCTCGTAATTGGTGACGCGACCATAAAAGGCTTCGGCCATCTTCTTGATCTTCTTGCCCACACTGAGATCGCCCACACCCATCTCTCGCAAGGCATAGTCCATGTGTTTGAAGAGAACGTTGAAGAGGGTCTGCGCGAATTCTTGGCCTGGCTTGCCCTGTTGTTTCAAGTGGTTGAATACCGGGAATGCGTGAAGAACCACCATGTCAAAACGGCCGTCAACGGTGTCCTCGACCTGGCCATCGCGATAGAAATACGGAAGCCGGGACTGTTCCACGATCTTAAAATACAAGCGCTCAGCCTGGTCCCAATCGGCGCGCCGCTTTTTGAAGTAATCGAACATTAACCCTCGTGTTTCACCGAACTCAGCTCTCAATGAACGGCCTGGACCCAGGAATTGTCCCAAAACGACCACAAATTTGAGTTCACGTCTTGCAGGTGTTTGCGAACGGTAGATAATGCGTGTACCGGTCGGACACAACTCATGTGGGTGAATAGATCTATGAAACGCTCTCTTTCAATCGCTCTTGTTGCCGCATCTCTTAGTATAGGGGCGTGCAGCCCCATCGTCGATAAGCGTGGCTATGTGCCGGAAGAAGATCAGCTGAGCAAGGTGGCCATCGGTCAAGACACCAAGGATCAGATTTATTCCAAATTGGGCTCACCTTCTACAACGGCAACGTTCGAGAACAACACTTGGTATTACATCTCGAGCCGGACAGAGCGCTTCGGCTTTTTCGCCCCAAGAATTGTGGATCGCCAGGTGGTGGCCGTTTCCTTTGACGAGAACGATCTTGTGGCCAATGTTGCGAATTACGGCCTGGAAGACGGACGGGTTGTTAATTATGTGGACCGGACCACGCCGACCCGCGGCAAGGAACTTACCTTCCTTGAACAGATGTTCGGCAATATCGGCCGCTTGCCCGGTCCAGGCGGCGGCGGAGGCAATTAGTTCCTTTCCAACTTTCTCCGATGGAACAAAAAAGCCCTCCGCTGCTCACGCAAACGGAGGGCTTTGTTGTTTGTTGACGATTTATTGAGCGACCAATGCCGGATCTAGAGCCGTTTTGGTTTTGACGGAAACACAAAACGGCTCCAGATTCTTTGTTTTGCGCGTTTCCTGACGGTGAACCGGATTCCACTTCACCTGGA
>JANQPV010000072.1 GCA_028285305.1 Alphaproteobacteria bacterium | reverse complement strand
GAACAATCCGTGGTCTGATGGTCGTGCCCTTACCACCAAAGCCGCGGAAGCGTGTTCCTAACAAGGGATTGTGGCATCATACCGACGCAAACGTGACGTCTTGCCCGGAATTGCAGGATTTTTCGGAATATCAGGGCAGCGCGAAGGCGAGAGCCGCCTCAACCAGGGGTTTTGGCGGGAGACGCGGGCGGAAGCGTGAAAGCGCACGGAGTTTGCGATCTTCTTTACGCCGGGACGGCCCCGGTGTAGTAAGCCTGCGCGCGAGACAATTCGCCTTCGACATGCGGAGAGGTGCCGGAGTGGTCGAACGGGGCGGTCTCGAAAACCGAAAGCCCCCTTCCCTCTTAGTACCGTCCAGTATCACCCAGCCCGGAAAATCTAGGCATTCCGGCCATCACGGCTTGAGTGCATCCCGTCCTGTGTTGGTGCGTACTGTCCAGTCCGGTACCAATTTGGGTACCAACTGCCCCGGCCTCCCCGCTCAAGAGCGGAGGCGTCTCATGATCAAGCAAAATTCCACACACGGTGATGGACTGGCAGCAGCGGTCTTTCTGATGCTTCTTGTCAGTCTTGTCCTGATGCTGGTGATGGTTGGGCTGGTCGTATTTTCCTAACCGGAAGTCGGCGCAGGGCATATCCTCAAAGGCCACAAGCAATGTTGAGCTTGTCTATTTGTTGCCACTGCGGGCCTCAATCTCTTCGATTTTTCTCATGATCAGATTGTTTACCAGGCCGGCGCCCTGTGGGCTCAGATGATCATCATCAACATAGAAGAGATTGTTGGCGTCATGGGTGATGCATCGGCCCGCGATTTGATTGTCACAAAACAGTTTGTGTGGGTAGACGCGATAAAGGTTCTGATGCTCGATCGCGTCGAGCAATTCAAAGCTCTCTCTCGTCCGCTCTCGGTAGACAGCGTAACTCGTGGTAATGGGATCGTTCTCGAGAAACTCCCTTAGATTCGCCAAACTTCCGCTGGGTCTTCGCGCGTTCAGTGTTTTGGGGACATGCCAGCCAACCTCTGGAATCGGGTAAACCAAAATGACGCTATGACCTCTTTCCAATAAGAATTGGATCGTTTGCCGAATTTTTTGTTTCAGGGATTCGGATGAGCTTTCGGGCTCGAAATATTTCCAGAACCTGCCGCGCTTCTCGGCGCCGCCCTCTTTGTTGTCGAAGAAATGGTTGGATAGGTACAGTGGAAGCCTGCCGCCCAAAATCACAATTGATTTGTCCCTGTTTGCTATCTCCTCAACACGTTGGTTTTGGGATTGCGCATCGCAGGCCTCTTCCATCTTGCCGTTTTTGAGAAAACGGTTCGTGTCTTTGATTGGCCAACACCCGCCTTCGATAGACTCGAAGTAGTTGTATCCGTTTGCAAGGATCCGTTGTTTGATCGCGCGGTCGAGGTGCCTCATGTGACTGTCGCCAACGACGATCACGTCCTTAAACTCGCCGCTCTTTGGGAAGGTGCGTACCGATGCCAAACTGGCTTTGGTTTTGTTTTTGTCGGTCCTGAAGATCTCGGGCAAACGATCCGGAAATCCACCCTTAGCCACGGCATATGCATTTACCGTTATGAGTGCCAAAGACACGCCCACGATGGCGGTGATGGCGTAGCGCGCCTGCAATCTTTGTCGGTTTCGGAAAGGCCGCTCAATCAGAAAAAACGAGAGCACGGAAAACGCGAACGTGAGGGCGATCCATCCCAGCTTGTCGAGACCGCTTGGGTTTGCATCACTAATCCTACCGAATGCGAAGATCGGGAAGTGCCACAGATACAAGGAATAAGAGATAAGCCCGATGGCAACGAATGGCTTGGAGGCCAGCGCCTTCCCAAGGAGGTCATGAGAGTTGGCGAAATAGATGATCAGAGCCACGCCAACGACCGGTACAAGCGTGTAGAAGCTCGGATGCCGCGTCTCTTCGCTGAAGAAGAAGATCGAATGGAGTATCAACACAATTCCGACCAACGGGAGAACTGTGTTCAGCAGCCCGGTCTGGTTCCTTCCATACCTGACGTCGGCGAAGGCCAACATCGAACCAACCATCAGTTCCCAGAAGCGTGTTGTCGGAAAATAGAAGCTCAGGCTTGCGTCGTGAAAACTCATCACGTCCGAGTAGACAAGGCTGGCGAGAAGAACCGCCCCCAGGATCATCGGGAGATACCTGCGCAGTCGTTTGTGGAGCAGAATCAGGAACAGCGGAAAGATGATGTAGAACTGTTCCTCTACACTCAGTGACCAGGTGTGCAGCAACGGTTTCAGCAGAGCCGAGTCCGCCCCGTATTCGACCGTTGCGGCATGAAAGAAGAAATTGGAACCGAACAGGATCGAGTAGATGACGCTTTTGCTATACTCAACGAAATCGGTCGGCAGCAGAAATTTCCATGAAAAATAGAATGTCGCAGTCATAACAACGAGCAGCATTGGCAAGATACGCCTTGCCCGCCTCTCGTAGAAATTCAGAAAGCTGAATGAGCCATCTTTTTCGATCTCGGTCAGTATCAATTTCGAGATCAGGTACCCGCTGATTACGAAGAAAATGTCGACGCCGATATAACCGCCCTGCGCCCAGTTGCTGCCAAGGAAAGTGAACTCGGCGTGGTAGATGATGACCGCAAGAACGGCTAGCGCGCGAAGGCCGTCAATCTCCGCGCGATATTGGATCGTATGGTCTTTCATCTCATGAGAGGCAATTTGTCCGAGTACAGGCCGAAGGGGCCAATTGAAGCTTCAAACTTCAATGATCTCCGCACAGCTGCGCAACCGAAAAAAGGCACATTATTGAATTGTAATGGCATTGATCGGCTTCACGTCGAATGCGGCGGTAGCGGCGGCTTCTTCTTCAGCATCCAGCGCTTCAGCAACTCCCTGGCCTGCCGCCGGGCAATCTCTTCAAAGACGTCAGCGCCGCGTCGTTCGTCCAGGCGTTTAACCACAAACGGACTGCGCTTCAGGGACATCTTGAGCGCGAAGGTCAGTTCCTGTTCCGTGTTGTCGTCTGCTGCCATGAGGGGACGATAAAGAGATAAGAACAAGATAGGAACATAAAAAGTCTAATTTAGCGGACAAGAAGCGTAGCAGGGCATGGCAAAACCCTGATCCGCTGATTATCCTGCTGCTGGTCTTTATTCAATTGGGAGGCTGGCACGATGCGCGGGTTGGCCACTGAATATTCAGTTCTCGCAATAGTTAGTGCCGTTGTCACATATTTCGGAGCTGACATGCTTCCTGAGGGCTTAGCCGAATTCGAAAAGCCTTTACTGACGGCAGGATTGTTCTGCGTCCTCGCCACAATCACGACGGCTATGGAGCGACTCGGCATTGGTCGGAGCATCTTGGCCCGGGGCAAATACAAATTTGAGAACCGTTACATTCAGGGATACGTCGAAGACGGTAAGAAGCGATATGCAATCTTTGAGATCAAGTACGAGCCTGACGCGCCGGATCGATACGTAATAAGGGGCAGAGCGTATAGCTCGGGTGCAAAGGAATTGGGCGTATGGCACAGCATCATGATTAGAATGGATCCTGTTAATAGATTGATCGATTACATGTTCAAGGGGAATTCATTTGAAGATAAAGAAGAAAATGACGGTGAAGGTACGCATGTAATTAAGGGATACGGCGTTACAAAATTACACTTTCATCAAAACTTTAATGGCTGGGGAACGTTCATAAACTCGAAAGATAAGACCGTGAAAGACGTGAATTTCAATTTCGAGGAGCTCTCAGAACAACTATGGAGAGAGTGCTTCAACACGAGGTACTCCATTTCCGTCACCCAATATCGCGACTTCATTAAGTGGTACCACGAGCGGAGCAGCGACTAGCTGAGCCGTCATGCTGTCGCTTTTCGACGGTCGAACAAACGGGCCAACGCGAGAGCTGACGCCATGACGAAATGCTTTGCATTGGTCATCTTCCTTCTCCTTGTTGGCTGCCTTTACAAGGGCCGCGTGGAGCGATTCTGATATTGCCAGCGTGAGAGTCGACATGTCCTTGTGTAGCTCGCCGTTGGCCACAGGCATTACATGTTCCAATATATTTCGTTAGGAGCATCCAGCATGCAAAACATTTACATCATGGGCTGTGGGCGCTCTGGCACTACACTCATGCTCGCGTTGATGACGCGCTATACCGACACCTTCTGCCTGATAGGCGAAACGGGCGAACACCATTGGTCACATTTTGACGCGATTGACGCTCCCCAGAATATCCGTGTGATCAAACGGGCGTCTAATGCATACGAATTTGTTTCAGAAATACCCGAGAGTATTGGCATCATTTACATGATCCGACATCCGCTGGACGTGTTGGTAAGCACGCTCCGATACCGGGGCGAGGTCAAAAACTACTACATCCCTCCCGACCGATGGATTGCAGAGACAAGAGCGCTTCAGCAAGTTCTCACGCGTCAAAATATGCAATTGGTTCAGTATGAGCAGCTTGTAACGAAACCTGATGAAGTGCAGGCGTCTTTGGCTGATAAATTTGACCTGAGCTCAGATGGTCTGTTCAGTCGATTTCATGAATCATTCGAAGCCAACGATGGGATAGACAGCACCATGAATGGGATACGTCCTCCCGATCCAAATTCTATTGGTCGCTGGGAAATGCCTAAAC
This sequence comes from Alphaproteobacteria bacterium, assembly GCA_028285305.1. Taxonomy (GTDB): domain Bacteria; phylum Pseudomonadota; class Alphaproteobacteria; order SMXP01; family SMXP01; genus JANQPV01. Next base: position 19,146 of record JANQPV010000072.1, on the reverse strand, counting down.
ACCGCAAGCACATCAAAAGGGTTTGGTCCCTGATTCAACCGGAGGGTGAATGGTTTTGTCGAGAATTTGGCTATTCTACTCCAAAATTTCACACAACCACCAAACAGTCGTGATTCCGAGAAAGGCCAAGGTCTGACCGGAATTTTGTGCTGCAAGGAGTTCGAAGTAATCCCCCTCTTGGACGTCAATGACACCGCTCACGGCGGAAAAAGACACGCTGGAGTTATTTGCGAACCCCCCATTCACCGTATGGCTGATATATCCTCTAGGATACTCTGAGCCGTTCTTTCGCATGTAAATTTGTCTGCGTGCATTATCGTCATGCGTTTCAAACGCGGCCTGTGCTGCGCATCTAACTTTGCTGACATTTGTAGGAATGGTGATCCGCGTCGGACTCGTAGAATCAAACATTCCCGCACCGTCGTGTTCCACGACCTCCCACGGGATCGCCACGGGCGTAGCGTGGGGCAAAGCGGTGTCTGATTCCTTGCCTAAATAGGTGTAAGAAAGAGGATTCATTCCGAACATCCCGAAAATATAGCGGCAATCATCAGAATTCAAAGCTCGCGACGCTCTTACCCCCGGCTCTGCTGAGAACATGACCCAAGCCGGAGTCGTCCCACTATCATTTCCGTTGTCCCGCATTCGGGTTGCGTCACCCGCGACCAAACCGCTTGCGGTGGTTCCTACGTAGATAGCCCCGTACCTCGTAATGTCGTCTAACGTCAAAGCAGTTAATGCCTGTTGAGAGCCGCTCGCGGTCGTTACGGCAAGATCGTTTGTCCCTGAGCTTGAGAAAGACGGGGCGTCCCTCATGGGGACGGGGAACCAAGTTAGAAGCCGTAATGCCTCTCTACCTAATTCCGATTTCCCAAGGGCGCGGTTTGTTGTTGGCGTGCTTCCTGTGCGCCGCCTTATCGTCGTACCGGGACTGGTGCGTTATGCGCATCTTCGTTGCGAGTGTGCTCAAAACCTTCGATTCCCGCTCCCGCATTCTCAGCAGGCGGTCGTATTCCCGGATATCAACCTCGTCAGCCCGCTCAACACTGACAAGCAATCCCGCGATAGCGCGCGCACCGGTTATGTGACGGCAGTACTGAGCCAGCAGGGGATAGGTTTCGGGCCCGAACCAGTCGTTGGGCATGACATCAACAATGGCCCGCCATTCGGCGGCCTGGTCGTCGGTCAAGTCCTTAGGCGGCTTGGGCGGCCCTTTCTCATCCAGAACCTTGGCCTTGGCGGTCTCCGCCTGATGATCACCTGCTGTTTTTCGTCCTCTTGCACCCATCGTTAAAAATCCAAAAAAGTCGCTCAGAAACATAAATTGTTGCGGTTTATGGGAAGAGACGGCCCCGACCGCCCCAGCGTGTTTCAAAAGCACCCCCTAGGGGAGCCCCCCTAGGTCTTGCTCCTGACTATCTGAACCAGTCGGAATCTTTGTTCAGTGGCTCCCCAGTGACTTGGCATCCCGCGTTAAACCCGACTCCGCCTCTTTCCTGAGACTGCGCAAACCTGTCGTGGCACTCTCTGTTGAGGCTTTGCAGATTAGCCGGGTTGAAGAACTTTCTCTCATCGCCCGCGTGTCTAACTATGTGATGTACGACGTTTGCTTCCAGCTTCATGCTCCGGCAATGCGGGCATTCGCACATGGGCTTCTTCTTCAGCTGCCGGGCCCGCAGTCGCTGCCAGCGTACCCGTTTGTAAAAATGCTGATAGGACGCTGACTTCGTCTGCCTGTTTCTCATCGATGCTAGATTTCAGTTTGCAGTGAAGAGTGCGTTCTGTCCCCGGGCGGCTCATGGCCTATCAAATTGGGCTCGCACCCCAACCTTAGGCCATTTGATATTGTGGTAATATTATACCACATAATGAGTTTCGCGCAAGGTCGCGGCGGTAGATCTTTGTCCGTTCTTAGGTGTATGCAAGGCCTAGCCTGATGCGTTGCGAAAGGCCAGTTTCTGACTCAGAGCAAAGACGCAACCGACTTTGACCAAGCGAAATGGTGATTTTCAATTGATCCGATTTAGCCGCGCGAAATTAGTCATTCGCAAAAAAGACGATTGCCTTCGCTCGGCTGCCAAATCTCGCGGATCAATGGGTCGGCTGCAGTTTCTAGCCAACTGAATTTCGCCGTCTTGTAAATTTCTTGAGAACATGCCTGTTGCACGAGGTCATTTATTTCAAGAATTAGATTGTGGAGATCAAAGATAGTCAGATTTCCAGATCGGTCACCGACCGCTACAGCGCTTCCGAAAAAACCCACGGCAGTAACCGGGTTCGGATGCTCACCGCGCAAGTCGACGACATTCCTGCTGGCTTGTGCATCCCACATTGTAATTCTGCCGCTTGCTCTCCCTACCAATGCGAACCGCCCCTGGAAGCCAAACTCAGCGATGGACACGTCATCGGCCCAATTAGGATTTGCAGTGCGAATTCGTGATGATTTTGCATCCCAAACATATGCGTTGCCCTTGATGTCTATAACATGAAGGCTCAAACCGTCGGCGCTGAACGCTATGCTCTTGACATCGTTCCCATGTAGGAGTGGTTGACTCAGAGCTTCTCCAGTCCCCGCATCCCAAATCCGAACTACACCATCAACGCTTCCGGTTGCTAGTGTTTTGCCATCTCTACCAAACACGACAACAGTCACTTCGTCTTTGTGAGTGCCAAGCGGTACGCCACGAGCTCTGCCTGTTTGCAAGTTAAGTAGACGCACGGTCCCATCGTTCCGCCCGATAGCGATAGTGCGGCCATCTGGTCTGAATGCAGCAGTTGTTGCTCCATGAACGGTCAAAACGAGATTGCCCGTTAAGATATCCCAAATCAGAACAGAATTATCCGATGACTCAGTCAAAATATGTGATCCGTCGGGGCTGAATAATGCTCGTTTGGTATCGCGTTCAGGGCCAGCAATTGATCTTATCAACATACCCGACTGTGCGTGCCAAAAGCGGACTACACCATCAGCGCTGATGGTCAATACGAACGAACCGCTAGGATCGAAGGTTGCGCCAAGCACCAGCAATTTCTCATGGGGAAAAGTTTTCAGTTTTCGCAACGGATGTCTGGACCACAGAATTGCTTGCCCGTCCGCACCTGCTGAAACAGCGCGAGAACCATCAGGGCTGACAGCAATCGAGAATATTTTGGCGCTGTGGCCACGTATTGTCTCGGCGGGTACGTCAGGAAATAGCGTGCGCGACAGCGGAGCTCGATAGTGCGGCGCATTTGTTGGTGCCAACCTCTGTCCTGCGAGTGCATAACGAGTAGCCAGATTTGACCTCCCTTCTCCGAGTGCACTCCAGGCTCTCTCGGAAAGAATTCGAGCTAAGGCATTTCTTGCTCGATCACTTTCCGTCTTTGCATCTTGATAAAGTCCAAATATCCAGATTCCCGCTAGCACAACGGGTGCAAGATATATGATGAGTTTGAACGGCTCTGCGTTATTGGCCAAAGTTTGTACGACGCCGTCAATCAGGGTTGGTTTTGGGCGACGGTCTATTGGGGCAATTGGGCCATCGTCAGCGAGTATCGGCATCCAGAAAGCATTCATCCAATTGTCGTCTGGTTTTCCGCGCGCGTCCAAGAAGTACCCACTGTGCCCGAACACAAAAAACCTGTTCCTGAAGTCTCCATGAGTGGCACCGCTGAATCCCGCCCGACCGGCCATGCCGGTAAACAGAACGACAAGCTGGTTCACGACAAGAACAGTGTCTCTCGATCCGCAATCATTGACGACGCGTTGAACGCAACTGCCGACTAGGTCGCGCCAAGGAAATGATCCACGCAAAACGGAACCAGCCAAAACGATGGTGTGAATTTTCGGGCGTTCATCTTCGACAATGCCATGAAGCGCCCATGCCAACACGTGTGTTCCAAAACTGTGGCCAATGAGATCTATCCGGCACCAATCTTCGCGACCGCACCAATCTATAAGATCGGACCTAAAGCGTCTTACGACTAACCATCGAAACAAAGGTATGATGAAGGCCAAGACCGAGAAGTAGCCATATTTGTAATTGAGAACCTGAACGGACCCAGATCCAATCTTATTGCCAACCAGCTGTTCCAAACGCTCTTGCCAATCGCCGTAAGTTCGAATGCCGTGCACTGTAATGATTAGTCGGCGTTCAAGCCGCTTTGTGTTGCGCTTACTATGTCTTCTGGCCATTTGATGGTTCGGTTTCAGCGTAACTTTCTAGGTAGCCAAATTGTATAACGTCAAAGCCCACAGCACATTATTGATCTTATGAAAATTGGGAAAATACAAATAGATGTGCACTTGAACCGTTGGTAGGGTAGCATGACTTAGACTTTTGGAGTTGGTGGGGCATTGTGCGGCTAAATGAAGATGGCATCCAGCTTGTAAAGCAGTTCGAGGGTCTGCGCCTGAACTCGTATTCGGATTCCGGAGGAGTGTGGACCATTGGTTGGGGTCACACCGGTAAAGACGTAAAACCCGGCATGGTGATTTCGACCGAAGAAGCCCATGAGTTGCTATTAGAAGATCTTTCTGTCGCCGAACGAGGTGTGCGGCGACACCTAAAGACAACGATCAATTCCAATCAGTTTTCGGCACTTGTGAGCTTCGCCTACAACCTAGGTGTAGGCGGGCTTTCAAGATCCGATTTGCTTAAGCATGTAAATGCCGGAAAAATGAGCCAAGCTGCGCGGGCTTTTGGCAAATACGTCCACGTCAAGACAAACGGACGCAAAGTTCGTCTTGCTGGTCTCGTGAGAAGGCGCGCTGAAGAAAGAAAATTATTCGAGACGCCGGAAGTTGATCCACACATCATTCCCGCTGCGAGCTCACAAGTAGAAGCTGGTGAGTTGGAAAACTACTACGTGGTGAGATCGGGCGACACGCTATCACAACTAGCGTCAAGAAGTGGCATCACATTGGAGCAGTTGCTTGCTTGGAATCCGCATATCTCCGATCCGAACTCAATCCATCCAGGCGATCCCATCAGATTTACCGGCGTAGAGCCAAAAGGTTCAACCTTTGACTTGAAGGCCCTTAGGGAGGCCGATGCCCCATGGTATGTCGTTGCAAAAGACGAGATAGGGGTATCTGAGAAGCGCGGCGAACACCGGAACAATTTGCGCATACTCCAGTATCATCAGGTCACAACTCTCTCGGGTAGAGCAAAGAGAGTCGATGAAACGCCCTGGTGCTCTTCGTTCGTAAACTGGTGTATGGATCGCGTTGGAATAAGTCCGACACGCTCCGCTATGGCGCGTTCTTGGCTTAAATGGGGCATTCCGATCCAAGAACCGAAAGAGGGCTGTATTGTCGTGCTGAGCCGACCAAGAGGTGGCCCGACCGCCGGTCATGTCGGGTTTTTCGTCTCCAAGTCTGCTGGCAAAATCCGGTTACTCGGCGGCAATCAGTCCAACTCCGTCAATATCAGCAGTTACAGCGCGAGCCGTGTACTCGGTTACCGATGGCCGAAAGTTAAGGCAAATCCCAGCAAGCCGGTCACTGAGGCTAAATCGATAACAAAGGACTCGGGCTCCGCTTCGCCAACCTCCTTGTATGTCGTTCAGTCAGGCGACACGCTGAGTTCGATTGCGACCCGGAGCAGTGTCAGCATTAGGCAGTTGCTGGCGTGGAATCCGCACATACCGGACCCTGACAAAATTTTCCCTGGTGATGTGGTCATGTTGGCGGGGGAGAACGTTGCGATTGAACCGCTCCCCGACCCAACTTTCAACACCGGAGTGCCTTGGTTTGAGATTGCAGAGGGCGAAATCAGCACTCGTGAATACAAGGGGTCGATTCGAAATAATCCACGCATACTTGAATACCATCGGGCAACGACCCTTCCGGACCACGCGGCGAGGCTTGATGAAACACCATGGTGCTCATCCTTTGTAAACTGGTGCATGAAACGCGCCGGCATCAAACGTACACGGTCCGCACGCGCACGCGACTGGCTGAAATGGGGCAAGGAGCTCCGGAAGCCGCAAAGAGGCTGTGTTGTTGTATTTAGTAGGCCAGGCGGAGGCCCCAAGGCTGGCCACGTTGGCTTTTATGTTGGTGAGGTCGGGACATCTATCCAGTTGCTCGGCGGAAACCAATCGAACGCGGTTAGCATTACAAACTATCCAAAATCTCGGGTGCTTGGATATCGATGGCCGTCCGACGTTGGCTTGAACGAGGAGCCGGAAACGGCAAACAAGCGGAAGCCGCTCATACCATTGCTCGAAGTACTCAAGCCGATTTTCGGAGGATTGTTTAAACCGCGACGCAGGTCGAGACGGCGTCTGCGATAAACTGACGGCTTTGTTTCTGCCAACATACGATTCCAATGCACCCTACGATGATACTCTCAGACGTTTTCATTTCGATGAGTTAGAACATGAGCAAATCGGAACAAGATAACCTGCTTGAGGAGTTAGACTCCTCAATTGCATTTCAAGAAAAGTGGCGACTTATAATGTCGGTCGCGCACACGAGCATGATGGGCATAGCGATTTGTTCGTCCGGCGCTGCAACAGTTGTTGCGGCTCTGGGCTATTCGACGCAGGCGGCCATTCTTGCCGGAACTGCAACGACCCTTTTAGGTTTGGAAAAAATGCTCATGCTTAGAGAGAAATGGGTTCACCACTCAAGCACAGTTGCTCGACTGAAATCACTCCGATTAGCGCTGCTGCACGGGGGGAAAGATACCAAGTTGATTGCAGCTCAATTCGGAGAGGTGATGATAGAATACGCGGGCGGGCTGCCAGTTGGGCAGAGGAGCACTGAATCTGAATAGATGAGCAATTATTTGTTTTTGATTTATGTTGCGGGAGACGACCAGACAACATTCGCGATCTGTTTACTATCGTAACGCTAGCGCTTTATGACCTAAGCGTAGGTCTAAGTTCGGATCCACATTTTAAACTCGTAAACACCTGAGCTCGCTGGCCGTTCAAGATCTCTGTTTTGCCGCGATTGCGTGCTCAGCTTCGTCGATGATTGCCCTATCGCTGTCTTGAAGTTGTCCCCTCGTATCCAATTTCTTTAAGATGTCGACGACGTTTTGCCAATGCTTCAAAGGATCGCCGCCATTTAGGGCAAGGCGTCTATGAATGGTGGCGAGGTTGCGCTGCCATGCAGCGTTGTTTGGATCCATTTCCGCCAGACGCTTCCGGATTGCCAAGGATCTCCGATAACTCTCAAGCGCACCAAGCGAATCCCCTCGCGCTTTATGGACATCGCCAATTTGTTGGTGCTTGAGAGAAATTGCTACTTCCCAGTTTATCGACTGCACCGTATTGGCAATCTTGTTCTCAGCGAATCGTTGCGCGATCGCAAGGCTCGCGCGATAACTATCCAATGCTCCGGTATAGTCGCTCTGCTCGAATAGCAGATTACCAATCAATTCTTCGATCGAGGCCAGACCAGCGGCGGCATAAAAGTTTTTTCGATCCAGTTCGGCCACCCTGCGATAACTCTTTCGCGCTGCGTTCGCGCTACTCAATGCTTCCAGCGAATTGCCTTGGCCGTAATATGTATTGGCCAGGTTTTGGTTGGCGAGTGCGAGCACTTGGTGCCACTGAATTGAGTTCGGCCGTTCTTCCGACTGCTTCGTTGCGACTGCCAATGCGACCTTGCAACTCTCCAGCGCATCCGTCATCAAATTCAACTCGGCGGACACACCACAAGCCTGCATTCGATTCCAGGCTAGTCCGTACTGCCATGTGAGATTCGTCGGCTCGGCATAAGCAAGTCGTTTGATAGTTTCGTATGACGCTTCGAAGCTTCTGCTCGCCTCTTTCAATTTGCCCTGTGTCCGGTGTACGCCTGCGATGGCTGCTTTGAAGGTCCACAAGCTTCCTTGGAAATTGATGTTATCTGGATCTGCTTCGACGACCCGCTTCTGGACGCTCACTGCGGATTGTAGTTTCTGAAGCGCTTGTTCAGCTTTTCCCTGGATGCTTAGGGCCGTACCTAACATGCCATGACTGAGCGCCAGCTTATGGTGCAAATCCAAATCGTCTGGCCTAGATGCAGCGAGCGATTTGAATTTCCCCAAGGAGATTGCAAGAGCTTCAAGGGACTCTCGAATATTGCCTGCCACGGTTAAGGCGTTACCAAGGCTGCTATGCCCAACTGCGACCGCCTCCTCATCGTCAGCGTTCTGCGCTACAGCAATATACTTCCGATAGGCATGAAGCGCTTCCTGCACCGTTCCGCCAGCAAGCGCGGCGTCGCCCAAGCCCTTCCAACCCTCTTTATTCTGCGGATCAAGGACTGTCGCCTCACGGTACCAGGCTAGTCCCTCCTTCGCATTTTCGATGACTGCAACCGCGGCGAGTTTACGGGCGGCCTCAGCCTGTTCCTTGCGCGCATCGCGTTGCTGCCGCTTCCTATCTTCATAGATTTGTTTCCAGATGCCTTCTGCAACTCGGGTATTCCCTTTCTTGGCCTCCTCTACCGCCTTCTTGAATGTAGGATCGCCTCTCGCCTCCTGCAGAGACGACATGAAGCGCTCGATCTGTTCTGGTGTCAGTTTCGGATGTTTGGCACGTAGGGCCTGTTCGATCTGCTGAACAGTCGCCGCGGCCAGGGGATCACCCGGAAAAAAGGTGTGTCGAATTCCCTGGAAGCCGAGAAACACAATGAACAGCAGGACTGCAAGGCGGAGTGCAATGGGTGCCCAGGTTTTCGAGCGAGGAACACTCAGGCTAGGGAGCGCAGCAGCCTGGGAAGTGCCCTTGCTCTTACGCCTTCGACCTTTCGGCCGGGCGAAGACGTCGTTTGCGAGGAAGTCTCGCGTGCTTCTGTAAAGAAGCCCATCCTCACTTGATGGCTTGCAAATGCGAACGTGGTCCGCGTCAATGCCGATGGGCACCGCTCCGGGCAGTCCTGCGTCGGCGCTGCCAGGGTCAACTATGGTCCCGACGGCAGTACCCTGAGTTTCATAGAAAATACGGTTGGCAATTTTATCAGACCAGTTCCTGTACCAGACATTGAGATTCCGAAGATTGGCGTCATTCCGTACGAGATCTTGAGCCGCGTTCGACGGCCATAAGACCAATCGAAACCAGTCTAGCCATGAGGCATGGGCGGAGCCGATATGTGGGGTCGCGATGAACACGATTGCCTTGACCTGATCGAGCAGGGCGCACGCCGCGGGACGATCGTCACGCTGGTCATTCGCTGCGCGTAACATCTGCTTTACGACCAGGCCGCCGAGGCTGTGGCAGACGAAAGCTATCGGTGCATTTTTTAGTTCCGGCCGGCTGAGAAGCAGCTCAAGCACCGTGACGGCGCGATCTTGTAAAGGTGGGGCGGTGCCTAGCCAGTTGGTCGCTGGTGCAGAATAGCTGAGGGTCCAGACAGTGAGGCCCTCGACATCCCGCGCCAGCCACGACGGCCAAAAAGTCTCATCGCTCTCGCGTTGCTTCCATGTCTCGTAGGCATGGCCACCTAGCCCGTGGACAAAGATCACGTGCCCGCGCGGTGTTCCTGGCCAATTGGCAACCTTAATCAACTGAGCCATTGTCTCTCAGACTGCCCAGCAATTTTCTGAATCCAGACCCAATCCAGCCTAATGCCGCCTTGGTTCACTTTCCACCAATTTAGTGTTACGCGCGACGTCAATCAGTAGTGGCGAATGCCGGCTATTGGCTTTTGTGGGACATCGATCACATCTTGTGTGTTGTCCGTATACTAATTAGTTCCATATGTTCGGGCGCAGAAGACAGATCAAAAGTGTGCAACAGACTTGGCTGTTTGCACTTAGTGACGCCCGCTCCTGAACTGGTATGTAGTTTTTGTCCGAGGCTTAACTGAGTCTTGCACACGTCGCCAATTTGGTCTTTCAGGGAAGGCTGAATGTTAGACCGGTTTTACCTTTCACCTTCCGGCTCGCCGAGTCCTAACGAACTGCCGTCTTTTAGCGATCGAAATCCACGATCAACACTAATCTCGCTTGCCGCAACTTGGATGCATTGGCAAAGCAGAACCCCTTCCAACAGAGCCTCGATGAACGAAGTGAAAGATAACGCTAAACTCATTCTGTTAGGCGAGACGATTAAATGATGTAATATTTGTTTTCTCGAACACACGAAAACGAATTGAAAGTGGATTTTTGAAATTAGAAGCGTAGCGTCTCGATTTTCATTCATTTCGAGCGTATTGACATACGCAATCGTAATCTGCTGCCTAGTGTTTCCTTCAAAGCTATATGCGCAAAATACTGATGCAGCCGCCGCCATCGCGTTTTGCTTGGAAACAGGTAATGTTGGCATTGGCCGGCATGGAGGTGACTTCAACTATTTCACCGGCATGCCGGATCTGGCGCGGGTTATCGAAAACATGGGCAGAGCTCGGGAAAAGGCAGTCCAGAATTGTATTGCAGCCGGTGGACTGCATGGCAGCTGTTCTATAGTCACTGCATCTGGCCGCATGACTGGTTATACTGACGAATATAGGTGCATGAGTGTCGCTGCCGTTCAATTTGTTCACGAACCATTGCCGAAGTGGGGGGGCGAGACAATAAGTTGGGAGGGCGCTAGGGGACACGGCCGTAATGGGCAAAGTGCAGCCCAAATGGCGCTCCAGAACTGCCTTGAAGTGACTGATCGCTTCACAAGCGGTGAGACAATCGAGCTGGATCCCCAAAAACCAACATTCTATGATGATCAAGAACCGATCGAAATAGAGGTCAAAAAAGCATGCGAAATCGCTGCGACTATTTGCTTAAAATGATGCACCTGACTGTGGATCGTTTTGGAAGACCAAACAGTCAAATCGCCGCGTCAATGCTAAGGTCGGTTCGACCAGTTATTACAATACTCTGGTTCATTGTTGGCGGTTGCCTAGCGACATCTACAGGCACAATTGCGCAGGAGACTGGCGCTGGTGTAATCGCCTTTTGCGAGGAAACAGGTAGTGTAGGAATCGGCTATGCAGGCAACAAAATGGCCCCTGGTGTCCCGCGGGAATTAGTGGTGGCAGAGAACCTGTCTGAAGCAACTGAGGCTGCGATTGGCAACTGCCTCGCTGCTGGCGGATTGCACGGCTGTTGCGTGTCCAGCAAGGCGACCATGGTGACACAGGGGTACACGGAAGAACTTAGATGTCTGAGCGGTGCTACCGTCAAAATTGGCCATCCCCCATTAGAGGAACTTGGAGGAGCAACTTCGATCTGGGGAATAAGATTTGGTCACGGCGCAACCGGAGCATCTGCGGCTAGCATGGGAATGAGTAATTGTTTGCGTTCCGTTGAGGGTGGTGGAGTTGGAAGTCGTCACATAAGAGTCATGTCGATAGGTCAGGTCGAGGTAACGGTCGAGGAAGCCTGCAGTGTTGGCGCAACTGTTTGCCTGAAATAGCATAAATTTAAATGTCCAGTAATGTACCTCGAGTTGAAAATCTGCTGTTGGTTGAAATTTGATTGATGAAAGGCTCTTGAATAATGGCGCTTGAAATTGTCAAAGTACGTGTTTTGTCTGAAGAGGAACTAGATTTTCTGAGATTGGCGGATGAGATTGACCTACTTTCGAACCACCTATCACGTCGGGAAGCGCTTATGACAATCGCCGGCGGAGCACTCGCTGCAACGTTCCCAGTTTTGCTTGCGCCAAAATTTGCACATGCTCAGGCAAAAGATCTCGCAATTGCATTTATTGAAGGAGCAATAGAGTTATCCAAAGGCCTTTTTTATCAACAAGAGTCTATCGAGGCCCAATTTGACCTTGTGAACGAGACAGAATTGATACAACGCAAATACGTATATAACGCAATCAAGTCTCCGCAGCTCGGCGTTACTGACCAAGCTTACTCTTATACCCATCTAGCTCCAGAAAGTGCGACGACCGTTAAATATTCGGGATTTGTTGCACGGAACCCAGGACGGAATGACTACTTGGCTAAAACACAGATCGACAGCGCGGAAAAGGCGTTTAGTGTTGAGGCGCGCTAAGCGCTTTTGAAGAACGTGGATTGAGATATAAGCAGATAGCTTACGCTATCCGTCATCCGATATGGATATTGGAACGCTTATCTCCTCGTACCAAGCCTTAACCAGCTCAAAATCTGGATCGGCCCTGAATTTATCGCTTGTGCTGAATCCATCTGCTTGGGATATCGCGTAGGCTATTAACTTTCGAAATCTCGGAACATGAAAATATGTCGTGTGGATTAACTCTTTCCAAGTCAAATAGTCCGACATCAAATCCGCGGCATCTTCATGCTTCTCTGAAAATGTGATCGTATTCAGGACATCGCGAATTTTAGAAGCGGACTCAGCTACAGCCGCATCGCTCACGGCGCTGATCTCATCACTAAGTTCCTCAGGCAACGAACTCTGCGTAGTTCTCATCCAGAACGGATACTCGTTCGCATAAAGCGCACTCTCGCCAACAGTATCACTCCCTAAAGCAGACTTATTGATTTGCTTCTGTGTTTCGCCATTCAACACGCTACTAATGAATCGGCTTATCAGTTCAGATAGATATTTAAATGGTATGTATATCATTAGCGCCGCAGCCCAGGTGATTAGGATGCCAACTACAAGACCAACGATCAGAACAAATATATGATTGAGGTCAATTCCCAATACTTGTTGAATAAGTGGCATCGCTAGCCGCATTGGCGCCGATATTGTGATTAGTACGACAAAAACAAACCTTTCAACAAAAGTGCCTTCTCTTGCCGTTGCATTCCAAGAATCGTTGTTGGACGCTGTTTGCCTTATGAGCCAGTCAACAGCCTCCGGACTTAGTGACACAAGAAAGAATGTGGCTGGCAGGATGAAGATCGCCAAGAATAGAATGGCAGACGTCGCGAATCTGTCGCCGAATGGGCGTATTCGAATTTGGTGAAGTCTTTTCAGCCCTTGCAATGCCTCATCACGCGCATGCCATAAGCCTAACCAACGAGCTTGATGATTCTGCTGGACTGTTGTCTTTTGGCGATTGCTGTAGTGCTTGAGTTTTTCTGGCTGAAGATAAGACACAAGAAAGAAGCCAATCAATCCTGGCACCATCAGCAACATGACAAGCCCGACACGAACTATTGCTTGGTCAACGGCTCCCAGGTCAGGTCCTATCGCCAGTTTTTCGGGTTGAAAAATGAAGAATGGAAACAACGTCGCGGCAATTACGTAAAGTACGAGAAGCATGTATGCAGCTCTGGCTGGCGTACCAAGGCGTGAGAAGAGAAGAAAGTTTTTTTTCAAGTGAATGAATGGCGTACCGACGGTTATCCAGGTCTTCCAACCAGACATTGCGTGATTCGTGATCCCTGAAATCATGGCTGCGTGCGCAATCACAGATCCACCATGACTGTGGCCAACAATGCTGTATGATTTGCCTTCGCTCTCGAGCGTCTTCAAAAGGGCATGCAACTGCTCACCAGCCTGATACCTAGATGCCTCGCTATTCTTCCCATCCCACAAGAATGGCTTAATGCTAAGCTCGCCGTCTTCAGCCTCAACGAGTTCTCTAATATGTTGAATAAAATAGCTATTACGTTGCCACCACCGAGATTGGCTTGGCTCTACCGCATCTGCCGGACCTGATGCATTTGTACCGTGTACTGTGACTATTGTGGCCAAAATTCTAAGTTCCATAAATTGCTTTAGCTTCGGGGTCCCATAAATTTTGAATATTTCCAGTTCAATTCAGAGCATTAAAGTGCCGGGGCAATTCTGAATCAACACCAAACGGAGAGGGGGTTTGATGTCGCACAAGGCGAGGTTCGCACTAGCAGCCAAGATAAAAAGAAATGGTGCTTCTGAACCTAACGGATAATCCAGAAAGCGAACCGCGATGAACACTTGTTGATTAAGGACGGAACTTTCCATATCTACCCAAACCGATCCAAAGCTTGCCTGACTGCTATGCGGTCCTTTGCCATCAGGCTAAACCCCGTTCACAGTGATCACACCGTTCACAGTTCCTGCCCAAGTGTGAACAGTGTGAATAGTGTGATGGGGGTATTTAGAGCGCCGCATATTTGCCGTACCCCTTCTTTTCCAGATCGCCCGCCTGGACCATCTTCCTACAGAGATGCCGCACGCTGTCTTCCGGCAGTGCTGTGGCCTTCGCGATATCTCGGGGGCCCATCGGGGCATCTTCTTCCCTCAGGACTTTGAGGATGTTGGTGCGCTCTTCGCTGCGCCGCATCTCGGATGCGTCCCCGAGGACCGACCAGCGGCCAGAAGTCTTGTCGAACTGCATGGCCGCTTCGACCTCATCGATGTCACGGCCCCGCCCGTGGAGCACCACACCCTGGGTGTCTCGTGCCAGGACCAAGACGCTATCAGCAGCACCCGTCAGGCCGGTCGTGCCCGAGACGGTGTCCAGTGGGTCTTCGGAGTCCATTTTGCGTTGGTGATGAACCAAGATGACACCTAGGCCGCGCTCACCAGCAAACTGCTGCAGCGGAACCAGGGAGGCATAATCCGCGTCGTAGGTTCCATCCTTTGAGCCCTTGGCGGGCCGCACCTTGGCAAAGGTGTCGATGACAACAAGGCGGGGATTGTCTGCTTTGTCGGCCCAGCGGGTGATGTCATCCAACCCACCATCATCCAGGCGGCGCATATCAGTTACGAGGTCCAGCGCTTCAGGCCAGTCAGCGTCCTCCATTAAGAGTTGGCTGATGCGCCTTTGTAGTCGGCGACGATTGTCTTCGAGCGCTGCATACAGGACGTTGCCTGCCTCGACCTCGATATTGCCAAGCGCGGCTCCGCCATACGCGACGGCCAGAGCCACATCCAACGCCAACCAAGACTTACCGATCTTTGGCTTACCGGCGAACAGTGTCAGACCTTCAACAAAGTAAGGCTCGACTATGTATTTGATGGGTGGGAACTCCATTGTCTGAAGCTCCCGTGCCGTGATGGATTTCAGCGGACGCCCGTCTCGCATGACCTCTTCGACGAAGCATTCAACGTTACGTTCGTGCTTAAACTCCGGGTCTCTTTCCAGCTTGAACCCGAAGGCGTGAGTGGTCTTTCCCATGCTCACCGCCTTTCAACTTCATCGAGGCAGGTGAGGCCGTCAATGGCGTGAAGCTCAGCCATTGCTTGACCCAGAGTGATACAACTATGACTGAGAGCGGTGTCCACCTTCTCGCGAGCGGTTATGCGGATGCGATCACCGATGTTCTGAATTCTGATGCACCGCTGGAGCACCCGAATTGCTGGCTGGCCAACTTGTTCGAAAGTGCCGAATCCGCTATTCTGTGAACTGTATTCACCATTCGCCAAAATGGTTTTGAGGCCGGTTGCCCTGCGGGATCAGGGGCCGGTCTCTTCTTTTCTGGAGGTCCCATCGATCACACGGCCTCCGCCTTCTGCGGCGTCACCGCCAGCATCTGATCTAGTGCCGCCCTCGGCACCAACCATCTTCGCCCCACCCGAATGCTCGGGATGTCTCCCGAGTGCACGGCCTCATATGCAGCGCTCTTTCCAATTCCCAAAATCGCCGCCGCCTCGGCCACCGATACGGTCAGCCGGTGTGCGGTAGGTTCACTTCTTGAAATATCCATCGTTTTTCTCCTGATGACGCTAAAAATTTAATTAGCGTCGTCAGAATTATCAGTTCCGTCTTGCACCCGTCAACGTTAACTGGTACGTTTGACGCCAATTTGTCTTTTTAGCGTCGGAGCAGAAATGACAGCTTTGATCGACTTTGAGTGGCAGCGGGACAGCGCGGGCTATCACATCGAAAAGCGCCAAGCCCCGCACGGAGCAGCAAAGAAGCTGCCGGACGGCATGTATGATGTCGTTGTCGGCAACGGCGGCCCACCAGACTATTACCGCCCCCTGGATGATGAACCGTCACTGTTCGCGATCCTCGCCGCAACCGAACCGAATGCGGAAGGCGTTAAAGGCTTT
Source organism: Alphaproteobacteria bacterium (assembly GCA_028285305.1). Taxonomy (GTDB): domain Bacteria; phylum Pseudomonadota; class Alphaproteobacteria; order SMXP01; family SMXP01; genus JANQPV01. The sequence continues at coordinate 3,301 of JANQPV010000072.1, read as the reverse complement.
GTCGAGCGCTTCGGATTTCTCACCGACGACGGTCCGGCATCAGGCAATCCCCTGCTCTGGCAACCAGACATTCGGTCAATGCGAGTGGTGGTGGATCAGTTGATGAAGGGCAATCACGAGGCCATTGCGAAGGCTTTCAACAAGTCCACGCAGGGCGACCTCAATATCAAGTTTGATTTTGTGCACGGGCGCTCGCGGCCAGTGTTGAGCCTAGCGCCGAAAGACTTGAAGGCGGCTCTCTGGCTCCAGGTTGCCCAACACGTCAGCGGCGATCATCAGCTACGCCTGTGCCTGCACTGCGGAACCGGGTTTGTGTTCGGCTCTGGCACCGGTAGGCGGCGCAGCGGTCACTACTGCTCGGATCGTTGCCGGAAGGCGGCACACGCGGAAAAGAAGAAAGGTTGAGATCATGAAAGGCAACATTACAAAGCGCGGCGAGCGCAGCTTCCGCATCAAGGTCGAACTCTCCCGCGATCCGGAAACCGGCAAGCGCCGCTATCATCTGGAAACGCTCAAAGGACTACCCGATGAGAAAATTGGTGACGTTCGGGCTCGTGCAAAGGCCCGGCTTGTCGAACTGCTGCACGATATGCAGCAAGGTGCATACGTCCAGCGCTCAACGGCCACGGTAGAAGAATACATGCGGGCATGGCTTGATGAGCCGGTCGGCCTGAACCCGAAAACGATTGCGCGATACAAGCAAATTGCCGAGCACCAGATTTACCCGCACCTCGGCAACGTCGAACTGCAAAAGCTGTCAGAGAGCATGCTGCAGACGTGGCACGGAACGCTACTGGCGCGTGGCGGCACTACCGGCAAGCCCCTGAGTCCCCAAACCGTCAAACACGCACACAGGCTGCTGCATACCGCCCTCGCCCGCGCCCTGCTTGGCAAGCTGGTGCTTCGCAATGTCGCCAGCGCCGTGAACCCGCCGAAGGTGCCACGCAAAGAAGCCGCCAGCCTGACGGCGGAGCAGATCGGCGAGCTTCTCGACGGCATCCAGGATCATCGCCTTTACACACCTGCCGTGATCGCTCTCGGTACTGGCCTGCGCCGTGGTGAACTGCTGGCGCTGCGCTGGCAGGATGTAGACTTGGAGAAGGGCTATCTGCAGGTTGGCCGGTCATTAGGCGAGGCCGAAGGCGAGCTATATTTCAAAGAACCGAAATCAGACGCCGGACATCGGTCGCTTTCGCTAGCCCCGTTCGTGATTGATGCCTTGCGGGATCATCGCAAACAGCAGCTCGAACTCCGGCTGCAACTTGGCGTCGGAAAGATGCCCCCAGGTGCCCTCCTCTTCTCCACAATCGATGGCGATCCGGTCCGGCCTGACAAGCTCAGCAGAGATTGGGCGAACCTCGTACGGGCTCGGAAGCTACCGAAGATTTCCTTTCAGGGACTCCGGCACTCAAACGTTTCCATGTTGATCGACGGGGGTTTGGACGTGTATCAAGTGTCCCGCCGCATCGGCCATAGCAATGCGAGCCTGACTCTCAAGACCTACACCCACCTGTTCCGCAACAAGGAAGATGAGGCGGTTGAGGCAATCGAGTCGGCTTTCACGCGGTAGGGTACCAATCGGGTACCATTTTCAAGGTTTGTTCTTCCCTCGGGAGAGCTAAGTGACTGGAATATACATGCGGAGAGGTGCCGGAGTGGTCGAACGGGGCGGTCTCGAAAACCGTTGTGCGCTCACGCGTACCGTGGGTTCGAATCCCACCCTCTCCGCCAATCTCATTGTCTGATCGATGACCGCTCAAAGGCGCAATACGCGCGCCCTCGCAGGCCGTGAATAATTGTGGTCTGGGTCATGTGCTCAGGCACTCACCACACACCTTCCTCCTGAGCAATCTGTTTGAGCAGGCTCGGACGCGCGCTCATGATGCCATTGACGCCGAGACGGATCAGGCGGCGTATCTCATCGGCCTCGTCGATCGTCCACACATGCACGGCGATCCCTCTCACGTTGCAGAAGTAAATGAACCGACGGGTCGGAAGGGTGATACCGTATTCGGATACCGGCACCTGCGCGCACTGGCAACGGCTGGACAAAAAGCCCAGCCCCCAGGATGCAAACTTAAGTGCAGCAACATCGCGTGGCCCGGCGCCCGTACATGCTGCGTCGCCAAGCTGTTCGCGTATTCGACCAAGCCGGTGATCGCTGAAAGAGGCGAGGCAAACACGGTTCAAAGCGTTCATCTTCTGGACGAGCTCAAGCGTTGGCTCGAGCGCAAGATCGCTCTTGATATCAATATTGAAACGCGTCTCCGGAAAGGTGACCAGCGCCTCCTCGAGCGTCATGATCGGCTCGGTTCCGCCGATCCTGGCCTGAGACACTTCGCTATGGGGAAGGGCGGCGACGTCCCCTTGGCCATCGGTCAGGCGTGAAAGCTCGTCGTCATGGAAGACCAGCACGACATTGTCGGCTGTCGCCTGCACGTCGGTTTCGATGAAGCGGTATCCCATGGCGACAGCGGCCGCAAAAGCGCGTTTGCTGTTTTCGGGCTCTTCCAGCTCGCCGCCGCGATGGGCGAAGGCGGCGAAGCGCGTATCGGCGAGATAGGGGTGTGAAGATTCTAACCGGGCCATCTCTTATCCTAACCGACTTGGCGGAGTTCCGCTTCCGGCACCTGGCGAATGCCCTCACCCGCGGCAAAGTTTGGCAGCCCCTGCCCCGAAACGCACATCGGCTGACGTCGACTGCGCAGCGCGCCTGCGACCGTCGTTACGGCTGGTACGGCAATGATGAATGGTGCAGCACAATGCGCAATGTGCCTTCGGCGTCTTTCTTATAGCCAAAGCTCTTGTCGACCTTGGTGATTTGACCCTCCTTGTCCGTCATGACCACCCAACCCATCCACATCGCGACATCGTCCTCGATGAAGCTCGCGGACGTTTCCGACTCGACCTTGCGCCACCCCTTGATCCCGAAGCCGGTGTCGAGCGGATAGTCCGGATTGTGGCCGACAAAGTAAGACAAGGCACCCTCCTGCGTGGGACGGAACGTCTTTTCACCACTTGCCAGGGTCGGTTTGAACAAGACCGGGCCCAGATTGTAACCATAGGCGGCATCGAGCGTTGCACTGGCCACAGAGCGGGCGCCGTCGATCCCGTCCGCCTCATAGGCTTTGGCGATCGCGATGAGGGCATCCCCCCAGACCTGGCGGGCTTCGGCGAGTTCTGCTTCGGTAATCGACATAGGCGGGCATTCCTTTGCTGCTGCAGGTCGGATTGGTCAGACGTCACGACCAGTTCTGAATAGGCTGAAAAGCGTGTCGAAACAAATGCCTCACGCCGGAAG
>JANQPV010000061.1 GCA_028285305.1 Alphaproteobacteria bacterium | reverse complement strand
GGCGGTTGATGAGTACATTCCGCAGCCCGAGCGGCCGAAAGATCAGCCGTTCTTGATGCCGATTGAGGATGTGTTCTCGATTTCCGGCCGGGGGACGGTCGTGACGGGGCGGATTGAGCGCGGCGTTGTCAATGTTGGCGAAGAGGTTGAGATCATCGGCATCCGCGATACGGAGAAGACGACGGTGACGGGCGTTGAGATGTTCCGCAAGTTGTTGGACACGGGCGAGGCGGGCGACAATGTGGGCTGTCTGCTGCGCGGGATCGAACGGGACGGCGTTGAGCGGGGCCAGGTTTTGTGCAAGCCGGGCACGGTGACGCCGCATACGAAGTTCAAGGCGGAAGCCTACATTCTGACGAAAGAAGAAGGGGGGCGTCATACGCCGTTCTTTACGAGCTACCGGCCGCAGTTTTACTTCCGCACGACGGATGTGACGGGGGAGTGCACGCTTCCTGACGGGACGGAAATGGTCATGCCGGGGGATAATATCGAAATGGAAGTGACGTTGATCACGCCGATTGCGATGGAAGAAAAGCTTCGCTTTGCGATCCGTGAAGGCGGTCGCACCGTGGGTGCCGGTGTCGTCGCAGGAATCATTGAATAGGCGGATTGGAAAGATCGACGTCAGCCAGAGTTAAACTCGCTTGTTTGGGAAGCCTTTTTGCTTTTCTAATCTTCTCAGATTGGGAAGTGGCGAATGCTCAAGAATGTATGGAGTTTCCCAAATGCGGTGGATGCGGATGCAAAGGCGGGCCAGGCTGGCGTTACAATGGAGAGTGCATATCTCACGTGGAATTCTATATTGAAAAGGTTTGTGGCGAGCCGCCAACGACAAAATGTACTGAAGAGTTCCACGAAAACAGAGATAAGAACAAAAGGTGTGAGCTCGATAAGTGGCTTGAAAAACAGAAAGAGAAATATGATGAAGCGTTTGCGGAACCGGCTTCATAGTTTAGGAGTGTAGCTCAGTTGGCAGAGCACCGGTCTCCAAAACCGGGTGTCGGGGGTTCGAATCCCTCCACTCCTGCCAAGCGTTGGATTGCGGGGGCTCCATGTCGCCGGAACCACAACTTCTAACCACACTAGAGAAATGATAAAGAGTAGACATGGCTAAACCGGGACCCCTTGAGTTTCTTCAGCAAGTTCGCCAAGAAGCTTCCAAAGTCACTTGGACGACGATTAATGAAGCCAACGTCACGACGGTGATGGTGTTCATTATGGTAGCTCTGGCCGCTGTGTTCTTTATGGCAGTCGATTGGGGACTCAGTACTATCGTCAAGTTTTTACTGAACCTTGGTGGGTAAAACCCATCGGAACAGTCTTCACCTAAAGGAACTGCCATGGCCAAGCGCTGGTACATTGTCCATACGTACTCGAACTTCGAAAAAAAGGTAGCTGAAACCCTTCGCGAACAGGCTCTCGTGAAAGGATTCGACGAGCAAATCGAAGAAGTCTTGGTGCCCACGGAAGAGGTGGTGGAAGTTCGCCGGGGACAGAAAGTAAATGCGGAGCGCCGGTTTTTTCCGGGGTACGTCTTGGTAAAAATGGACCTGACGGACGAGACATATCACTTCGTTAAGAACACGCCCAAAGTGACCGGGTTCTTGGGTTCTCAAAATAAGCCCAGTCCTGTCAGCCAGAAGGAAGTCGACGACATTCTTCAACAAGTTCAAGAAGGTGTCGATCATCCGAAACCTTCCGTTACTTTTGAAATCGGAGAGACGGTTCGCGTTTGCGACGGCCCCTTTGCTTCCTTTAACGGATTGGTAGAGGACGTTGATGAAGAACGCGCGCGTTTGAAAGTTGCGGTGTCGATATTTGGCCGTGCAACTCCTGTTGAATTGGAATATGGACAAGTCGAAAAGGCGTAAAGGTTAAAAGAAAATGGCCAAAAAGATCGACAAGTATGTGAAACTTCAAGTGCCTGCGGGTGCGGCGAACCCGTCGCCGCCCATTGGGCCTGCTCTTGGTCAGGCCGGTGTGAATATTATGGAGTTTTGCAAGGCATTCAATGCGAAAACCGACGGTATGGAAAAGGGGATGCCGATCCCAACCGTCATTACGGTGTACCAAGATAAGTCCTTTACATTCGAGACGAAGAGTCCTCCGGCGTCTTTCTTCTTGAAGAAGGCGGCAAAACTGAAAAAGGGTGGCGGCGAGCCGGGCCGTACGGTTGCCGGCTCGGTTACAATGGCGCAAATCCGCGAGATTGCCGAAGCAAAAATGGTTGATTTGAATACGAATGATGTGGAGCAGGCGAGCAAAATCATTGCCGGATCCGCACGGTCTATGGGCCTTGAGGTGAGAGATTGATATGTCAGCTTCTAAGCGAATGAATTCAGCCCGCGAGGGTATTGACCGTGACAATTTGTATACGATCGACGAGGCAGTGAAACTCATTAAGGAGCGCGCAAGCGCAAAATTCGATGAAACCATCGACATCGCGATGAATTTAGGCGTTGATCCGCGGCACGCCGATCAAATGGTGCGCGGTGTATGTAATCTGCCGAAAGGGTCCGGGCGATCGGCGCGGGTAGCTGTTTTCGCAAAAGGAGAAAAGGCCGAAGAGGCCAAAGCGGCGGGTGCTGACATCGTCGGCGCCGAAGATCTTGCGGAGAAAGTGCAAAACGGGGAGATCGATTTTGATCGCTGTATTGCGACCCCCGATCTGATGCCGGTGGTGGGGCGCCTTGGCAAAGTCCTGGGCCCGCGCGGTTTGATGCCCAACCCAAAGGTGGGCACGGTGACGGCGGATGTCGAGGAAGCCGTTAAGAACGCCAAAGGCGGTGCTGTCGAGTTCCGGGTTGAAAAAGAAGGTGTGATCCATGCCGGTGTGGGCAAAGCCAGTTTTGCCGAATCAGACCTTGTGGAAAACATCAAAGCGTTCACGGATGCGGTAAACAAGGCGAAACCTTCCGGAGCGAAGGGAACCTACATTAAGCGGATCGCTTTGAGCTCCACCATGGGACCCGGTGTAAAAGTCGAACCGGCTTCGCTTTTTTAGACTTAACAAAATTGGCGCGGTGAGGTATGCATCGTGCCGATTGGTCGGATGAATGGCCTGAACCCTGTCTAAGACCATAGGTGTTTCAAAGGGCGATTGCCTGCGAAACTTAATATCCTTAGGGAGACGGAGAAAAGATTAGCGTCGCTTCGTTCGTAAGCGAGGCTCCATCTCAACTTCGGACAGGAATGGATTTTTGGGTGCTGTCAAGGGAGCTTGATCAGTGCCGATCATATTGCGAGCGCAACGATCTCATCGAAGCGCGCGATTCTTATGGAGCAAGCCCTGTGGAAAGAGCGCAAAAAGTCGAAATGGTGGCGAACTTGAAAGAGATCTTTCAGGATGCGGGCGTCGTTGTCGTCACACATTATTCTGGACTTAGCGTTGGTGATATGGGCGACTTACGAGGAAAGCTCCGGGAGGCCGATGCGCGGTTGAAGGTTATCAAGAATCGGTTGGCGAAGTTGGCGTTGGAAGGCACTGAGATGGAGGGGGTGAGCCCCTTGTTGAAAGGGCCCGTCGCAATTGTATATGCCAAGGATCCCGTGGGTGCATCAAAAGTCGCGGTCGATTATGCGAAGGATAATGAGAATTTTATCGTTCTCGGAGGGCTGCTCGGCGCCTCCGTGCTTGATGCGGACGGAATTACCGCTCTTTCGAAAATGCCTTCGCTTGACGAACTGCGTGCGTCTTTGGTCGGCGTGCTCAACGCACCTGGCGGCAAGTTTGTCAGAACCCTGAACGCACCGGCAGGCGGCTTTGTCACCGCCCTTGATGGGGCTGGTCATGGTTTGGTGAATGCGCTGCGTGCAAAAGCTGCGCAAGGAGAAGCGGCCTAACGCGGTGCCCTCGCGAATACACAAGTTTATCGAAACGAAACAGTTCAGCGAAAAAAGGAAAATTGACGATGTCGGAATTGGAAAAGGTCGAAAAGATGTATGATGAGCTGTCCTCTTGGACGGTTCTCGAAATTTCTGAGCTCGTAAAAAAGCTCGAAGACGGTTGGGGCGTTTCCGCTGCGGCTGCGCCCGCGATGGCGATGCCGATGGCAATGCCGGGCGCCGGCGGTGAGGCCGGACCGGCTGCTGCGGAAGAAAAAGACAGCTTTAGCGTTGTTTTGGCTTCTGTCGGCGACAAAAAGATCAATGTCATTAAAGAAGTTAGAGCCATCACCGGATTGGGTCTCAAAGAAGCCAAGGAGCTCGTTGAAGGTGCTCCTAAAGAGGTGAAGGAAGAGGCTTCGAAAGACGAAGCTAACGAAATCAAGGAAAAACTCGAGGCTGTCGGTGCGACGGTCGAGTTGAAATAGACGATTCCCTTTCGGCAGAATAAATGTTGAGAAAGCGTTTATTTCTGTGTAATAAGCTATTTGGTTAAGACGAGTCGCGGCTGGTGGTGACAGTTGCGGCTGGGTCGAGGTTAGCAGATCGTCGATTTTGAATTCCTGTAAACACAACACATGACTGAACGTTGAGATCGGCAGTCGTGCGAAAGCACGGCTGTAGGGTCTTTTGTTGATTCAGAGGCCGGATCACATTCAAGGAGCGGTAATGGCGAAGGCGCATACTCTTTCCCGCCAGCGGCGGATACGTAAGTCTTTTGGTCGAATTCCAGAAGCGGTCAAGATGCCCAACCTCATAGAGGTCCAAAGAAACTCTTACGAGCAGTTCTTACAAAGTGACAAAGTTGCCGGTGAGCGAACGGAGTCTGGTCTTCAGTCCGTCTTTAAATCGGTCTTTCCGATCAGCGACTTCTCTGAATCGGCGACTCTTGAGTTCGTTCAGTACGAATTCGAAGAGCCAAAATACGATGTTGAGGAATGTCAGCAAAGAGACATGACATTTGCTGCGCCGCTGAAGGTTACGTTGCGGCTCATCGTCTTCGATGTGGATGAGGAAACGGGTGCAAAGTCCGTAAAGGACATCAAAGAGCAAGACGTATACATGGGTGATATGCCGCTCATGACTCGCAACGGTACGTTCGTCGTGAACGGTACGGAGCGCGTCATCGTCTCTCAGATGCACCGGAGTCCGGGCGTGTTCTTCGACCACGACAAGGGCAAGACCCATACGAGCGGCAAGCTTTTGTTTGCGGCCCGCGTAATTCCCTATCGCGGCTCGTGGCTCGACTTTGAGTTCGATGCAAAGGACATCGTCCATGTTCGTATCGACCGGCGACGAAAGTTGCCGGTGACGACCCTTTTGAAGGCGCTGGGATTGGACGAGGAACAAATCCTCGAAACGTTCTACGAAGCTATTCCTTTTGCGCTGACAAAAAGCGGTTGGACGGCCCCGTTCAACGAAGAACAAATGGTTGGGGCCAAGCTCACTCATGATCTTGTGGATGCGAAGACCGGTTCGTCTGTTGCGGAAGCCGGGCGCAAAATGACCCCGAGATTGGCGCGAAAACTCAAAGAAGAAGGCCTGGAAACTCTCTTGATCACCGAGCAAGAGCTGATTGGGCGTTTTCTCGCCTTGGATATCGTCAACATGGAAACCGGCGAGATTTACGGCGAAGCCGGTGACGAAATCACTGAAGAGTCACTTGAGAAACTGCTTGAGGTCGGAATCAAAGAAATATCGGTGCTCGATATCGACCACATCAACAAAGGTGCTTTTATCCGCAACACTCTGGCCGTGGATAAGACCAATAGCCGCGATGAGGCGCTCATGGATATCTACCGGGTGATGCGACCTGGTGAGCCGCCGACCCCGGAAACGGCGGAAGCTCTGTTCCTGAGCCTCTTTTTTGAATCGGAGCGTTACGATCTGAGTGACGTGGGCCGGGTGAAGATGAATTTGCGTCTTGGACTCACGGCCGAGGACACCGTCCGCGTGCTGCGCAAAGAAGATATTCTGGCCGTTGTGAAGACTCTCGTGGATTTGCGAGACGGGCGCGGCGAAGTTGACGATATTGATCACTTGGGCAATCGCCGCGTGCGCTCTGTTGGCGAATTGATGGAAAATCAATACCGCCTCGGGCTGTTGCGGATGGAACGGGCCATCAAGGAACGGATGAGTTCGGTTGATATCGATACGGTCATGCCGCACGATCTTATCAATGCAAAGCCGGCGGCGGCGGCGGTTCGCGAGTTCTTTGGGTCCTCGCAGCTTAGTCAGTTCATGGACCAAACGAATCCTCTGTCTGAGGTGACTCACAAGCGCCGCTTGTCCGCATTGGGACCAGGAGGTCTTACCCGTGAGCGTGCGGGCTTTGAGGTTCGCGACGTTCACCCCACCCATTATGGACGGATTTGTCCGATTGAAACGCCTGAAGGGCCCAACATTGGTTTGATCAATAGTTTGGCGACCCATGCGCGGGTCAACCAATATGGTTTCATCGAAAGTCCCTACCGAAAGGTGGTCGACGGAAAAGTCGCTGACGAAGTGGTCTACATTTCGGCGATGGAAGAGATGAAGTTTGCGATCGCCCAAGCGAACGCGGAGCTCAATGAAGAAGGTGCGTTTACGGAAGAGTTGATTTCCTGCCGCAGAGCTGGAGAGCATGAACTGTTGCCCTCGGAAGAGATTGATTTGATTGATGTCTCTCCCAAGCAACTGGTTTCCGTTGCCGCATCCTTGATTCCATTTTTGGAGAATGACGATGCTAACCGGGCGCTTATGGGCTCGAACATGCAACGGCAAGCGGTGCCGCTCGTTCGTGCAGAAGCTCCGTTCACGGGTACCGGCATGGAGAGTGTGGTCGCGCGCGACTCAGGTGCCGCAATCGCTGCGCGGCGAACCGGCGTGGTGGATCAGGTGGATGCTACGCGGATCGTTATTCGGGTGACCGAGGAAATCGGGGCCACGGAGTCCGGCGTGGACATTTACAACCTCTTGAAGTTTCAGCGCTCGAACCAGAATACGTCGATCAATCAGCGTCCGCTTGTACGTGTGGGCGAGGCGGTGCAGGCGGGTGACATCATCGCCGATGGACCGTCGACGGACCTGGGCGAACTGGCTTTGGGCAGAAATGTGCTCGTGGCGTTTATGCCGTGGAATGGCTACAACTTCGAGGACTCCATTTTGATCTCGGAGCGGATCGTTCGCGATGATGTTTTCACTTCGATCCATCTTGAAGAGTTCGAGGTGATGGCGCGCGACACGAAATTGGGCCCGGAAGAGATTACACGAGACATTCCAAATGTCGGTGAAGAGGCGCTTCGCAACTTAGACGAGGCGGGTATCGTTTATATTGGCGCGGAAGTTCATCCCGGCGACATTCTGGTGGGTAAGATTACGCCCAAGGGCGAGTCGCCCATGACGCCGGAAGAAAAGCTCTTGCGGGCGATCTTCGGCGAGAAGGCGTCTGATGTTCGCGACACGTCGTTGCGTTTGCCTCCTGGCGTTGCGGGAAAGGTCGTCGAAGTGCGCGTCTTCAACCGCCACGGCGTAGACAAGGACGAGCGGGCTTTGGCCATTGAACGCGAAGAGATTGAGCGTCTTGGCAAGGACCGTGACGACGAATTGATGATCTTGGAGCGGAATATCTACAGCCGCCTGCGTGAGATTCTTCTGGGCAAAGTCGCGGTGAGCGGTCCCAAACTGATTGAAGGCGAAACAAAACTCTCCGAAACGATCCTGGACGACTATTCGCGGGTGGATATCTGGAAGATCGGCCTGAAGAATGACAAAGCGATGGGGGAGGTCGAGGCCCTCAGAAAGCAGTACGAAGAGAGCAAGGACCGTCTCGAAAAGAGGTTCGAAGACAAAGTTGACAAGCTCCAGCGCGGAGACGAGTTGCCGCCGGGCGTGATGAAAATGGTCAAGGTGTTCGTTGCTGTGAAACGCAAGCTGCAGCCTGGGGACAAGATGGCCGGCCGCCACGGCAACAAGGGCGTGATTTCCCGAATTGTGCCGATCGAAGATATGCCTCACCTTGAGGATGGTCTACCGGTCGATATCGTTCTTAATCCGCTCGGCGTTCCCAGCCGGATGAATGTGGGTCAGATTCTCGAAACCCATTTGGGTTGGGCTTGTTCGGGGATAGGGCGAAAGGTGTCTCGCGCGCTTGATGTCTATGAACGCACGAGTGATCTCGCACGTGTCAAAGATGAAATGGCGGGCATTTACCAGAACGACCCGTATGTGTCAGACGCCGATGACTCCACATTGTTGGAATTGGCTCAGAACATCCGTTCCGGGTTGCCGATCGCCACGCCGGTGTTCGATGGGGCACGGGAAGAAGATATTGTGACCATGCTGAATGATGCGGGTCTAAGCGAAAGCGGCCAGACGCAGCTCTATGATGGGCGGACAGGGGAGCCGTTCGCTCGTAAGGTCACAGTCGGCTACATCTATATGTTGAAGCTGCACCATCTGGTCGACGACAAAATCCATGCGCGTTCCATTGGTCCGTACTCGTTGGTCACCCAGCAGCCGCTCGGCGGTAAGGCGCAGTTCGGGGGTCAACGGTTCGGAGAGATGGAAGTGTGGGCACTCGAAGCCTACGGGGCGGCCTACACGCTTCAGGAAATGTTGACGGTAAAATCGGATGACGTCGCGGGCCGAACAAAGGTCTATGAGGCCATTGTGCGGGGCGACGATACGTTTGAGGCCGGGATTCCGGAATCGTTCAACGTTCTCATCAAAGAGATCCGTTCTCTTGGTCTGAATGTGGAGCTTTCCCGTCTCGCAAGCGAAGCCGCATAGGGGCGTTCGCAAGAACAGTTTCATCAGGACAACTTTGCTGCCAAGGAGCAAGTGAATGAACCAAGAAGTGATGAATATCTTTAATCCGGTGGCTCAAGCGGAGACGTTCGATCAAATCCGCATATCCATTGCCAGCCCGGAACGTATTCTGTCTTGGTCTTACGGAGAAATCAAAAAGCCGGAAACCATCAACTACAGGACGTTCAAGCCTGAAAAGGACGGTTTGTTCTGTGCGCGGATTTTTGGTCCGATCAAGGACTATGAGTGCCTGTGCGGCAAGTACAAGCGCATGAAGTACAAGGGCATTGTCTGCGAAAAGTGCGGCGTGGAGGTGACCCTATCCAAGGTGCGCCGGGAGCGTATGGGCCACATCGAATTGGCCTCTCCAGTTGCGCATATCTGGTTCTTGAAGTCTCTTCCCAGCCGGATTGGTCTGCTGCTCGACATGGCGCTTAAGGATCTGGAGCGGGTCCTCTATTTCGAATCCTACATCGTTATTGAGCCGGGGCTGACGCCGTTGGCGGAGCGCCAGCTGCTCACCGAAGAAGAGTATATGGAGGCGCAAGACGAGCACGGCGAGGATAGCTTCACCGCGGGGATCGGTGCAGAGGCGATCCGGGAATTGCTGGAAGCTCTCGATCTCGAAAAAGAGGCCGAAGCTCTTCGCACCGAAATTGCTGAGACCGGATCGGAACTGAAAATGAAAAAGGCCGCGAAGCGGCTGAAGCTGGTGGAGGCCTTCGTCCGTTCGGGCAACAGGCCGGAATGGATGATCATGACCGTGGTCCCCGTTATTCCGCCTGAGTTGCGCCCGCTCGTGCCGCTTGACGGGGGGCGCTTTGCAACATCCGACCTTAATGACCTCTACAGACGCGTGATCAACCGCAACAATCGTCTCAAGCGTCTTATCGAATTGCGGGCGCCGGATATCATCATCCGCAATGAGAAGCGGATGCTGCAAGAGGCCGTCGATGCTCTGTTTGATAATGGCCGCCGCGGACGGGTGATTACCGGGGCAAATAAGCGCCCGCTCAAATCCCTTGCGGACATGTTGAAAGGAAAGCAAGGGCGCTTCCGTCAGAACTTGCTTGGAAAGCGGGTGGATTATTCGGGCCGGTCGGTCATCGTTGTCGGACCTGAGCTGAAGCTGCATCAGTGTGGCCTGCCCAAGAAAATGGCCTTGGAGCTTTTCAAACCTTTCATCTATTCGCGATTGGACGCAAAGGGCTTGGCGTCAACGGTCAAGCAATCCAAAAAGCTGGTCGAGAAAGAGCGACCCGAAGTTTGGGATATTTTAGACGAAGTGATCCGGGAGCACCCGGTGCTCTTGAACCGAGCACCAACATTGCACCGGTTGGGGATCCAAGCGTTTGAGCCGGTGCTGATTGAGGGCAAAGCCATTCAGCTTCATCCTTTGGTTTGTGCTGCCTTTAATGCCGACTTTGACGGCGACCAAATGGCCGTTCACGTGCCGCTCAGCCTCGAGGCCCAGTTGGAAGCGCGTGTCCTGATGATGTCGACCAACAATATTCTCAGCCCGGCAAATGGAAAGCCGATCATCGTCCCTAGCCAAGACATTGTCCTTGGTCTCTATTACATGAGCTTGGAAAAGGAAAACGAGCCCGGCGAAGGGATGGTGTTCGCTGATTTGGCGGAGGTTGAGCACGCGCTTGAGAATAAGCTCGTGACATTGCATGCCAAAGTGAAGGCGCGTTTTGAGACGAAAAATGCAGATGGCGAGTTGGTGACGTCGATTGTGGACACCACGCCGGGCCGCTACATTCTCTCGCAGCAGCTTCCCAAGAACCACAATGTTCCCTTCGATACCGTCAATCGTGTGCTGACGAAAAAAGAAATCAGTAACATGATCGATACGGTCTATCGGCACACGGGGCAGAAGGAAACGGTCATCTTCTGTGACCATATTATGCAGATCGGCTTCAAGGAAGCTGCGCGGGCCGGTATCTCCTTCGGCAAAGACGATATGGTGATCCCGGAAAACAAAGTTGCTCTGATCGACGAAACGATGGAGTTGGCGAAGGAGTACCAGCACCAATATCTGGACGGTCTCATCACCCAGGGAGAGAAGTACAACAAAGTCGTTGACGCCTGGGCGAAGTGTACGGACCGGGTGGCCGACGAAATGATGAAGCGCATTTCGTCAAAGGTGGTTGATAAGGACACCGGCCGCGAACACGAGATTAATTCCATCTACATGATGGCCCATTCCGGTGCACGGGGTTCGCCGGCGCAGATGAAGCAGCTCTCGGGCATGCGTGGATTGATGGCTAAGCCGTCGGGCGAGATTATCGAGACGCCGATCATCTCGAACTTCAAAGAGGGCCTCACGGTTCTTGAGTACTTTAACTCGACCCACGGCGCGCGGAAGGGTCTGGCCGATACCGCCCTCAAAACGGCGAACTCCGGGTACCTTACCCGGCGCCTGGTGGATGTTGCGCAAGACGCAATCGTCGTAGAGGAAGACTGCGGAACTGAGAACGGTATCACGATGCAAGCGGTGATCGATGGCGGCCAAGTCATCGAAACACTGGCGGAACGCATACTCGGTCGCAACACGGCAGAAAATATCGTCAATCCTCAGACGGGCGACATTATTGCGCCGGCCAACACGATGATCGAGGAAGAAACCCTTGAGCTCATCGAGAAGGCAGGTGTGCAAACGGTCCGTGTGCGCTCTGTTCTGACCTGTGATGCCAAATATGGCATTTGTGGTGCGTGTTATGGCCGCGACCTGGCACGGGGCACCCCTGTGAATATGGGCGAGGCCGTCGGCGTTATCGCGGCTCAATCTATTGGCGAGCCGGGAACACAGCTCACCATGCGGACGTTCCATATTGGCGGGACGGCGCAGGTGGCGGACCAGTCCTTCGTGGAGGCAAGCCATTCGGGCACGATCAAAATTGCCAACAGAGACGTGGTGAAGGATTCGTCCGGCACGCTGATCGCGATGGGACGGAACAATCAGATCATTGTGCTGGAAAACGACGAGCGGCTCGCGACTCACAAAATCCAATACGGAACGCGTATCCTCGTCGATGACGGGGATAAGGTGGAGCGCGGTCAGCGTCTCTGCGAGTGGGATCCCTACACGACGCCGATTATTACCGAGCAACCGGGCACCTTGAAATTCGTGGATGTGGTTGATGGCCTGTCTGTGAAAGAGACGGCAGACGAAGCAACCGGTATTTCAAACAAGGTGGTGATCGATTGGCGCGCCAGTCCGCGGGGCGCGGACCTAAAACCGGCGCTCTCGATCGTGGACGAGAATGGCGAAATCAAGAAGCTGAGCAGCGGTAGCGATGCGGCTTATCTTTTGTCTGTAGACGCCATTCTTTCGTTCGAAGACGGTGCCCAAGTCGAGGCGGGCGATGTGCTTGCGCGCATTCCGCGAGAAGGTGCAAAGACGAAGGACATCACCGGTGGCCTGCCTCGGGTGGCGGAGCTCTTTGAAGCGCGGCGTCCAAAGGATCATGCGATCATCGCGGAAGCCGACGGCTACATCGAGTTTGGCAGGGACTATAAGAACAAACGACGGATCAGCATTCGTCCGAAAGACGAAAGCATGGATCCGATCGAATATCTGATCCCCAAGGGCAAACACATTGCGGTTCAAGAGGGCGACTTCATCGAACAGGGTGAGTATCTCCTGGACGGCAATCCAGCTCCCCACGATATCTTGCGGATTAAGGGCGTGGAAGAACTGGCCAACTATCTTGTGAACGAGATCCAGGAAGTCTACAGGCTGCAAGGCGTAAAAATAAACGACAAGCATATCGAAGTGATTGTCAGTCAGATGCTCAAGAAACAGGAAGTCGAAGATCCTGGAGACACAGGGTATCTGGAGAATGAACAAGTCGATGGTTTGGAGTTTGACGAGGTGAACGCCCGCGTTGAGGCTGAGGGTGGCCGTCCTGGCGTTGCCAAGCCGGTTCTTCTCGGAATCACAAAGGCTTCGTTGCAGACGCGCTCGTTTATTTCCGCAGCGTCTTTCCAAGAAACGACACGAGTGCTGACCGAAGCGGCCGTAAACGGAAAATCCGATCAGCTCATTGGTTTGAAGGAAAACGTTATCGTAGGCCGTCTGATCCCGGCAGGTACAGGTGGTACGCTCGACCGGTTCAAGCGTGTTGCTGCGGAGCGGGATGATGTGATTCTCGCTGAGCGGGCGTTGGCTGCCGAGCAAGATCTCTCGCAATTGCCTGCCCCGGAAGAAGTTTCCGTGGAGAACGTCGAAGGCGAAGTTCCGCAAGAAGCGGCCGAGTAATTGACTTTTGTCGAGCTGTGCGGGACGAGGCCAAATGCCTCGTCCCAAAAGTTCGGATAACTCAGCTTTCTTCCTTGACGGGATTTTTACCTGCGAGTAAGGTCCCGCAGCTTTTGGCAAGCAGTGAGTCGCTGACTCAGACGTTGCCAGTTTAGTCGCTAAAACCCGTGAGTTTCTTGAGGGCGCTTTCCGCGCTCAAGAACTTTTTTACATTTGTAGAACAGCCCCGTCATGAAAGACGGGGGAAGAAATGGACGCTTATGCCGACAATCAGTCAGCTTATTCGTAAGCCGCGGCACGACAAACCGAAGCGCAACAAGGTTCCGCACCTGGGAGCTTGTCCGCAAAAACGCGGCGTGTGTACGCGTGTTTACACGACGACTCCTAAGAAGCCCAACTCGGCGCTGAGGAAAGTCGCAAAGGTAAGGCTGACAAACGGTCACGAAGTAATCGCTTATATCCCGGGCGAAGGGCATAATCTACAAGAGCACTCCGTGGTTTTGATTAGAGGTGGCCGAGTGAAAGATCTACCCGGCGTTCGCTATCATGTGCTGCGCGGCGTTTTGGACACTCAAGGCGTTGGCGATCGCAAACAACGCCGCTCTAAGTACGGCACCAAACGACCCAAGTAGGCAGACCCATGTCCAGACGGCACAGAGCAGAAAAAAGAGAAATCCTTCCTGACGCCAAGTTTGGCGACATGGTGATCACGAAATTCATGAATTCCTTGATGATTGACGGCAAGAAATCGGCCGCAGAGCGGATAGTGTACGGAGCGTTCGATCAGATCCAGGGAAAAACCGGACAAGAACCCGTTGGTGTCTTTCACGAGGCGCTCGATAACGTAAAGCCCGAGATTGAGGTGCGCTCGCGCCGTGTCGGCGGCGCCACCTATCAGGTGCCTATGGAAGTTCGCCATGACCGAAAGCAAGCGCTCGCTATCCGTTGGCTGATTTCGGCTGCTCGTAAACGAAATGAAAAGACAATGGTAGAACGATTGGCGGGCGAGTTGTTAGACGCTGCAAGCAACCGCGGGGCGTCCGTCAAAAAACGTGAAGACACCCATAAGATGGCTGAGGCGAACCGCGCTTTCAGTCATTACCGATGGTAAGGGGTATGCTCGACATGCTTCGGCCTTCGGATCGCGGCTAATCGATTATTGGAAAATTCGTTATGGCACGGAAGAGCAAATTAGAAGACTATCGCAATATCGGTATCATGGCGCATATCGATGCGGGCAAGACAACGACGACGGAGCGTATCCTCTATTATACCGGTCGCAGTCATAAGATCGGTGAAGTTCATGATGGTGCCGCCACCATGGACTGGATGGAACAAGAGCAAGAGCGCGGCATCACGATCACGTCGGCGGCAACGACCTGTTTTTGGCAAGACAAGCGGATCAATATCATCGACACGCCCGGCCACGTGGACTTCACCATTGAGGTCGAGCGGTCCCTGCGTGTGCTTGACGGGGCTGTAGGGGTGATTGACGCGAACGCGGGCGTCGAGCCGCAAACCGAGACGGTTTGGCGTCAGGGCGACAAGTACAATGTCCCGCGCATGATCTTTATCAACAAGATGGATAAGCTGGGCGCGGACTTTTACAAGAGTGTCGAGTCCATCGAAGACCGTCTGGGCGCCACCGCACTCTGCTTGCAGATTCCGATTGGTGCAGAGAGTGAGTTTGCGGGCCTTGTCGATCTCATAAAGATGAAAGCGGTTGTCTGGAAAGATGAAACTCTGGGCGCCGAGTTCGAATATATTGATATTCCGGAAGATCTTCAGGCCCGGGCCGAAGAGTTTCGGGAAAAAATGATCGAAACCGCCGTTGAGCAGGACGAAGCCGCGATGGAGGCTTATCTTGAAGACGGTGAGGTGAGCGACGATCAACTTAAGGCGTGCATCCGTAAGGGAACGATCGGTCTCGACTTTATTCCTGTGGTGTGCGGGTCAGCCTTCAAGAACAAGGGGGTTCAGCCTCTTCTTGATGCTGTGGTCGACTATCTTCCATCTCCGGTTGATGTTCCGTCGATTAAGGGTGTGCATCCTGACACAGAGGAAGAGTTGGTTCGAGAGTCTTCCGATGACGAGCCCGTTGCCGGTCTGGCTTTTAAGATTATGACGGATCCTTTTGTTGGCTCACTGACGTTTGTCCGGGTGTATTCCGGGGTTCTGAAGTCCGGCGAGACGATCCTTAACACCGTAAAAGGCAAGAAAGAACGCATCGGGCGCATGCTTGAGATGCATGCGAACTCGCGCGAGGATATTAAAGAAGCCTATGCTGGCGACATTATTGCGATTGCGGGTCTGAAGGACACGACGACGGGGGACACCCTTTCCGATCCCAATAATCCGGCCATTCTTGAGCGAATGGAGTTTCCCGATCCGGTGATCGAAGTGGCGGTGGAGCCAAAGTCCAAGGCCGACCAGGAGAAAATGGGTGTGGCGCTTAATCGTCTTGCCCAAGAAGATCCATCGTTCCGTGTTACAACGGATGATGAGAGTGGCCAGACCGTCATTAAAGGAATGGGCGAACTCCACCTCGATATTCTCGTCGACCGGATGAAGCGCGAGTTCAAGGTTGAGGCCAATGTTGGCGCCCCGCAAGTGGCGTATCGTGAAACAATCACGAAGCCGTTTGAGGTTGATTACACACACAAGAAGCAAACGGGCGGCGCCGGACAGTTCGCGCGGGTTAAAATAATGTTTGAGCCGCAAGAACCCGGTGTCGGGTATGAATTCGAAAGCAAGATCGTCGGGGGCAACGTCCCCAGAGAGTACATTCCTGGTGTCGAGAAGGGGCTCAAGAATGCGCAGGACACCGGTGTCCTTGCAGGATTTCCTTTGATCGATTTTAAGGCGACATTGCTGGACGGGGCCTATCATGATGTTGACTCGAATGTAATGACGTTTGAGATCGCCGCCGGTGCGGCCTTCCGGGAAGGTATTCCCCAAGCCGGTCCGAAGTTGCTTGAGCCGGTTATGCGTGTCGAGATCGTAACGCCTGAAGAATATATGGGCGACATTATGGGCGATCTCAGCTCGCGGCGCGGACAGATTCAAGGTCAGGAGGAGCGCGGAAATGCAAAGGTCATTTCGGCGTTTGTTCCGCTTGCGAATATGTTTGGATATGTTAATACCCTGCGTTCGATGAGCCAGGGCCGGGCTCAGTTCACAATGTTCTTTGATCATTATGAACAAGTGCCTCAGGCGGTTTCCGATGAAGTCATCGCGAAGCTGGCCTAGTTGAATTTTGGTTTTACTTCTTCAGATTACGGAGAGTTGAAAGATGTCGAAGGAGAAGTTTGAGCGCTCGAAGCCGCATTGTAACATTGGCACGATTGGTCATGTTGACCATGGCAAGACGACGTTGACG
>JANQPV010000035.1 GCA_028285305.1 Alphaproteobacteria bacterium | reverse complement strand
TTCGCGCCGAACGATTCCGTTCGCTTGGTCGATTGATCCTCGATCAATCGACTCTTAAGCTCACACCTGGAAACGCTCTAACGGACATTGGTCGCTGGTAGCTAAGAAGTCTGCTTCTTGCTGAGGCGGACACTAGGAGACTTCAGGCGCACGGCCGCAGCTTCGCCTTTAGTGGTCGCGTCGTATACGTCGGCGAATATCTATCAGGCGCCCAATCTGTTGAACGATCGCGGGGATGTCATCAATCCTCTCCTCAATGCGCAGGGCGTAGGCCAGAATCGCGAAAACGTCCCCCACTGTCGGGTCTTGAGCGGTCGCCGCGCGAAACAGAACAATAACGACCGCAATCAACGTGCATACTTGCGCAAGCGACCAGCTCATTGCGTCTAAGTCGGACAACCGTACACGCCACCTCGCCATTCGCCCAAAATGGACAAGCCAGCGCCGGGGACGAGGGTCGCTAATGACGTGAACCTGTTTTTCCCATTGCGAATTGAGGGCGACATTATTCCGGTACGCGCGCAGTCCCGCCACCGCGTTGATAATAAGGATAGGGATCATTAATCCCAGCATCACAAGGCCTGAGCCCGCATCGTAAAGCGCGAGGAACACCAGACTGCCAACCAGGCCAACGACCATGGCGAGCAGGACCGGCATATCGTCCTCAAGGAAATCAATAAGTTCTTCGATCATTTCGACTCGCGCCGAAATCTCACTGACGGCCACCCCGTCCTGTCGCTGGTCTCGCACCGTCTTTTGGGCCATGCGCGCGTTGAGCCGGGAAAACAAACGCGTGTCGTAGAGTTGGCGAAAGGCGCCGACACCGATGTGAGCGAGCCAGATCGCGACGAGTGGCCAAATCAGAGCCGTCTTCCCGGCGATCAAGCCGTTCACCGCCACGCCGATGGCCCACGGATACGCAAGCTCGAACAGGTTCTCGAGAAAGCTGAGGAAGTAGGTAAATGCGATCGGGACAGAATGATTTTTGAGATCGCCTAGTGCGGAGTCATTCTCACTTTCGGATGAGTCTGTGGTTTGCATAAGCTAGCAGAATGTTTCGGTCTTGTCGCTTAATGCGGCGAATGCAAAGATCGCGATGGGGTGGATCCCATACTGAAAAAGTATCTTTCTGGCCGATATCAGTCCTCGATCACGTTTGGCCAATTGCCCTGCGCCGCTGTGATGAAGCCATCAATGTCTGTCTCCCATGTCTCTTGTACTGAGCGATTGTAGTTCAAGTACAGCTTGCCATCCACAATCTTCCAATGCCGCGCATCGCCCTTGGCGGCGTAACCTTGGGACACCGCCCAAGCGCAGTGACCGCCGTATTGGGGCGCGTAGGCAGCTGGCATCGCTCGGAATGTGTCTAGATTCTCCTGACTAGAGAAATGAAACTCCGCTCCCTGAAAGATTGTGGAAAATTCATCAGATCCTTTCACGGGTTCTCCAGATTTGAAGTATGCAACGGAATCATAGCCCTGAAGGGCGGTGTTGGAGAAACGGCCCGTGTACACAGGTGTGCTTTCCACCGTCAACAGCATGTACCACGCCAGCGCCGCCAATGTGGCGAGCGTCAGTGTAGCAAATACGGCAATTCGGATTATCACTTTCAGTCTCCTTGCATTCAAAGATTTGAGTTGGCCGACTGTTCCAAGCCCGCCTCGATCGGGCAGTCCTCGCAGGCCTCTTCGTCGCACAATCGGCAAACGGCGTAGGCATGAGCTACATCCTTGACAGTTGCTTGAAGAAGCTTCTCGACAATCTGTTCCAGAACTCTTCGCTCTCTCATTGTCAGGATCTCGAGACTTTGGCTGATGACGGCATGGCGCTTTGCGAGGATGGCAGCGGCGACAGTTTCACCTTTTGCCGTAAGCGCCAAGGCCACGGCACGCTTGTCGAGCTCCGACACGCTGCGCTCGACCAAGCTGGCGGCCTCGAGACGATCAATCAAGCGCACTGTCCCGGCGTGAGTGAGGCCGAGGCCTGCACGCAACGTTTGGATGGCTATGCCCGGCTCATGATGGATCAAGGCCAATGCCGCCGCCGAAGGACCGGGGATGCCAGCCTCGTCCTGCGCTGCAGCAAGCACTGCATCGGCGATGCTGTTAGCGAAGGCTCCAACGAGGTTTTCTAGTCGTTCGTTCATGAGATCCATTATATGATTCAGTCATATAGTCTATATATATGATTCAATCATATAATCAAGAGGCTGGTCACATCCCCGCAACAGGCTGATCTTCGGTAAGTGTTCAGACGCGGAAGCCGCATACGCTGCCTCAAGTCGTACCGAAACAATGATGTGCCTGAACGACTGGTCTCACCGAGTTTGAGTGAAACCTGAGGCCTTTTTCACGTCTCCGAAGACATGGCGAATGAAAGACTTTTTTGCCGCTTGGGCCGGCAGGTCGTGGAGCGGATCGCCGTCGCGCGCTCCCGCTAATGATTCCCCACCAGGACTTCGCGCTTGCCGGAGTGATTGGGTTGAGAGACGACGCCTTCTTCTTCCATCTTTTCGATGATGCGGGCGGCACGGTTGTAGCCGATCTGTAGCCGGCGTTGAACATAGCTGGTTGAGGCCTTACCGTCCCGGGCGACGATGGCGACGGCTTGGTCATAAAGTTCGTCACCGGAATTGGTGGTTGGAAGCCCCAAGATTTCGTTGATTTCGTCGCCGTCCACACTCTCCGTTACGTCCTCGATATAGTCCGGTGCGCCTTGTTTCTTGAGGAATTTGACAACTTTCTCTACTTCGTCATCGGAGACGAAGGGGCCGTGAAGGCGTTGGATTCGGCCGCCGACGGCCATGTAGAGCATGTCCCCTTGGCCCAGCAATTGCTCGGCACCCATTTCTCCCAAGATTGTGCGGCTGTCGATTTTGGAGGTTACTTGGAAGCTGATTCGTGTGGGGAGGTTGGCTTTGATTGTGCCGGTGATGACATCCACACTAGGGCGTTGGGTGGCGGTGATGAGATGAATGCCAGCTGCCCGCGCCATCTGTGCGAGGCGTTGAATTGCCGCTTCGGTCGCTTTTCTGTTGTTGCTGTCCATCATCAGGTCTGCGACTTCGTCCACCACCACGACGATTAGGGGCATTTGCTCAAGGGGGATTTCTTCGTTTTCGTAAATGGGCTGTCCGGTCTCCTTGTCGAAACCGGTTTGCACGGTGCGGGTGATGACTTCGCCCACCTTCATGGCTTCGTTCATCCGTTCATTGTATCCCGTAATGTTCCGAACGCCGACCTTCGACATTTTGCGGTAGCGGTCTTCCATCTCCTTAACCAGCCATTTTAGAGCAACGACGGCCTTTTTGGCGTCAGTCACGACCGGGGAGATCAAGTGGGGAATGCCTTCGTAGACGGACAATTCCAGCATTTTGGGGTCGATCATGATCATCTTGCACTGCTGAGGTGTGAGCCTATAGAGGATCGAGAGGATCATGGCGTTGATGCCGACGGACTTACCGGAGCCAGTCGTTCCCGCGATCAAGAGATGGGGCATTTTGGCAAGATCGGCCATGACGGGCTCGCCGCCAATGTCTTTGCCGAGCGCAAGCGCAAGCTTCGACGACGATTTCTCGTACTGGGGGGAGGCCAGCATCTCTCTCAAGAAGACTGTCTCGCGAGTGGAATTGGGAAGTTCGATGCCGATGACGTTGCGGCCGGGCACAACGGCGACGCGGGCGGCCACAGCACTCATGGAACGGGCAATGTCGTCTGCCAGACCGATCACGCGGGACGACTTAATGCCGGCGGCCGGTTCCAACTCGTAGAGCGTGACCACGGGACCCGGGCGGACGCCGATGATCTCGCCGCGCACGCCGAAGTCGTCAAGCACGGTTTCGAGAAGCTTGGCATTCTGTTCCAGAGATTCATCGGCGATGTTTGCCGTTCCTTCTTGCCGCTTGGGTTTGGTCAGAAGGCTGAGGGCCGGTAGATGGTAGTCGCCATCGGGTTCCAGCTCCAGCATTGGCTGTTCTTCGCGGGCTTCTCTTTTGCTGGTCCTCTTCTTTCGTTTGGGCTTGCGGATGATGCGGGTGGAGGCGAGGTCCGCTTCGTCAGGCTCCGTGTCTTCCTCAAATGGCTCTTCATTCTCTTCGTCTTCTTCATACTCCGTTTCTCCCGTCCGTGATTTCAAAACGGAAATGAACGCCAGCCGGGCACGGGTTTCTTCGTTCGGTGGGGTGAGGATCTTGCGCGACCACTCTAATGTTCGGCCCATGGCGTGACCAAATCGGGTCATGCCGTCGCGCAAGACCGCGGCTGAGGATCTCATCTCCTGCCAGCTGGTCAGCCTTACACCGTGGACAAAGGCGCCAGAGGTAAAGGCAATCAGGCCGGACGAAAGTGCGGCAAGAGCGCTTGCTTGTTCAATATTCCATAAGCGCAAGTGGTGGATTGCCAGACCGGCAAGGGCGTCGCCCAAGAGACCGCCGCTGCTGACACGCAGTTCTCCGTTCGGGTTGGTGCTGAGGGAGGCCAGCAGAACGCAGGCGGCGACGATCATCGCGATCCATGTAAGACACTTGAGAATCGTCACGCGCAGGTTGGATTGCCACGTGCTTCTGAGCAGGAGACTGAGGCCCCAAACGCAGAAAGGAAGGGCAAGGAGATAAGAGGCGTTGCCGAGGAACTGGATTGCAATGTCGGCAATTGCCGCGCCCGTCGTTCCAAACACATTTGCGGTTGGATTGTTTGTTACGGTGTTGAAGCTTGGGTCCGACGGGGAGTAGGTGACAAAGCACAGGGTCAAGAAGATGGCGATGCCGACAAAAACCAAACCGACGAGTTCATGGGCCAGACCAATCAGCCGAATACGGACTGATTCCGGCAAGAGGGCGAGCTTTGCGTCCTCGAAATATCCTGAATGATCGCGACTTGCCATTTTGTCCCCTGTGACGGGAACAGTATGACATATTTAGCGGAGAATTTGGTTAACGCGCGTTAATACTTTTTCGAGTGTGGGGAGATCATGGACGAGGGCCACGCGGATATAGTTTTCACCCGGATTACCGTCTTCGCTGTCGCGTGCCAAATATTTCCCTGGAAGAACGCGGATGCCTGCCTCGCGCCATAACTTCACGGCGGCGGTTTCGCCGGTCTCTCCGATCACTCCCACATTGAGCCAAAGAAAAAAGCCACCACCTGGCGTGTAATAGTCAAGATGCGTTTCAAATATGCTCTCTGCCAGGCGGAATTTGTCCCGGTAGAGAGCGCGGTTGGCCACCACATGATCTTCGTCCGCCCAGGCGGCGGTGGAGGCGGCACATACGGGCAGGGGCAGCGGGGCGCCCCCGTAGGATCGCAGCTGCCGGAATCGGCTCAAGACCGGTGCGCTGCCCGCCGCGAAACCGGACCGCAAACCAGGCAAATTCGATCGTTTCGAAAGCGAATTGAAAACGATCACCCGGTCCAAGAGGTCGATGTCCGATTGGCCGTCTTTGATTAAGTCGTCTAACGTTTCAAGGAGCCCGACCGGGGCTTTATCGTCGTAAATCTCGGAATAGCATTCATCCGAAACGATCCGGAAATCGAATGTTTGGGCAAGGCGGATAAGGTTCTGCCAGAAGTCCGCCGTTGCCACCGTGCCTTGGGGATTGGCCGGGGAGCAGATATAGACAAGCGAAGTGCGCTCAAGAATCTCTGAAGAAACGCTGGCGATGTCAGGCAAAAATCCGGTCTCCTTTGTGGCGGGAACGTAAACCGGGTCGGCGCCTGCGTTGACCGCAGCGGCTGCGTAACACTGGTAGAAGGGATTGGGGAGCAGCGCGATCGGCCGCGCGCCGTTCTTGTCGGGCGGCACTATGGCGACGGCGATATTGAAGAGCCCTTCACGGGTGCCGTTGACGGGCTGGATGTTCGTCTCCGGATCTATGGAGAGAGACGTAAGGCCGTATCGCCGCGTTAACCAATCGGTAATACTCTGGCGAAGTTCGGGCGTTCCTTCATTGGGCGGATATTTGCAGTACTCGCTCGCATGGTCTGCCAAGATGCCGGGCACGAAGGACGGCATGGGATGTTTGGGTTCGCCGATGGCGAGAGAGAGTTCCGGTTCTCCAGGCGCGATCCCATCCAGGAGTTGGCGCAGGCGCGGAAAGGCGTAAGGCGGAAGATCTGAAAGACGCCAGTCCGTCATTTCGGTCTTTTATGCGTGTGAGGCACCGGATTTAGACCTCCGGCGCTGGTTCCCAAAAGCCATGCTTTGTCAGCCACGCGGTGCAGAGTTCCACGGCTTCAGCTAACTTGTCGGCCTGGCCCATATAGTAATGCGTCGCGCCTTTGATTTCGTGGAGTTCCTTGTCTTCGTGGGGGATCGACTCGTAAAGCCGATGCGTGTGGCTGGGGGTGCAGGCATTGTCGGCGGTGTTGCCGATGACGATGGCGGGGATTGAGATATTGCCGCCGTTCTTTATGCCGTTGGCGTTGGTTTCGTCAAAACTCCATTGGGAGAGCCAGCTGCGCACGGTGGTAAAGCGGGCAAGACCCACTGGGCTTTCATTGACGACTTTCGGGTCTCCCAGATAGCAGGTGCCGGGCTCCCTATCGTTCGGGTCGACGGCGGGGTCCAGCCAGCGAGGATCGGCCATGGTTCCATGAACAGTGAAGCATTGCTCTTTTGGCCAGTTGAGCTTCTTTAAGTCTTCCAACTGATCCTTCGCCCAGTTTGTAATTCGGCGATTGCGCGCGATTTGTGCTTCCCTGTATGCGGAGAGAAAGTCTTCCGAGTACGGAGGCTGGTTTGGGTTTTCCGGATTGTAAAGATCGAGCTCCGGATTGCGTTTAAAGGGCCGACTTTCGTCTTCGATCGAGGGGTCGATCCATTCGGTGAGCGTCAGAGCGCGGCTGACATGGGCGGCCATCAGCATAATGCCTTCGGCTGGTTGCAGTTCTTCTTGGGTCAGATCGGGCGGTTCGCCGGCCGGTGTGTATTTGACTGAGGGGTTCTCTGCCTGCTCTTGGTAGAAGAGCGAGAGGGAGCCGCCGCCGCTCCAGCCACCGAGCACCACGCGCTCGTAACCGAACCGGGTTTTGAGATCTTTGATGGCGGCGCCTAGGTCGACGATGCATTTTTCCATCGTGAGGGCCGTATCGTTGCCCCGGAAACGCGTGTTCACGCAGATGACATGATGGCCGGCTTCCGCCAATGCGCCCATAGCAGGTAGGAAGCTCAGCCCCCCGATGGGATGAGAAAACACAAGCGCCGTCTTTGAGGCCGTTTCGGTCTCGGGCCGGATGCGCATGCACTCAACAAAGACAAATCCGGCTTCGCCGCCATAGGTGTCTTTGAAGCTGGACTTGTCCTTGAAAACGACGCCGTACGGTTCGCGGATGATCTTTCGCGCCATGAGAGTGTCTCCCTTGTTGCCGCGACCGTACGGCCCTGCCGCTAATAGCGCAACAGGTCCCCTTCCGGATTTGCACCGACCTTATGGATGGATAGATCGGCGCCGCGCTCTTCTTGTTCCGGATCAAGGCGGATGCCGATGGTGGCTTTCAGTAGGCCGTATACGACAAGGCCCATGATGAAGGCATAGCTGATGCCCGCGACGGTTCCAAAGAGCTGGGATGCGAAGGTCACGCCGCCCATGCCACCCATGGTTTCGTAGCCGAATATGCCCGCCGCGATGCCGCCCCAAGCACCGGCAACGCCGTGGAGAGGCCACACGCCCAGAACGTCGTCGATCTTCCACTTGTTCTGCATCACTTGGAACAAATAGACGAAAACCAACCCGGCAACGGCGCCGATAATGAACGCCCCGATTGGATGCACGATGTCGGATCCGGCGCAGATGGCCACCAAGCCCGCCAGCGCCCCGTTATGTACAAACCCAGGGTCGTTCTTGCCGGCGATGAGGGCCGCCAAAATACCGCCGACCATGGCCATGAGTGAGTTGATGGCAACAAGGCCGGTCACGTCGTTAAGAGACGCAGCGGTCATGACATTAAAGCCGAACCACCCGATGCAGAGAATCCAGGACCCGAGAGCGAGCCAGGGCACGCTGGACGGAGGAAAACCCTGTGGCGGCTGTCCGGCGGGATAGCGGCCGATGCGCGGGCCAAGCTGCAAGACGGCCCCCAGCGCCAGCCATCCGCCCACACCGTGGACGACGATGGATCCGGCAAAGTCGTGGAACTCTGCCCCAAAGGTGCTCTCCATCCAGCTTTGGATGCCGAAGTTCCCGCCCCAGACAATCCCCTCGAAAAAGGGATATACCAGAGCAACAAAGATGACGACAGCCGCGACTTGAGGCCAGAAGCGGGCGCGTTCCGCGATGCCGCCGGAGATGATGGCCGGAATGGCGGCGGCGAAGGTCGCTAAAAAGAAGAAGCTAACCAGGGTATATCCGCTGCCCTCGAACTTGGTGCCTTCGAGAACCCTGATGCCGCTCAAGACATCGGCCGGCAGAAAGAAATGTGTTCCATAGGCGACGGTGAAGCCAACGAAAAAATAGGCGACCGTTGAGGCAGCAAAATCGCTCAAGATCTTTACTAGGGCGTTGACCTGGTTCTTATGCTGGACTGTGCCCACTTCCAAAAAGGCAAACCCCGAATGCATCGCAAAGACGAGAATAGCTCCCATCAGGACGAAAAAGACGTCAGCCCCCATTGATGCGGTCTCCATATGCTCCTCCCATGTCTCGGTCGGGGCGGACCATACTCAACCTCCTGACGCGAGGGAAGAACTGGTTAATTCTTCGTTAAATAGAAAACATCCCGGCAGTGGAGGCTGCCGGGATGATAGGAGGGCGAAGGGGACGGATCCTTCGCCCGGGGTTGTTATCAGATTAGAGTTATTTGACGAACTCGGGATATGCCACCAGGCCGAGTTCTGATTGGTCGAGGCCTCCTCGCTCCGCTTCTGCGGAAACACGGATACCGATGGTGAACTTCAACACCAGCCACAAGACCAGGCTGACGATGGAAACAAACGCACCGATGGCAACGACGCCTACGCCTTGGCCGTAGAAGGTGGCGTCCCCATTAGAGAGAGGTACGACCATCGTTCCCCAAATACCGCAGACCAAGTGAGCGGAAATGGCACCGACCACATCGTCAATTCTCAAGCGGTCAAGCAGAGGTACGAAGATCACGACCAAAATACCGCCAACTGCGCCAATTGCGGCCGCCAAAGGAATAGACGGAGCAAGAGGTTCAGCGGTGATGGACACCAAGCCGCCGATAGCACCGTTTAGAGCCATGGTCAGGTCCACTTTGCCGTAAAGGATCTGCGTCAGAACCATAGCGGAAACAACGCCTGCGGCCGCAGCAATGTTAGTGTTGATAAAGATGTTGGAAATGTCGTTGGCGTCGACAACGGAGCCGAGAGCGAGCTGGGAGCCGCCATTGAAGCCGAACCAGCCAAGCCACAGGATGAATGTGCCAAGAGTTGCCAGAGGCAAGCTTGAACCCGGCATCGCGTTGGATTTGCCGTCGACGGTATATTTGCCGGAGCGTGCGCCCAGGACAATGGCGCCCATCAGAGCTGCCCAGCCGCCTGTCGAGTGAACAAGGGTCGATCCCGCGAAATCAGAGAAACCAAACTCAGCATCGAGCCAACCAGCACCCCATTCCCAAGAACCTTGGATCGGGTAAATGATACCGGTCAAAACCGCTGTGAAGATCAGGAACGGCCACAGCTTAATGCGCTCTGCCAGTGTACCGGATACGATCGACGCGGTCGTCGCACAAAACACCATTTGGAAGAACCAGTCCGAGCCGGCCGCATAGCCGTCGGCTGCCGATGGGTCGCCGCCTGCCGACCACATCGAGAACGTCCCTAAATAGCCGCCTTCCTCGACGCCATACATCAAGTTGTAGCCAATGAGCCAGAACATCAAGCCGGCGACGCTGTAGAGTGAAATATTCTTAAGGCAAATCGTTGCGGCATTTCGCGATCGGACGAGTCCGGCTTCCAGCATACAGAAACCAGCGGCCATCCACATGACCAAGAAGCCGCAGACCAAAAACAGGAACGTGTTGAACACGTATGCTGTTTCTTCGGATACGCCGCTGCCAGCGGCGACGGTTTCAACGGCTTCGGCTACCGCTTCAGCCTCTTGTGCAAATGCAGGCACCATCGTCGCGAGCAACAGGGCCCCCACGGATGCACCCACTCGTAATGAGTTTTTGGGAATGAGCATAATTGTACCTCTCCTAGCCTAGGTTAGAGTGCGCCCGCTCCGGTTTCCCCTGTCCGGATGCGAACAACGTGATCCAAGTTGAAAAGAAAGATTTTGCCGTCCCCAATTTGACCGGTATTGGCGGTATCAGTGATGGTTTCGACAACTTGCTCGACGAGTGGTTCATCCACCGCGATTTCAAGCTTTATTTTGGGGAGAAAGTTCACCGAATACTCGGTGCCGCGATAGACTTCTGTATGACCCTTCTGGCGTCCAAATCCTCTGACTTCAGAGACGGTGAGGCCATCAATACCTAAACCCAGAAGCGCTTCGCGCACTTCATCCAGTTTGAATGGTTTGATGATCGCCATAATCAGTTTCATCGCACTTTCCTCTCTGGGCAGCAGACATAACTTCGTCCGATCTGACCCATCATGGCCGTCTACGGCTGACAGGCCGGGTCCGTCAATTTTGGAGGAAAGCGCTCAAATCGCGATTGGCAATTGGTAAGCGATTGAAAACAATAGGTAAAATTGAGATCGTCCCGTCGCTGAGCAGGATTGCATTCCGTATGTCTGCTCATTTTGTGAGCAGTTATCTATCAAAAAAAGGGGGCTGGTCAAAAAATAGGCGGGCTGCGGCATGATGGCGAAGCGGCTGAATTAGGCTCATAGGATAGGGTCTGGGATTATCGCGAAAGGTGACTGATCTCGATGGATGCCAAGGATAGATTTGATGTTGTGATTGTCGGTGGGGGCCTGACCGGTTTGACGCTGGGCATTGGCTTGTCCGTGTGCGGACTGAGAACCGCAGTCGTTGATGCGGCCGATCCTGATAGAGCAACGGGGGCCGGGTTCGACGGGCGGGTGGTGGCCTTGTCCCCCGCGAGCATCAATCTCTATCAAGCGCTGGGCCTTTGGCCTGAGGTTGAGGCGCATGCCGAGCCCATTCGAGATATTCTGGTGACGGACGGGCGCACACCCGGCCGGTTTGAGCGCAGTGGGGCCGCACCGCTCTTCTTGCACTTTGAGCCGGCTTCGTCAGACGCAGAAGTGCTAGGGCTCGGTGCGATTGTCGAGAACCGGGTGCTGCTGTCGGCTCTGCACGAGAGCGCTCGTGGTCAATCTGGATTGGATGTCGTTGCGCCCATGCAGGTCGTGGACGTGACCACGACAGAGGCCGGCGTGGAGATTGCGCTGGGATCCGGGCGCATTTTGCATGCGGCACTGTGCTTGGCCTGTGATGGCCGTGGGTCTCCGACACGTCAGCGGTTGAAGCTCAAGACTGTTGAATGGTCCTATCCCCAAACCGGGATTGTAACGACGGTCAAACATGCAGAGCCTCATGAAGGTGTGGCCCAGGAATACTTCTTGCCCGGGGGTCCATTTGCGATTTTGCCGATGACCGAGGGGCGGAGCTCCCTGGTGTGGACGGAGCGAACGGAGGACGCCGGCATCATCATGGGTCTTGACGATGCGGCGTTCACAGAGGAGCTGTATCTGCGGTTTGGTGATTTTCTCGGTGAGGTGGAGCCCGTTGGCGGGCGCTTTTCCTATCCGTTGTCCTTTATGCTTGCTCACTCTTATTACTCCGGCCGGTGTGCACTCGTTGGGGATGCCGCCCACGTCATTCACCCGATCGCCGGGCAGGGGCTCAATCTGGGCCTTAAAGATGCGGCGGCGCTCGTGGACGTGGTGTGTGAGGCGCGGTCCCTGGGTCTCGATATCGGGGGCGGGGACGTTCTCGACCGGTACCAGACGTGGCGCCGGTTCGATAATGCCAGTCTTGCTCTTATCACGGACGGTCTCAACCGACTGTATTCCTCCGATGTGATGCCCCAACGCTTTCTTCGCGATCTGGGCATGGCGCTGGTGGACAAGGCCGGCCCGGCCCGGCGGTTTTTTGTACGCCAAGCATCGGGTCTTGGCGGCGAGTTGCCGGCGTTGCTCCGGGGGGAGTTGCCTTAGGGTGGACGCGATCGGAGTCTGCGAGGTTACCGTACCTTCCTGGAATCTTGGCTAATCGACTCCGCTCCAAACCTTTCCGCATTTGGTAACTGGAAGCCAATATCGGGCATCGAACGAAGAAGGCTGCATCATTTCATCTTTATACCGAACTTTGAATTCGGCCTTTACCCAGTACCGGCATCTACCCAATGCTGTATTGTATGCAGAACAATCTGCCTTGTATCCAGACTCCGTGATTTTACAACACCCAGGATTCTCTTCGGTAAAATCACCGGCGGTGGGATAATATATGATTGATTGCGGATCAATTTCGCGTCGCATGCCTGTCTTGGCGTCGGTATAGATTGCAAGCTGTCTTGGAGACGATTCTGAAAATCTCCACCGAAAATCCACTATTTTCTCTATCATAGCATCAATCGCAGCATCCTTCGAAAGGAGCGAAGCCTTTGAAAAGCAGACGTTCTTTTGTAGCTCAAAGGCGCCGAATATAAGAGCGCAACATATGGCGATCGTGGGAAAGGCTCCGTATGCCCCGATTAAGCGTTGCGCTCTCACCGTTCACCACTTTCTTCGTCTTCTTGTCTTGCCCAGTGAATCGACTGTCCGAGTGACAATCCCTTATAGATGAAATTGTCGACAGAGCGCTGTCCGTCTAGAATTTCTTGGCGTGTATCGTCTTGATACGAAAAAACTATTCGCGTGATCGTGCAATCCTCCACCAGGAAGGAGGGAACAAGAAAGGAGTTTATTTCGAAGTTCCCTCCCGATTCCAAGGCGATCATTGTGTCGCTTTCCTCCGTGTAAACAATATATGTCGATGCGCATCCGGCGCGGGGACAGGGGCGGCGGTTTGAGACCAAGGCTGCTATGTTCAATCCGGTAGAACTCTCCCCTTGGAATAGTGTGTGCTCAGATAGTTCCAGATCCGGTAAGAGGTTCTCTCTCGCGTCCCATTTGCTCCTAAACTTGCTGTAGCGCTCCGGCCGAAAATGGAGACGAACTACTTCGCCCTTTGGGTCGTTACGGAATCCAAGAAATTTGTACGTGCCCGCCACCGGGTCTGAACATGTCTTGAGTTTGGTTTCGTGACCGTTTTCGTCGGTTATCTCTTCACTCGCAATGGCCGCACAGGAGGTTGCTCCCGCGATGAAACAGGTTATCAATATGAATCGAGCCCGTACAGACGTCCGGCAAACATCTTTATGCTGTGTGCGGAGTGTGATTCCGAGCGGTGTGAGTTTATCGATTGACATATGTTCATCACAAGATCTTATCGAATGAAATTCTGGCCCAATGCCAACGTACTCATCGCGCGTACAATTTTGTACAAACTGGTGGTGTGCGCACCTCAGCTTCCTTTTCTTTTTGTTTTTTTCGCTCTTGCTCAGTGAGAATCCGCCGTGGTCCACTCGTATTGAATCCAACCAGAGAAATGTGACTGACGCCGTTCCTCACACCTGCGCACCATTTACTCTTCCTTTTCCAGCCAAACTGACGGGTTAAGTCTGAACCCTCTTCCAAGACCAAAGATCAATCTCGTCGAAGAGTCATAAACCAAACGCGATCTATCTTCTGGTGGAATCTCCCGCCCATCAAAATACTTAGAGTAGACTGACTTTTCATTCAGATAACGCCTTACTTCCTCCACGGATCTCTTAGGCACAAACCTAACCCAACCCAGCGGCGCTTCATTCCTATAGAGAATATCGACTCTGCCTTCACTGCGAATCTGTGGAACAATATACCCTTTTTCATCCAAACGACCGACGTCTCGCCAAAGCGCTTGTTCGAGACCGGCCGGAACTGAATGAAAGCCGACACCCAACGTGGATGCCCAACCAACAAACTCAATCGATCTGCGCCAAACGCTTTCTGGATATATTCGAACAGACGTCGCCTCCCAAACCTGGTCCGGATCGCCACCAAAATCCCAATCCTCATGCACGACATCTAGGTCTCGAGGAG
The DNA here is from genome assembly GCA_028285305.1 of Alphaproteobacteria bacterium. Lineage (GTDB taxonomy): Bacteria > Pseudomonadota > Alphaproteobacteria > SMXP01 > SMXP01 > JANQPV01. The sequence goes on along the minus strand of JANQPV010000035.1, from coordinate 9,202 downwards.
CGGTTTCAACTTGCTCGATGGATACCCGAACATTGCGAACCCGGGCATCTTTATGTTGAAAATACTCAGGTTGAAGATAACCCTCTATCACTTTGGGGTTTCGAGGGTCATCGATCCAATATATTCGTACTACATCTTTGCGTGACAGATAATCTGCCACATCAAGCTTGTCCCAGTCTTCGGCCGGTCCGCCCCTATTTATCAGCCCACACACAGGGTAAGGAACAACAATGAGCCCGGCGCCGGAAGCAAGGGAATTCGAAAAGCTATAAGGCTGCCAGTTAAAACTTCTGGGTTTCCCAAACAATCCTGATTGTCCCGTGACTTTGGCGCAGTGGAATGCGCCTTTGTGCGAGTATTCCAAACCATCAAATGTGTACCTGACAGAGATGAGAAAGTGCAGTTCTTCGTCAGTGCGGGATTCACAAGCAGCCAAGACGAAAGCAATGCCAAGAATACCACATACAAACGAAACACAATTTGCATTTACTTTTAGCCGAAGCACGTCGATCACTTTTTGTTCTCCCCGAACGTGCATTTGATGCTGTTCGCAGAGAAAGATAGGCTAGCAAACTAAAAGGACAGTGAAGGAAATTGGGACCAGTTAAAGATGTATGGTGCTATTCGCACTGCGGTTCCGCATGATCTACGAAGATAAGCTCCTCCACGGGGAAACCGGCCTCGCGGGCTTTGCCAATGAGACCGTCCGTTATGTCAGAGGGCAGATCAGGTTGCCGGGCGAGGATCCAGAGAAAGTCTGTAGACGGTCCGGCAATGAGGGCATACTCGTAATTCTCTTGATCCAGGGCGAAGACGTGATAGCCGCCAGCAAAGGGCCAAAAGAAAGTCACCGACAGGCTCGCAACATTGGGATCGCCTTGAAACTTGGCAACGCCGTCGGCTTCGTCCCACTCGCACTTTTCAGTGTCAAAACCGCGGTTGAGGACGCTGACCGTGCCGTCCTCGCGAAGCTCATAGGTTGCGGTGACGTTCGTCAGGCCCCGCTCAAAACTATGGTCCAGACGCGCGATTTCGTACCAAACCCCTTCATAGCGGGCGACGTCGAAGGGTGTGACCGGCTCTACGTTCTCCGGTTGTCCGGTGCAGGCGGCGAGTAAGGGGACGCTAAAGCAGATCGTGAGCAAGAGGCGGGCGTGTCGAAGAAGCGTTGTCACCGTTTAGGTCCTTTGAAGCGTTCGAGCTGGCTGGAGCGAGGTTGGCTCCGCTGCGATATTGTGTGGTTAGAATGCGGTACTAAGGAACAGTGGCCGCTCTGGCAAGGCCGGCAGGTGCGACGTGTTGCGAAGAGTTATCGTGAGCGGGTAGACCGGGCAGCGTTGGAAGCGGCTATGGAGCTTGACATCCCTAGTGGCGGGTGGTGTCAGCCGTGACGGACAGCCGAAGATGGGACAATTCCAGTGATCTCTCCGTTCAGGGTATGCCTGGAGCGCCGAGAGCCCAGCGCACCGAATGGAGCGTCGGAGATTCATCTGGGACGCTGATCATTTCTCCGAGCCTAGAAAATGATCCGGAGCCTGAGGCTCATTCGGCTTTCTTCCAATAGCACAATCGGCCGTTGTTGGCAGTCACGGATATGGATGAACTATCTAAAAGAACAATACTGGCAGGGCTTGAAGACAACGCCATCTCCGTTTTGAATGTGGCCGGTCCCACTGTGGCGACACGTCCTGGAATTCGAAAGGAAGCGAGGCGCTTCCTTTAACACCTCTTTGCCGAAGCAGGGGGTATCAAAAGGGTGATCTTTTGGCGGCAGAACAACCATACGTTGCCGAATATGGTGCATGGATCTATTATTGTTCTTGCCGTCATGGCCGTGCATTTCATTGACCGGAATTCCATGTAACGCGCTTGGGTTCAAGATCGGCCGAAACGGGATTGAGTGCCTTGAACAACTGGTTCTTAATATATCTCCTGGTTGTTGGATCATTGGCAGGTTTGGTGCTTGTCGCGCCGGCTGTCGTGTTGATCGGGTATTTTCTTCTGATCGTGCCCGGCGCCCTCTTGTCGATCATGCCAACTGTCTTTCTTTGGAGTGCCCCCTTTGCTTTGTTCTGGTTTGTGTCCAGCCGCTATCTTGAAAAGAAAGCGATTGCGGCGTTGGTTGCTTTTGTTTGTGTGCCCATTGCGCTCAGCCTGTTGCCAATCGCGGCCCAGCATCAAGCAAATACTGCTGTGAAGGCTCAAGATCGAGCGGATGTCATATCTGGCGAAAAGATCGAATCACGCGGTCATCTTCGCATAGATCTTCCGCAGTATGAATATGTCCATCAACGAAACTCGAGACTCGCCGTTTGCAGCAGCCTTTGTCTTGGATTGCTTTTTGTGCCGGGCGTCGAAAGTGTCACCATAAACAGTGCGGCGATGCTTTCAGCCCAAGACCATTTGTCGGGTTTGAGTATGCTTGATGCGGGCGCGCGTACGTTCCGTCTGGTTCCACGTGCCGAATGCGGGGACAACGAAACGCAGCCAGTACTTCGATTTTCACGTAATGGGTTTGGCAAGACATTGGCAGATCAAGATGCGATTGAGGCGCTCTGGTTGCAGCGGCTTTCCAGTGATCTTTGTTTGATCAGCGAGGCCGTACGAGCAAAATACGATCAACTCTATCGGTACGGTGACTACTGGTCTCCACCGGGCGAGGGGGGAAGATGGTTGTTGGGCGCTTCCGGTGCCAAGTCCCGTTACGTCGAGATTGTTGCGGCCAGTGGTGAGGTGCTCTTTCGCCGCACTTCGATTTCTGCCACTGCTCCGGGTGTTCCGCTTGTCATTTGGATGAAGGGGGGGGTATCGGACTTCGGATTTGGATGGGTTCGGCGGACTCTTAGAAATGCAAAGTACGATGACGATCTGGACTTTTTCGATGAGATTGCCGACCGTACAATATTGCGAGACCGTACGGAACAAAAGCGAACGCCCGCAGAAATAGCCGGTACGCTTCGGGTGTCTTTGATGGCTGCTCTTTCAAACTCCACGGTTGCTGGAGACGCTCCGATCTTCGACACTATCGGTGCGTATGTTGATGCGATGGCAAAAGGAGCTCGAACGGACCAAGATATTGAGATCGTCACCGCCCTCATTCGCGATCGGCGAATTGTAAAGCGTTTCTACCACTACAAGATCCCGAGTGTATTTGAAGATCATTCAATGGCGCTGCGTGAGGCGATCGCCGATCGTTTGTATTCCACGGAGGATGTCTCACACCCCTCGGTTGGGTGGCTTGTTCGCTATCACATGGAACTTTCTCCGGGCATATTTGCTACGCTTACTGATAAAGAGGAATGGTTGCTATCCGATAAGCCAAAGCGGATGCTGGCGCGTGGATTGATCTCTCGGCTTGCCGATCAGGGAGAAAAGGCGGTGCCGCGGCTTCTTGTCCTGCTTGAACATCATGGGAGAATTCGATTGGGTGCGACAAAAGAGTTGGAAAGGTTGGCAGACGAAAGCAGATTTGTCTCCCAACGCAAAACGGCTTTGCTCGATCTGGTCGAGGAGCATGACCGGATCCTAGATTCGGTTAAATCAGGCTTTTGTGGTCTTGGACCGGAGGCGCGGGAAGCCCTTTCGAAGATTGAAGCGCTCACTTTGGAAGGCGTGGTTCCAGAACACTTTGCTCAGGACGACCATTGGCTATTGACCCTTTACCGAATGGGTAAACCACTAGAGTCCATTCGTAAGCCGAATAATCTGTCCGGTACAGAAGGTGAGTTTCATTCTGTGTTGAAGGCTGGCGATGAGCGTTTTGACCCAAAGCGTTGGTGCGGTTTTGGTCCTCAGTGACGAACAGTGATAGCTGAAGAAAGGCGGCTGCGATCTTGGTCTCCTATTTTGGGGGTGGTCAAAACACGCCCATCGCCAGGCCTGCGCCCATGGCGGCGCCGAGCTCGCGGCAGCGGGCCAGGTCGGTTTCCGAGATGGTTTTCTCCGCCAAAATAGCTTCGGGGGTTTGGGCGTGTGTGCAGACGATCAAAGGGGATTGGACTTCTTTCAAGCGCCAGCCGGTGGCGATGCGGGCGGTCTGACGGGCGGCGTTTTCGCCGTCGGACCCGGCACAGACCATCTGAGCATACGGCCTGCCTTCGATTCGTCCGAGCACAGGATAGTAACAGCGGTCGTAGAAGTCTTTCATGATGCCGGCAATGGCGGCGAGGTTTTCGGGTGCGGCGAAGATGTAACCGTCGGCGTCCAAAATGTGCTTGGGCTCAGATTCGTGCGCGGTCCGTAGTTCCGTTTCGATCTCTGCGCGGGCCGCGGTGGCGGCTGCTTCAGCCATCTGCCGGGTGCCGCCTGTTTTGGAGTGATAGACGATCAAGAGCCGGGACATGGTCTAGCCGAAGCGGAGCTCATGTACCCGCAATATGGGCGCGACGCGGCGGAGCGCGGTTTTGATCCGTGAGCCGACGGGGGAGCTGCCCATGCCTTCTTCCACGAGTGTCGCTGAGTGGGCGGCGCAAAGATTGTTCGCGTGGCCCCATTCGTCGGCCAAAGTATCCGCCCATCCTCGAAAATCGGACGCTGCTCCGGCGCGCCGTTCGAGCGCTTGGGCAAGAGTTGGGTGAAAGGACAAGCCGGTGAAGGGATTCATTACGCCCAAAGGAAACGGCACCACCACATACATGAGCGTGTCGTCGACATGGATGGTATCGCTGGATCGGTGGTAGGCGAGTACGGAAGAAAAATGGATGGCGCTGTTTTTGGAGATGAAATCGACCCCTTGGGGGACCGAAAACAGGAAGTCGTCTGCATAAAGATCGTGGAGTTCCGGGTCGTCGATCAGGATACCTTCCCACGGCAGGCCTGGCGCTTGGGCGTGGTGACGAGACGAGCCATAGAGTTTGGCATCGGGAAAGTCCTGGTGCATGCGTTTGCAATGTACCGTATGAAACGGGTGCAGATTGAGGATGGCCTCAACGTCGTTGCCGCCATTTGTTTCTTCCATGACCCGGCGTTTGACGTTCCCGTTTAGCGCATAGGAATCGAGAAGGACAAAACGGCCGGTCGATAATCTGACCAAGGAGGCGTGGGTCCCGATGTTCACCACGCCGCCAATGCGGAACGACCCTCTGATGTTCCAGAAGTCGTCTGAAATCTCAATGATGCGGTCCGCCACGGCGTGCTCGTATCCTTTAGTATCCTTTAGTATCCTGCGGCGCGGCCGTTGGGTTTGCCATCGACGATCTGGTCTAGATACTCACTGAGGCCGTAGCCCACCAAATCGCCGCAGCGATATTCGGTCATGCCTTCGGTGATCCGTGTCTGCAGCTCTTCGCCTTCCGGCGTTTTGCGCCGATTGCGCAAGGGAATGAGAGACAACACTTTCCCCGTCACGTCATAGGTCTCGCCGCTTTCCGTCTTTAATGATGCGCGCAGAGCCGTCTGGTAATCTTTGTCGTCCCAGTCACTTTCAATGGAGCAGTCCGTTACCAGATCATATTTGCCATCTTTGAAGACCATACCGCCGGACGATGTGCCCCCTTTGCCGTCTCCGCGAATGGTGAACATCATGCCGAAATCACGGCCGAAATTCATGGGGCACCAGCGGTACCATTCGATGGCTTGCCAAAAGCGAGGCCCCCAGGATTTGTCCCGCAGTCCGAAGCCTTCGAGGGCTATGTGCTCGCCGTCTACTTCAATGTAGCCCGATGCCGCGCAGTGTTGTTCGTAGTGGGCCTTGGCAAAGGACTTTTCAGGGTCCACTTCGATGGACGATCCGTCTTCGTTGACCGGTTCGCCTCCATACATGGGGGAAACGCCCTCATAGTCCAAAGAGACCTTGCAGGGGACCTGCGGATTATTTTTGTACGCTGTTTTGGGATCGGCCATCTGGGAGGGCTCGTCCAAGAGGAGAGCATCGCCGTCATAGGTCACCCGCAGGCGCTTGAACGGTTCGAGGACTTCGACCTTGAAGCCGCCGGCCTCCATCTTCGAATTGTCGGTAATCGAAGGTCGGCCAAAGGAAAAGGCGATGCGGCCGTCCGGCAGGTAGATGCAGACGCTGCGTTCGGCATAGCCTTCGTTGGGGCGATTGCCGATGCGGAACCAGCCGCCGGTTTTCTTGTTCGGATCGAAGGCATTGAAATACATGCTTTCATTATAGTTTTGCGCCGTGCCCGGATCGTGGGTGAACTCGTCTTCCGGCAGTAGGCGGATTTTGGTCTTGTCGGCGGCGGCAGCCATATTGCGTCTCCCTATCTTTGTGCGGATCTTTTGTGCGCTGGTGCGTTCAAGCGCTTTGAGTGCGGATTATAGTCATTGCACTCTAACTGCGACCCAGCCCGTGTTCCTTAAGCCGGTTTTCGTATGCCGGCCAGATCGTGTCTTTCTCGTTGGCCAGTTTACGCAAGTAATCCCAGGAATACAGCCCGGTATTGTGACCGTCGTCAAACGTGAGGCGAACGGCGTAATTGCCAACAGGTTGAACGCCTGTGATCTTTACGTTTCGTTTTCCGGCCACAGGAGGAGGTTTGGCCGCACCGCCGTGACCTTGAACTTCGGCGCTCGGACTTTCAACGCGAAGATATTCCGCATCCAGGCCATAAGACGCGCCGTCGTCGAAATCGATCTCAAGAACAGCAGTCGATTTGCGAAGTCTGATTTCCAAAGGCCATGGCTGCGCGGACGACATTTCAGCGGGCTTCCTCATCCGTCAGAGTGCGCGCTTCGTCCGGCAGCATGATGGGAATGCCGTCGCGGATCGGATAGGCCAGGCGGGCTTGCTTGCTGATCAACTCTTGATTTTCGCGATCGTAGATCAGCGGCGCCTTTGTCAGCGGGCATACTAAGATTTCCAAGAGTTTCGGATCGAGATCGGTGTCTTTGGTGGTGGGCTCGGTCATATGGTGCTTTCTGGTTCGAGAGGCCCCAGTTACTGTAGCGAGGGATCAGAGCCGCCCGCGTTCTGCGCCGTTGCCATTTCGATGAGGGCCGTCAAGATTTCGGCGCGTTCGGACACGCTGCCGGCTTCTACGAGCGCTTGCTTTTCTTTAGGTTCAAAGGGGCAAATCATCGAAAGAGAGTTTACCAAGGACTCGGGCGGGGCTTGCTTTACGGAGTCCCAGTCGGTTTCCATATTGTGGATCTGCATATAAGTTTTGAGAGCCGCCAAAAGCTTTTCCCGGTTCACGTCACTTGTGTTTTCAGGCGCATGAAGGTCGGCTTCGTAGGCGGAGAAGTCGCTGGTGATTTGGCGGTAGGGCGTCACACAGTCCAGTTCTTCTTTGATGAAAAACCGGCATGCGCCGGACAAGGTGATCAAATAACGGCCGTCGCCGGTTTCGCTGAACGAGGTTATGCGGCCCGCACATCCAACCCGAAAGAGGTCGGGTTTGTTCAGCATTTCCGACTCCATTGATTGGGGTTGGACCATGCCAATGATGCGATGACTTTTGAGGGCATCGTCAACCATGTTCAGATAGCGGGGTTCAAATATGTTCAGCGGCAGCCGGCCTCGGGGCAAAAGGATCGCGCCGGACAAAGGAAAAATCGGGAACCGGACGGGCAGGTCAGAAATGGTTCGATAGGGGTAATGCTCCGTCATGGTTCCAGTTTCGCGTACGCCTTAAGAAAACAAGATCGACGAGAGTTGCCGCCGGCCCGACAAGGTCACTTCATCTGTCGGTCCGTAGGCTTCAAACAGTTTCAGCAATTGTTTGCGGGCCTCTTCGTCGTTCCATTTGCGGTCGATCCGTATGCTCTCTAACAATTGTTCAACGGCGCCTTCCCGGTCCCCGCGTGCGTTGAGGGCGACAGCCAAATCTATGCGCGCTTGATGGTCCTTCGGATTGGCGGCAATGGCGTCTAAAAGAGGCGCGGTATCGCCGGCGGACTCGGATGCCCGGGCAAGCTCGAGTGCGGCGCGCACACTGTCCAGATCGGAGTCCTTCGTGTCGGGGGGTACCGCCTCTAACAGCTGTTCGGCGCGGGCAATATCATTGTTGGCAAGATAGCATTTTGCAAGCCACGCAAGGGCCGGGATATTTGTCGGGTCGGCTTGAAACAATTGGCCGAAGACTTGAGCCGCCGTTGCAAGATCGCCGGCTTCAAAGGCGGCTTTGCCCTGGTCCAGGAGTTCGTCCTCTGCGCTCGGTCCTGCCATGCCGGACAGACGCCCAACGAAGGCCTTCACTTGGCTCTCGGGCTGGGCCCCCATAAAGCCGTCGACGGGCCGTCCGTTCACAAAGGCGAATACCGCCGGGATGGATTGAACGCGCATCTGTTGGGCGAGGGCCTGATTCTCGTCGATGTTCAGCTTGACCATGCGGACGGCGCCGCGTGCCTCGCGGACCGCCTTTTCCAGAATGGGGGTGAGCTGCTTACATGGCCCGCACCAGGGCGCCCAAAAGTCGACAATGACTGGGGTTTGCGCGGAGGCATCCAGCACATCGGCCTGGAACGTTTCGGTGGAGGTGTCTTTGATAATGTCTGCGGGATCGGCGCCTTGAGGCGCTATCAAATCTATTTCCATGATTGGTTGCTTCTGCGAGGGCGTTGCCTCTTGTCCATCCTTGGGTTTCGCGTTCACCCTAGTCGGTTGTTTTGAGATTTGCAAAGTCCACGACAAGCGGTTGATGGCCGCACGAAAGAATGAACTTGTTTAAGTCGGTTGCCGCCAAAGATGTCGTGGCGTCGTTGTTGAGGGGATGATAGTTGACCGTCTCTTGCTCCATCATCCACTTGTCCAAAACCACTGTCACGCGCCCGTCGGTATCGTTCATGAGCGCGAAAGGCGTAACGGATCCAGGCGTCACGCCGAGAACGTCTTCCATCAGGTCGGGCTTGCCAAAAGAAAGCCGGGCCGCGCCGATGGCTTTGGCCAGGACCTGAATGGGCACGGATCGCTCTTCAGGGACAATGACCAGATAGATGGCGCCCTTTTTGTCTTTCAGGAACAGGTTCTTGCAGTGGACCCCGGGTATCTCTCCGCGCAGCTGCCGACTTTCCTCGACCGTATGAAGAGGTTCATGATCAACGGTGTGGTGCGCGATTCCCATCGCGTCGAGCTTGTCGAACAGATCTTTTCTGGTGGCCGGCATGATCAGAAATTGAAAAAGGCGTTCTCTTGCATTCTTTCGGGGAATGCGCAATAAGTCTCGCTTACATTTCTTCTCACGCGGGCGTAGCTCAGGGGTAGAGCATTACCTTGCCAAGGTAAGGGTCGTGAGTTCGAATCTCATCGCCCGCTCCA
>JANQPV010000021.1 GCA_028285305.1 Alphaproteobacteria bacterium | reverse complement strand
TTTTGGTTTTGACGGAAACACAAAACGGCTCCAGATTCCTTGTTTTGCGCGTTTCCTGACGGTGAACCGGATTCCACTTCACCTGGAAACGCTCTAGGCGGAGACAGGAGGCGCGCGAACGAGAGGTCTGAGGTCGCGCATGCGGCGCGAAGTAAGGCGGGATCGGCTGCGCGACGAACGCCCTGATCGCGCCTCGGGCAAAAGCAAAGCCAGCAGAACCCCAAACAGCGCAAACTGGGCGAGGGCCATGGCGGAACACAGTGGACACGTATCGGCAAGCAGATTGATGACCGATCCGTTCACCGGCGTGTCTTCACGATCAGGTGCTGCCGCTGCGTCTGCAGGTTCCATCGCCAACACGGAGCATAGGACAATGCCAAATGGCCAATCATCTGCCGAGAGTTTGACTCCAGACTGCATCAGAAGGCCATGCAACGGGCCTGTTACGCATTGCAGCGCGATGGCCAAGCACAAGGTAAGCGCAAGGAGCGTGGGCTCTGTTTTTTTTGCAGTTCTAGTCATGGTCTACGTGCTAGCTCTACTTTGACGATCCGCCAGATTCAATAGGCTGGTCGTCGCACCAGGCCCCCTTTAGGGTCAAAGCCTGCTACTGGGCTCCCCAAGCCTTATAACGCCCCAAAGAGCTAAACATCACGGGGCCCGCCTTGGCCAAATCATTAAAACGCTCCCCACTACCAAGAACGGCAGCCAGGCGGGCGATTGAAGCACCCGAACAACAGCTCCATCCCAAAGCCCGGGCCAAATATATCGCTGAACAACCGCCTGGAACAGATTCAGACTATCCGCGTGGATTTCAAACCATCGCGCCCCCAGCGGTTTAATCGCAAGTATGTCGCCAGCAAAAGAGTTCATCGCGTCATCGCCCAACCAAATCAACGCGATTGCCAACAAGAGAGCTGCAACCCCCAACCGAATCACAGACAATTCTCTCCTCGTGTTCAAATCCTATTTCAATATTAACCGAATCTCATCAGGATCAAAACTGCTCCATATGTAAATATAAAAGTGCCGAATGGGAAAGTGGGAGCTCTTTGGCTTTGCCGTTCGGCGTCAAGGGTAAGTTCATGGGACAGACGGCCGGCACCAAGCAGCGCGTCGCCTTTATCACGAACGGCGAAAACCGTGTCTTTCCTCTAATAACCGAGCTCTTTCAGTCGGTTAAGCAGGTGGGCTTTGCCGACCGGGTTACATTTTGCGTTGTCGACCATGGACTGACGTCCATTCAATCAGAGGCTTTGAAGGCTCAAGGTGTTTCCATCCACACACCGAGCCCCGATGCACCGATCAAGTCGCATCAACGAAGTGGCTTCCCGTTGGAGCAAGGTGCAGTATCAAAAGCATTTCTTCGGAACTATTTTCCCGGCCACGAAATCTATGCGTTCTTTGATTGCCGCACCTGGCTGCAATCCAGCGCGGCCCTCGAACTGTTCATTGAAGGCGCCGAACGCGGTGCTCTGTCCATCGTATCGACGGTTTCGCGATTTCGCGCCAGAACGGCACCAATGGAGTGGATCGGCGCCGGTTTGGTGAGATTGCGGTCACCGCTCTATCGTACGGCCAAACGGGCCCGTTTGGGGCGCGAAAACATCCGTCAGCTGTCAAATCGCCCGCTCTTGAATGCAGATGTGTTTGCTTTGAGCAAAGACGCTCCCCATTGGGACTCTATTCAACATTGGGTTCGAGAATCACTCAAGCACGCGCCCGTGCATGAGATAGATGACCTGGCCGTTTCTGCCTGTGTTCATCTCGACGGTCTGCGTGTGGAGCGGTTGCCGGAGTGGTGCAATTACCAAGGGCCTTGGCGTCTAGACAATTCGGCCACAGAACTTGTGGAATACAATCTGCCCCACACATCCATCAGTGTCGTGAATTTCAGATCCTACCCTGATATGGCAGTCGATGCTTCGGTCACTCTTCCGATGTTAGATACAGAAGATCATGTACACCATAAGTCGCTTCGCGCAGTGAATTGGAGCGATCGCGTGATCAGGAAGGAGCCTGCTTCAGAAGCATCTCAGCGGGAGAAGACCCAGCCTTCTAAACTCGTCTCTTGAGGCCCTGACGTCTGCGGGGTTTCGGCCGACAAACAACAGCGAATCATTCGGCGCTTTTGCAACGCCCAGTTGCACCACCAGAGATCATGGTTAGTCTCGCGCCCGGAACAAGAAAGCTAGGAAGATCCCGATCACACCCAAAGGCACCCAGGCCGGAGATGTCAGCACATAGCCCACGCCTTCTTTGAGGCCGCCGGGCAACGCGCCTTGCCAATCGGCAATAGCCGCCGCCAGGTCCCGGCTCACAAGAGCGATCACGTCATTCAACGGCCGCAATGTAACCGCGCCGTTTTCAAGCGAGGTAAGCGCATCCGCACCCAAAACCATAAGCGCGCCCGCTACAAAGAGTAAGCTTATGATTCGAAAGATGATCATGCCCAGTCCCCCAAAGCCATTTCCCGCCGATGTCCCACCATCAAGCACATGCAAGAATAGAGCATTCTTGTGCGCATTCAACGAGATTGGGATGAACTTAGCCTCTCAGTTAACCATTGCCAAGCAAGAGTGCACGTCCGCTATTGGCCCGCCCAAGTGAGTGTTGCAGATTTGTAAGGCTGGTTTAACGAAGAAAATCAAAGAACTTGTAGCCGTTTCCGCGACCAGTGCCGTGAACACAGGTCCCCATGATCGCCTGTTCACCACTTTATTTTTGGCACAAAAGCCGCCCATCCATTCACACTCGCGAATGCTTGGACGCGACGGATCGAGCCGCAATCGTGTCGGCGCACGAACCAGGGTCGAGAACATGTGCGCAATTTGTGGACCCACACTTGACTTCCAAGGTTTCGGCGAGCAGTAGTGACAAAAATGATGGAGAGGTGGCCGAGTGGTCGAAGGCGCACGCCTGGAACGCGTGTAGGCGGGTAACCGTCTCGAGGGTTCGAATCCCTCTCTCTCCGCCAGTCAGATGGCAAGCCCGGTCGCAAGACGCCCCAGTGCATGTCCGGGTGAAATGGAATCCGGTTCGCCGTCCAGAAACGCGCAACAAGAGGAACCTCGGGCCGCTTTGTGTTTCTGTTGGAGCGAAAACGGCACGAGAATCCGACAAAAGCTTGTGAGCATGAAACTACAAGACCGACTTGCAAAAGCCATCTTCGATATAGCAGAAGCACCAATCTTGCTGCTTGAGCTGAACGGTTCGATCTTAGCGTTCAATCACGCCTGCGAAACGCTAACAGGATATTCAGCAAGCGAAGTGAAGGGACAGAAGGTCTGGGATGTCTTCATAGTTGAAGAGGAACTAGACTCCGTTGAAAGAGTATTTCAAGAAACCCTCCACGAAACTACAACGTTTACAAATTATTGGCGCACGAAGGACGGAAGCAACAGACTGATCGAGTGGTCAAATGGTCCTGTGCTGGGCGATGACGGCAAGCCGACAATCGTTCTCGCAACCGGCATTGACGTGACAGAAAAGAATCTCAACGAGGAGGCGCTTTCGGAAAACAAAGCGTTCTTGAGATCGATCATCGATGTCTCTCCCGAAGCGGTCATCACCATCAACGAGGATGGCGCCATCATAAGTTTCTCCAAACAAGCACAAGAGATGTTTGGCCATAAGGAAGCCGACGTCCTCGGCAAGAATATCAGCATGATGATGCCCGAGCCGGATAAGTCCAAACATGACGGATACATGAAAAGCTACTTGCGAACGGGAGAGGCAAAGATCATTGGGCGCGCGCGAAAGGTCACAGCCTTACGCAAACACGGAGAAGAGTTTCCGGCCCTTCTCCACGTGGGGGAGTTTACGGATGGGGAGCGCATTTTTGTTGGTTTCATTGAAGACATAACCGAAAAAGCACAGCTCGAGAGCCAACTCGCGGAGTCGCAATTTCAACTCCAGCACGCTGGCCGCATGGCAGCAATGGGCGAAGTAACGGCAGCCGTCTCGCATGAACTCAATCAACCCCTAACGGCCGCCGCCAGCCTTGCCGGCGCCGCCGCGCTGACAATCCGAAATGAAGAAACCAAGGCATCAACTGAGGCCCTCGGATTGATCGAGGATACGGTTTGCGAAATCCGACGCGCCAGCCAATTGATCCAGCAGATGCGCGACTTTATCCGCCGCGGAAAGGCAAACAAGACCATTTGCGACGTGAACGAACTTGTGACAGAAGCCATGACGATCGGACTGCTCGGCACGGCCCAAGACACGCTCGACATTGAGCTATCCCTCAGCTCTTCAACCGGTTCGGCAAATGTCGACAGAATCCAAATTCAACAAGTGATCACCAACCTCGTGCGCAACGCGGCTGAAGCCTTAGAAGGCACAGCAACCGGAAAGATCGTGTTGAGTACAGAGCGTACAAAGGAATCCATCTTCATTCGCGTGGCGGACAATGGGCCGGGAATTCGCGATGACATCAAACAGCGACTCTTTGAGCCGTTCGTGACCTCCAAAGAGGATGGGATGGGCATTGGCTTGTCCATCTCCAAAGCGATCATTGATTCACATCAAGGCGAAATTCTCGTGGAGGATAACGATCCGAGTGGAACCTTGTTTGTGCTACGATTGCCTGCCAGCCCATGACCATCGATCCAGTTTCCCAAAAGAACCGTGTCTTGCTGATTGATGACGATCCCGGGGTTCAGAGGGGCGTTTCTGCACTTCTCAGCGCCGCCGGATTTGAGGTCGAAGTCTTTTCCTCAGGGGAGGATTTCCTCTCCCGGCGAACCAATATGAAACTCGAGGGTGCCGTAGCGCTTATGGACGTCTGTATGCCCGGAATCCAAGGGTTGGACCTGCAAGCGCAATTGACGTCAGAAGGGGTAAACTTACCAATCGTGGTCATGACGGCCCATGGTGACATACCCATGGCAGTTGAAGCCATGCGCAACGGCGCTTCGGATTTCCTCCAAAAACCCTTTACCACCGACGAGGTCTTGACCGCACTCGAAAGAGCATTCACGCAAAGACGATCTTTTCACGCAAAAGAGGCAGGCGGTTCCGATGAGATCGCAGAGAATTTCGCCAAACTCACCAAGCGCGAGCGGGAGGTACTTTCCTTTGTTGTTCAGGGCAATACGAGCAAAGAAATGGCCCGGACACTGGGCGTGAGTCACCGCACTGTCGAAGTGCACCGCCAGCATATTATGGAAAAGATGAAGGCGGGGTCCTTGGCGGATTTGGTCCGTATGACCGTCAAGCTGGACATTTTGGAACCCCCAGATCAATAGATCCACAGCTAAGGTACGTAGAAATACGTAGAATAGCGCCCCAGGATCAGCTTGGCTTATCAACGGATTGCAGTGCGCAATCTTGAATTTACCTAGGTTTTTTTAACGTCCCGGCCTCCGTCCTCAAGTCGGATTCGCGGCACCACCAGCCTTGCCCACCACCTTTATCCGTACTCACCCGAACTAGGCCTCTCTGCACGCAGATACTAGTTTTAACGAAGCGAGAAAATTCACGGGACTAGCAAAGGGGTACGCAGATGTCTGTTCTATCAACCTACCAGGAGAACAATTCTCAATCTCATTCCGAACCGGCCGTTTCTGGGCGCGTCCGCCCTGTTACCACACCGGCAAGTGTGAAGCACTACAAGGCCGGCGAAACAATATACTTTGAAGGAGAGGAGTCGCCGTACTGCTTCCAGCTCATTGATGGTTTGGTGAAGGAGTACAACACCTTGGAAGACGGTGGCTGCCAAATTATTGAATTCTATGGCGACGGCGAGATTTTTGGTCTGACTGAAATCAGAGAGCAATTGCATACAGCCGAAGCGATAACAGACTGCTCGGTCAAGTGCTTTCAACGCGACCGGTTTATTTCATCCATAGCTTGTTCAACAGATATGACGGAGCAATTCGTTCTCAATCTGCTGGCTCGGTTGCACCGGTCTCAGGATCGCCTAGTGATGCTGGGCCGCATGACCGCCTTGCAAAAGGTTTCGACATTCTTGTTCCGGCTTTCCGGAATGAATGATGATTCCGAAGAAATTCACCTCAAAATGACACGGCAAGACATCGCAGACTATCTCGGACTGACAATTGAGACCGTCTCCCGTGCCTTTGGAGAGCTTAAGAAACTGGGATGGATCAAGCTCATCTCATCGCGAAAGCTGGTTTTGACGGATCTTGAAGCGATTCGCAGTTCCGTGAGCGAAGCAACATCTTTGCGCTGACGCACGCCAAGCCGCCTGCTTACGGATATCCGATCAGTGGGCGGACTTCAGCTACTCTAAACGGCAGACTGTCGCCTTCATGTTCGTTTATGGTGATATATTCACCAACTTTGAACAGGTGTGTCTCTAACATAAAGATCGGCGTGTCATCGTCTTCCCCCGGCGCATAGGAGAAGGCCCAAGTGCGATGGCGCGTATGAATGAGATGACCATACGTGTCTTCTTCACCTTCCCAAAAGCGGTGAACGATGGCCGCCTTCTTGTCCTTGCGCCAAGCGGCCTCGTCCAGATGCCAATCTTGCATCAAAGGCGCTCGAATCTGGTATCCATGCGTCCGGCTGCCTTCGACAAACTGAGCAGTCCGAGCCAGTTCCAATCGGATTTCATACCATCCCATGTTTGAAACTCCTGCGAGCTAGTGCGATAAGAAAAGTGAAAAATGCACGTCACGAAGCATATGGCGGGTCATACCTCCCAAGACCATTTCGCGAAGCCGGCTGTGAGAGTAGGCGCCCATAACGATCAGATTACACCCTTCACTTTTTGCGTAATCTTCCATCGCGCGTTCCGCGCTCCCATCGAATTTCTGCAGACTCTCATACTCGGACTCAATCCCGTGCGTCTGCAAATACCGGCACACAACATCAGGTCCCGGCGCATTTACCGCCAGACGCCCCAGCGTAAGTACGGAGACGCTCTGCACATGTTTCAGGAGCGGAATGGCCGAGCGAACGGCGCGGGAGGACTCCAAACTTCCATTCCAAGCAATCAATGCTTGCGAAACCGGATCGCCGCTTGAGGGAGCAACCAACATCGGTGTCCCCGAAGCCATAAGGAGCTGTTCCAATAGGGACTGGTCACGGTCTTCTTCTTCCGAATGAGGCCTGGCGGTTATGACCAAATCTGCACATCGGGCAGCCCGTCCAAATTCAATGTCCGGTCGTCCCACCATTTCTGTCCACTCAGCAGGAACCTTTCGACCCGACTTGTTCGCCCGTTCGCATTCTTTGTAGAGCGCCTCGAAACTCTTTTTGAGCTCACGAGCTCGCTCCTTCTTCATTTCTTCAATTTTTTGCAGTGTTTTGTCCGAGAAGACCACGGCGGATTCGATCGCATACGGATACGCAACATATGGCTCATCGCGCATATGGCACACCTCAATCTCACAATCGAGCTGCTGTGCAACAGGATAGGCAGCCCCAAAACTAGCCTGCCCTCCATCTTTCGACATAAACGGTACAAAGATCTTTTTCATTAGGCGCTCCTTCGGCCAAACGTGCCAAAAAACATAGTTTCCAGGCTTAATACGGGACTTGATTCAGGTCAATCTCCACACATTTATGTTGGGGTTAAGTCGGGAAAGAGGAGAGCCGATGACTATTAGGAACTTGGAGTACGCTCTAAAGCCGGGGTCCGTCGCGCTGATCGGCGCATCGCGCAACGCCAATTCAGTAGGCGGAGTGATTGCTAGGAACTTGGTCTCTGGATCATTTTCCGGTAAGATCATGTTCGTCAATCCCAAAGCGGACACCATCCAATCTTTTCCCTGCTATCCGGACATCGCCTCTCTCCCGGAAGTTCCGGACCTCAGTATCATCTGCACGCCCGCAAGCACAGTCCCACCGATCGTCAAACAGCTTGGCCTGCGAGGATCGAAAGCTGCCGTCGTCATTTCTGCCGGGTTTGCCGAACACGGCGAGGAAGGCAAGCAACTTCAGCAGGATCTTTTGAACGCAGCCAAACCCCATCTCTTTCGTCTCATCGGACCGAACTGCGTGGGACTCCTGATACCTGGTATCGGTCTCAACGCAAGCTTTGCTCAGTGCAATGCTCTTCCAGGTAAGACGGCATTTCTAAGTCAGTCAGGCGCGGTTCTCACATCAATCATGGATTGGGCAAATTCGCGAGAGATTGGATTCTCGCATCTCATCTCGCTTGGCGGCATGGCCGATGTCGACGTTGGCGATCTTTTGGACTACCTGGCCAGGGACGAAGCCACAGACTCAATTCTTCTTTACATCGAACACGTCACCAACCCGCGAAAGTTTATGTCCGCAGCCAGAGCGGCCTCAAGACTCAAGCCGGTCGTCGTGATTAAACCGGGCCGTCACGAAGAAAGCGCCCTCGCGGCAACGTCTCACACCGGCGCTCTTGCCGGGTCGGATCTTGTTTATGATGCGGCCTTCCACAGGGCGGGCATTCTTCGCGTTCCGACATTGGAGAAATTGTTTGATGCTGCGGAAACCCTTTCACGCGGCACGCACATCGTGGGAGAGCGCTTGGCCATACTAACCAACGGAGGCGGGATCGGCGTCCTGGCCACGGACCGCTTGTTGGACCAACAGGGCCAGCTCGCAAAGCTCTCTCAACACACGATTCAGTCGCTCAGCACAGTCCTGCCTGCCACCTGGTCCCATGCCAATCCCGTTGATATTATCGGCGATGCATCCTCAGAACGTTACCATTCAGCGTTCGAACTCCTCTTAAGCGATCCGCAGGTCGATGCCGTTTTGGTCATCAATTGTCCAACGGCCATGGTCGACAATGTCGGTGCCGCCAAAGTGATATCTTCACTCAGCACAAAGACAAAGAAGCCGGTCTTCACGTCATGGCTGGGATCGGACGGTGCCGCGAAGGCACGGGAAACTTTCGTTCGCCACCGCATTCCGACTTTCGATACGCCCGGAGAGGCCGTGGATGCGTTCTCCCAAATTGTGACACACAATCGAAACCAGCGACACCTCAAGGAGGTTCCCGAAAGATCCATTCAGTTTTCGCCGGAAGCGGCGAACCGCGCCAAGGAGATCGTCCGCTCGGCCCGCAACAATGACCACGAATGGCTCTCGGAATACGAGGCAAAACAAGTTCTTCGGTGTTTTGATATACCGATAGTAGAGACCGAACAGGTCTCCAACGTGGACGAAGCCGTTCAAAGCGCGCAGCGGATCGGTTTTCCTATCGCGCTGAAGATCCTCTCCCCGCAAATTACCCACAAAACCGATGTGGGAGGTGTTGCCCTCAACATTCAAAATCAGGGACATTTGATCCAAACAGCCAACGCCATGCTGACACGGGTCGCGAAAGCCAACCCCGAAGCTGAAATCGAAGGATTTACTGTCCAGCCGATGGCCCATCGCCCCCGTGCTCACGAGTTGATCGTGGGGATGACGAACGACCGAACATTTGGGCCCGTTATCGTCTTTGGGCAAGGAGGAACGGCTGTCGAAGTGGTGCGAGATCAAGCCGTTGCTTTGCCGCCTCTTAACACGGTATTGGCAAATGAACTGATAAACCGCACACGAATCAGCAAGTTGCTTGCAGGCTATAGGGATCGTCCCCCTGCCGATCTAGATGCGGTAACGAACACCCTGCTCGCAGTCGCACACCTCGTACAAGAAATCCCGGAAATCGAAGAATTGGACATCAACCCGCTCTGGGCCGACGCGGACGGGGTCTTGGCATTGGATGCACGCATTCGAATCGGCAACAATGGTTCATCGGAGAGGCTCTCGATCTCCCCCTACCCGGCGAATCTCGTGCAATCCATCAAAGATCGGAGTGGCAATCAGTACGAGTTACGACCGGTAAAGCCGGAGGATGTAGCTCCGTTGCGGACTTTTGTTGACGCCTGCGATTCCCAAGATCTGCGTCTTCGTTTCTTCAGTCCCATGATTCACTTGCCCGACCACTTGGCCATACGCTTGACTCAAATTGATTATGATCGCGAGATGGCCTTCGTCGCGTTCAGCGATCGTCAACAATCTCATTTAGTGGGGTTCGTGCATCTTGTTATGGATCCGGACCGTACAACCGGCGAGTATTCCATCATGGTGCGAAGCGACAAAAAGGGGCACGGCCTGGGCTACCAATTAATGCTTTCCCTCATTGCCTTCGCGAGGGCCCAGCATCTTCACACGATTACAGGGGAAGTCATGGCGGAAAATACACGAATGCTGAAGATGTGCCGAGAACTGGGATTTGAACTGCACGAGCTAGAGGACGATCCGTCCTTAGTAAGCGTGCAAAAAACGCTGAAATGACGCTGTGCCCCAGTATATGAAAGCAATGGTTCTTGAGAAGCCGGGCCAACCACTGCGCGCGAAGAACGTTCCCAAGCCGACCCCCAACCCAGATCAAGTGCTCATTCGCGTACACAAATGCGCCGTATGCAGAACAGATCTCCATGTGGCAGACGGAGAACTCCCGCACCCAAAATTGCCCCTGATCCTCGGTCACGAAATCATCGGTACGATCGAAACGTGTGGAGCGCAGGTAGAGTCTCTTGACGTGGGTCAACGTGTCGGCGTCCCCTGGTTGGCGAAAACATGTGGGGTGTGTTCCTTTTGCCAAAGCGGAAGAGAAAATTTGTGCACATCATCTAAATTCACGGGATACACGCTGGACGGAGGCTTTGCGGAATACACCGTGGCAGATGCGAACTTCTGTTTTCCAATCCCGGACGAATTTTCCGATGAGCAAGCTGCGCCCCTTATGTGCGCTGGATTAATCGGCTACCGTTCTCTGCGGACTGCAGAACCCCTAAACAGAGGCGATTGTTTGGGTCTCTATGGATTTGGTGCCGCCGCCCATATCATCGCCCAAGTTGCGCTGGCCCGAGGCTTAAGGGTATTTGCATTCACCCGGCCGGGTGATCACAAGTCCCAGGCATTTGCATCAGATCTGGGGGCTGAGTGGGTCGGCGCCAGCACCGAGAAGCCGCCAGAAAAACTCAAGAGCGCGATCATCTTTGCGCCCGTTGGCGACCTTGTCCCGCAAGCGCTGCGAGCGGTCGACAAAGCGGGTGTCGTGGTATGCGCCGGCATTCACATGTCGGACATCCCATCCTTTCCCTATGCGGACCTTTGGGAAGAACGACAGATCAAATCTGTAGCAAACCTGACCCGTCAAGATGGAGAAGAGTTCTTGCAGGTCGCCCCTGCACTTGGCCTGAAGACCACAACGCGGCTGTACGACTTGAGCAAGGCCAATTCCGCCTTAGACGATTTGCGGGCTGGACGTCTTGACGGGGCTGCGGTGATCGATCTCACCGGATCCTAACTGGCCCCATACCGATAGCCATTGTGGATCAAAAAGACGCCAACAGCAAAAAGTGCAAGGCGAATAAGGGTTGGCTCATGCCTTAACAACCAATGCCGCACACGGGCAAGTCTCTCCGGATGAGCGGACCCCGCAAAAATGTAAATCAGCCAAATCAGAATGAACGGTGAAAACGCCACCAGATTAAAGTACAAAAGTAGTCCAGCCTGGAATGGCAAGACGGGCGTTGCCGCCAGAATAGTCTGTACCGCTTCTACATAAACAACGCCTGTCAGCAGTTTTGTGAGTTCAATCGCAATACCGACTCCAAACCAAACGATTGGCCGATGACCAATGCTTTCAAGCGCATCTAAGTCAGGGCCACCCGCCTTTTCGGCTCTCCAGACGATGGACAGCAACACCAAAAATCCGCCCAGCCCCATTTGACCAAAGACCGTAATCCAATCAACGATCCAGGAATCCAAGTCACGATATCGCTCGAAGACCGACGCGATATAGGCACCCCCGGCCAATTGAGTCGCGACCACTCCCACGGTAAACCAAAAGGCATCGCGGCCGCCTTGGGGCTTCGCAAGGATGAAAAGCAGCAATAAGATCGGGGTGTAATTGTCCGCATCCAGCAGCCCTAGAAGAGTAAGGCGCGGCAAGACCTCATGGAGCGGATCAACCATACTTACCAGCGCTCGATTTGATCTTCCAACTGCTGCCAAAGGTCCTGATGTGATAGCTTCGTAAAGTCTTTATCGATCGTTGTAAGGAGTTTTTGCGACACGACTCTGTTTAGGCGCTTACGGAGAACGCCGAGAGCGCGTGGAGGTGCGACCAGAACGAGTTGCTCGAACGCGTTCGCACCTTCGTTTATGAATTCGCCGCACGTGTCGATAAATTGGTCTTCCAGACGATCATGCTCCGACTTTCGCTCCCTGGCAAATCGGTTGCCGGATGCCAACTTCTGTCCCCGGCCTTGGCGATCATCGCCCAGGTCGCGATCCAACAGGCGGCTCTGGTCGTTTTGCCATTGGGCGACAACACGAACCGCTCCCTTAAAGCCCTCGCGTTCCAGGATCTCTGCCGTTAACCCGTCTCCAACAAAAAACCACGTCTTTCTCTTTGGACCCAACATTTTGCCACCATCGCTCATTTGCAATCAAAGAATAGAGATGCATCATGGAGAAGGTTTGATTTGGGTCAAGGCTGGTCGCTGCCTGGCGAGCCACCCTTGACAGAGTTGAATCGAGACAAATGATCGGGCGGGACCCGGGCGAGGAAATGAGCAAAAACATTTGTATCATTCAAGGCCATCCTCATACGGATCATAGCCATTTCTGCTATGCTCTAGCGGACTCATACGCCGAAGGTGCGCGCTCCGCAGACTACCGTGTAAAGACCATCATTTTGTCCGAAATAGAAATCCCCTATCTGCTTGACCCAAAGGATTTCGAAACGCCCCCTCCAACACTCATCCGCGATGCACAAGCCCATGTGAAACAAGCCGACCACCTTGTGGTGGTTTATCCCCTCTGGTTGGGTACAATGCCCGCATTGGTAAAATCCTTCTTCGAACAGCTGAGCCGAAACGAGTTTGCGCTTGCTTCGAGCGAAGAAGGAGGTTGGCCGAGAAAGATGTTCAAAGGCCGCTCCGCGCGCGTAATTGTGACGATGGGCATGCCGGCGCTTGCCTACCGCACATTGTTTGGCGCCCATGGCGTGAAAAGCTTTGAAACTGCAATATTGGGAATGGCAGGGTTCAAGCCAATCCACGACACCCTGATCGGCGGGGTTGGGTCCATGTCAAAGTCCGAGTATCTGGACCATTTAGACAAGATGCGGAAATTGGGAGAACGCGGAAAGTAGCGGACGGAAGATGAGCACACTTGAGACAGCACCTACCGGCAAAGCAACAGTTTCTTTGGACGCACCCTGGACCTGGCTGGCGAAAGGATGGAAAGACTTAACAAGTGCCCCGCTCTACAGCCTGTCCGTCGGGCTCACAGTCGTCATCGTAGGAAGCGGTATCCTTTGGTTTCTGTGGCAAACCGGCAATTCGTCCCTGATCCCCATAGCATTCAGCGCGTTCGTTCTCGTCGGCCCGATCTACGCGGTAAGCCTTTATGAAATCAGTCGCCGATTGGAAAATGGGGACCGCATTTCATTCGGCCGACTCATCTTTGTCCAAACGAAGTCGCCGCTGCACATCTATCTGATGGGCGTCTTCCTCTTACTGGCGTTACTGGTTTGGGTTCGTATCGCTACGCTCCTCTATGCCCTCTTCATTTTGGGCGACTATCAGCCGTTGAGTGAGTTTGTCTCCTTTGCGTTCACGACCCCCAGCGGCCTGTCCATGCTCGCGCTCGGAACGGTGATTGGCGCATTCATTGCCTTCGCGATTTACAGTGCGACAGTCATTTCCATTCCGATGCTGATGAACGAAGACTCAGATGCATTTTCAGCCATCATCACGAGCATCAATGTCGTCAAAGAGAATTTTTGGCCCATGCTTTTGTGGGCTTGGCTGATCGTGGTTGTGACGGCCATTGGAATTGGTGCCGCATTTATTGGGTTGGCGATTGCATTTCCCCTTCTGGGTCACGCCACATGGCACGCCTACAAGGACATCCGAGCCAATCCCTAATCGTCCTCAGGCGTCAAATCATCATCGAGCAAGATACGCTCGGCGGCGCCATCGGGGTCTTCAAATTGGCCCGACGTGAGCGCCCAAAAGAATGCCGCAAGGGCTCCCGCCCCTAAAACGAGGGCTAAGGGAATCAAGAACAAGAGGACACTCATGGCTGCGCCTCCCCTCTTCGTGAAGTCGACAAACGTAAGGCGTTCAGAGTAACCACAAGCGAAGAACCCGACATAGCGAGCGCGGCAATGAGGGGCGTTACGAATCCAAGCGCGGCTAAAGGAACAGCCACAGCATTGTAACAGGCCGCAAAGCCAAAATTCTCAAGAACCCGGCGTTTCGCAAGCCGCGCGACGTCATAGGCAAGCTTAACCGGACCAAGAGACGAACCCTGATAAACAAAGTCAGCTGCCGCTTGACTGGCATCTGCCGCGGTACCCGGAGAAAGAGAAACATGGGCTGCCGCAAGTGAGGGACCATCATTGAGACCATCTCCGACCATGGCCACCAATGAACCCTCATCTTTCAGTTTATTCAGTATATTCACTTTTTCTTGTGGGACGGTTTCTGCAAACCAGTGAGCCACGCCCAATTGCGAAGCAACATGTCCGACAGTCTCTTTTCGATCGCCTGAAAGAACACTCACGCCCTTGCCCGCCGCCACGAAATCCTTGACCACATGTTGTGCATCTTCGCGCAGCTGGTCATGGAATCGGAAGCAGATCGGTTTTTCGATCCCGCGCCGATACCACGTCACCGGTCCTCCACGCCATCCCTCATGATCTTGAGCGCCAACCCATTCAGCCTTGCCAAGACGCGCTGTCTCCCCTCGAACCTGGCCTTCAATGCCAAACCCGTCCTGTTCAATTGCATTGGGAGCCGCCTTGCCAGATCCCGCCACAGCGACGATGGCCCGGGACAAAGGATGCCGGCTTATGCGCGCAAGGGAAGCCGCATCCTGCAATACGTCTTTGTCAATTTGATCCCCATTCAGAACACGCATGTCTCCATGGGTCAGAGTGCCGGTCTTGTCGAAGACGAACTGGTCAACTTCCGCCAAGCGTTCAAGGGCATCACCGGACTTCACGAGAATACCGGAGCGGAACAATCGGCCCGTTGCTACGATTTGCACCGCCGGGGTCGCCAATCCCAACGCACACGGACATGTGATGATCAAGAGCGCCACTGCGTTAAGAAGCGCCACATTGAAGCCTGCATTCAAAAAGAAGTACCAAATCACAAACGTTCCGAGGGCCAGAGTATGGACAACGGGAACGTAGATAGACGCCGCTTTATCGGCGAGCCTTACATATTTGCCCTTTCCCTGTTCGCCCGCTTCGATCAGCCGGCTAAGCTCCGCTATCAGAGAGTCATCCGCGCTTTTTTCCGCCTCCATGACAATTTGCGCAGAGAGATTTAGTACGCCGGCCTGGACGCCTGCACCGGCGTCCAGTGTGACCGGTTCGCTTTCCCCCGTGACAAGGGACATATCGACGGACGAACGGCCTTCCATGATCTTACCGTCCACCGGCGCTCGATCGCCGGGGCTGAGCAAGACCCGGTCCCCGGGCACAAGGTCCCGTGCAGAAACCACTTCCAGGGTTCCATCCGCCAACAAACGATGGGCCGTCGTTGCCTGAAGAGCAATCAGATCACGCGCTGCACTTCTTGCCCGTGCACGCAGGCGGTGATCCAGATAGCGGCCAATCAACAAAAAGAACAACAGCATAACAGCAGCATCGAAATAGGCCTCGTGCCCTCCCCTTGCCGCTTCATACAAACTGAGACCAGTGGCCAAGATCACCGCAAGCGAGATGGGAACATCCATATTCACATGGCGGACTTTTAAGGCGTCAAAAGCCGACGCAAAAAATGGCCGGCCCGCAAAGGCAACAGCAGGAATGGCGATCATCGCCGATACCAGATGCATAAACCCTCGGGTCCCCGGTCCCATTTCCCCATCGCTGCCCGCCCAAACCGCGATGGACAGCAACATGATATTGGCGGTCGCGAAGCCGGCAACAGCAAGGCAAAGCAACAATTGCCGACCATAGGCATCCGCGTCGTCAATGTCGGACTTAGAATCGTAAGGCTTCGTGCGATAGCCCAAGCTCTGCAGGCGCTCAACGACGTCCGCTGGCGCGATCGCGGAGCCCGACCATCCCAGAGTCAGCCTGCCAGTGGACAAGCTCAGCCGTGCGGTTTCCATGCCGGGAAAAGACCGCATAGCCCCCTCGATCTTACTGATGCACCCCGCGCACCGCGCTCCGAACACGGCCAATTCTAGGTACGACCGCCCCCCTTTGGTACGGACAAACGGTGCAGGGTCCGCAATCGAGAGCGGGGCGGCTCCCCCATCGGGGTCATCGGTTGCCGGTTCCAAACCGCTGGGGCAACCGCGCCCCGTCCCCTCAAAGTCCGTAGAGGAAATGCTCATTGCACGACAATCTTCGTATCAAGCTCGAAAACACTCTCGCTCTTTGACCGGGCGAGAGCAAAGAACCTCCACAGCCCAAAGCTCGCGTTGACGGCCTCAGCCCGATAGCGCCCGTTGCCTAAAGGCGCAAAGGTTAACGACGTATCCGATTCATCGTCCACGGATCTTGACAGGGTCCCTTTTATCTCTAAATCGGACAGAGCCCGCCCATCACCGTCGGTAAAAACCATTTCAATGATCAGGACATCATCTTGAAGCTCGGCACGGACAATTGAGGCCGACCATCCGAGCGCGTTTTGTTCTGCACGCCGATCAAGCCGTTCGTTATAGTGTAGTCCTTGCAGATATGACTTTTCTTCATGTTCTCCCGGGAAGGAACTGACGGCCAAATAAACGAACGCCGAGTTCGCCGCAAAAATGACCCCAAAAAAGGCAAGGAGTGCAAAAAGCACGTGGCGGCCTGACAGTGTTTGAACCTCCATGATCATCTCGCTCCCGTTAGAAAAACCGTCTCATTATCGGAAGTTACGCCCGTTTCCTGGTCAGTGACATGCACAACAAGCGGTACTTTTCCTGCAACGCTTTGATTTGGACTCTTGGTCAAGAACACGCGCAGCGAACGAATCGCATCTCCATTCACGGGGACCGTGACGGACCGCCCATTCGACGGCACCCCAACGGCCGATAGCTCCAGATCCATTTCGCCTCGGACGGCAACAGTGAAATTCCGTACGGCGTTGTCCTTGTTCACGATCTTGACGGTGTACCGGTTGCGCACGGATCCATCCGACAGCAGAACAAAGGGCGGCGTGCGATCCCTTAAGACGTTCACCTCAAAGGTGGACCGGGACGACAGACCGAACACCATAAGCGCGGCAACAAAAGCAAGCACGAACGCATAAAGCGCCGTTCGCGGCCGAAAAATGTTGAGCCTTCTCTTTTCCCCGCGTTTGGCTCGCATGAGGTTATTGTCGGTGTCGTAAGCAATAAGGCCTGTGGGACGGCCAACTTTGCGCATGATATCATCACAGGCATCAATGCAGAGCGCACAGTTGATACACTCCAGTTGCGCGCCGTCTCGAATATCAATCCCCATGGGACAGGCGGCAATGCAAGCACGGCAGTCGACGCAGTCGCCGCGTCCCTCCCAAGATTCACCCTTTTTGTGCGCGCCCCGCGGTTCCCCTCGAACATGGCGGTACGTCACTTGCAGCGTTTCATCGTCCGTCAGCGCCGCTTGAATGCGAGGCCACGGGCACATATAGGTGCACACTTGCTCGCGCATCGTGCCTGCCAGCGAGTACGTCGTAAACGTCAGCACACCGAGAAAGATATAGGCGGAAACCGGAGCGGTCCCCTGAAACACTTGCGGAAAAACGGTTGGAGCATCATGAAAATAAAAGATCCACGCGCCGCCGGTGGCGGCCGCAATGAGAAGCCACAGTCCGTGCTTGGCGGCTTTCTTCAAGATCTTCTCGCGGCTCCAGGGTGAGTTGGCGAGCTTGATGCGTTTGTTGCGGTCTCCTTCGATCAATCGTTCAACCGCAATAAAAAGATCCGTCCAAACCGTCTGTGGGCACGTATATCCGCACCACACCCGGCCGAACAGAGCGGTCGCGAGGAAGAGCCCAAGAGCCGCCAAAATGAGCAGACCCGTCACGTAATAAAGCTCGCTCGGCCAAATCTCGATAAAGAAGAAATAGAAGCGGCTGCCGGAAAAATCCACCAACACCGCCTGGTCGGGTTCGCCCGCCCCCCTTGGCCAACGCACCCACGGCAAGAGATAATAGATGCCCAAGGTTACAACCAACACGGACCATTTCAATAAGCGGAAGCGGCCATGGACCAGCTTGGGATAGATTGGCTCACGCTTCTGATAAAGGTCGCGGTGAGAGGCGCTGTTCACCGCCTCTACGTCATAGGCTGCAACCGACGCGCTGGTACTCGCTTGAGAGGTGGGGCTTGGTACATCCATTAAAGAAAACGGGGTCAGTCCTCACCGCCTCCTAAAGTGTGAACATAGACCGCAAGCGCGGCAATTTGGTCCTCGCTAAGACGGCCTTCGAACGACGGCATGACACCCGCCCGTCCATACCACAAGGTTTCCCAAATAGCGGACCGCTCGCCGCCATACAGCCAGATGGCATCGGTCAGATTCGGTGCGCCCTGTTCCCGGTCGCCCGTTCCGTCCACCCCGTGGCAGGAGACGCACTGAGTTTGATAAACTTCCTCGGCCCGCGCCCTGGCCTCCGGGTCATGGAGTTGTCCAGACAGACTGAGAACGTAATCGGTTAAGTCGTTGACCTCTGCCGGAGTTAAGAGACCATCCTGGCCATAGGCCAACATCTCCGTGTAAGTCGTTTCCGGGTGATCGGAGCGCCTGCCCACGCGCAGCGTAGTTTGAATGTCATCCAAAGTGCCACCCCATATCCACTCATCGTCGACCAGATTGGGGTAGCCGACAAATCCTTGGCCACCGACACCGTGGCACGTGGCACAATTATCGCCAAAGAGCGATTCGCCAGCAGCACGCGCATACTGCAAGAGGTCCGGATCGGATTCGATCGCCCGCAATGAGGGCGCCGCCAGCAGCCGCTGGGCAAACTCCACCCGGCTTGATTCGAGTTGCTGCAACGCGACAGCGACATTCTCCCGTTCCGAATGGTTGCGCAGACCCTTCGTGTAACCGGTAATACCAGGCCAGGCCGGCATAAAGATCCAATAGACGACCGCCCACACGATCGTGGCATAGAATATAATCAACCACCACCGCGGCAGCGGATTGTTGAGCTCCCGAATCCCATCCCACTCATGGCCGGTGGTTTCTTCTTCGCCCGTCTCATTGTTCGGCGCCGCCATTTTCGTCCTCTTCGTCTAGTGGGATATGCTTAGCTTTTTCAAATTCGTCTCTGTTGGCCGGTGACAGGGCGTAAATCAGCACAAGAACGAACGCACCCACAAACAGCAAAAGACCCCAAGTCTGTGCAAACTGACTTAACGTTTCGTACACACCATCCGCCTATCGGTAGTTCTGTTCGGGTTCATAGGCATCGAAATCGACCATTGTCCCCAGCACTTGAAGATACGCGATGAGCGCGTCCATTTCGGTGAGCGCAGTCGCGTCTCCATCGAATTCCCGAATGATCGCCCCGGGATACCTTTCGAGAAGCGCATCATAGTCATCCGAAAAAGGATCAACTTGAGCCCTGGCATCGCTGACAGCATTTTCGATCATGTCTTCTGTGTACGGCACGCCGACGATCCGATTGGCCCTTAGGGCGGCACTCATATTTGACAAATCGAGAGCGGTCTCTTGCAAGAACGCATAGGGCGGCATCACGCTTTCAGGCACCAAACTTTGCGGATCAATTAAGTGCTCCCGGTGCCAATCATCGGAGTATTTACCGCCAACCCGGGCAAGATCTGGTCCGGTCCGCTTCGACCCCCATTGGAACGGGTGGTCGTACATGCTCTCAGCCGCCAAAGAATAATGCCCGTAGCGTTCCACTTCGTCCCTCAACGGCCGAATCTGTTGACTGTGACAGACGTAGCATCCCTCGCGGACATAAATGTTCCTGCCGGCGAGCTCGAGGGGCGTATAGGGCCGTACACCTTTTACCTTTTCGATCGTCGATTCCAGATAGAACAAGGGGGCGATTTCGACCAATCCGCCGATCGCCACCGTAACGAGAATGGCAACGGTCAGTATCAGTCCGTTTTTTTCTAGAAATTGGTGTCGATCGAACATCGGCCGGTCCTAACTTGCGGCCGCCGGCACGGGTGCCAACGGAACCTGTTCATTCGCGCGAATGTCGCCTCGCGCCGTTCTATAGAGATTGTAGGCCATGATAATCGCGCCAACCAAGAAGAGCGATCCGCCAATCATACGGATGATATAGTAAGGGTGCATCGCCTCGACCGTTTCCACGAACGAATATTGAAGGAACCCGAATTCGTTATAGGCCCGCCACATCAGACCTTGCATAATTCCGGACACCCACATGGATGTAATATAGAGAACGATGCCGATCGTCGAGATCCAGAAGTGCCACTCGACAAGCGCATTGGAGTAGAGCTGCTTCCGATTCCAAAGCCAAGGAACAAGGCAATATAGAGCGCCGAAACTAATATAGCCAACCCAGCCAAGAGCACCTGAGTGGACATGACCAATCGTCCAGTCCGTATAGTGAGAAAGCGAGTTCACCGCCCGCACCGACATCAGCGGACCCTCGAATGTGGACATACCGTAAAAGGCAACGGAAACCACCATCATGCGCAACACAGGATCGGTTCTAAGCTTATCCCACGCCCCGGACAACGTCATCAGTCCATTGATCATGCCGCCCCAAGAGGGCATCCACAGCATGACCGAAAACGTCATGCCGAGGGTCTGCGCCCACTCGGGCAGAGACGTATAATGAAGATGGTGAGGTCCTGCCCAAATATAGATGAAGATAAGCGACCAAAAATGAACGATCGACAGGCGGTATGAATAGACCGGACGTTCCGCGCGCTTAGGAATAAAATAGTACATGATGGCGAGAAAGCCAGTGGTCAGGAAGAAGCCCACGGCATTGTGGGCATACCACCACTGCGTGAGCGCATCCTGGACCCCTGAGAACAACGAGTAGCTTTTCGAGCCCGTCCAAGAAACAGGCACCGCCAGATTGTTGACGATATGCAGCATGGCGATCGTTACGATGAACGACAGATAGAACCAGTTCGCCACGTAGATATGGGGTTCTTTTCGCTTGAGAACCGTTCCTAAGAAGACAAGCAAATAGACGACCCAGACTATGGTCAGCCAAAGATCCGCATACCATTCAGGCTCGGCGTACTCCTTCGATTGGGTAACGCCCATCAAATATCCTGTCGCCGCGATGACGATGAACAGGTTGTACCCCCAGAACACGAACCAAGGAGCGATGCCGCCGAACAATCGCGCCCGACATGTTCTCTGCACGACATAAAACGACGTAGCGATGAGCACATTTCCGCCAAAGGCAAAGATAACTGCGGACGTATGTAGCGGCCGCAACCGGCCAAAACTCGTCCATGCTGCATCGGGGAAATAGAGCAAATTGGGAAACGCAAGCTGGGCCGCGATCACCACCCCGACAAGAAAGCCCGCAAGCCCCCAAAACACCGAGGCAAAGACGCCCGCACGCACGACGCCCATGGCATAGCCGCCGGGTTCGGCTTTGGGCTCCTCCATCACATGGCGAGCAAGAAACAAAGCTCCAAACGCAAAGGCTGCCGCAAACATGAGAGCATGAATCTCCATTTGCGGATCAGCCGCGTTCGCCGCCACGTACAACGAAAGCAGAATTCCAAAAGCTAGAAAGACACTTGTGAGAACGACATCATCAATTGGATTCGTTGACGCTTGATTTGCGTTCAATGCCATGCTCAGTCCCTCGCGTTAAAGTAAAGGCACCATGGGAACTTCGTCCGATCGATAAATTGATGCAAGTCAAACGGCATCGGACCGCACTGCATCTCGTGGCACCAATGCATACCCCGTCGCCAGATAACAATGCGTTTGCTTAGCGCAGGTCTTTTTGCCGCACCCGTCCTATTATCCTCACAGCGAAAAATTGGTGGAGCTTTGACTTCAGTCAATGTGGTTCGACCAGGCTGTGCCTATACACATACCTCACCCTGAGAGGGGTTCTGAAAGTGACACATCAGGCTGATTCGCTCGGCTGAACTCCGCTTTAGACACGCTTTTTTTTCATCTCTCTCCTGAACGTCCGCCGATCAATTTTCAAGTGCTGAAGAAGTCGGCGGACTTTTTTGCAGATACGGCAAGGGCGCTGCAACAATGAGAGCCAAGAACAATCAATCTAGAGCCAATGAGAATCACCACTCCGGAAGAGTCCAACCGCCCTGCGCTTCAAGATGTTGATCTGGATCAAAGCGATTGGACGGAAAAATACTAATCTCCAAAGAGTCAGCTAAATGACCATTTGAAATCTGACCTAAAAGGCCTCACGGGCCATCAAGGTGAGTTTTCGGATGCAACCCGCCGGCATAAATGCCCCTCGCTAAGTCCGCCGGCGGGTCCTTTTGGGGCCGTCATTCTAGGGGGCAACCATCCGATCCGTTCGCACCAAGTCCGACGACATCTCGCAACAAGAGATTGTGAACGCGCTGCTGGTCTCTTCCTCCACCGCACCTCAGGAAAACCGGCACATCGAAACCCACGCCTCGCACATTATTCTGACCAAAGACTTTGCCTACAAAATTAAGAAGAACGTTTCATATAACTTCCTGGACTATTCTTCTCTAGAGCTTAGACGAAAAGCGTGTGCGAAAGAACTCCGCCTGAACCGGCGCATAGCTCCGGGCCTCTACTTGGCTGTGGTGCCGATAACCCTTGAGAACAGAACCATTCGGTTTTGCGGTCAAGGAGAGGTCATCGAGTGGGCCGTCAAAATGCGCCGCTTCGACGACGACGCCCAACTGGATTCGCTCGCCCTTCACCACGGTCTAAGCGATAAGGTGGTTCGTGACTTAGCCGACGTCGTGTCAGACTTCCACAAACAAGCGCCCGCGGCGCCGAAGTATGGCGGCTTCAAAGGAACTGAGGCAACTCTAACTGATCTCATATCCAACATAAAAAAGGGAACACCCTCACCATTGAGCGGGCCCGATGTCGCCACTTGGATCGATCTAATTAATACGAGCGCGGAACGGGTAAAGGCGCGACTAAATGCCAGGCAACGCCGTGGTTTCGTCCGCGAATGCCATGGCGACTTGCACTTGGGAAACATTTGTGTGTTTCAAGATCGGCCGACGCCGTTTGATGCGATCGAATTTAATGACAGTTTCCGCTGTATCGACATCGCCTATGATGTGAGTTTTCTTCTGATGGATCTTGTCCATAGAGGGCTTGATCAGGAAGCCAACGCATTTCTCAGCAGATATGAAGAAAACACCCGCGACTTCTCGGGTCTAAGTATCCTTCCGCTCTTCATGTCGATGCGCGCGGCAATTCGGGCAATGGTTGGCGGTTTGCCGGAAGCCGGTCAAAGCCAACGCGAGGAAGCGCCTGTCTTTTTGGAATACGCTCTGAAATTTCTGCAACCCCGCCCCAGCCCAAAACTGATTGCCGTGGGCGGACTCTCGGGCACGGGAAAATCCACGCTCGCGCGCAGACTGTCGGCCACATTGAGTGAACCGACCGATTGCATCGTGATTCGCAGCGACAGCATCCGCAAACGCCTTGCCGGTGTCCAAGCCGAGACCAGGCTCAGCGCAGACCACTATACGCCGGCAAACAGCGAGCGTGTCTATCAGCGATTGTGCAAGGACGCGTTTCACGCCGTTAAAGCCGGCGTATCCGTTGTCGTAGATGCAACCTTTTTGTCCGCAAGCGAACAGGACCACATTGAGTCCTTCGCAAAGCGAACTGGCGTTGAATTTGTCGGTCTGTGGTTGGAGGCCCCATCCGAAGTGCTAGAGGAAAGGATTCGGTCACGCATCAATGACGCGTCAGACGCAACGGTAGAGATACTTCGCCGACAGCTGTCCAAGTATGCGCCTCCCAGCCGGTGGCATCTCATCGATGCATCCGGAAGCCCCGAAAAGACCCTGGCTCTCTGCAAGTCCGAGCTAAGCGTCAAATCGAAATAGGCGCACAAAAAATAGCCGACACGGAGAAAAACGCCTCCGGCCGGCCATAAGGGCGCCTGAGCCCCACAACTACTCAGGCGTCAATCAATCGGAAATGTGTAGCCGAGGCCAATGCCGAAAATCCAAGGGTCGACATCTACGTCTGCATCAATCGTTCCCAGCGACAGGGCTTCTGCATTGATCGAAACATCCGTATCCAGAAAGAGCCGCTTCACATCAAAGTTGATATGCCAATTGTCATTGAGCCCGATGTCAACACCCGCCTGGAGCGCGGCGCCAAAGCCATTGTCGTATTTGACATCCAGTCCTTCCGGGTCATCAAGAGACAAAAAGATCGTGTAGTTCAGACCCGCCCCCACATACGGCCGTACCTGGGCATCGGGCGAAAAGTGATATTGAAGGGTTAACGTCGGCGGAATATGACGGACCGAACCAAGATCGACTGTGCCGATTGATGTTCTGACAGCCTCCACATCGTGTTTGGCAGTCGCCGCAATGAGTTCGAACGCAAAGTGTTTTGTCACATGGTAGGTAATGTCGATCTCGGGCACGAATTTGGTATTGATTTCCGTAGATCCACCAATCGGCGTGATATCGGCATTGTCACGCGGCACAACTGCGATACCGCGCAACCTCAGTTTCAAAGGCCCGGCCGCCGCCGCTTCCGCTATACTCACCCCCGAACACACAATCAGCGCGCTCAAAGCTCCAACACAAATCGTCTTAATCTTGTCCACCTCAGAAATCCCCTATGCAGCCAAAAAGAGTTAACGAGCATACTTGACAAATCTTAACCAAGTCTCGCCATCGCTATGCATGCTGAAGATTTCATGAGACCAAACAAGGCGATTTGACCGAGATCAATTGGGCCCACTCTGTGCCCAAATGTCGCAAAGCCAGAGGGCAAAATCCCTATTTGAAAGGAAACAAAGGATCGACGCCAAAGAGCCTCGGATGCATCCACACGATCCCCATCCAAACCAGCGCTCCGGCAATGCCGCCTACGATGGCATTCCGATCCAACGAGCCGTTCGAGGCGGTCATCTGTTTGAACGTGTCTTCACCCAAGCGCTGACGCGCACGCCGGTCCAGGGATCGAGCTCCCAAAAGGGCAAACGCAAAAACGCCGCCAAAGACCAACAATGCCATGACATCGCCGTTGGCCGGAACATGGGCAAGCCCCCACAAGCCAAAGCCCCAGACAATTGGATGACGGGTGAAACCAACAATGCCAGGCCGCGCCGCATCAAATCCTTGCTCGTGAAAGCTGACGGAAAACGGGTTAGGGCTCACAGCCCCTGCCCCAAGAAGCAAAGTTGCGAAAAACGTTAACGCCAGAGCAAAACCATAGCCCCAATCCGTTGTTGGCCAGAGCTGGATGATCCGCGTTTGAAGCAACGCGGTGATCACCCATGTGAAAAGCACGAGAGACAGAAGCGAATAGGCGGCGAGATAGGCCGACCGCCCAAAT
Organism: Alphaproteobacteria bacterium; assembly: GCA_028285305.1. Taxonomy (GTDB): domain Bacteria; phylum Pseudomonadota; class Alphaproteobacteria; order SMXP01; family SMXP01; genus JANQPV01. Next base: position 120,754 of record JANQPV010000021.1, on the reverse strand, counting down.
TTTTCAATGAGGAACGGTTTGATCGCTGTTCTGGAAATCGCCACGTGACTTCCAATAAACACGGCCAAGGCGGCGGCCAGCTCCATGGTCTTCTCGAGTTTGTTTATCTCACTCTAGGGTTTTTCAATCCATTCATTTAACAGTTTATGAAAATGCCGGGGCTTTGTTTCTCCGTAGTCTGCGAAAATGACATAGGGTTGCTTCATGGTCTTAAGACCCTTTTGCACCCATGGCATGTTGACCACGTCTTGATTAAAGACTTTGGCGAGCATTCCCAACTCCGGCGCTTCCGTCCAGTCGTCGTCAGGTCCGAGCCAGTGAATCGGCGCGGCCGGTGGGCGTTTCTCCCCTTCAGGCGCCGGCGCAAAGTACATGCACTCGTGGATGCATTCATCCGGATTGTCCCCATAAGGTCTAAACCGGTAGACAATCTGATTGAACGACCCCCACGGATGAAAGTTGGGAAAGACGGTGTAGTAGATAGAATCGATCAGCTCCGCATCGGACACGTCGTCCATGACATCGCCAAGCACTTGACGGAACTGTTCCCGTGGGCCCTCAGCCATTTTCGCCCGCCAATTCACCCCATTCTCGTTGTAATCGGGAACAAAGGCTGGCTCTTCACCGGAACCCGGCAGCAACTCGCCGCCAATCCAGTCGCACATATGAGGATCGGCATGGCGCACGGGACCCTCAATCCATTCGGCTTGCGCCGTAAACTTACTCACCTCACCGTCGTGATTGGTAATGTGAACAAGTCCGTCCTCACCGCGTTCATAGACGTGGCCCGACAAAGGATGACGAAGCTTCGTGTAGAGTTTAGCGTCAGCCAGCGCTTCATATTCCGGCATATTTGCAAGATGCGGGCTCGGTGTGAATTGGGGCGATAAAGCCCGAGAGTAGTTGCCAAACACATCATATTTGGAATTCGCATCGCCGATCGTTTCAAGAATCGTCGGATGAGTTGCGACCACGTGATAGGCTTCGCTGAACGCTTCCTGGGCCACCTTCCAATTGCACCGCAAGACCTTGGCGACATGAGCAACTTTGTAGCGTTTTTCATAGGGCAACAAAGAAAACTCGTCGGACAAGGTCCCCAGAAACTCGGAAAGGGGCTGCGTATTGTTTTCGTCCGGATTGATAAAGATGAACCCACCCCAATGATCCAACTGCACTTCAGGCAGCTTGTACTCTTCTAAATCAACGGACGGAAAATCCCACTGACACGGGATCTGAAATACCGACCCGTCCAGGTTCCACGCCCAGCCGTGAAACGGACAACGGAAGCCGCGAGCGAGCTTGCCGTGGGTCTCTTTTAGTTGCCGTCCACGATGCAGACATGCATTCCAAAAGGCTTTGAACTGGTCTTCAGCCGTTCGTACAATGAGAAAAGACAGATTTGCGATATCATAAACATGATAGTCACCCACATCTGGAATATCATCTTCATGACACGCCATTTGCCAGCATCGCTTCCAGACCTTTTCAACTTCCAGATCATGAAACTCCTTTGAGAAGTATCGCTCGACCGGAACCTTTGTCGGCCCTGGCTCCATAGGGGACTCTGTCCGCAAAACATCCCGTACCGGGTGACTATCTTGGTCCAAAAGCTCCAAATAGCTGACACCTGCTGAACGGTTGGTTCCTGTTAAAAGCTCGGTCATGTCGCGCTCCTCCCTCCTGAATTGCGATGGTTTAGATCTGTCAGCGCCTATTGTGTTCAAATACCGTCACGGCTGACGCTTTCTTATGGCAACTGAATCCGGCCAAGCTGGCCTTGATTTAGATCAAAGCCACCTACGACCTTTCTCGTCGTTGTGGTAACCATGGCAAGTTTCACAGCGGATCAGAAGGCCTATGCCGCCTTGGCCATCTTCGCATTATCCGCAACCGCGATCCTGGTCTATGGCGCCAGCCAAAGTTTGCCGCCTTTCTTTGGTCCAATAGAGCCCGTCGCCGTAATTTGGGGTGTGTGCCTCACCGGTTTCTTCTGCGTGCGGTATCTAGACACGCAGCGAGCGCTCACGGACATGCAAACCGCGCCAGGCCTTGGTCCGGGATGGCTTAGGCCCTTCGCCTGGGCCTTTCTTGCAGGCGCCCTGTTTGCACTTCCTACGATCATCGCAGATCTAGCGTTCGGCTTTCCGGACGATATCAACGTGCGCTTCCCGTGGTCGGTGCTGCATTACCCAACGATGGCGCTCGTTGCAGAAACCACGTTTCATTTGCTGCCGTTCGCGTTGTTCCTGCTGCTCACTTCCGCAAGAGGAATTTCATTTGCGTTGATCGCTGCCATTGCCCTCATCGAACCCGCTTTCCAACTTCTCCTAGCTCAATCAGAAAGCGCCCCGCTTTTGCTGTTTACCGGGATTCACCTCTACATTTTCAATGTTGCCCAGTTACTTGTCTTTCGTTCGCACGGCTTCCTCCCCATGTACGCCATGCGCATCGGGTACTACCTGGTGTGGCATATCGTATGGGGAGAATTGCGCCTGCTGTCGTGAGGCATCCGATCGACAAAGATGGAGTCCCGGACCCCAAGGCCAACTTAGAAACTTGGCTTCGTTGAATAGGGCGTGAGCTGAATTTCGTGGGTCCAGCAAGACTTGTCCTGACAATGCAAATAGAAATAGGAATCTGCTATTGCTGCCGGATTCATGATGATCTCAGGTCGCTTTTGAGCAATCGGCAAGGCCCGTGTACCGGGAGAATCGATCAAGCCGTCGACAATCACATGGGCGATATGTACGCCGTACTCTGAATACTCCTCCGTTAGCGCCTGGGCGAGCGTACGCATCATACCCCGCGGATAATAGAGGGATTGTCCGGTGTACCGCTTTTGGCCGCGAAGAGACGCCGCATTGTTCGTAATCAAAAAGGACCCCCGACCTCTCTCCCGCATTGCCGGCATAATCTGTTTCGCCACAAGAAAGGGGCCACGACTGGAAACATGCTGAGCCGTCTCAAAGATCTCCACGGGCATATGTTCAAGCAGCTCTTGGTCTTTGGGTAGATCCCTGCCGTCCAAATACCCTGCATTGAGTATAACGACCTCAGGCTCACCGACATCGGCCCGGATTTTGGCGAATGCCGCCTCGATCGACTCCGGCGATGCCAAATCCAACTCAATCACAGAACAAGTGCCATCTTGACTTCTCAGCCCCTCTGCCAAAGCTTCTGCGTTTGCCGCTGAGCGGGTTGTCGGAACAACATGGTAGCCTTCGGCTGCAAACTTCAACGCCAACGCGCCTCCCAGACCCCAACGGACGGACAGAGGCAAGTCTCCATCCTCAATACTGTCCCCATGGATGAGACGCGTGTTCCGCCCGTCCGATTGCCACTTCGAAGTGGCGCCAATGACGACAGCAACTGGCTTCTGGTCCATATCTAATCTCCTGGAGTGATGTGCTCGGGACAGGGATATGAAAGTCTCGTAGGACTCCGCAGCGCCCTAAGAAACGCTAGCGAAAAACAATCAGAATTCAAACAGGTTCGCTGGGCGCCAACCATCAGACGCTGCCGCTCGACACAGCGGTAAACGCTGCCCACGTTGCCGCACCAACTGGTAAGCCTTTTGAATAGCATTCCCCGCTTAGGGGAGTTCACCCGCTTCGAAGTGTCTCAATTCGGGAACCCTCTTTGTTTGCGCCGTTCTTGCAGCCATGAGGGCGCGGCCTTGGGATTTCAAACTCCAGACGGGGAGCAGAAATGACATTGTTTGAGACTGGCTTGGATTTGCTTTGGCGGAATTTGGATCGTTACGACACGCTCTTTACCAATCCGGTTGAGCGGTTCTATTGGATGTATTTGCTGGCCTTCCTGGTGGGGGGCGCGGCCTTGTATCTGTTCGTCCTCAAGACGTCCGGCCAAAAGTCGTTCTTAGGTTGTTTGCGGTTCGTGTTTCCCAAGGACCACTATTTGAACAATTCGACACTGCTCGACCTAAAGCTCTATCTCGTCAACCGTTTCTTTGGGCTCACGCGCTTTGTCGGTTTAGTGTTCGGCACCCTGCTGGTCGCCAACTGGACCCTTCAGTTGATTGAATCGACCGTCGGCTTCGCTCCGTTCGACATTCAGTATACGCCTCTGGTGATCGTTGCCTTCACGTTTTACTCCGTGATGGTTGGCGACTTCGGGTCATTTGCCAACCATGCGATTCACCACCGGATTCCAATTCTCTGGGAGATCCACCGTGTCCATCACAGCGCGGAGGTTCTCACGCCCCTAACCCAGCACCGTAAGCATCCCATCTACGACGTGAACAGGGCGATCATTCGCTCCCTGATTGTCGGCGTTCTCATCGCGCCTGCTTTTTGGTTGCTCGGCGATGATCCAACTGTCTGGAAGATTTTGGGCATCAACGCTGTGGCAGCCCTTTTCAATTTCACGGCGAATTTCCGCCATTCCCATATCTGGATTTGTTACGGCCCCATTCTCAGCAGGATCCTAGTTTCTCCGGCACAGCACCAAATACACCACTCGGCAGCCAAGCATCATTATGACAAGAACTTTGGTCAGACGTTCGCCATCTGGGATTGGATGTTCGGCACGCTCTATGTACCAAAAGAGCGTGAAACTCTGGAGATTGGTGTCGATACGGACTTGCCGCAGCAATACAATACGCTTTGGCAAGCCTACTGGCGGCCGGCGGAAAGGATTCTTGCGATACTCAAGTCTTATCTACAGCCGAGCTCATCGCGCCGGGACGAAGACGGCGAGACCGCTGTACAAGGGGCGACGCCCAAAACCAATTGACAATTCGGAGTCAGGAACGGCTGTCCGCCATCGGATCGAGTACTTCCTTTTTCCATATGGAAAGGTTCGCAATCGGCCAACACAGCTCTGGCAGAGGCGCTGAAGGTTTGGTGCTCGCCTTTAGTGCGGTATCTTTCCACTCCGCAGGAACGAAGTCGGGAACGTCGTAGTCTTCCCAAATATTTCCTAAGTCCCCGGACCGATAGAGCTTGCCAAAGTCGAGCCCCGTCACCCCTTTTCTTTGACTGGTCGGGTAGCCAGGCACACGCTTATGCAAAAGCGCCTTCAGGAGGTGTTTGGTCAGAAAGGCCCGCACATATTTGTCGGCTGCGGGAATGGCGCAACTGACATCTACGACCGGACCGGCGGCGAACGGCGCATACACCGTCTTGCCTAACGCATGCGCAATCTGGCGCATGCGTGCCAGTTCCTCTGTGGACCAAAAAGTCGTCCAATGGGCAAGGAACAGACGCCGATAGAACGGATGCCGAGGTATGGCGCCAGGATCAATCTGACGCAAATAGGATTTGAAACGGTTCTCGATGCGCGCGCGCACACGCTCAGTGCCGAAGACCTTTTCAAGCCAAGGCAGATTTGTATAGTCCCCACACGAACGAATAGATGCAAATCCGAATGGATCGCCCGCATGCTTGGCCAGCCTGTTTCCGGCCTTCCACAACTGAACTTGGGCGCCCCCCTTCAAAGCGCCAGGTGGGGCGTCCCCATTGAACAGTCCGGGCACTGTACACAGGAGCCAATACGCTGCTTTTGCTTCTCTGGCGCCTTTTGAACCAAAGAGGGCATCCGCACGCTCCCCAGTCAAATAGAGATCATAATCGGCGCGGAACGCACTGGGCCACAACAAGGTGTGAAAATCTCTTTGAGGTAAGCCGGCAAGACGAATAGCGGACAGGATTTGGTCCCGCGTGTCTTTCAATGACACAGGCACACCGACCAATTCTTTGCCAGTCAATTCGGCGGCTTGGCGGGCATAGTCGAGTTGGAATTGCCAACTTTCGCTTAAGCATTCCGGTTCGACGTTGATCGGCGTGCTTGCCCCTTCTGAAAAGCTCTGCACCAACGTTGAATCGATTCCACCTGTAAAAAGCGTCGCGGTTCGCTCAGTCGTCGATAACCCGGCCATCGAATGGGCGAGCGCAGCTTCGATCGCATCTATGTATCGATCGCGCGGCTGCGAACCCAACGCGGCGCTCACCCGATCGAAACGCCGATATTGGTGGACAAACCCATCTGCTCTAAAGGCCAAACTGCATCCAAACCCGACGCGCCGTACGCTCTCCAAATGGGTTTCCTCGGTCGGCACGGCGCGAAAGAGCAAATGATCAAGGGCCCCGTTCTCAGACAGGACCCGCTTGTTTTGAGGCAGCGCGCGGCAGATATCACCGAAATTGTCCGCCAGCACCAGGTGCCCATGTGCATCTTGGCCGTAGTAAAGATCGTAGCCGGCAGTGAGCCCCTTCCAACATTTGACTTCGGCAATGTTACCGTCCGGACCCAATTCCGTCCGCACGATAATGACATCCTTCCACTGACGGCAGAGAGACTCCTCGACCCCGGGTTGATCGATCCGATAGCGCCACATTTCATCGGGATTGAACCGGGCGCCGGACACATACCACGTTCTTGCGCCGCGGGAGAGAACTTCCATGTCAGGATCGCGGAAGCAAAGCTGAATACTATCCGCCGGTGAACGCACGGCACCGTCGTGCCATGCCCGCTGGGTTAAGGCGTTCATAACTCGTACTCCGCAACTCATACAGTCAAGATGGACCGCTAGGTTACAGAGCGTGCGCTAACTTACAGTAAGCGGAACGACGCCGATGGCTAATTTTGAGTGAAACGAACGTCTAAAATTCTCACGAAACGGAGGGCCGCGACCCCCACAGGTCGTACTCATCCGCATGCTCGATCGACACAGAAACGATTTCACCGGGCACGAGATCGGTGTCGCCATTAAGGTAAACACAGCCATCAATTTCGGGGGCATCGCCTTTACTACGGCCGATAGCACCTTCTTCGTCCACCTCATCGATCAGCACGTCCAGTGTTTTGCCGATCTTCGATGAAAGGCAGCGTGTACTGACCTCTTGTTGCCGGATCATGAAACGATGATAGCGCTCCTCTTTCACTTCCTCTGGAACGGCACCGGGGAGATCGTTCGCGGCAGCCCCGTCTACAGGCTCATACTTGAAGCAGCCGGCCCGTTCGATTTCCGCCTCATCTAGCCACGCCAAAAGATGCTCAAAATCCTCCTCCGTTTCACCGGGGAAGCCCACGATGAATGTGGAACGGATCGTTAAATCCGGACACTGGGCACGCCAGGAGTGAATACGCTCCAGGACCCGATCTTCCCTTGCCGGCCGGCGCATGGCTTTCAGGACCCGCGGACTTGCATGTTGGAACGGAATATCCAGATACGGAAGGATGACGCCTTCTGCCATCAGCGGGATGACGTCATCCACATGAGGATAGGGGTAGACATAATGCAGCCTCACCCAATCTCCCAACTCCCCTAATCCGCGGCACAAATCATAAAAGTTGGACCGATAGGATTGACCTCTCCATTCTCGCTCGGCGTAATTGACGTCAAGGCCGTAGGCGCTCGTGTCTTGTGAGATGACAAGCAGCTCTTTGACACCAGCTTGGGTCAGTCTTTCCGCTTCTTTCAGCACCGCATCAATAGGCCTGCTGACAAGGTCGCCGCGCAAATGCGGAATAATGCAAAAGCTGCAGCGATGGTTGCACCCCTCGGAAATCTTCAGATAGGCGTAATGGCGCGGTGTAAGCTTCACGCCTTCCGGCGGAATAAGGGAGGTAAATTTATCTTGGGGCGGAGGAAGAGCATCATGAACGGCGCCGACCACCGCCTCATATTGATGGGGTCCCGTCACCGAAAGAACGTTTGGATAGGCCCCTGTCACCTCCTCCGGATTTGCACCCAGGCATCCGGTGACAATTACCCGCCCATTTGCGGTCATCGCCTCGCCGATGGCACCCAGCGATTCTTCCTTTGCGCTGTTGAGAAACCCGCACGTGTTCACGACGACCACGTCGGCGCCCTCGTAGTCCGACGCCACCTCGTAGCCATCCGCTCTCAGCTTGCTGAGGATGCGCTCGGAGTCCACCAGGGCTTTTGGGCATCCCAAGCTCACAAATCCGACTTTTCCCATGAAAGCTCTCTGCTTAGCTCATCAATCGCCAAGCGCTTACCACGACCTTTTCGCAAAGGCAAAGACACACAAAGGCGTGGCTCACAGAGTTGATGACCTTAAAAGAACCTCTGCACGCGCAGCTGCATGAACCCATCATCGGCGGAGCTAAAGAGAAGATCATCGTCCGGGATATTGCTGAAAAAGCGTCCTTCCAGCGTGATGAAGTAGTTTTGCCGGTACCTTGTTTCCGCCTCCAGCCCGATGGACATGGCGCCCGTCTCCACATCGACAAGGCTCCCCACCAAGAGGGTCGCGCTTTGCTCATTGTTCTGAGCCCAGCGGAACCCCAAAAACGCGTCATTGGCAAAGGGCGTCGTCGCCTCTTCGTTGCCTCGGCTGTCGTAGACATATTCCGCGACGATCCCCAAATCGCCTTGGGTCCCGAACGCTTGATAGAAGGAATACTCGATCCCTCCTGTCGCTGCGTAGTAGCGCTCACCAAATTCGTTTCTTGAGAAACCCTCAAATTTGTAGAGGACCGGTCCGATGGTCGCTTGTACATCAACAGACGACTGATCGATCTGCGGATAGAACGGTGTCAGTTTCACTTCCGTCCCCGTAAAGGTCGGACGAAAGATAGGGTCCCGGCCGGTTCCTGAAAAATGCGAAACACCAATATCGAAGGCGCCGATGAATTGACTCCAGCGCACGGCAAAGTCTTGATTCCAATTCTCTGCGGGGCTTTCAAAAACCGGATTGTCAACATCCACAAGAAAATCCGTGCGCGGACGCCCTGCCCGGCTTGGAAAGGTCCGTTCCCTCGAATAGGGCAAATAGTAGAATTCAAACAAACCCAAGTCGGTAGGTATACCGAGTTTCACCATGGGCTGACCAAGCGCATCTTCGTCATCCACGTTCTCGACCTGGTCCGTCTGATTGATGATGTCGATGACGTGGATCGATTCCGTTACCCCCCAAAAAACACGGTCGACACCGACGCGCACTTCCCAATCATTTGGAAAGACGTGGAGGTACTTAAACTCTCTCAGGTCCACGTGGGTGCGGTTAGGATCGTTTTGGTCCACTCGGCCAAACGGATTGATGACCAATTGGCGGTCCCGGCCCCAGAGCATCTCCACTTCGAGATCTACCGACAGCGACAGATTGTATTCGTCTTGCTTAGGGTCGCTGCCGTCTTCGATGAAGTAGCGGATCTCGGGCTCGATAAACCCGGAAAGATCAAGGTCCATGTCTTCGGCCGCCAACGGGGACCCGAGTCCCATGCAGACGCCAATCGCCAATAGACTTGGCCTGACCTTCAACATGACGCGATCCCCATTTCGCTGCCCCCCGCTCCTCCGTTTAACGAGCGCGTTTCAAGCTCGCCTCAGAGAAGTCCTGATCGTCAAGACCCACTTGAAATTGGTAGTTCAGCCATTTCAGCGTGGTCTTTTTACCCTTAACATGATTTTCCATGTAAAGCTCGTGCGCTCGCCAATACTGTCCCAAATATTGCTTGTAATCACGCAGCCACAGTGTCTTCAGGTGATCCCCTTTGCGATCGTAATATTCAACCTTGCGCGCTTGGTAATCGGTCGTGTCCGTCCACGAAATCTGTTTGGTGTAGCCAGAGTTTTCATAGAGGGGATAGCGTTCGCCCACATGACAGGTGCGGTCCGCCACCGGCTCCGGGCATGGTTCGTCGCGCAGCCATTTGTAATCGTATTTGCCCACTTCTTGCGAAGAGAAGTCCTCGAAGGCGAACTCGCTGCCCATAAACGGGCCCGACTTGTTGGAAGAAGAGATCCGCTTCACCCGCTTCACCGCCGGTAAAAACATCCACTGATCGTCCGGATCCAGAATTTTCGCATGCGTCAAAAGAGATGTACCCTCGACGTCCTTGGGCACATCAAAGACGATCATCGACTTGTCGCCAAGATTGGGATCGGGAACTTCAAGGGTCTTTTGACGCAATTCGCGCTGACTGGTCTCGCCGTATTCGTTTTCGAGGATCATCAGCATTTCGGACTCGCTGTCTTTGAACCCTTGGTCCCGGCGGTCCGACTCTTCAGCGATTTGTCTCCCCTTGACCGTGGGGTCATCTGAGAATTGCAACTCGGCAGATGCCGCTCCCGCCGCGGTCATTGTGACGGCAATCGTTCCCAAAAAGGCCTTGAGTTTCATGCGTTTACTTCCTTCTTCTACGTCCTATTCTCAATAGTCTACTACATCGTCACCAGCATGCAGTGTTGTATGACACTGTTCGGCTAGGCGGTGGCTATTTTTTGACTTTCCTTTTTCCCATCCCCGTCGAAGAGCATCAACAGCGCCGGCAAAATCAACATATCGATAATGAAGGCCACCGCGATGGTGAGAGAGACCATTATGCCAAGCATCTTGTTGATGGTCCAAAACGAGTAGGCCAAGACGCCAAACCCGGCGATGAGCGCAAGGGTCGCAACGAACAAAGCCGTCCCTACAGTCCCATAGGCATAGACGATGGAATCGCGGGTCGAATACCCCAGTTCGACTTTGGCGCGCTTGTATTTGCTGAGGAAGTGAACGGTCGCATCAACAATAAGGCCGAGTGCAACGACAACAATAAACGACGACCAGAAGCCAACCTCAACAGAATAGAGCGTAAAGAGCCCAAAAGCGACCAAAGGAGGCGCCACATTTGGAACCAAGCTGATCAGACCAAGTTTGAAACTGCGTAGAGAAACCATAAGACAGAACGAAATGATCAGTAGAGCAATCAACGTCCCCGTTCTCATTTGCTCAAAGTTTGTGAAGTTGATGTAGGAGAACATCAGATACTGGCCGGCCGGATTTGCCCGCATGTCTTCAGGCATATTGGCCTCCATCCATGCGTTGGAGGCAGCCTCAAACTCACCTATTTGTTTTGTCGTCAGGTTCCCCAATGTGACGATCAAGCGCGTCGCGGTTTTATCGATATTCACCTGGTCGTTCAGATCCAAGCCGTAGGGCAAACTCATCTCATAGAGCAGGAGATATTGCGCACCTGCCTCCGTTGAGTCTGGAATCCTGTAATAGTCCCAATCATCCCCGTGCATACTTTTATTGACGCGTTTCATCACATCGGAAAAGACGGCCACGTGCTCGACCCGGGGTTGCTCTCGCGCCCACTCGGCAAAGTCATCAATGAGTCGCAAATACTCAGGGTGAGACACATTCCCGTAGCGCCCCGCCTCCATGGAGTAATTGAGCTGGGCAACACCGGTTGTATTTTCGTCCATCCAGTCGCTATCAACGCGGAAGCGAACGCGCTCATCGAAGTACTCAACGTAGTTGTCATTGAATTCGATGCTTTGGATGGCATAGGCCGACCAGCCGATGACGCCTGCGAGAATTATCAAAAGAGGGTAGCGAACCGCCAACACCCCTCTGCCGAAACTCTCCATGAAGCGGCTTTGGCCTTCCAGACTGCCTCGCGCCTTGAGCGGAAGAACAGCCAAGAGTGCCGGGAAGAGAGTGATCGACAAGATCCAGGCGTAAAGCGCACCGATCGCCGAGAGAGTGCCCAGATCCCGGAACGGTGGCGCTTCCGCGAAGTTAAGACTGGCGAACCCGATCGCCGTGGTGACGCTGGTCAACATGACCGGTCCCCAATTCACACGCAAACTCTCAACGATGGCGTCATGCTTGTCCCGCCCACGATACATGGCAATCAGTGCCGTGACCAAAATATGGATCGAGTCCGCAACCGCGACCGTCAAGACCAAAGTGGGCGCATTGGCGGAAGGCGGCGAGAGCTGTATCCCCAACCATCCGGCGGTCCCCATGGTCATGATCGCCGCAGGCAATACCACCAGAAGCGTTGCAAGCGTCCCGGGGATTGACCGGGTCAAGAGATACATCGCCAAAACAAGCATGACGATCACAATCGGAAACAGCGTCGTTACGTCATGCTGGGCGGATGTGATAAAAGAATGCGCAATGCCGACAGACCCTGAGACGGCCACATGGACATTGGGATTCTCGGCCATGATGCGGTCGGCCTCGGCCCACGCATAATTCATGATCTCCATCACGGCCGCATTGTTGTCCTGGTCCATCTTCAAGGTCACCATGACGATGGTGGTTTTGTCGTCTTCGGATAACATGCGCTTCGCGAGCGCAGGTTCCTGGTCGATGATCTTTTTCAACTCTTCCGCGCGGGCACGATCGATTGTCGACGGATCATCTACGAGATCTTCAACCACCAAATCATCTTCAAACGCTTGCGTGTATTGAAAGTTTGTATACGAATCGACGCGAATGCTATAAGGCGCTTGCCATCCCCGTTCCGTTAAGTCGTAGACGATTTGCGCCACTTCCTGTTCCGTGGCATCCAACTCATCATGTTGAATGGCCCAGATGATGGAATCCAACTTGGAATAGGTCTTCTCGATCTTATCGAACGCTTGGAGGTAGGGATTACCCTCATCAAAAAAGTAACGGTAGTTACCCGAGAATTCGATGAACCGGCCGCCGCTCCCAACAAAACCGACCACCCCCAACATGATCAAAATCACCAGCCATCGCAAATTTACAATCAGGCGTGCATAGCCCGCAACCAAACCTCCGTTGCCGTTCTGATATTCAGCAGTGTGATCACTCATAATTGTATCCCCAACAACTCATTCCGCAGTGGTGAAGCGGAAACACTGTTTCAATTCTGCGTTACGCCCGGCATATCCGCCCGGATCAAATCCAAGTAGGTGAACAAGGCAGCCATGCCTTCCTCCATGGTCTCAGGGTCACGCGTGATCTTCGTACGTGCCATGCACCCCTGAAAACTGGATATGATGAACGTTGCCGTCTGTGTGGGACTGATGTCCGTGCGGACACGGCCCTCAAGTTGTTCTTTCTCGATGAGCGCTGCCAGCTTTGCCCGCCATTCCGCAAAGACCCGATCGATCCGTTCTCGAAATCCATCGTCCACGGACGCCATCTCATGAGCGAGATTGCTCAGGGGGCAGCCATATTCCACGCGCATCCCCTTAGCGAGCGCGCGTTCTCTGCCGGCAAGAAATGCTTCTTTGATCGCCTCGATCCCGTCCCCGTCGGTTTCCAAGGGTTCGATCCAGCTCTCTCGCACGAAACGACTGATATGCTCGTCGACGAGCGCATATCCAAGCTCAGTTTTGGAGCCAAAATGGTGATAGAGCGCGCCCTTGGTTGCGCCGACAAGCGCCAAAATGTCATTGAGACCGCAGGACCGGAAGCCCTTTGCATAAGTGACCTCAAACGCAGCCTCGAGGAGACGCTCACGCAGGTTCGGCTTTACAGGCGCGCTGTCGTCACTCCTCGTTTCGGTAGATGCTTGGCTCAAGATTAGACCTTAATCCACAATACCGACCGGCCGGTATGTTCTGACTTCTATAGATCAAAAGTTCAGGATCCGTCAATTTTGGCCACCGCAGCACTGAGTTGCAAACAGCGAAATCAGATCCAAGCTATTGAAAAATTTGGATTTTCTTCTCCGCTTTACAGTTCAAGCAAGCGGAAATAGGGTCGCGGCCTTCCCACGCTCTCACAAGGAAGTGACATGACCGATACGACCGAAGCACCGGGCAAGAGTTCTGCGGCCGAAAACTCGAGCGAAGTCGGCGGCCGGTACGCAAACTACGTGCTCTTCGTATTGGTGATTGTTTACGTCTTTAATTTCATCGACCGACAAATACTGACAATCCTCGCCGAAGACATCAAAGCCGATTTAGGGATTTCCGACGCCCAGCTCGGCTTCTTGTACGGAACGGCCTTCGCGGTCTTCTACGCGGTGTTTGGAATTCCGCTTGGCCGACTAGCTGATGTTTGGAGTCGCACCCGGCTCATTTCCATCGGACTGGGGTTTTGGAGCCTCATGACGGCCATGTCGGGCTTTGCCAAAAACTTTGCCAGCCTTGCTGCGTTTCGTATCGGCGTGGGCGTCGGTGAGGCCAGCGCTTCGCCAGCCGCCAATTCTCTGTTGTCGGACTACTTTCCACCGGAGCGACGCGCAACCGCGCTCGCCATCTATGCCAGCGGAATCTATATCGGCTCTGGCATTGGTATTTTTCTCGGCGGCCTCATCGTCGACAACTGGAACGCAGCCTTTCCCGACCCTTCCCTCGCCCCGCTGGGTTTGAAGGGATGGCAAGCTGCCTTTGTTATCGTTGGACTTCCCGGCCTGTTGATGGCCCTCTGGGTGAAGACTCTTAAGGAACCAATCCGAGGTGCCAGTGAGGGCATCCGTACACCGGATCATCCCAAACCGTTTCTGCAGGCCTGGTACGAATTTACATGTGTGGTTCCTCCATTCACGGTCTTAGGACTGCAGAGAGCTGGCGCAAAAGAAGAAGACTACATGCTCAACATTACCGCGGCGATGGCGGTGACAATTGCAGCTTACACGCTCGTCCAATTGGTCGGCGACCCCATCCAGTGGATCGCCTTGGGGCTTGGCGTTTATGCCACGATCACGTGGATCCAATGCTTGCGGCTAAAGGATCCCGCCGCTTACGCCATGATCTTCCAATCGAAAGCGATGTTGTTCGTGCTCATCGGTTTTCCATTTTTTCCTTTTGTGACGTATAGCTATGCCGCGTTCATGCCTCCTTACGTTATGCGCGCCTTTGATCTGACGGCCGGGGAGATCAGCCTCTATCTGGGACTCGGTGCTGCCATCGGCGGCTGGCTCGGAGTGACGTCGGCCGGATATGTTTCAGATATATTGAAGGAACGGTTCGCCGCCTCGCGCATCTATGTGGCGGTTCTTTCATCGGCGCTCGCCATTCCCGTTGGTCTCGGGTTTTTGTTGAGCACCAATCTCGTCTCGGTCTACATCCTTGCATTCTTTGCAAACGTTTTGAAAAGCATGTGGATCGGCGCCTCCTACGCGACGGTTATGGACCTTGTCATGCCGCGTATGCGGGCGTCCGCAATGGCCCTGTTTCTGCTCCTGTTAACTCTGGTCGGCCTCGCTCTTGGTCCGTATACAACGGGGAGGCTATCGGACTTCTTCGTTGAGAGCGGAGCCTCGCAAGCGGACGGACTGCGAAACGCTCTGATGATTGTTCTAATCTCTTACCCGATTGGCTTTGCGTTCCTTTACTTCGCCGCGAAACACATCAAGAAAGACATGGAAACACGAATCGATCGCGCGCAAGCTTTAGGAGAGCCGGTATGACGGATTCACTGGAGCATGACATCCCCGAGGGCTTCAAACCCGCACAATTCAAGGGGAAGTACTTGGGCCATGTTGGCCCCTACTTCACCAAAAGAACCGAAGACACCATTCTCGTCGGCTTGCGGATCATGGATCATCATATCAATTACGTGGACATTGCCCACGGCGGCGTGTTGACCACCTTGGCCGACGTTGCCCTTAGTTTTCAGGTCTATTTGAGCAAAACTCCCAATCCTGCCGTGACGACTGTGAATCTGAGCACCAATTTCTTAGGCCCGGCGAAATTAGGGGATTGGCTGGAAGCCGACGGCTACATCGACAGACTGGGAAAACGCTTAGCGTACGTCCACGGCTCGATCCGGTCGGGTGAACGCATACTCATGACGTCGACAGGCGTGTTTAACATTACATAAACTTCCAGCGGCGACTTTGTGAGTCGTTGTAAACCCACAACGGAGCTGGAAGGCGGTGTAAATGAGCCCGATACGTATCATCATAGCAGGCACCATTATCGCTCTCGCACTTGGTGGCCTCTTTATCTTGCGGCCCATGTTGGAAGTAGCGTCGGGCTACGCAGCCAAGATGGCCTGTTCTTCCGTGTTCGTATCGGGACGCTCATTGGAGGACGTGCTGTCCCGAGAGCTCTCAGGCTACTCTTACTTATCGACCGAGATTAACGAAGCCGACCGCCTTGCTCAATCGTCCTTCGGGCCCATCACCTCCGTTGCGGTTTACCGTCCGAGCCTCGGCTGCGTCCTCGTCAAAGGCCGTACGCAAGAAGAACTTCAAGCAGAGTCCATTGCTCAACCGCCCATGGAAGAGACGCTGATCAGAATAGAGATGAGGCCAAATCTCCAACAGGCCATCGAGGACTACGTCGCGCGCGAAAGCCTGCGCACCCGAGCCGTGATCGTGTCCCGCAACAATGCGATCCTCGCCGAAGCTTATGGGGACGGATTCACATCTGATATGCCGCACCAGGGCTGGTCCATGACGAAAAGTATGATCCACGCACTAGCAGGCATTCTTGTGGCAAGCGGTCAATTAGATCCCGATGCAGCCGCACCCGTTGCCGAATGGCAAGACGAAATTGATCCGAGAAACGCGATCACAGTTAGGCACCTCCTTACAATGACCGACGGGCTTGATTTCAGCGAGCGGTACTCTCCGCCTTCGGACGTGACCACCATGTTGTTTAATCATCCGGCCGCAGGCACATACACGGCCCATCGCCCGCTGGCCCACACCCCCGGCGATCATTGGTACTATTCCAGCGGCACGACAAACATCTTGTCACGGATTATAGGGGAAATCGCCCTCAAAAATGGAGAGCATCCGGCCGCGTTTGCGCGGCGCACCTTGTTCGCTCCGCTCGGCATGGAAAGCGCCATCATTGAAACAGATGCAAGCGGACATCTCGTTGGATCTTCGTTCGGTTTTGCAACGGCGAGAGACTGGCTCCGATTTGGTCTCCTCTATTTCAACAATGGGATCGTGGGAGGACAGCGCATGTTGCCGGACGGATGGGTCTACGACGCCCGTACACCGACGGCGGGGTCTGAAGGCATGTATGGTCAACACTGGTGGCTCAATGATCCCGAGCGAAAGTTTTCCCCTCGCGAAGCCGGCCTGCCTGCGGACGCCTATATGGCCGCCGGATTTGAAGCACAATATGTAATCATTATCCCGTCCCAGCGCATGGTGATCGTCCGACTTGGCTACACGCCGGACGAAGACAGCGCCGATATCAGCGGCCTGGCCAATGTCATCTTTACGGCACTCGACAATGAACGACCTTTATGACCACCCCCACCAATCGGCCTCCTGGAGTGCGAGAAGAAGCTGCTGAAGGCTTCGCTGTTGCCGCGGCCGATTACGCCCAGGCAAGGCCCGATTATCCGCAAGACGTTGTTCCCTGGCTGAATAACACGATCGGTCTAAGCACCGGGTCGAGCGCATTGGACTTGGGCGCCGGCACGGGCAAATTCACACAGTTTGTGGCGCGCACAGGTGCGCGAGTCATCGCCGTTGAACCCGTGGAGACCATGCGCGACGAACTCGTTCGGTTCCTACCGGGCATCGATGCGCGCCCGGGATCGGCAACCGATATTCCGCTTACAGATGAATCGGCAGACGCTGTTTTGTGTGCACAGTGCTTTCACTGGTTTGCGACCAGAGATGCCCTGGCGGAGATCTCGCGTGTTCTCAAACCCGGCGGCGCCCTGGGACTGATCTGGAACTACCGGGACCAGTCCGTCCCGTGGGCGGTTGAACTTGAGGAGATGTTGAAGGTCTATGAACATGAGGAAACGCCCCAATACCACAAAGGGTGGTGGAGAGACTTATTTCCTTCGGACGAACTGGGGCCACTTCAGGAACACGAAGCCCGGTATATTCATCGCGGGCCTCCTGAAACTGTGATCATTCAACGCTCCTTTTCCATCAGCTACATTTCACTTTTGCCTGACGACGAAAAGGTGCGGCTTCGCCAAAATATCGAGGGGCTGATTGAGCGGACACCGGAGCTCAGCGGCCAGGATATTGTCGATTTCCCCTACCGAACGCTCATGGTCCACACACGGAAAGTTTCGACCTGAAAAGTTAGACACGAATCGTCATCGCGAGCCGGCCAATCGTCGGCGTGGCGATCCAGAGCAGCAATGTCGGGCGCTCGCCGCCTTGGATTGCTTCGTCGCGCAAAAACGCTCCTCACAAAGACGGCATTTCGATAGCCATCACGCCGTTTGGCTTTGTCCCCGTGACTGGACCCCTTTGCGGCGCTCTTCGATCGCATCGGCTGAAACGTCTACTTTCGACTGGCGCGCCAAACGTTGCTCCACTTTCATCGCCTCCCCAAAGGCCTCGTCAAATCCTTGATCGATGCAAGACTTGTACTGCACAAGCATATCCGGCACCACGGAGAGCATATCCTCCGCCAGCTGACGGCAGGTGGGCATCAGGTCTTCAGGCGCAACGACCCGGTTTACCAATCCCCACTCGGCCGCTTGTTCCGCCGACAAAAAGTTTCCGCTCAAGGAGAGTTCCTTCGCCCGGTAGATGCCAACGGCCCGTGACAGTCTTTGGCTCAGCCCCCAGCCGGGCATAACGCCAACCCGCGCATGCGTATCGGCAAACCTAGCATTCGTGGACGCGATGAGGACATCACAGGCCAACGCGATCTCAAAGCCGCCGGTGATCGCCACGCCGTTGATAGCACCGATAATCGGTCCTGAGAAACGGGCCATGGACCGAGCTGGATCCGGCACATCTTCACCGCTCACCGCGCCGCCCACGGAGGCATCGCCCGCGCCCAATTCTTTGAGATCCAGCCCGGCTGTAAACGCTTTGCCCGCACCGGTTAGAATTGCGACTCGAATGCCGGGATCCTTCTCCAAATCATCAAAGGTTTCTGCAATCGCCCGCCGCAACTCGACCGAAAGCGCGTTCATCGCCTTAGGCCGGTTCAAGGTGACGGTGGCGGTTTCACCGACTTTTTCGACAAGAATAACGGGGTCGGGCATGAGAGCACTCCTTGTATCTTTTGCTTCGCTTATGTAGCTGTGTCGGCGGGCGCTGTCACTTCCCTGTTGCGACTTTGTAGAGGGGTATCAGTCGTCACTCAGCATGGAGGCACAAACATGGCCGAGAACCATTCACGAGCGATCGAACTCGAAGGCGGCTACAATTTTCGAGATCTCGGCGGCTACACAACCAAGGACGGCCGGCAGATCGCCTGGCGCAAGCTCTTCCGTTCAGGCAAATTGAACGAATTGACACAAACCGACCGAAACAGAGTGATGGATTTGGGGATCAAATCCGTGGTGGATTTTCGGCGTCTACCGGAACGCACCGATGCGCCCTCCCTTTGGCACGACGATCACGAACCTTATATCGCCACTCATCCGCACCCGAATGACATGGCGGAGGGAGGCGCAAGCATTTTTGGCCAATTGGTGAACGAGGAAATCAGCGCGCGCGATTTGATGATCCAGGTGTACCGGGAGATGCCGGAAGACTACGCAGCGCACTACACGGAAATGCTTCGCCTCCTCGCCAACAGAACCGACTGTCCGTTGCTCTTTCATTGCACCGCCGGCAAAGACAGAACAGGTCTTGGCGCCTATCTGATCCTTCATGTCTTGGGAGTTGAAGAGGATCTCATCTTTGAGGATTATCTCCTCACAAACCAGTTCTACCCAGCCGACCACCGGCTCATGCAGATTGTCCAGCGGGCGCTGGACGAATACGGACTTAAGACAAGCGACCCGGAGGTGTTCCGGCCCATGGTCGCCGTCGATGCGGACTATCTACGCTCAGCAATCACCGCCATTCAGCAAGAGTACGGTTCCGTAGAGGCGTACCTTGAAAAGCGTCTGGGCGTCACAGAAACGACCAAAGAAACGGTGAGAGCTAACTTATTGGACTGAACATATGCCGCTCCGTCCCTGCTGGGCAATCCGGGAATGAGCAATTGACGTCCTACTCTGAGACCCGAACCATCCGCTTGCCGACATTCTCACCGGCCAGAAGGCCGACCAAGCCCGCAGGCAACTGCTCAAATCCGTCCAGAATGTCTTCTTTGACTTTGATCTTGCCCTCACTCACCCACTGCTGCATTTCGTCAAGAGCCTCCCGCTTTTTGTCATAGTATTGCATGACGATGAAACCCTGCATCAAGGCGCGCTTGACAACGAGCATGCCGGGGATGCCGACAATTCCCGCCCCGGCACCTGGCTGATCATATTGGGACACAGCGCCGCAACACGAAATCCGCCCGTACAAATTCAGAGCAAAAAGCACGGCCTGAAGAATCTCGCCGCCCGTGTTGTCGAAATAGACATCAATCCCTTTAGGACAAGTTTCGGCAATCGCTTGCCGGATATCTTGTTCTTTCCGGTTCACATAAGCATCAAATCCCAGTTCATCCGTCAGCAAGCGCCCTTTTTCTTCGGAACTCGTGACACCAACAACTCGGCACCCTTTGATCTTGGCAATCTGCCCAACAATGGTTCCCACCGCACCGGCGGCCGCCGAAACGAACACGGTCTCGCCTTCTTTCGGCTGACCGATTTCCAATAGGCCGAAATAGGCTGTCAGCCCGGTCACCCCGTAGGCACTCAAGAGGTAGCTCTCAGGATCCATCGGCTCGACCTTCTCAAGGCCCCTGGGCTCAAGCGCTGCATGGGTCTGCCAGCCACAATCGGCAAAGACTAAGTCTCCGGGCTTGAATTTATCGGATTTCGATTCGAGCACTTCACACAGCCCCCCGCCGGACATGACCGCCCCGGCGCCTTGGGCTTCCCGGTACGTCGCCCCTTGCATCCAGGCCCGGTTCGCCGCGTCCAAAGACATGATTTTGGTTTTCACAAGAATCTGGCCGCTGGCAGGATTCGGCATGTCTGCGGTCACGAGTTCAAAATGGTCAGCAGTCAGTTTTCCTTTCGGGATCTCCTTCAGGATGAATTGCTTGTTCATGGACGTCCTCAGTTTGCTTTTGTTCCATTCAGCTTTAATCACAAAATGGAGAGGCGCACTAGCTGGCTCGCGTTCTCTGTCGTAACGTCCTGACACACGAATTCAAAGGGAGGGTCATCGTGAAGTCAATTAACAGGCAATTGATCGTTTGCGGTTCGGCAATCGCGATCGGACTGGGCGGCATCCTTACGCAATCCGCATTCGCAGCCCCAACCGGCGGACTTCCGAGCGGTACGGGAACAGGCGCAGCCCAAGAACGCGATGTCGAAGCGGAGTTTTCGGAGAACTACAACAACGGGATCGCTGCCTATGTTTCCGGCGACTACGCGAAAGCCGCGAAAGCCTTTAAGAAAGCGACCCGCCTGAAACGCCGCTCCGGTGACGCGCGGGCCTACCTGGGAATGTCCCAATTCGCGCTCGAAGACCTGAAGGAGGCCCAAAAGAACCTCGAAAAGGCGATCAAGTATGAAACGACAATAACCGGAGCCTGGGAAAAACTAGGCATGGTTCACCTGAAAAACGGAGAGTCAGCTTCTGCTCAGGCGCAGCTCGACGAGCTCGAGGAAATCTTAGCCACCTGTAGTGCGCCGTGCACGAACGAATATGAGATTCAAGCGTCGATTGATGCGCTCGCATCGGCCATCGAAGGCGCCGGCGCGGAACAATCGTTCTTGATCTTACCGGAACCGCCGCGCGACAGGCTCTATCGCCGCGCCGCACGGTTGGTGAATGCCGAAGACTATGAAGACGCCATCGAAGTCCTGGAAGGACTGGTTGCCGAAGACGCGCGCGATGCAGACGCGATAACCTATCTGGGCTACAGTCATCGCAAGCTCGGCGCTTATGACGTCGCCAAAGGCTATTATTTCGCCGCATTGGCAATCGACGATAACCACGCAGGCGCGAATGAATATCTGGGCGAGCTTTACGCAGAGTTGGGCGAAATGGACAAGGCGTACGCTCAACTTGCCAAACTGGACCAGATCTGCCCCTTTGGCTGCACCCAATATGATGATCTCAAGTCAGTAATCGATGAACACGAAAAGAGCACAGTGGACGGATAAGTATACGACCCCTGGTTGGAAGGCCGGCGCATTAGGTCTCCTGTGCGCCGGCTTTTTTATTGTCGGTGGCCAAACCGCCGAACCGATCGAACCCAAACTACGTGACATCAGGTGGCTCGACCAACGGTCCGACCGGCTCACCGCACTTACATCCCGTCCCGCGGAACCGGTGAATTATGATCCTCAAACGGACTGGAACTTGGAGTATGAGCTTGGAAGAATCGCCTTTCGCTCGCCGGTCATCTTCGGCGGATTTGCCGCACGCGAAGGACTCACATGTCAGATTTGCCATACGAATGGATATGCCAACAGAAATTTCTTCATGGAATCCCATTCCTCCCGGCCTGGAACATTTGACACAACGAGCGCGGTGTTCAGCAAGACCCTCGGGGACAACACATTTAACCCGATTGAGATTCCGGACCTCGTAAACGTCGCAAATACGGCGCCCTACGGACATGACGGTCGCGAACCCTCATTGCGTGCATTCACTTTAGAAGTGATCACGCAGGAGTTTTCCGGCAAGCAGCCGACAGGCACGTTGATCGATGCTCTCTTGGCTTACATGAACGCCTTACAGCCCCGCGACAAGCAAACCGAACCCATCACCCTTGAAGAGGATTTGAAAGATACGTCGCGGGGATTGCGTGTGCTGATCGAATTGGCAGAAGGCAAGAACGCAGACGGAGCTTCTTTTGTGATCGCATCGCTTCGCTATCAGCTGGCCGGAATTGCCGAGAGGTTTCCCTTTGAGCACCAGCGCAAGACATACAGCGTGTTGGTGAGCTGGAGCCGCGACCTGCAGCGGCTGAACTCGTTCGCGATTGAAGGCAAGTGGGAAAAACTGGCGCAGCGCGCAGTCCGCTTGAGTGAGGAAGTTGAAGAAGTCTATCGTCGCAACAGTTTCGTTTCCGCAGGATCTTTATACGAACCGGAAACCCTAAAGAAATGGCTAAAGCCGCTCGAACAGTGATACCCCATCAGTGTTCATGGCCCCTCACCTCCGTCTTCAAGACCGCATTAAACTCCGCCCCCAGCAAAAACGTGGTCGCCGAAAGGTAGAAGAAGAGCAGCAAGACGATAATGCCGCCCAATCCGCCGTAAACGGCGCTGAATCCCATCGCGCTTTGAACGTAAGTTACAAAGAAGGACACCAAGAACGTCCAGAGCAGAAAAGACAAGGCCGCGCCCGGTAAGATTTCGAGCCATGTGTAGTCCATATAGGCGAGAAAACGGTGCAAAGCGGCATTGATACTGATCAACACCAGGGGCAGCATCCAGCGGCCAACATCGTAGATGCCCTCCATGCGCGACCGTATCTCCGGCTCGTCCCGAAACCACTCCAACACAATCGGCACAAGGAAGTTAAGGCCAATATAGGAGGCAATCATGATGCTGATAATAATCACGACCAAGATGCCTTTGGCCCGGTGGAAAAAGTAGTTTCGGCCATCAAACACACGGTAAGCCCGATTAAGACCTGTCCGAAGTGTTTCAACCGCACTTGAGGCCACCCACAGCGCGCCCAGCATGCCGAATGTCAAGAGCGAACCGCTATTGTTTCCGACCGCCGCCTTGATGTTGGGCTCAATGAGATTCGCCGTAATGGGGGGGAGTTCGGAAATCAACCGATTGAGAAGAGCAATGAGTGCGGCGTCCTCGTTAAAGAATGACGCAACGGCCGCTACAAAGATGAGAAAAGGAAACATAGCAAGCAGACTGAAAAAGGCCACGTTCCCGGCGTACGTGCTTGTACCGTCAGTATAGAACCGCTCGACAGGCCGCACGAGGAGAATCCAGAACGTCCTTACCCAGGGCCAAAACGGCGTCACCTGAAGGGCATCGTTCGCAGAGTGAGCGAGCCGCAAAAAACCCGCCCTGCGCAGCCGGGGCTCATTTGCGTTTTCTTTTTCGGGCGTCTCGGTCGTCATGTCTCGGAAATCAAGGTGTCTCCGACATCAGCGCGATGTGCCCCTCTGGTTCTGTAGAGGACTTTGGGAAGAGCCCCCCGTCGTTTCAGGTCAGCCTAATTCCGGTAGCTCACATCACGCCGATCAAGCCAGCGAAGCAGGCCGGGCCAAGCCAAATCGCCTAGGAATCCTTGGAATGCCGCCACGCCTTGGCCCGCCGTTTTTTCCGGAACGCCTTCATTGGGGAAATTGATCGTGGCGTTTCCGGCGAGGGCCTTGACTTGCATCGTGCACGCCCGTTCCAGATAGTACATCCGCAACCAAGCGTCGGCACACGTCTCGCCCACCGTCAGGGTCCCATGATTGCGTAGAAGCAAACTTCCTTTCTCTCCCATATCGGCAACAAGACGCTCTCTCTCGTCAAGGTCGAGCGCCACGCCCTCAAAGTCATGGTAAGCAACATCTTCGCGGATCAACATGGCATGCTGGGTCAAAGGCATAAGGCCTTCTTGTTGCGCAGCCACCGCGCATCCATCGTTCGTGTGCAGATGAATAACGCATTTTGCGTCCTCTCTAGCATCGTGGATCGCGCTATGAATTGTAAATCCGGCCGGATTAATCGAGAACTCCGTATCATCAATAATGTTTCCGTCGATGTCGATCTTAACGAGGCTGGATGCGGTGATTTCCTCAAAGAACATGCCATAGGGGTTAATCAAGAAGTGATGCTCCGGCCCCGGGACACGTGCCGAAATATGAGTGAAGATCATGTCGTCCCAACCGTTCGCAGCCGCAAGGCGGTAAAGCGCAGCCAGATTAACGCGTTGTTCCCACTCGTCCGGAGACACACGCTCTTTGACAGACGGAATATCCAGTTCGTAGGCTACAGACATCTTTGTCTCCCTGTTCCTGACTTCGGCCATGGTCTCGACTAAGTTTAAGGCAAAACACAGAGCAGATCTATGGCGAACCTTGGGTCCCGCCGCGAACATGAACGGGGTCTAGCGTGATCGAGCGACATGTGAAATAGTCCCGAAAAACGGCGGAATTTAATGAAGTCAGCGGTCTCCACCCGTGCCATTGCGGCCCTGCCCTCCCTTGCAGAAGAAATCCAACCTTCCGATGACAAGCACATCGTCGACATTCTGATTGAAGAGCGGGCGGAAAAACTGCGAAAGATCCCGCCGGTTTGGTGGGCGATCCGGCAATTCCTCTATCCGGTGCTGCAGTACAACGAAGCGATCGACATGGCCGACAGCATCGCCCTCACCGACGGTCATGAGAGTATGCAGGAACTCTGTCGCCAGATTCCCGTCAACTTGGATGTAAGCGGTCTGGAACATGTTCCTACAACGGGGCGCGTGATGATTGTGGGAAACCATCCCAGCGGCATTGTTGATGGGATCGCCCTTTACGAAGCCTTGATGCGCGTGCGTGAGGACCTGAGCTTTTTTGCGAACCGCGATGCGGTTCGGGTGGCCCCTGGGCTCCTGGACTTGCTCATTCCTGTCGAGTGGGTCAACGAGAAGCGGAACGTGACCAAGACGAAAGAGATGGTCAAGCACACGGCCCGCGCCTTCAAGCAAAACGAAGCTGTTGTGATCTTTCCCTCGGGAGGGATCGCCCGCATGACGCGGGAAGGATTGCGTGAACGGCCCTGGCTCAACACAACGCTCAATCTCATACGTAAATACCAGACTCCGGTCGTGCCTCTGCACATCACCGCGAAAAACTCTTGGCTCTACTACTTTTTTCATCAGTTCAGCGATGAACTACGCAACATGACTTTGTTCTATGAGATGCTTAACAAGCGCGGACAGACCTTCAGGCTCAAGTTCGGGCCTGTGATCGGTGTGGACCAGTTGGAAGGCGATGTCTCCGAGGTCACGCAAAAGATGCAGGACTATGTGGAATTTGATTTGCCCAAAGGACGCCCATTTCGGGGTTAGGAAGCGTCATTGCGAGCCGCCGATGGCGGCGCGGCAATCCAAGGCCAAGAAAACAGAACAAGCGGCTCCTGGATCACTTCGTCGCGGAGTTTACACTTGGACGCGCCAAAGGCGCGATCCGGGTGCTCCTTGTGATGACGTCAAGCACTAGAACCAATTAATCGCTTCGACAATATTGGACCGGTCGTCGGTCCACGCGGGACCGTCCGTCTCGAAGTCGTTGAACGACGTCCATTTGTGCTCGAACGGCAGCGTCGTTACATCAAAGCCTTGCTTTGACAGAACCACGATACGAGCCGGCGAGAACAAAAGCCCCTCGTTGCTCTCGATGCGCGCCAGTTCCGCCTCAATATCATGATAGGAGAGCACCCCGTTCAGTCCAAGCTCACCTGCAATACGGTGAATGATCGGCCGCAATTCCAAGTAACGGTTCGACACATGCATCGCCAACACGCCGTCATCCTTGAGTTTCGACATATAGGTCGCGATGGCCTCTTTGGTCAGCAAATGGATGGGAATGGCATCCGATGTAAAGGCATCGACAACAAGGATATCCATTGATCCGTCATCTAACTTTTCAATGGCTTTACGGCCATCGTCAATCACGACGCTTTCGTCGGACGCGCATTTGCCGAGATACGTAAAGAACCTTTCGTCTTTGGCAAGTTCGGCGACAACAGGATCGATTTCATAAAATGTCCACGTATCGCCGGGGCGCCGGTAACACGCCATCCCGCCGCAGCCGAGACCGATAACGCCCACTTGCGTTTCCGGCTTCACTTGGTGCACGGCGTTAAAAACATCCGCAAAAGCGCCCTCTTGGTGATAATAGAGTATGCTTGAGGTCTGATGTTCTTCCGCAATCGCCTGAGCTCCGTGGGCCGTCGTCCCGTTCAGGAACATGGTGTACTGATCATCAATATTGAGGATCTTGTAAATCCCAAAGAAGCTGCGCTCCCGGTGAAGAATTTCACCCTCTTTAACCGTATATGTGTCCGCCAAAAGGCAAGCGCCAATCATCAAACCGTAGCGAACCGGCAAGTCTCGCATGGCGTAGGCGCACAAACCGACAAAAGCTAGAAAGACGATCACGCCGTTTTCAGCGAACGGCGCCCATTCTGAATCCGCACTGACCAAAGATGTGCCGAAGGTTCCGATCAATAACGCGATCACGAGAACCCCGACGGCGAGTCCGGCATCAAACTTCCAAGTCTGAAATTTTTTGGCCGCCGGCAAGAGCAACAAAGCGCCCGCCAAAGCGATTGGATATTCAACCAAGGAATCAAAGACAAGAGGCGCAAGGATCGCCGTCAATCCGCCGCCGATCACGCCGCCGAGCGACATGAGCAGGTAGAACTCTGTCAAGCGCCGCTTGTCCGGCCGACGCGCGGCCAACTCCCCATGACACATCAATGCGATGATAAAGAAGGCGGGGAAATGCAGAAGCAGCCCGACAAATGTGTGCGACACCCAAGGCAGGATCAGCAATAACAATGCAGCCATCGGCGTATAGCGAACGACCCAGTCGTGGGAGATCATCGGTTTGCGCGCGAAGACCACGATGAAGGTGACCAAGTAGAGCGATAACGGAATCACCCACAAAAGCGGCGCAGCCGCGATGTCCGTCGATACTTTGAGGGTGAAGGAGTTGAGGAGCGCAGACGGTACCAAAGCATAGCCGAGCCATTTTGCCCGCTCGGCCCAAGAAACGCGCACCGCCGCCTCGGACACATCAGATTCGACTTCGATCGCACCCTGGTTTACCTGGCCCAACCCAAACGAGGTAAGAATGAACACCGCCAAAGTCGCAAACCCAGCGGCCCAAAGGATCGATTGGTTTTCCAAACCCAATGTCGTTTCAAGGACGATGGGAAACGCCAAGAGCGCAAGCAAGCTGCCAAAGTTGCTTGCTCCGTACAGGAAGTACGGATCCTCCGCATCTACATGAGACGTGTAAGAAAACCAAACCTGCAACAAGGGGGCCGTCGCCGAGATCACCAGAAATGGAACGCCGACGGACAATCCCAAAACCGCCAAGAGCTGGAAACTCGGTTCCCAATTCTCGGTTGACGTCAAAAGCGCATCGGAAACGCCAAAAGGCAAAAACAATAAGGCGCAAAGCAGAAGCACCGCATGCACGGCCACTTGATGAACCCATTTGAATCGCGCCAGCAGATGGGCGTAGCTGTAGCCGGCAAGCAGCACCGCCTGAAAGAACACCATGCTCGTCGTCCACACGGCAGGTGACCCGCCGAAATAGGGAAGCAAGACCTTCGCAATAAGCGGCTGAATCCAAAACAGCAAAAAGGCACTGAGCCCTAAGGTTAGGGTGAACAGAGGAACGAGATATCTCGTTGTTTTATTTAAAGAAATGGCGCTTGTGGATGACTCGCTCATCGGGGGCTCCGAACTCGGCTGGGATCCGATTGTTTTAGGAGCGAGCGATAAAAAAACGCTTAATCGTGTGCCATTCAGAGACGCCAACAAAAAACGGCCGCCCGAAGGCGGCCGTTTCAACCAACTCTATTTGAGTAAGCTCATGCGGCTTTCACACCGGTCATGGCTTTGACCTCGAGGAATTCCTCAAAGCCATACTCACCCCATTCGCGGCCGTTGCCGGACTGCTTGTATCCGCCGAACGGAGCCGCCATGTCGGGGCCCGCGCCATTCAAGTTGATGGTGCCAGCCCGGATCTTGGAGCCAACCTCTTGGGCGTGCTTGGGGTCGCCTGACTGCACATACCCGGCCAAACCATAGGTCGTGTCATTGGCCATTTCGATAGCTTCTTCTTCAGACTTGTACGGCATAATACTCAGTACAGGACCGAAAATTTCCTCGCGGGCAATGACCATGTCATTGTTCACATTGGCAAAGATGGTCGGGCGAACATAAAAACCCTTGTTGTAGCCTTCCGGACGGCCGGTGCCGCCGGTCACGAGATCGGCGCCTTCTTTAATGCCTTGCTCGATATAGCTTTGAACACGCTCAAACTGGCGCTCATTTACAACCGGACCGATATTGGTGCCTTCCGCGAACGGATCACCAACCGGGAGCGACTCAGCAGTAGCCTTCGCCACCTGGACAGCCTGGTCGTGCTTGCTCTCAGGCACAAACATACGCGACGGCGCCGTACACACTTGGCCGGAATTCATCATCATGCTCTGCACGCCGCCGGCGACAGCCTTCTCGATGTCAGCGTCTTCGCAAACGATATTCGCGGACTTTCCGCCCAGCTCTTGATGAACGCGTTTCACCGTATCGGCCGCATCCTTGGCAACCTGGATGCCGGCGCGGGTTGAGCCAGTGAACGACACCATGTCGATGTCCGGATGAGAAGAAATGGCGGAGCCTACCGTGGGCCCGTCACCGTTGACGAGATTGAACACTCCTGGAGGGCATCCCGCCTCATGAAGGATCTCTGCAAGCAAAACGGCACTCAAGGGAGTCTCTTCAGACGGCTTCACCACCATGGTGCAGCCCGCCGCAAGAGCCGGCGCCACTTTGCAGACGATCTGGTTGATGGGGAAGTTCCACGGCGTAATGAACCCGCACACGCCGATAGGCTCTTTCACGACAAGAGCAGAACCCTTCTGTTCTTCGAAGTCATAGTCCTTGAGAACGTTCATGATCTCGTTGAAGTGGGCTAGGCCTAGCGGCGCCTGAACCGCCTTTGAAAGCCATGTCGGAGCCCCCAATTCGAGAGAAATCGTTTCTTCGATCTCTGCAAGGCGGCCCGTATAAATTTCCATGTACTTTTGGATAATCGCGAGGCGCTCTTCTTTGCTGGTTTGAGAATAGCTGGGGAAGGCATTGCGCGCCGCAACGACCGCTTTGTCGACATCGGCTTTGCTGCCCATGGCGATACGTCCGCAAGGCTCTTCGGTCGCAGGATTGATCACGTCCCACGTCTTGCCGGGTTCAGCCGGATCGACCCACTGACCGTTGATGTAAAACTGCATATATTCTTTCATGACTGGTCCTAACCTTTCTGTCCTGACTTCCTGGGGCTCAGGGTGTGGAACTTGGTTTATCAAGAGAGTTCCAACATCACAAGAAAACCTGTCACATATCCCCTCGCCGTTCCGTCATACCTGTCAAAAGCCATAGATAGGAAAGGAGCCTCTCAATGACGCTCAGCGAAACTTCGCTCCTTCACCGGATGCGACTGGGTTTTATCGGGTTTTTGGCGGCAGCCAGCCTCGCAAATGCCGCCGTAATGCTGTTCGGAACGGAATTCTGGTACTGGTCCACACCAGGTGTTCCAGATACTGGTCCCTACAATAGGCATTTTGTTCGGGACATTGGACTGACATTTGCACTCATCGGCGCCTGCTTCGCCGGCGGCCTCTACTACCAAAGTCTGCGCGTTCCCCTCTTGGCCGTGGGAAGCGGATGGCTGGTCCTTCATGCCCTCCTCCATCTCGTGGAAGTCGCTACCGGCTGTCTGTCTCCCGCAAGCTTGATTGTGGACACGCCCGCCATTTTCGTTCCCGCAGTCCTGAGCGCCCTCGTTACATTTAATCTTTACTCAGAGCAAAAAGGAGGCCGCTATGGCTTGGCTTGAAAAGACCTTCGTGCGCTGGGGCCAAAAGCAAGACCCCATGCGGTTTGAGTGGCTGACCCTGCTTGCCGAAAACGCACCGGGCTCGGTTTGGAAATTCTTAGGGCTAGCGCCGCTGATGAGCTATAAACGCAAAGCTTCGCTCACCCAACTCAACGTCGCACGGCTCGCAACAATGAGGGCAGAGGATTGCGGCGTGTGTCTCCAGATCACAGTCGATCAGGCAGTGAAGTCCGGAATGGATCAAAACCTCATCCAAGCCGCTCTCGCTGGAGGCGCCAATTTGCCCCCAGACGAAAAGCTGATCTATGATTTCGCGAAGGCCGTCACATTGCGTTTGCCCGATGCCAATGATTTGGCGGACCAAGTAGAAGAACGCTATGGTAAGGAAATACACACAGAGTTGTCGCTGGCTGTAGCGACGGTCTTGTTCTTTCCAAAGGCGAAGCGCGGTCTTGGCATCCTAAAGACCTGCCAAGCCGTTCAAGTCCGTGTAGGAAGTTAAATTGACGAAGAGCGCATCCGACGAACTCTTGGAAAATATGCGACCCAGGCTCTTCGGGCTAGCCTATCGCATGCTCGGCCTTGTGGAGGATGCCGAAGACGCAGTCCAAGAGACGCTGATCCGGTGGTTCCAAGCGGACCAATCCGAGGTCAGTAGCCCCGAGGGCTGGCTGATGACCGTCTGCAGCCGCCATTGCATCGACAAACTGCGAGCCTCTAAGAGCCAACGCGAACACTATGTTGGGCCATGGCTGCCTGAACCCCTCGTTTCCGAAGAGCTCGAGCGGTCACCGGAAGAGCTGACCGAGCTGTCGGAGGATCTCTCAATGGCCTTGCTGGTGGTCTTGGAGAGTCTTTCCCCGGTCGAGCGTGCCGCGTACCTTCTTCATGAAATTTTCGACTATTCGTACACAGAGGTGGGAGCGATTTTGGGGAAATCGGAAACGGCATGCCGGCAAGTCTTGGCAAGAGCGAGAAAGCGAGTCCAGGCCGGCAAACCCCGCTTCGATGTCAGTGAAGCAGAGCGTTTGGAGACCATGCGCGCCTTTTATCAAGCTGTAGAGACGGGAAATGTGGAGATCGTCGAAAGCTATTTGACCGAGTCCGCGGAAATGTGGTCGGACGGCGGAGGAAAGGCCATCGCCGCCATGAACGTCGTCTACGGCGCAAACAATATCGCACGGTTCTTCTGCGGCATTTACAAGAAAGGGACACACCCCCGCCTTGTGCCATGTCGGATCAATGGCGAAATCGGTGTTTTGATGTATGACGGCGATACACTCGAAGGCGTTATTGCCATGAGTTTTTCCGGCGTAAACATGGATAAAATCTTTGTGGTGAGGAATCCGGACAAGCTGCAGGGAGTAGCGGGTTAATCTGGGAACGCCATTTCACTTCTTGGGAAGCGTGTACAGTGAGCGTACTTTTTTGTCATTTCCCCGCCGAGCGAAGCGAAGAGCGGGGATCCACAAATAGAAACTGATCGGATGTTTAAGTGGCCAGTAGGGCATGTGTCCACACTCTGGATCCCCGGTCGGCGCTTTCCTCTGGAAAGCTTGCCGGGGAAGGACGTTCTTACTGGATTGTCCTGTTGACGCCCTTATTCCCGCCTTAAGATCCGGTCCACCAAAACGTTCGCCCACCAAGTAGCGGTGAAACTCTCCTTGACCGCGTCGGGATCATAGACATTGTCGACCCAGTCAAAGAAGTCTGTCGGTGTTTCTGCATTGTACTGAATGTACTGGTCGAAGAAGTAATCGAGAATGCCGGTCTTGCCTTCCGCAATATGACCGTAGGTCCAATGAAATTGCTTCAGCGCCTCTTCGAGCGGCTTTCCTTCGTGCAAGAAGAGATAGAGCGTACTCATAAAGCCGACCCGGTCGGCCCCCGACTTGCAGTGCATCAACGCCGGGTATTCGATGGAGTTGAAGAGATCTCTTGCACCGTGAAGCACTTCTTTGCTGGGCACATCCCGGGACTTGACCGTAAAATTCACCATCTCAACACCGTGCGTCTTACAAGCTTCTTCCTCAAGAAAGTAAGACCCGTATTTGTTCTCTCCCCGGAGATTGACGATCGTCTTCACGCCGTTCTCCGCCTCACGTCTGATTTGAAAGGGAAGCGGCTGATTGGTGCGGGCCATTTTGTCGGACAGCGCATATTTGGTGTAGTAGAGGATACGCAATATGCCATGATCAACGAACAGCATGTGCATATAGGTGTCAAAACGTCCCTTGGCCGTATCAAGCTTGTAGTCCATCGATCTCTACTCCGCAGGCACCGGTTTTTTTAGCTTTGTTGAAGACCGCCGATCCTGTTCGGCCCTCCATTCCGCCTTGAGTTGGGCTGCTGTCTTTCTCGACCCATCTGGGCTCCACCCCGGCGCCTGGAAGATATAACTCACAGCCTCGCCTAAGCTCCTGGAGGACACGACGTCTTTGCCGATATCGATCCACTCGTGAAAAGCGATTCTTAGTGGATTAAACGTGCCCAACCGTTTGATGATACCATATTCTACCGGATCTTCTTCCGCTTCGGGAACAAATGTGCCGAACATCTTGTCCCAAATGATGAACGTGCCGGCATAGTTCGCATCCAGATATCTCGGATTGGTTCCATGATGGACCCGGTGATGGCTGGGCGTATTCATGAAGAGCTCTAACGGCCCCATTTTGTCGATCGCCTCCGTGTGAATCCAAAACTGATACACCAAATTGAGACCGCCGCAGAAGAACATGATTTCCGGCGGGAAGCCCAAATAGACAAAGGGAAGATAAAAGATAAATGAAAACGATACGCGACCGGTCCAGGTCTGCCGCAATGCCGTTGACAGATTATAATGTTGAGAACTGTGGTGCACCACATGGCTCGCCCAAAAATAGCGGCACTCGTGAGAAAACCTGTGAAACCAATAATAGGCAAAATCGTCCGCAACAAAACAAATTGGAATGACCCACCACACGGCCGGAATGTCGAAGAGCGCATAGTCGTGAATCAAATAGTATGTGGCCACGGCTATGGATCCGAACAAAACACCCGCAACGGAATTGCCAAAGCCCATCATGAGGCTCGCGACCGTGTCCCGGGTTTCGTAGGACACCGTTCCCCGGTATCGCGCAAGCAGCATTTCTGCGACGATGAGAACAACAAAAACGGGGATTGCGTATTGAACCGGATCTGGAAGAGTCATGAGGGAACCCTCTTCACGGCAACAAACGGCTCCAGCCTTTGAGCCACTTCATTCTTAAGCTGTTCGTCTTTGGTGCGAAACCGCAGCCGCGGAAACGTCGCATCCTTGGTCCTCAAAACAACAGGATCAGCCGATGTACGGGGAGACGAGACCTCCAGCAAATCGCCATGTCCAAATGTCCGTACAGAATAATGATCTCCAATTGCCCGCACCAATGCCAGTCCAGCCTTCCCGTCATCAAATGCTAGGGCAGCTTGTTTGTCGTCTGATAGAAAGATACGATCTGATCGAAATTCCGGATCCACTTTCGACAATCGCGCCTTCACAGTTTGAATTGAGTCAAGCGGCGCAGTGCGCATCTGACCCAGCCAGAGAGACAAAATGGCTAGAAATCCAATCGCGACCAAGGACAGAATGAGTTGTATCATCACACCAAGTTATCCTGGAACCATTCGCGTTTCACTCACTTTGTTGAATTGTCGCCTCCTATAGCTGACCTGCATCATTTTCACTAGCCGGCGGAACAAACGCAAGTACAGTAGAGCTCTTGCCTGGTTTTCCGGACAACGTTTCATTTCGAAAGACGAGCTTTCCATCTCGCGCAAGAAACAAAATGACATCCGCTTCATCACCTCGCTGTTCCTTAAGCTGATCATAAGTAAACGCGTCACTCAGCTTGGTCTTTCGAAACGTCCACCCGTCCAAGATCTTTGCCTGCAGATCGTAATATTCGTAGCCCGCTTCAATGAGTTGCCGGCCCCGAATAGTCCCTCTGAGATCATGCCGATTATCAGGCTCGTTAGATGGTGCACCAATCTGAAAAATCCGGTTACGTCCGATCTCCGGGGCGAAGTCAACCGCGATCAAGGAATTGTAGTGATCACTGTCGGTGGCCGCTATAACATGGGAGAACGTGCTGAACTCCAAATGATGCTCGGCAACTTCCGCCAAGACCTCTCCGTAATAGACATCAATGCCATCGAGCCTCGCGTCCCTCAGCCTCCGCCAATTCGAATCTGCAATCGTCACATTCACATCCAAGTCGCGGAAGGCTCTCGCCAATTGCAAACTAAAGCGAGAGGCACCGACGATCAACACGCCGGGCTTGGACGCTGCAACCAGGTCGAGAGCTCTTGCGAACGAGTTAACTGTCAAGCCGTGGGCTATGATGGTCGCGAAAACGACGAATAGGACGAGCGTAACAAGTCTGTCGCCTTCGTTGCTGCCGATGTCGGTAAGGCCCTGGGCAAAGACAGAGGCGATGGCAATCGCGACGATCCCCCGGGGCGCAATCCAGGAGACGAACAGCCGCTCTTTCCACGTCAGGTCGGTCCCAATCATGCTTGGCAGGACCGTCAGTGGGCGCACCAAGAACAGGATCGCCGATACAAAGAGCACAACGCTCAAGTCGACATTGAAAAAGATCGATCGGTCCAGGTCCGCCGTTAAGAGCACAAACACACCTGAGATCAAGATCGTCGCGATGGTCTCCTTAAAACGCCGCAGATCCTCTATGCTCGGCAGATGAGCGTTGGCAATCGCGAGACCCATCACTGTTACGGCAAGGAGGCCCGTTTCGTGCTGAACGAGATTCGATACGGCGAAACAAACCAAGACGGCGCACAAGATGACGGGCGCCTTGAGAAATTCAGGAACATGCCCGGCGCGGAACGCCCAAACCAAGGAGCGACCGAGAGCAATCCCAACTACGGTGGCAAAAGCCGATCCCATGGCCACACCACCAACCACATCGATCCAAGATTGTCCTTTCTCGGAGTAGAGCAGGTACTCAAAGACAAGGATCGCAAGAATGGCTCCGATCGGATCATTGACGATGCCTTCCCATTTCAGCACCGTGGCAGGACGGCGCTTCAGGCGCGCCTGCCGCAACAATGGGATGATAACGGTCGGACCGGTCACCACTAAGATGCCCCCCAACAAGATCGAAACGCCTAGGGAAAGGTCAGCCAAATAATAGGCTGCCGCGCTGCCCAAAGCCCACGCAAGCGGCGCACCGAAAACGGTCAAGCGCCAGACACTTCGCGTGGAGGCGCGCAGTTCGCGGAAATTGAGAGTAAGACCTCCTTCAAAGAGGATGACCGCGACCGCAATGCCGACCATGGGCTCAAAGGCATCACCGAATTGGACGCTCGGATCGACGATTTGCAGTCCCGGCCCAATGGCAAGACCGGCGATCGACATGATCAAGATCGCGGGCAGCTGGAGACGCCACGCAATCCATTGCGATCCAATACCTACCGCGCCGATGAGCGCAGCGGTGGTAAGAAGATCTAAGGGTGCACTTGGCACGGCCATAGGGCTATCTGTCCAAGATGATCGAATTCGGCTCCACGTCTTACTCGGGTGTGCACGCGTGAACAAGAAAAGGTATCGATCGATTAGAGATTTCCACCTTTCGCTTGGCATTCTCTCGCCGCCGCGCTAGGGACTCGCAAAGACCATGGACACATACGTTATTTGCACCAGGTGGTAGAATGATCACGGCTTATCAGTACAGTGATGGACGCGTGAGCGCTTCGGATTGGCACCCGACCGAGACCACGACGCCAGTCCTTTGGCACGATCTTGAAACGCCCACACCGAGTGAAACCGAGAGTCTAGAGCAAATCCATAGCGTGTCTCTACCGAACGTGGAACAAATGTCGGAAATCGAGGCCTCAAGCCGACTCTATTCCGATCATGGCGTTCTCTATATGACCACGCCTATTCTGGCGAAAGGCGAAACACCTCAACTCCAAGTTGGCCTGATGACATTTGTATTGGCCAAAGAAACGCTCATCACGCTCAGATACCTCCATCCAGGATTCATCACACTGTTCAATCAACGGCTACAGCGCAATCCACGAAAATATGAGTCACCGACTGGGATGACAATTGGTTTGCTGGAAGCAATCATTGACCGGGCCGCAGACATTGTTGAGTTTACCGCGTCCAGAGTCGATGCTATTTCGGCCAAAGTCTTCAGGCCAAGCGCGGAAGAGGAACGCTCGCGAGACTTGCAGGATCTTTTGGAATCTATTGGTCAGTCTAAAGAGAATATTTCGCATATCCGCAGTTGCCTAACCGGCCTTACGCGTCTTGTAGCGTTCCTGAGTACAACGGGCACAAATTTGTCAAAGGAAGAACGCGCACGATTGAAAACGGCCACACGAGATCTGAGATCAATCGCAGAACAAGCCGATTTCCTAACGCAACAAGTAAGTTTCCTGCTTGATGCCACCTTGGGCGTGATCAGTGTGCAGCAGAACAATATTGTAAAAGGTTTTTCTGTTGCCGCGACCGCGTTTTTTCCACCAACGCTCATCGCCAGCATCTACGGCATGAACTTTGAGAGAATGCCCGAGCTCAATTGGATTTATGGCTACCCCGCGGCCATCGTTTTGATGGTCCTTTCAGCCGCCCTCCCCCTTTGGTACTTTCGGAGACGTGGGTGGCTGTAATCGCGAAGAAAGATCCAAACGAAAGCGACGGCCGTATCCAGTTCTAACCTCGACCGGACACGTTCCATGAAGCGCTTTTTTCAGTTTCTTTCAGCGGCGATCATATTTGCCTTCGCCCCTGCGGCCCAAACAGCGGAGACGGAACCTATGTCGTGTGGCACCGTGGAACAGGCTTATGTGACGGTCGAAGGCGTTCGAATGCATCACGCTTTGATCGGTTCGGGCGACACGAACGTTGTGATGATCCATGGCGCGAGTGGCAACCTTTGCGATCTCAAGATAGCGCTGGGAGAGACGGCAGCGCAGAAATACCGGGTCCTCCTGGTTGACCGCCCCGGCCTCGGCCGGTCCGAGCGCCCTGAGAACGGTCATGATCCGAGAGTTCAGGCGCGCCTCATCACGGGAGCGGCCAATGCCCTTGGGATTGAGCGGGCGGTTGTCCTTGGACACAGCTTGGGAGGCTTCATCTCGCTTTCGCTGGCATTGGAAAACCCGAATTTTGCAGAGGCCCTGGTCCTCTTGGCGCCGGTAAGTCACCCGTGGCCGGGCGGAGTCGATTGGTATCACCACGCCGCCACAACACCGCTTCTCGGACCTGTCTTCCGCCGGACTTTCGTACCTACAATCGGACGCCGGATCGGGCGGTCCTCCACTGGCAGCCCTTTCCCCGAGGGCTATTATGACATGGCCGGCGTAGACCTCTTGTTTCGTGCAAAGACCTTCAAAGCAAATTCTCAAGACCTGGTGCACACAAAACAATTTACAGAAATCCTAAGCCCCTCGTATGGCGATCTCACCCTGCCAATTGAAGTTGTCTCAGGGGATCGGGACAAGAGCGTCAGTACGACAATTCACTCCAAGGCGTTGGAGCAACAAGTCCCCGGCGTGAATCTCACGGTCCTAAAAGGGGTGGGCCATCAGATCCAACATGAGCGGCCCACTGACGTGCTAAAAGCGCTGGAGCGAGCTGTCCAAAGGCGCTGACGTCATCACTCCCGTTCCGGCTTGACCCCTTGTTCTTCAAGTGATTTTTCCGCCCAAAAGAGCGCAATTCGCAAGTCCTGCGCCATCGCCTCGCTTTCCTCGTGATGCTCGTCATATGTCGCGCGCACTTTGATGGCCCAATCATTCTGCAAACTGAACCACACACTCGTGATGTACCGATCGCGTTTGTGATCGAATGCCCATGAAGCGCTTAGATTTCTAATCTCCTCTCCGGAGTCCGTTTCCATCGACATACTGATAGACGGCCGCTCCTCCAATCCGGCATAGACTTGTTGAATATGTCCGACCACATCGGCGAAGATCTGCTCGTCCGAAAGAGCAAACTTGGAGTAGTTGGTAACAAACAGCGTAACCGTCCCAAGTTTGTAGAGATCGAGTTCCCCCGCCCCCAACCGGTATTGACATCCCACATCATGACCGAAGGGAACATCATTGTGAGCAATGACGTTAAAGCCGGTCAGTTCTCCGAAGCCCGTTTCGAGGGGACAACTTATTTCTGTGAGCTGATGAACCAATTGTAAACACCCGTCCAGCGCCCAAACTTCGTCATACCCATCTTGCGCGGCCAGCGTCTCCTTCAC
This sequence comes from Alphaproteobacteria bacterium, assembly GCA_028285305.1. Lineage (GTDB taxonomy): Bacteria > Pseudomonadota > Alphaproteobacteria > SMXP01 > SMXP01 > JANQPV01. Next base: position 82,456 of record JANQPV010000021.1, on the reverse strand, counting down.
TTGTTCGCACGAAAGCGGCTCAGCCTGCTTCATCGCATCAATGCTTCGATCAAAGTCAAACGTTTGGGCCGGCACGGAAACGGCCCAAAAGACCGTCAACATGCCGCTCAGCAAAACCATCGCCGTGTTCGTTCGCCAGACCATACCGCCTCCACAACTCTCAAACGCACCCGCCCTCACAGTAAGTCCATTTCTGCACTCAGTCGATGGTTGAAAGGAGCGCCAATTGCTCTTTTTGGCAAGCCTTACCAGAAATCCGCTCGACATCATAAACGTCCAATGGTCATACTTTGTAGAGATCAAAATCCATAGGAGGACACAAATGGCCCAATTATGTGAGGGGCGCGTCGCAATCGTAACGGGCGCGGCCCGCGGCATCGGGCGCGAATACGCATTGATGCTCGCAGAGCATGGCGCAAAGGTCGTCGTCAACGATTTCGGTGGGGCGAGAGACGGAACCGGGGGCGATCCCGGACCAGCAGACGAAGTGGCCGAAGAAATCCGCAAGGCCGGCGGTGAGGCTGTGGCGAACGGTGCGGACGTGAGTGATTTTGCACAAGCTAAAGCCATGATCGATCAGGCGGTTGATACGTTCGGCAAACTCGACGTCGTGATCAACAACGCAGGCATTCTGCGCGACCGCATGCTCGTCAACATGACAGAAGAAGAGTGGGATGCGGTCATCCGCGTCCACCTCAAAGGAACGTTCGCGCCTGCTCATCATGCCGCCGCCTATTGGCGGGACCGGTCAAAGGCCGGCGAACCCGTCGATGCGCGCCTCATCAACACAAGCTCCGTCTCAGGCATCTACGGCAATCCCGGCCAGACCAACTACGGCGCCGCAAAAGCAGGGATCGGCGCGTTCACGATCATCGCTGCGCGGGAGTTGCGCCGTTATGGCATCACCGTCAACGCGATAGCGCCCGGCGCGTTCACACGGCTTACGTCCGATTTGCGCGAGTTTTCCGAAGAGGATCAAGAACGCAGTTCGCCAAGGCACGTTGCGCCGATCGCCGTGTGGCTGGCGAGCGAGGAATCCAAAGACGTCACGGGGCGGATGTTTGAATCGAGTGGGTCAACGCTCGCCATTGCCGAAGGTTGGCACCGCGGCCCATCTCATGAACCGGTGAAGGACCCCACACAAATGGGCGCCGCAGTCGCGGAGATGATGAAGACCGCCCGCAAGAATGCGGGCATGGATGGTAAGGATTTGGATTAGCTTCTCAGAGGCGCGGATCCACGGGGTCCGTTTCGAGTGCCAGCACGCCAAACACGCACTCATGAACGCGCGACAGAGGTTCGTGGCGCACAAATCGCTCAAGCGCTTCTAAGCCGAGACTGAATTCGCGAATGGCGAGGCCGCGCTTGCGGCCCAGCCCGCGCCGCTTTAGCCGCGACAAGTGTTCGGGTGCATCGTAATCGGGACCGTAGATGATACGCAAATATTCCTTGCCTCTCACTTTGACTGCCGGCTGAAGCAATCCTTTTGATCCGCGCACGACAAAGTCCGCCGGCTTTACGACCATGCCTTCCCCACCCTTGGCGACCAAGTTTTCCCACCAAAGAATGGCATCCTCACACGCCGCTCCGTCGTCGAGGCGGACATGCTTCCACTCCGTCACCAGCATCATTGGGCCGCCTGATCCCGCCAACTCGGCTGCAAGATCCATGTGCCAAGAATGGGGCTGATCCGTAAACGACCGGTTCTCCGCCGCCAAGATATGAAAAGGAGCCACGCGCAAGTCGTCGATCGCATCTACACTCCAGGCATACTGATTATAAGCGTCCCGGAATGCGTGTGCCGCTGACAACCGGTTTTGTGTCTTGTCCAACAGCCCCCCGAGACCGTCGACCCAGTTCACCGCCATCGATAAAGCCTCGACCGCCGCGCCCAGACCGATTTCCGCTGCACTCGCGACAGCTGCGTATTGATCAACGAGCAAGCTTTGCGCCTTTTCCGACCAGGGCATGATCTCCATATCAAGACACAGCCAATCCGTTGAAAGCTCCGCCCACACATTGCTCGCATCGATCGCGTCTCGCATCCGCCCAAGAACAGCAGTCTCCACCTCCGAAGAAAAGAAAGGGCGTCCCGTTCGAGTATAGATCACGCCGTCACGTTCCGTCGACCGGAAGCGCTTCGCGGCCACGCCTGGATCTTTGCAGACGACCGCAACTGCTCGGGAGCCCATATGTTTTTCTTCGCAGACGACGGCCTCAATACCTTTGGAGCGATAGTGCTCAAAGGCTTCTTCCGGCCGTTCCAGCCAACCCTCCCGCTCACTGGTCTCAACCGGCGACATGGTAGGTGGGAGATAGATAAGCCAGCGCGGATCGATGGCAAAGCGGCTCATGGTTTCGAGCGCCCCTGCCGCTTGAGCTTCGGATATGGTGACACGCCCACCCCGTCCAAGCGAGATCGTCCGCTTACCAAGCACATCCGCGAGCCCGATAGAAGTGGGATCACTCGCCTGTTCCGCAGGTTCTAAGGGCTTGATGGGCTCACACCAGACTTTTTCGGCGGGAACGTCGACAAGCTCAAGCTCCGGCCACCTCAGTGCCGTAAGCTTGCCGCCGAACACACAGCCCGTATCAATACAAATCGTGCCGTTAACCCACTCTGCCTCAGGCGTGGGTGTGTGACCGTAAACGACTTTCGCCTCCCCGCGATAACGCGCCGCCCAATCCGCGCGGACCGGCAGACCAAATTCATCGATCTCGCCGGTTGTGTCTCCGTACATGGCGAAGCTGCGCACCTTGCCCGATGCCCGGTTGTGCATGTCTTCCGTCAACCCCGCATGAGCCACCACCAGCCTACCCTCATCGAGAACATAGTGACTGATGAGGCCGTCGATGAACGGCAGCATCTCTTTTTCAAACCCGTCCAGCTGCTGAGCGAATTGTTCGATTGTCTCACCCAACCCGTGGGTCAGTTTGACGTTCTTGCCCTTTAGCTTTCGGATAAGCTTGTTTTCGTGATTTCCGATGACGCAAAACGCGTGTCCCTCCTCAACCATGCTTTTCACGAGGCGCAATACGTCCGGCGTGCGCGGACCTCGATCAACGAGGTCCCCAACAAAGATGGCGCGCCTTCCCGGCGGCGGCGTTATGGAATAGGTTCGCAACCCTTCTTCACCTTCACTCGATACGCCGTAACCCAGTTTTCTCAGAAGTGTCTCCAGCTCAGCGGCGCACCCGTGAATATCGCCGATAATGTCGAAGGGACCTTTTTCATACCGTTTGTCCGGCCACAGAGGAGTTCGCTCGATGCGCTCAATCGCAGCCATTTCTTCCGGTGTATCGAACACATCCAATTGGCGGATCCCTTCGCTCCGGCGCATGCGCTTAAAGCCTCGCTTCAAAGCATTCAGGTGATTGCGCGGGACATGGATGCCAAAATCGCGATTTGTCCTGCTTTGGTTCCGGTTATGGCAGGTCTTCGCATCAATGAAAAAGACGAAGGCGACGGGAAGGGCGTGGTACTTTTTGGCAAGGGCAACAAATCTCGCGCGGTCTTCAGCTTTCACGTTGGTCGCGTCAATGACCGTGAGCCTCCGCGCCGCCAGACGTTTTTCCGCAATGAATTCCACCAGATCAAAAGCATCGGACGTTGCGCCTTGGTCTGACTCATCATCGGATACGATCCGCCGACAGGCATCGGACGATACGATCTCACTGGCCTTAAAATGCTTCGCGGCGAACGTGGATTTGCCCGACCCTGTGGGACCGACAAGTAAGACAAGACAAAACTCAGGAATGGAAAGGCGAGTGCGCATTCTTCTTTATTTTTCAAGCGGGTCTGGCATCGCTTTGATTTCAGACCGGATTAAATGTTATTCGTCCCGTCCAATGATCTTACGGAATAGATCGTCCGCATCTGATCTGAGTTCCTTGCGCTCATAGGACGCGGTCGTGACCGCCTCTCTGGCCCAATTGAACTCCTCCTCGATGAACCGATCGATCGGCTCAATCCGCGGCGCCTCACCCAGTTCTTTGGAGCGGCTTTTCTTGTCCAAGAGATCCATCAGCGCAGTGGTCAATTGCTGAGGCAAATCAATTCCGGCGCGCAACGCATGAAAATTCATTGGCGGAATTTGCTCTGGATACAATCTAATCCACCGGATCGCCATGGCCGGCCGCACCACATAAAGATATTTCTTCAGATTTACCTGGACTTTATCCTCGACATAGACCTGCCATTGCCGACCACCCAGATGAAGATAGTGATGTAAACACGCCGGTCCATGCGCCACCCGCTGCGAAAAAGCGATCAAGTCGTCACAAACGTAATCGTTCCATCTGTACCGGATCGGGCTGGACAGCCATTCGAGTGCGACGGGATTGGGTTTAAGAAGCAGGCTGAGCGTTTTCTTGATATCCCATCCGTTAATGTCCAAATCCCCCTCAAGAGGCAATTCAATAACGTCCCGCCCCGGCTCAAGCGACAGATACCAATCAACCGGCCGCGCGTAGACAAAGCGCACATCATAGTCGCTGTCTGGAGACGGAAAGCCCCAGGCGCGACTCCCGCTCTCGATGGCAAAGAGCAGGCGCACGTTTTCCCGGCTCTCGATTGCATCGAGCTCGCGCGCGATGACCTCCTGCATGTCTGAAGATACCGAATTCAGAGTCGCTGCATCATCCACGTTCGTCACCTTGAAAAGACCGCCATCTGCGTGGGTCCTCCAAAGTCCTCGTGCACATCGCCGATCACACGGAAATCAACTTGGTAGCCGTTGCGGTCGCACACACCGCGAGACCAGCCTTCGAACTCATTGCGCGTCCACTCGAACCGATGATCCCAATGCCGCAACGTGCCTGGCATCATGTTCTCAAACGTCACGTTGAACTCCTTGTTAGGTGTCGTCACAATAACGAGACGCGGTGCCGCCGTGTGAAAAACAACCCGCTCAAGCGCCCCCAGGCGTTCTGGGTCGACATGTTCAATCACTTCGATAAGGGTGACGGCATCCACACCCTTTAGGCGATCATCGTCATAAACAAGAGAGCCTCGAAACAGATCGACCCGGGCCCGTTGGCTTGGCGGCATCCGTTCTAACTTCAATCGCCGATCCGCCTTTTCCAATTCACTCGACGAAACCTCAATTCCGATAATCCGCTCAAGATGCTTTTCCTGTAGCAACCGCGAGACCAACTTGCCTTCCCCGCAGCCGAGATCGCACACCTTGCGCACGCCCTTTTCCTCCAACATGCGAGCCACAGCCTCATAGCGTTGTTGATTCAGTCCAAGCGGCTGTTCCAAAAGATCTTCTGTTTCCGGCTCTTCCGCGTTCTCATCTTGGTGCGGAGCGAATCGCTCATCCAGCAGCTCTAAGGCCTGCCGTGCATATCGCCTGCGCTTGAGATACCGTTTCGCAATCAGGTCCCGTTCAGGATGAGAGTGCAGCCACTCTCCGCCCTTTTCGATCAACTTCTCAACTTCGTCCTCCCCAACCCAATAGTGTTTCGCATTGTCGAGAACCGGCACCAACACGTAGACATGTGTTAGCGCCTCCGAAACCCGTTTCGTTCCACTCAGGGTTACGGTCAGGTATGGGCTATTGCCCCAATCGGGATGGTTCTGATCCAGAACATAGCTTTGGGTCTGCACCGTGTAGCCAAGCGGCTCAAACAATTTCTCAACCAGAGCCGCTCCTCCTCTGCATGGCAAGGGAGAAACGGAAAGCTGAAGCGGAATGGGTGTGGCGGCCAAGTCCGAGCGCTCCGGCGCCCGGCCCGCCATCGCATCCCTGAGCGACCGGGCCATAGCGACGCTAAGAAACGAAGAGGCAGCATACGGGCGATCATTTACATAGTGATCTAAAAGCGCCTCTCCCGAGCGACCCATCCGCCCACGAACAAGTCTAACGGGATCCACATCCAGCATCAAAACAGCTTCACATTGCGAACGGGTTGCCACAGAATAAAAGAGCAAAACCTCCCCAAACGACAGGTCCGCGCGATACAGATTGGCAGGATTCTTCCGAAGGAGAAATCCGAGGTCTGTGGCAGGCTCATAGGTGGTAGAAATTTTCAGAAACATGTCGGACAAACCGTACGTGGTATAGTATAGCGAGAAAACAAAATCAGACTACCAAACCCCACTCTAACGGTTTGCCACAAAGGGCCTTTTTGAAAGCGCCACAAATTGCAGCCCCTGTGTCGGGAGCACCTAATGTCGAATGTATATGTAACGCTCACATCGTCCACCACAATGATCAGCGTCACAATCGGTATCTTTTTGATTGGGTCGGTCTTTGGGTTTTTGCTGGGCGGCATGGGCCGTGCAAAGCGCACGTCGGAGCAAGCCGAGCAGTCGGCCAAAGGGCGTTCTATGGAAATGGCCTTCGATGTCACAGATCTGGAACGTCAATGCCGGGACATCAATGCGGCTGTCGCCCGGCTGGCGCAGGACTTACAAGAGGCGAAAGAAACCATTCACCCTGACACGCAAAACAAACCGATCCACTCAGGCACGTATGCCGGGTTCGAAGTGAAACGGACCAGCCGAATCCGAAAGAACTAGCGCGCCGCTCACTTGACGGGACTGATCTTAAGTCGAGCTTTCAGCGAACCTTCACCTAACCCGGCGGCGTCCAACAGGTCCAACCTCAAGAAACGATTGTGCACCGCGAGCGCACCCGTAAACAATCCGAGCCAGGCTTCAAAAGCGGCCGGATGCAGATTTGTCAATCCGCGCATCAATCGCCAGCCAGTCCACCCAATGACGACGCCATCGCCGTCGGACATTGTTTCAACGTCATCATCCTGTCCCGCGGCGAAGCGCTTCATAAATTCTGCAAAGCCGTGAGCACTTTCGTCAGCTTGCCCTAATCCCAAAGTCTCTTGCAGACCGCGGTAAAACTGTCGCCCGATCAACCCCGCCGTGTTACCGACAATCGCCCGAGTCTCGTCGGGCCCTAACAGCGCCAGCATTTGGGTCAATCCCGTTTTGATGTACTCCATCGCATAATTGCGGTTGGCCTTGATCAGCCGCTCGGCGGGCCAAGCCGCCAGATCGAGCTGAGGCGCCAAAGCGGGATCGAATTTCGGAGCGAGTTCCCCTGGCGAATATTGCACCCTCTCCTCTGGGGCCAACTCCCGGTCGAACTCTTGGAAATACCCAGCCAGTCCGTACTGACCAGTCATATCTTGGCTTGTACAGACAAAACCAAGACGGCGATTGCCGAGCGATACGCCATTATGGCCGTACCACCCGGTCAGAATACCCCGGCTGATCTCCACCGGCATGCCGCACAAGGCGGTTCCGTCGAACATCCATCGTGGATGGCAAAAGTGAACCCAGGCTTTTTTGTCCGTTTCCGGAATGAACTCGACTTCGACCCCACCAACGGAATTGGACAAGTAATGATATTGAGCTGCGGCAACCGCATCTGAAACTTCGGTCAATCCGAGCTTGTCAAAACTCGACGCAAATTTTTCCAAATGCTGGGCTCGAAAGAGCCGGTACGTCCATTCACCGGCAACCGCGGCTCCCTTCTTCAACACCACATGCAGCATAAGCCCTGTGAACAGCGCATGATACAAGTGGGCGACCGCCCGGAATTCCGCCTCACGGGAGTGAGGCGCAACCGGCACGTTCAACGTCTGGATAAAGGGGTTGGAAGACATGGGCCTTTTGATTCACCGTTTCACGTTTTCAACTCGATCCAAGTGGCCTTTCCCGCACCGGCCAGCTCACCGTCTTCATCAAAGACTGCAGTCCCTGCTTCATGTTTGCGGCCATCGGAAGAGATATACCAGCCCAAAACAGCACAGTTCGTACCAGCCCGAATGGGTTTCATCGTCCGTGCTGTCAACCGCCCAAGCAGCTTCAAAGACGTCGTTTCCAATTCATCAATGGCATATGCACCAGGACAATCCAAAGCCGCCCAAATGATCTCGGGCGGCACCATACCGTCATCATCGGCGAAGTTGGGATGGGGCCGCCACGGCGTAGCAACCATGATTTGATCCCTCTCCCGCAACGGACCTGCAAAGATCCTCAATCCATCTTCTTTGGTTCGCAACGGTCCGCAGACAAAGCATTCGGGTATTGGGTGGTCTTCCCGCCAACGGTACCTTTGTGATGCATCCGAGATCTCCTGGTCAGTCGGAAGACTGGGGATGTTAAGATCAAGACTTACAGTTTTGGCCGAGGCCACGATGTTCTCGCCATCGACAAGATCCGCCCGGTCCCCTTCGACCTCAACTCTGAGCTCTTTCTCCAGAGGCACAGCGGCACGAAGTGACACCTCCGTCCAAACACCTGTATCGGGCTCGCTGAGAATCCCGGCAAGCTTGCCGCAGACATACCCTCCATTTCCCGATCCCGGCGGGCCGTTAAACTGGCTGGGCACTACCATACTCGCTATTTGGTCCGACACCTCGCCTACGCTCCGACACCATCATTTATCAACGGAGACGTTGATAGATGACCCGTTTGCTCTTTACAAGGCGGTCGCCGCAGTGAGCGCTAAGTGGTCTATTCTCGAAAGAACTGCGCTGTCCCAGTTTGGTCCCGCTGGCCTGCCTAAGCGTCGAGGCTCACTTGATCGATAATCGGCGGACGTGTCTCTACAAAACTCGGCCGGGTACTGATAGCCTCCCACCATCTTCCCAGGTTCTCTAGCCCGGTAAAACTCTCCATTCCGCCCGGCATACTGCCAACGTAGAAAAGCGGCGGCGCCAACATAAGGTCGGCGATCGAGGGCCTGTCGTGGCCGGCCAAGTAGGTGCGGCCTTCCAGCGCTTTGTCGATAATCTCGCAGTGGCTGCGAATGCGCGGACGCGCCATGTCGATACGCTCTTCGTCCCTTTGTCCGGCAGCCCCGCTAGGGAAGAAAAACTGCAAAACGAACTCGCGTGTACAATCACCCGAAATATAATCGATGATCGCCGAAATCCATTGCACCATGCGCGCCCGTTCGACGGGATCGGACGGTTGTAAGCGCGATCCAGAGTCAAACATATCATCAATATACTGAGCAATAGCCGCACTCTCAAAGAGCGTTACGTCTCCATGAGACATGGCGGGAATACGCCCAAAGGGATGGCGGGCCATATGCGCTGCGCCCTTCATATCTTCAGCGCCTGCCCCTATGGCAACATTGTCGAAGTCTATTTCCTTCTCTTTGCAGGCCATCAGGACTGCGCGGGTGAATGTGCTGTTGGGAGATCCGTAGACGACGACATTGGGCATTGTGTTACCTCCGAGTTCTGCAGACGCTTTCTTTTTCAAACGGATTATTGCTCTTCAGACGCCTTCACGGCTGTTTGAAGGGCCGCGAGTGCCCCATCCCAGAACTGATCGAAATAAGCGCGCAGGTCCTGAAAGCCTTCGGCGTTGAGAGAATAGATGTGGCGGGTGCCGTGTTTTGTTTCGCGGACCAGATTTGCATCCTTCAAGACCCGCAAATGTTGAGACACGGCGGGCCGGGAAACCGGTAATCCATCCGCAATTTCCCCAACCGAAGCGGGGCCTTCGATCAGGCGCTCCAGCACCGCGCGTCGGGTAGGCACAGCAAGAGCCTCGATCTTCTGTCCGTAAGTCATGACTTACGAATACTCAATACCTTAAGGTAAGTCAAGACTTACCAAACCGGTGCGCACAAACAAAGGCGGCCCCTCTCACGAGAGGCCGCCGAAATCGCAATGGTGGAAAAAGCGCTTACTCTAGAGGTGCTGCTACCAAGGGTACATCTTGGTCTGTATACTGCTCGCCATCTTCGATATCGCGAGCCGAAGGCAGGACAACATCCAATTCTTCTTCGTCAAGCTCTTCGCTTTCGAGGTATATGGATTTCAATTCTTGCAGACTGGCAACGATGCAATCCCGCAATACGGTGAGATCCGGCACAAGATCGGTGCAGCCGATGAGGCCAAAATTTAAAGTATCGCGATAGCTTTGTACCGTAATGTTGATCCCTTGCCCATGGGCCACACCCGAAACAGGATAGTAATGTTCCATCTCAGCCCCCATGAGATAAATGGCATGACGCGGCCCGGCAACATTTGAGACCACCAAATTGGCGATCGGACTATGATGGTCCGCCAAACGCAAAGCACCATAGGCTTGCGCCGCCAGCCGCAGAGCGATGGGCGCACCAAAGACATTGAAGTTTTGGATGAGGGCCCCTTTTGTCGCTTCGACGTTTCTCTTGGCTTCTTCCGTTCCCCGTTTAATGAGCGCCATACGTTTGGTTGCGTCATGCTCATTCGTTGCCAAAGGACAGGTCATCGAAGTCACGAGTGTTCCCATCTCGTCAGCGGAGGAAGCGTCTCCTCGTCGCAGTGAGACAGGAACAGCGGCAACAAGGCTGTGTTTGGGAAGTTCACCGGTCCGCATCAAGAACCGCCGAAGCGCGCCGCTGCAAACGCCCAGCACCGCATCATTAACAGTCACCCCGGCTGCTTTTTTTAGGTCTTTGATTTCACTCAGCGGAATTGAGACGGAAGAAAACACCCGCCGCCGCGAGATCGACCGATTGAATCTCGTCTTGGGTGCAGGAGTAAGAACCTTGCTGACACGATTGGTATCCAGAACAACGCGAGCGAAGTTCTGAGCCGCCTTCGCAAAGTCAGGGATCTTCGTCATCAGCTCGACGGGTTGCATCCAAAATCGCACATAGGCATCGGCTAAGAGCTCCAAAGACGAAGGAGAATTGGAATGGCGCTTGACCGTGGGCGGCTGCACCTCTCTGGGTACAGGGGTTTTGTCAAAAAGGACATCCAACTGGGCCACACCCGACTCACCGTCAATGACGGAGTGATGGTTCTTCACAAAAAGAGCAACGCGTCCGTTTTTCAGACCCTCAATCAATGTCAACTGCCACAAGGGGCGCTCCGGATCGAGCGGCATCTCTTGGATATGACCGCAAGCCTCGTCGAATTGCGTTTGGGTACCGGGTTCCGGTAAAATCAGTCGTCTGACGTGGTACTCAATATCGATCTCATCGGCTTCGACCCATACAGGATGGTCCAAATTGAGCGGCGTGTCCTTTTTCTTGACACTGTAAGTCTTCAGCAGGTGGATGCGGCTTTGAACATGGCCCTTCAGCTCATCAAAGAAAGTGTCGGCTTTCCCTTCGGGAAGCTTGAAGACCAAAGCGCTCGCTACGTGGAGCGGCATATCCTGAGTCTCGAAATGTAGCCAGCATGCGTCGAGCGCACGAACTTTATCAACCGCCATGACTTCTCCTCTCACCCAGGAAGGGTGGCAGCGGATTATGGTTAACTGAAAGTTTATGTTTGCTTAACGGGCACCTGTCAGACGAGGTTCCCGGCGAGAACTAACTAAGGTCATTACTTAGGCCGATTTCCAACAAAAGTCAATAAATTGCTGCGTATGCGAACACTTTTTTCGCGAACTCTTGATAACAAAAAGCGTGTGCCTGAGTCGTGTTCAATATTTGTGACAAATTTAGCCACATAAACACTCCGTATGCTGCTTTGCACCGCAACCAAACGAAGTTATTGACAGATTTTTTGTACGTCCTTTATACCCCCTATAGGGTATAGAACATGAAAAGCAAAACCAAATCCGGCGCTATTGGACGACTTGCCCGAATCGAAGGGCAAGTCCGTGGTGTCAGTCGCATGATTGAAGAAGACCGCTATTGTATCGACGTGGTTCGCCAGATCCAGGCCGTCAAAGCCGCCCTATCGGGGTTGGAAAAAATCGTTCTCGACGATCATCTCGATACGTGCGTCCACACAGCCTTGACCGGCGACGACCCACGCGAGCGTCGTGAAAAGGTGGAAGAACTCGTCTCTGTCCTGGGTGGCCGCAAGAAGTAACCAACGCTCCCTAAAACCAAGGGTTGCGACACAGCAGTGAGCTCGGCCGCAGATAGTTGGGCAGGCGATGGAGTTCCTCATCGCGCACATCAACGGTCGGCCTTCGAGCGAGAGCGGATCGATAGGTCGCCTTACTCGAACTTACCATTTGCATTAAGCCGCACCAGCCAGGCGTCTTCGTAGCCGGCCCCCTTGCTCGTGGTGTAACCGGCGACCACATACCCTCCGCTCAGCGTGCGGGCGATTGCCGTTGGTTTATCCCAGAGCTTTTCTCCAAAGGTCCGCTCCCAAACGATATCTGAGTTATTGGTAAACTGCAGCAGCCAACCATCGCTGCTGCCCGCTCCGGCCGATTGGTTGGACCCGAGAACCGTACACGCACCCTGATCGCCCGCTGTCACACCCCAACCGCTATCCCGTCGCGGTCCACCGATAACACGGGTATCGATCAGCTCTCCGCCGGCCCCAACGTGCCTAAACGACAGATTTGCTCGCTCGCCCGCCTGCCGCTGATCAAGTCCAACAATACAAAACCGATTGTCGGTGGTTTGCGCAATCGCCGTAGCAACGGAAAACCAACCGTTTCCATATGAATTCTGCCATTCGAGGTTACCGTCCGAAACGAACTTGGCGATCCATTGGGCGTGACCAGCGACGGGACCCGAATTGCTATAGCCGGCGACCACCACATCATCATTCCTTAACGCTTCGATAGCGAACGCTTCGTCGTTCTTTGCTCCGCCGATAATCTGCTCCCAAACCAATCGCCCGGTCGCGTCTACCTTGAATACCCAAAAATCCCGGCCCTGTGCGCCAGATGAGCTGGAGAATCCGGCTGCCGCTATGGACCCATCGGAGAGCGCCGCAAGCCCGCGTGCACGATCCTTCCCTTCACCTCCGTAAGCATTGGACCACATGACCTCACCGTCCGCAGAAACCTTCGTAACCCATGCATCGCTGTCACCGGCGCCCACGGACTTGGTGTGACCGGCAACCACAAAGCCACCCGGCACTTCAACCACACCGTAGAGTAAGTCGGCGTCCGCTCCCCCAAGAATCTTGTGCCAACGGCGCGTTCCATCAGGGGCCAAACGCGCGATAAAACCATCATAACTGCGCCCGCCATGAGACCGCGTATGTCCGGTGACGACAAAGTCACCATCCGCGAGTGACACGACCCCATGGACTTTGTCCTCAAGAGGCCCACCGAACGTTTGTTCCCACGTGCAATCCACGCCATCCGAGCACTTGCCCAAAGCTCGGTGTGTACTCCATTGGAATTCGTACTTTGCTTCCGTCATTCCGCGGGGAATTCGGGGAGGCAAGAGATCAGGGGTGTTTCGATTCTTGGTTTCGGGAACCGACTCTTCTGACTGAGGGATCGCGGCGATGAGGCTCGTCGCCCAGACCATCGAGAGCAGAGCGCCTAGTCCCATCCACAGGCGCAGTTTGGTAATGGCTAAGTTGGAATAAAACGCGTGTTGCATTCATCGAGAGTGGCGGATTGGCCTTAACGCGCGATTAAGGCCATCCGAATTGAAGGTGAGTTGATCGTACAAATCAACCAAACTCGATCATCCTCCTTGAGCCACTCTTTTGGCGGCCAGTTCGTATACGTGGCGATTGCCGCGGCTCCAGGTAACGGTGAGCTTCGTCGCGTGAATCTTCCATCCACTTTCGGTACGCTGCAGCTTATGGGTATAGTACCCGCCAAGGGTATGACTGTTGTCTCCATCTGTGTTGGCGATGAAGTGTTCCGCCTTCATATAAACAGTCGCGACTGCTTTATCCCCGTCCACATCAATCACAAAATTTGTCAAAACGTGTTGTGTGGCATCAAATCCCGGCAACATGGCCTGCACGCCTTGAACCCACTGGTCCCCGGTCACCACGGACGCAGGCTGCCCGCTGTAGGAAGAGAAGTCCATTTCAACCTCATCGGCGAAGATTGAGCGATAAAGGTCCCAATCTCGTGTGTCGATGCCGGTTGCATATTTGAGGATTGTGTCTTGAATATCGGCTTTGTCCTTTAGCCACTGAATTGTCTCGTCCATGACATGTCCCTTCCTAATCAAATTTTGTCGGCTTGAGCGAACTCCATAACTCTGATCCTCTCAACGTTCGTTGCGATCAATCCACTTGCGCACCGCCGGTACGTCTTGGTCCAATAACTGGTCAATCAATTGCACCGGGTCATCATTTGTACACACCATACCGCGGTGGGCGGGCTTCACGAATTCTTCTTCGACCAGCTGATCGAGAAAATCCTCCAATCGCGCATAGAATCCATCCACGTTGAGCAGGCCCAGCGGTTTGCTGTGAAACCCCAATTGAGACCACGTCCAGACTTCGAACGTCTCTTCGAGCGTTCCGATACCGCCGGGCATAGCAATGAACCCGTCGGAGAGATCCGCCATCTTCGCTTTTCTCTCGTGCATGGACGAGACGACGAAAAGTTCAGTAAGATCTTGGTGGGCAATTTCATAGTCGGCCAGCGCTTCGGGAATGACGCCGTAAACCTTACCACCTTGCGATAGGGCCCCATCCGCCACCGCCCCCATGAGGCCAACCGTCGCTCCCCCATAGACAACACCGATGCCTCGATTGGCGAGCGTTGCACCCAGTTCATGAGCTTTTTCTCTGTAGACTTCCCTTTTTCCCAAACTGGAACCCGTAAACACGCAAAAATTTGTCATCCTCAAGTCTATCAATCCCTATTTGGAGTCTTGGATCTTCGAACGGACACAGCGGTATGTGAGTCGGAAAACGGATCAAACAGAGCGTTATGTATCCGGATTCGAAGGACATTCACTTTTGGCACCCTTCGAACGCCAGCAAAACGTCCAGAAGACTCATTAAACCTGATCGATCCAATCGCATGGATAACAAGAATTTGTACACATTTTCTCTTTCATATACCCACATAGAGAAACAGAAAGCGGCCGGGTGCACAACGCATCTCTCTATCTCTGACATGAGCAACGACATCATTCCCGCCATACTCACTGAAGGCGCCTCTGCATCAGACCTCAAAAGGTGCGGTGATGTGAAGGACGCGCTTGCGGAAATAGAGTTGAGGTACAATCGTGCTATCGCACAACTCCGAAAAGAGTTTGATGACTATTTGAACGGCACCCTCAATCCGGATCGTGGGCAAGCCACCTATCCCTATTTGGCCGTCGACATTTCGCCCGACTGGTTCACTCCCAAAAAGAACAATCTAGCGTTTGGCAAGTTTCGCGCGCCCGGAATCTATGGCACGACGCTCACGGCACCGTTGATTTTTCGCGACTATATCGAAGAACAGCTCAGTTTGATCATGGACGGCAACAGTGTGCCGATTTTCGTCGGTAACAGCACGTCCCGCATTCCCATCACCTTTGCGCTGGAAAAGGCCACGGCTCAGGTCTCGCTTGAGCACCGCCAAAACTTGCCTCATTACTTTTATGTCCCCGATTTGGCGGGAACAAACGATGGTATTGTAGACGGGAAACCGTTCCCCAAAGACGTTTCCATAAAACCGCTGTCCCTCTTTCCCGCCGACCGGATCGACTATTCGCTCCACCGGCTATCTCACTACACTGCAACGCACCCTGAACACTTTCAAAGATTTATTCTGTTTACAAATTATCAGCGATATGTGGATGAATTTGTTGAATACGGCAAGGCGGAACTAGACGCCGGCCGCTATACATCGTTCGTGGAACCGGGCAATCGGATCTCGGTCAAGGGCTCGCCCGATCCAAATCCACCGATTGCTAAGCTTCCGCAAATGCCCGCCTACCATCTGACCCGGGACGACCGTTTGGGCATCAGTCTGGTAAATATCGGCGTTGGCCCATCGAACGCCAAGACGGTAACCGATCACCTCGCGGTGTTACGGCCCCACGCATGGCTCATGATTGGCCATTGCGGAGGCCTCAGGCGCAGTCAACGTCTAGGCGACTATGTTCTCGCCCACGCGTATCTGAGGGACGATCACATATTGGACGAACATCTGCCTCCCGAAATACCCCTGCCAACAATCGCAGAGGTGCAAGTCGCGCTCACAGCGGCCGTTGGAGAGGTCACGGGTCTAAAGGGGCGGGAAAGCAAGAACCGTTTGCGCACGGGAACAGTCGTCACAACCGATGACCGAAACTGGGAACTGCGCTTTGATCAACTCGCGACCCGTTTCAACCAATCCAGAGCCATCGCCATCGATATGGAGTCAGCCACCATCGCCGCAAATGGATATCGGTACCGCGTGCCTTACGGAACGCTGCTCTGCGTCTCCGACCGGCCTCTTCACGGCGAAATCAAACTGCCCGGCATGGCGGACCTTTTTTACGAGGAAAGCGTCAGCCAACACTTAAAAATCAGCATACGCTCCATAGAACTCCTGCGCAAAGAAGCCGACGCCGGCACACTCCATTCGCGAAAACTCCGGTCATTCGACGAACCAGCCTTCCGATAGGCGTCGGATCCCCCATCCTCCGGTTCTCGGGAGCTCGTGAGACAAAATCGGAACCCGGACCGCCCTGTTCGTTCAAAATAGGTCAGAGCCGCATCCCTACAAAATTTCGCCTACAACCGGAAAAAGAACGCGAAGATTCAAATTCTTGCTAAGCGATAATGGGGGCATGTCGAGCGACAAACTGGTTGTTCGCCCCACACCGAAAGCAAGGCAATTGCTTTGATTCAGCACTGATTGACTTCAACCTTGAGCGTATAGATCTCGCCCACTAATTCGCTTTTTTTGGGTCAGGTTAACTGGTACGAAGTCTGCAATAATCACGGACAAATTCTTCTATTTGGGTAAGAGTGGGAATTAGTCGATGACGCGTCGCGTTTTGGTTACCGGCGGGGCCGGATTTTTGGGGTCGCATCTTATCGATGCACTGCTGGAGCGGGGACACGAAGTCCTCTGTGTCGACAATCTATTTACCGGCAGCAAGCAGAATATTTATCATCTGCACAACAACCCAAAGTTTGAGTTTCTCCGCCACGACGTTTGCTTTCCTTTGTATGTTGAGGTGGACGAGATTTACAATCTGGCATGTCCCGCTTCACCCATCCACTACCAGCATGACCCCGTTCAGACCACGAAAACATCTGTACACGGTGCGATAAACCTCCTGGGTCTGGCGAAGCGGCTGAAATGCAAGATCCTGCAGGCATCCACGAGCGAAATTTATGGTGACCCCCATACCCACCCGCAAACGGAGGAGTATTGGGGAAACGTGAATCCGATCGGCCCTCGCTCGTGCTACGATGAAGGCAAGAGGTGCGCGGAGACTTTGTTCTTTGACTATCATCGCCAGCACGGTCTTGAGATCAAAGTAGCGCGGATTTTCAACACCTATGGCCCTCGCATGAATTCATCTGATGGCCGGGTCGTTTCCAACTTTATCGTCCAATCCCTCAAAGACGAGCCCATTACGATTTACGGCGAAGGGGAGCAGACACGCTCGTTCTGCTATGTCAGTGATCTCGTCGAAGGCCTCATCAAATTGATGGAAAGCCCCTCTGATTTCACCGGGCCGGTAAACTTGGGCAACCCCAATGAGTTCACCATCCGCGAATTGGCCGAAAAAGTTCGGAATATGACACACTCGTCCGCAGATCTCATACAGATGCCCTTGCCCACGGACGACCCGAAACAGCGTCAGCCGGATATCCGACTGGCAAGGCAAGTTCTCGATTGGGCGCCAGAGGTCCAGCTCGATGAAGGTCTTCGCGAAACGATCGACTATTTCAAAACTGTGGTGTAAATGCGGGCCCCGAAAGCACAATGCGCATACTGAAGATATCTCCGACAGCACGCGCGGGCACGCCTCAATACGCGCACAATCTCGCGAACGCCTTGGTCGATCTGGGCCATGAGGTCGCGATGGTAACGGCTGTGGGATACGAAATGACGCCCTACCCGCGCAAGTACGAAGTCTTGGAGGTTTTTGACAGATACAAACCCCATCCTTCCAAGCTTGCGAAATTCTATAGCTTGGTGCGTTCGTTTCAGCCGGACATCATCCATTTTCAGGGAGCGCAGCACCCAACACTCTATCTGATCATGTGCAAAACGCTGCGGCTGATCACAAAGGCCCGGTTCGTGTACACGCCCCAAGACGTTTTACCCACATATCAAAAAGCGAACCAGATGAAAGCGTTTGTCTCTCTGTACAGAGAAATGGGGCATGTCTTTCTCAACGCGAAGCAAAATCTTGACACGGTCAAAGACTATTTCGGTGTAAAAGAGGAAAGTGTAACAATCCTGCCGATCGCCGACCTAACCGCCTTCACACGCACAGACTTGACACCTGTTGACCCGGAGTGTCCTCCGAATGCAAAGGTCATTTTGTTTTTCGGTCAAATTCAGTTGCGCAAAGGCTTGGACAGTCTCGTCTTAGCATTCGAGCGCGTAGCGAAGGCAGTCCCAGATGCCTTTTTGTTTGTGGTCGGACAGCCGCAAATAGACGTGGCGCCTTATCAAGAAAGCCTTGAGCGCGCCGGACTCCAGGATCGCGCTAAGATCATTCCAAGATACGCAACCTTTGAGGAAATGGCTGGGCACTTCCACAGAGCCGATGTCGTTGTCCTGCCCTACGAAACCGGCTGGAACAGCGGCGTCCTCGCCTCAGCGATGGGCTTCGGCAAACCGGTCGTGGCAACGCGCGTCGGCGGCTTCGACGAGGTCGTGCAAGATGGCGTCAACGGACTGCTGGTCGAGCCCAAAGATCCGGCCTCCCTTGCCAAAGCTCTCATTCAAGTGATCACGGACAACGAGCTCCGTGCCGCATTTGACGAAGGTGTTCCTGCTGTTGCTGCGCGATATTCCTGGAACGAGATCGCAAAACAAACACAGGACGCCTATCAATCAGTCACCGGAAGCCCGGCCCTATCTTTGGTGCATGAACATGCCTAGAGATTTGAAGCTTTCACTATGGCCATGGTATGAGGGCCTAACAGAGAACTGCGCGACGTTGACATCATGTAGGGCAAAGCGTCCGAGTAGGAGTGAGATGCATGGCGAGTATTGACACCCAAGAGCGGCAAGTGGCCGTGCCTTCTTCACCCCGCGTTGCGCCAAAACCGCCTTTGTCTCTTATGGGCAAGATGAGCCACTACGCCCGCGTCTTTTACGACTACCGGATTGCGAATAAGCCACGTGTGGATTACATGCCGGAGGACATTCTTCTGGAAGTCACTAACGTCTGCAATTTCAAATGTGCGTTCTGCGTCCAGAGCCTAGCGAACCACCACGACATCGTCCCCAAAACCTATCTCGTTCCTGAACAAGCATCGATCCTTCTGCGCAGACTTCGCGAAGGCGGTGTACGTACCAACGTCATTCATTGGACCCATGACGGTGAGCCGTTCATGAACAAGCGCTTCCACGAAATCTGCCGTGTGGGTGTCGAGCATGGATTCACACACATGTATTTCGCGACCAACGGAATGCTCTGTACACCCGACCGCCTGAGCACTCTGCCATCTGAAGATTGTCGCTATACATTCATTATCGACTTTTGCCATAACAAAGAGCTCTTTGAAGAGATCCGTGGGACAAGAGAGTCTTGGCCCGTCATCAAGAAGAACATCGAAACCATCTTGACCGATGAACGCTTCAGCCATATTTCTCTTGAGGTGAAAGACATCAGCTCCTTTTCTCAAAAGGATCCTAAAGTCGTTGAGGAAAACTTTGCCAATCTTCGCTCGCTTCTTCCAGCCTCGCCGAGATTGAAGCTCTTTACGAAGACCTTCCACAACGGTACGGGGTTTTTGCCCAAGAAGGGAACGAAGGCGGGCGGCAAATACTTCTTGTGCCCCTATCCTTGGACATCTCTTTCCATTACGTCAAATGGGGATGTCGTAGCCTGCTGTCGGGACCTTCAACACAAGACCGTCCTTGGGAACCTCTTTACACAGAGCCTACCGGAAATCTGGAACGGCGCCGCCATGCAAAATATGCGGCAAAAGCTATTGGATGAAGAGCCGGAAGAGATCGAGGCCTGCAAAGGGTGCGATATGCCTTATGATACGGAAAAATTCTCGATCCGGAATGTCGTTCGCACCATCCGCGGAAGACTGCAGATTTTTTAGCAAGTCTCTATTTTGCTGAGCGAAGTAGATGCAATTTCGTCTGAACAAGCGCCGATTGGTTCGGTTGCGGCAACTGTCGCGAAAGTACCAAATCGACAAACTCCTCCCACCGTTCCTGCTCTATGGGGGCAGTATGGTGCGTTCTGCGATCGGCTTTCTCATCGGTGTGATGATCGCCCGGTTTTTCGGCGTCGAAGATTACGGTCTCTTTTACACCTACATGCTGATCGTCACCCTGTCCTTGGGGCTCTTAGGCGAGTCCATCGACAGCAGCGTGTTGAGATTTTACACCTACCGGCTCAATCACGACCCGAAGAACGCGCCGGAAGTCCTTGGCAGTTCGTTGATGATCCGCGCCCTATTCATTGGCCCGCTTCTGCTGGGCGCGCTCGTCTATACATATGTCATTGGGCCAAATTTGTTGGACGATCCCCAGTTCGGCTATCTTGTCTTGGCCGGGATTGTCGGCGGAGTCGCGACCGCTCTGGTCTCTTTTGTCGCCACCATTTACATCGCCCAAGAGCGCTTCATAGCGCGAGCCGCAATCCTTCCGGGGCTCAACGCGGTCAGGTGCCTTTTTCTTGGCATTTTCGTCTTCGTGGGCGCGCGCACACTTTTGCAAGCCCTCTGGCTTGATGTTGCGGCCATGATGGCTTTTGCTCTTCTCGCTTTATGGACCGTCCGTCAAGAATTGCAGGGCCTGAGCATGACGAAGGCCACCATGCTCGACCTTTTAAGGTTTACTGGTTGGGCCATGGGCGGAATGCTCTCCATTCTGATGATCATGGGGTTGAGTGCCCCGTTTCTTCTCTACTTCTGGGGGCCACGCGAAGCCGGTATTTTCGGAGCGACCATGAGTTTTGCCGTGGTACTTGAGCACGCCGCCGGTTCCATCATCATGGTCCAAAAACTGCAAGCCAGTAAGATCAAGCATCGCAGCGAGCTTGTTCAGTTCTGCAAGCGCACGAGCTTTATTTCAGCTGCGTTTGCCCTCGCGCTGGCTCCCATCGGGTTATTTGCAGGTCCCCTTATCCCAATCCTGTTTGGGCCTGATTTCGGACCCACTGGGGACCTGTTTCCTATCGTCTTTGCCAGCACGGTCGTTCATCTCATGACGACGCCTCTTGGATTGATCTTTTACTCCTTGAACCAACCATACAAGACCGCACTCGGACCGATGATCATCCTACCTATTTGGGTGGGGTTGGCCTTCTGGCTCATTCCCCAATATGCTGAGTTGGGCGCAGTATTGTCGGTATTGTTCGCACGCATCATCCAAGGAACGGTGACCCTTGCACTCGTCTGGCATGCGCTCAGTGATCGCGGCAAATCGTTGGAAGTTCGAGCGTAAAGCGCGCCATCGCCTTTAAGTATCTTGTAATCAGTTAGGCTTAACCAAGACTCCCATGATCAAAGGGCACGACATACTCTGCATCAGCTCTCAAGATTGGGATGTGCATTTCGGCACGCCCCAACAGACCATCTACCGTCTGGCCAGACACAATCGGGTGCTCTATGTCAACCTGACTTATATTCTTCCTACAATCCTAACGCACCGAGCTGCCCGCAAGCGCATCGTATCCAAACCAACCCATCGCGACGACGTCCCCGGGCAGCTGTTTGAGTACTCACCGCCACCCGTCTTTCTGCCGACAGGAAGCCTTCCCGAACCGTTCTGCAAAGCGGCCCAGCTTTTTGATAATTTGGTCTTCGCCTCCATTTTGAAGCGGCAAATGGCATTGCTGAACATGACGGATCCCATCTTGTGGATCTACAGCGTCAAATGGCCTGCGCTTATCGATTCAATTCCTTCCAAGCTATCCGTGTACGACTGTGTTGATGAATGGGGAGAATGGTCGGGAGATACTGGCAGCCGCAAATTAAAGTACGGCGCGGAACTGGATCAACAGCTGTGCGAAAATGCCGACCTAGTGTTCGTTGTATCCAAGGCTCTTCATGAGAGCAAAAGCAAGTTGACAAGCCAAGTGCATCTTGTCCCCAACGCCGTCGACTTCGACCTTTTCCATCAAGCATCCCGGGTAGACAAAGGGCTCCCCGACGATTTCCCGCAAGGAGGCGGACCCGTCGTCGGCTACACGGGTTATCTGGACGATCGTCTGGATATCCCCGTGTTGATAGAAATGGCGAAGGCACAGCCGGGGTGGCGAATTGTATTGGTTGGACCCTGCATCTCAGACCAAGTAGAGACTGCCCTCACCAATGCATCCCCTCCGAACATCCACTGGCTGGGGCCAAAAGATCAAAAGGACCTCCCCTCATACATTCGCGGGTTCGATGTGTGTTTGGTCCCTTACCGGATTGATGGCTTTACGCGGAACATCTACCCACTCAAACTCTATGAATATATGGCGTCGGGAAAACCGATCGTCTCTTCACCCATTCCCGCCGTCGAAGATGAAAGGCCCCTCGTTGAAATTGCGTCAACACCGGCCGAGTTTATAGACCGTATTCAGACGGTGCTCACAAACGAGTCCGCAGAACTCACCGAAGCGCGAATTCGAACCGCCCGTGAGAACACCTGGGACGAAAGAGCCGAACGCAAGTCGTCGGTTCTAGAGCAGTATTTGGAAGCCGCGAGCTAGAGCGTCCGGGTTAGAACTCGTCCTCTACGTGATTGGGGATGGAGCGAGATACCAAGGTGGCGAGCACTAAAGCTCCAGATTCGCGAAATTCTAAGAATCCGAAAACTTACTTAACCGCAATGAGCGTGGTCTGAAAACTTGGCAACGGTGTGCTAACCTCAGAAAAACCCGCCTCTTTGCACGCGGACAAGATCCAGTCTCGTTCGTACGCAACAGCGGCTTCCGGAAAGTCTTCATTCTCAACATAAGCAGCCCCCATGCGGTGCCGGAACGTCCACCGGCCGCCGATCAGCCCCTGATCTTTGAGATCCTCAAGACAGAAGAACGTCATCGCCATCACGCCGCCGGGCTTCAGGACGCGAAAGCTCTCTGCGATATAGTGCTTGAGATCCTGCTCAAGCAAATGCGTGAAAAGGGATTGAGAAAAGACAAGGTCGGCATTTCCAATCTGCTCACCGATGTCGAGGGACGGCATCTCTTCTTTCGCGTCGGGACTGTAGACTTTGTTGCGCGACTCCACCGCCTTAAACGTGAAGCGATCCGCGGGGAAATTTTTGGAGCACCAAGCAACCATGTCTTTATCGACATCAAAGCCGAAATAATGGCCGGTAAACCCAACGCCGTGATACTCGCAATCACGCAGTCCAGCCGCAGAGCGGCCGCTGCCACTTCCGATATCAACGATCGTCGAATCTAGGCGAACATAGCCGTTCGACAAATAGTACATCCACATCCCAAACGAAGACGTCAGATACCAGTAATGCGGACGCCAGAAAAAATTACCAACACCGATGCGGACAATGTACTTCGTGGGCGGAACGGGCGCCTTGGTGAAAAACCGGATAAAGGACCGGGGGATCACTTCAGCAACGGAGAGGAACGCCGTGAACCCAGGCCACCGGCTCAACACAGCCGTGGACGGAACGATCGAGCGAACAAACGTCTCGAACTTGCTGGGCGCTCCGAATTGCCCTTTCTCCGGCTTCATCGAAGTCTCCGCATGTGTTTCAACCATGATACCCCGCCCATATAATCAGTCTCAAGACCAGACTTTCCAAGGAGCAT
Organism: Alphaproteobacteria bacterium; assembly: GCA_028285305.1. GTDB lineage: Bacteria > Pseudomonadota > Alphaproteobacteria > SMXP01 > SMXP01 > JANQPV01. Next base: position 58,907 of record JANQPV010000021.1, on the reverse strand, counting down.
TCCCGTCCGCCCAAGCGGCTTCCAGACTTTGTTTGTCACGCAGCGTGTCCATAGGTTGCCAGAAGCCGCTATGTTGATACGCCATCAGTTGCCCCGCATTGGCGAGCGCTTCCAAAGGCTCCCGCTCCAGGGCCGTCGCGTCATCCCCCAAAAAGTCAAAAACACCCGGCTCCATAACAAAGAAACCACCATTAATCCAACCCGCCTCAGTTTGCGGTTTTTCCTGGAATTTCTCAACCAAGCCGTCTGCGATGACCATGGCACCAAATCTGGCTGGCGGACGCACCGCTGAAACGGTAGCGAGCTTTCCATGACTGCGGTGAAAGGAAACCAACTCGGAAATGTTGATGTTGGACAGTCCGTCCCCATAGGTCAAACAGAACGTCTCATTGCCAATCAATTCGCGAAGCCGCGCAACCCGGCCCGCCGTATTGGTGTCTAGCCCCGTGTCGATCACACCGACCCGCCAGTCGATCGGTCCCTCATTGAGCAAGGTCCGAGATCCGTCAGCTAGGTTCACGACGTAATCATTGTTGTGCAGATGAAAGTTACTGAAATATTCCTTGATCATCTCGCCCTTGTAGCCAACGGCGATCAGGAAATCCCGGAAATCGTAGTGGGCGTAGATGTTCATGATATGGTACAAGATCGGCTTACCGCCGATCTCCACCATCGGTTTTGGCCGGGTGTGCGTTTCTTCCGCGATACGCGTGCCGCGTCCACCGGCCAGGATAACGACCTTGGGATTTCCCATCGTTGGATGCCTCTTGTGCAAGTTGGTCCGGTTTTACCAAGCAATCATGACCGAAAGGTTGGCGCCGCCGGACCCTTGTACTTACAACGTCTGCGCCACACCAACAATGAACCGGTTTGCCGGCACGAAATCGCTGCCTTTTATGTCCTCACCGGTAAAGATGTAGCGAGACTGCAGCCAGGTTTTGTCCGTGATGGCGTAAGACATTCCAACCGAGATATCGATCTCATCGACCTCAAGAGGCGATTGCTCAAGCGTTTTGAAGCGAGCCAGCTCAAGACGAGAGTCGAGTTCGAGCCTCTGGCCGATGGGAACACGCGCTTCAAAAAAGCCGGAATTCGAGATCAGAAGATCATCCAAGCCGACAACGCTGCCAACATCACGCTCGAAACCGAATTCGAGAGAGACGTTTCCGAGGGAAACCTGGGAACCGGCGCGGCCGCGAACCTGAACTTCTTCGTCTTCAATCGTCGTTACCGCAGCACCTGCGTCAAAGAAGATCGTCCAATTTGAAGCGATATCATACGTATATTCGAGACCGCCCGAATGCACATTCTCATCGACGCCTTCGAAATCGAAGATCCGGTTCCGGTAATCCAGACGCAATTTACTGCGCGGAGAAAGGACACGTGCAACAGCACCTTGCCAGTCGTGGGTCTTGATGTCCGTGGACGCATCGTCCTCCGCCATGCCGATTTCATACCCGTAGCGCACTTCCAAGGAAAGACGCCGGGTGAGGTCATGAGCCAAGGAAATATCGGCAAAATTGTTGGTCGTACCACTTGTGCCGGCGGCCGCTCCAGGAATCGGCTGCGCGGTGGGGTCTTGAGTTTTCAAGAACACATTGACGACTTGCACCTGGGTGCGCTGAGACAATTCATAGCCCGCCGTTACAGTCGCAGCTTGCGAGTCGAAAGCATCGTTCAGATCATCATTGTCTGTATAAAGCGCAGATTCAAACGCGTAGTCCGCCGCAACATTCCAGCGTTTGCCTTTTTCGACAAAATTGATGCCGGGAGAGATGGCGAGGATCAAGTCCTCTGTCTTATCTTCGGAGGTGAAAAAGAGATTGTCCTGGGCATCCGCGGAAATCGCTAAGCGCGGAACAAATCCCGTATCGCGTGGCCGGGGCGGATCGACCTTCCGCCTGCTGCCTGTACTCGCCGTGACCGAGCGGGCACGGATGGGTGTCCGGTCCGTCAGGGTGGATCGCTTGGTTTGAATTTCCCCAACGGTCCGCATTTCTGGGCGAGGTTCCGTTTCAACCGGATCCTCCGCTTCTTGAGCAAAAGAAGGAAATGACTGCAACAGGCACAGCGCAGCCGCTGCTGTAGCCGTTGAGAACTTGAGTGCGATAGAGCTGGTTCTTGCTTTCATAACAAGCAAGAGTATTCAATCGTCGTGCCAAGAACCGTCTAACCTGATGTAAGAATGCCGCAGTTTATCCGCATGCGAACCAGGTAGTGGGTGTTTTCGCTGAAGCCGATTCGCGCAAAAGGCGTGGCGCCTACTTCACGATGATCGTATCACCGGACTGCAAAACGGGATTGTCCTTCCCTTTTTGGACGAACTTGTCATAGTTAAAGACAATCCGCTGGCTCTCAGCGCCTTCTTTAAGAATGATTATGTCCTTGCGCGAAGCAAAGGGCGTGAAACCGCCGGCCATCGCGATCGCTTGAACCGCCGTGACTGTTCCGTTCACAACATAGACGTCCGGTTTAAGCACTTCACCGGTTACATAAACCCGGAAGCTATTCAGCTTAACAAGAGAAACCGTAACCTGCGGCACGCGCAAGTGCTGGCTCAACCGCGACCGCATAACGTCGCCCAACCCTTGCACGGTCAATCCCTGCGCCGTGACTGTCCCAATAAGGGGAAAGTTTATCTTGCCGCCTGGACCAATCGTCATTTGTTGGGTCAAATCTGGCTGTTTCCAGACATGCACACTGATGATATCCCCGGGGCCGAGAGTGTGTTCTTTGTGAATCTCAGGAGTGATGGCGCCTTGCTCCTGCGACCAGGCCAACGCGGGCAGGCCGACCAAAAGACTAAGCCCCAAAATAAGTGATCTGATCATCATTCTAACTCCAAAGCATCAAAACCGCGGATTCATCCGTCGAGTACCGCAGGAGACTTGCTTGTCTGCGGCGAAACATGACCTCTGAGCAGCATCGGCACAGATGCCACGAGACCGAAGCCCATCACAACAGCCCGGCCGTACGTGATGCCGACCGCCGCCAAACGCAGTCCCAAATCTTGTTCGCGCATTTGGCGCACAAACGGAACAACAGTGCCCGCAAACACAAGCATTACAAGTAATAGGCCAACCAGGGCCCTTTGATCGATAACGGCTGCTGCGGCACACATGAGCGACATTCCAGCCAGTCCAATCTGCAATTTCAGGGATTGCGGTGTGTAGGAGTCCTTTATGGCTTTTTCAGGGTACCGCCGATAGACGTAAGCCCGCCAATAGGCCCGGCTATACTTCTTCCTCAAGTACATTTCGAGAGTGTGCGGATGAAGATGGTAAACGATCGCGCTGGGCTGGAAAGCAATCTTGTGGCCGGCACCAACGAGGCGCCAAGAAAATTCCGTATCTTCATTATCTGCGACTGGGAAGCTTGTATCAAACCCGCCCAGCTCCAAAAAGATCGTACGCCGGAACGCCGCTGAATAGGTGAAAACCACGTCGATGGAAGACGCCTTTTCCATCAGGCGATAGCGGTCTTCGAATTCTGCTTGCGCAAAGCGGGCGACGACACTCTTCTGCCGGGTCCGGTAGGCACCCTTAACCGCAGCAATCCCAGAGTCCGCAAAAGGCTCCCACATCTTCGAGACCCAATCGCGTTCAGGCACACAGTCTGAATCGGTGAAGAGGATCACTTCACCCTTAGCAGCGCGCGCACCCGCATTTCGTGCTGCCGCCGGTCCTTGGTTAATTTCTTGTTTCAAAACGGTCATCACCGGCCCAATCACGGGATCGTTTGTCTTAAAGTCTTCAAGAAATTTCACCGTGTCGTCCGACGACCCATCATCGACAAGCAGCACTTCAAAAGACGGGGTGCCCTCAATTTGATTAGCCAGACTTTCCAAACATCCGCCAATGACGCCCACGGCGTTATAGGCCGGTATCACAATCGAAACTTTGTAATCCATCTGAGATCCCATTACTTAACCTTTGCCGTCCATCGCACGGTTTGTTCACGACGCTTTGAGTGCCGCAGGGCGTGTGGCTTGCGCATAAACCGACAAAGTGCGCTGAACCATCGCATCGATCGAATAGTCGTTTACAGCGGACTGTCTTGCCGCGCGGCTCAAGTGCATTCGCCGATCGCCATCCTCGACCACTGATCGCATCTTCGCGAAAAAATCATCCACATCCCCCGTTGCGAAGAGGAGGCCATTTGTATCGTGCTTCACAAGTTCGGGATTACCACCCGCATCACTCGCAATGATCGGCTTCGCCATCGCCATGCCTTCCAGAATTGAGAAGCTACAGCTTTCTATGTACGACGGGGCAACAAGAACATCTAAAGATTTGAGTGCGGAGGGAACTTCGCTGTGCGACACATTGCCAATAACAAACCTCCCTGAAAGGTCGCGCTCTTCTGATCGCTTCGCAAGTTCAGCCTTGTAGTTCTCAAATCCTTTTGGCGCATCCCCGATCACAACAAAACGGACATCAGGATGGATTTGGCGAAGCTTTGCAGCCGCTTCCGCGAAATCCAACTGACCCTTGTTGGGATGAACTCTGCCAACCATGCCGATCGTCATCACATCTTCGTCCTCGAACCAGTTCGGGAGGCCTTGGAGATCGGCGCGCAGCGGGTCAAACCGATCCACATCCACACCGTTGGGAATGACGGCAATCGGTGTGGAACGCGCTTTCAGTCCCAATTCGTTCGCCATAAAACTGGAATCGGTAATCACTTGATCCGCTCGCAAAAGCGCTCTTCGGTCAAGCCAGGCATAAACCTGACCCAACTGCGAAGAACCTGACCAATTGGTCCAACCAAAACAGGACGATACCAAGGGGCGGCCCGTGCGCCGCGCAGCCGCGAGTCCAACAATATCCGCACGGTGATCAATAGAATGGATCACGTCTGCATCGAACGTTCGGATGAGCGCTGGGAGCGCGGTTACATCGCTCATACTAAAGCGATCGGAAACTTCGATGAGGTGGAGCGGAATATCTTTTGACCGCGCGGCCTCCATCCATGCCGGCTGCGGTTCGCTCTCATCCATCTTGCGTGTCGCGCACACTAACAAGACCTCATGGCCGCGCTCCATTAAGCCCTTTGCCAAGACAAACAGATAGGATTCCGCTCCTGTGACGTCGGTGATCCCGCGGCTATTTCTCAAGAACACGATCCGGTGCTTATTCACGTACCATCCCCCTAAATCGGCTCGAATTCCGGCTGCCGTTCCGGCTGTACCCGGACAGACTGTGCATGCGGCCTTACCCTGCGGACATAATAGGCCTCCGACATCCACCCCAAAGCCAAAGCAAACGTCATGGTGAGCCAGACTTCCCTGAACATCGGATTCATGAACTGAAACGCCAGTTGCCCAATGATGATTGTCGCAAAGAGTTTTGCATACGGACGAAGAACATCGATACGCGCAGCTCTGATCAACGCGCGAAACGTCAGGAACCAAAGGCCCAAATAAAGCGCGAGCGCAGGAATACCGCCATCAGCTCCCACCATAATGAAGAGATTGTGTGGCAGAGCGGCCTGGGTATAACGGTGCGCCGTCGACCAAGACGGCAGATAGTCATATGCCATCGCTTCGGAGCGGTCGACCCCGACGCCGAGAATGGGATGATCGGCAATAATGCCGAGCCCCATCACCCAGTTTTCGACCCGCCACAGAAGCGTTTCGGATCCCGAAGACACGCCGGCCTTGGCAACCAGACTGGCCACAAAGGGAATTTCGTCAAAGAACTCGAGAAAGGCGATAATGGAGAATCCAAACGGCGCCAGAACAAAGAATGCCCCGATGGCGCCCGCAACCACAAGCAGCCTGCCCGTTCGGCTGTAGATACAAAGGGCCGCAGCCGTCATGGCAGCGACGCCGATAAGCGAACTCCGCGAGTACGCGTTCCACCAGGCATAAAGGAGAATGGGCAGTCCAGCGAGCAACCCTAATCGCAAGAAGTTGCTCTTTGACCAGAGGAGCAGCGCGATGGCCATAGGAATAACGATTTGGAAGAAGCCCGCTAAGGCGATGGGATGGGACGACGTTGACGAGGCCCGCACCGCATCGCCTTGCTCCTCCATATTCACCGCCTGCAAGCCGCCAAGAACAGAGATACCGAAACGCGCTTCAAGAATGGCAAGGGTTGCCACACCCCCCGCTGTTCCCACCAAGACCCAAAGACTGTTGCGAACGATTTCTTGCGAGTTCACACAAGTCAAAATGACGAAAAACATCGCCGCATAAATGATATAGGGACCGGCGGCAATAACCCCCGCGCCCAAGCCGCTATGGAGCATGCTGGAGACCAGGATCACACCAAAAAACATAAGAGCGAGAATGGCTTCAGGGCGCTGAAGATTAATTGGCCAATGATACCTGCCTGTCGCAGCATGAAGACACATCATGGCGATCCCGCCCACCACCACGAGACGAGACACGGTGAGCGGTCCCGCAATAGGAATGTTGAACGGGGTCGAAGCAATAATGACGTAGTACGCAGCAACCGGCATCACGAGCAGCAAGACTCCGCCTCCAATGACACCCAGTATAAGCACGGCCTTGATCGACAAGGCCGAGACCGCGGCGCCGAGGGTCGTCCCGGCAAGCACCGACGTTAAGAAAGTGAGCGGGCCTTTTAAAACGGACGCGTTCATCGATCCAAACTCTAACTCTCCGCCATCCCGTTAAGACGCACCACAAAGTGTAATGTGCAAGAAAGGGACCTGGCTAAGCGAAACTTTTTGCCATCTTTCGCCCTAAACACAAGAGGCAATCGCTCCAGCGGTTGAGGCTAGAAGGCAAGCCCCAACTCATCTCCCAGCGCCCGAAACCGGTTGATCCAGCCATGGTCCGCTTCTGCGCGGCGCCGCGCCTGCACCCGGATGGCTTGGCGCGCGACATCTTGTCTAGGATCGAGGTAAAACCTGGCCTTATCGACCATCTCTTCCGGCGAGTCGAAAAAGAGCATCTCTTTGTCTTCTTCAAAATACTCCTCCAGCTCCGGCATCCGGTTGACCAAATGAACGGCCCCGCACATAGGCGCCTCGAATTCCCGGATGCGAATAAACAACAGAGGATCTTTGAAGACATATGTGCTGGCCAACTCGATCGAGCCAAGACTGAGCGCAAACTCATTCAAGCGCCGAACCATGTCTTCAAAACTTGGACCCTTCGAATAGGTGATAGAGCCCGCATGCGGATTCTTTTCCGGAAAAGACGACATGGGTTCCATGAGAGAGCGCTTAAGGGCGGCAGTCACACATTGGCGCCCAGACTTAAACGACAAACTTCTCTTCAGCCGTGTCCAGCCGTCCCTTCGGCTCGCCATGGCGCGCGCAATCGGATTATTGGTTTCGACTTTCGCGTAGACATCGTTAGGAGACTGACCATAAACCTCAACAGGCACTTCGCTCTGGGCCAGAGTGCACAGGTTACGCGCCCGGGCACCGTAACAACTGCCGACGAACCCGACCACTCTTTGTTCTTCCACATCGAGCGGCTTAAAGAAGTGCGGATTCGCTGCGAACGGCATCACCATCAATTTCTTGGCACCATAGGATTTAATGACGTGAGCATTCTCACGAACGGTCGTCCAAACAAGATCGAAATGACGCGTCACTTCGCTCACACGATAGGGGTGAGACAGATCATCCCAGTTCATGTTAACGGTTGGAATTCCCATCCGGCGGATTTCGTCAATGGCCTCACCGGACAGTGTATAGTCGACGGCCGACGCAAAGAAGAGATGGATACCCTTGTCCCGATGAAGCTCTTTCATCTGACGAAGAGCAACTTCGGAATACTCATCAACGCTTCTTCCCGGCCCAAGCTCAAGGGCAGGATCCACTCGAATGACTTCATGCCCTTCTTTTGTCAGCTCATCGATAATATGATATGTATGATGATCATAATAAAATGAGTGTCCGGCTTCGGCACCCGAAACATTGAAGTGTACGATTCTCATCCTAACGGCACTCTCAAACTGTTTGTGCTTGAAAACCTAGCGATTTTTGTGCGTAAGGCTCCGCGTCGCGCAGCCTGCTCCGATACCAAGCTATCGTTGTAGTGAGCCCATCATCCAGCGGGGTCGTCGCGGTCCAGTTCAAGATACGTTTCGCCTTCTCAGTTGCCGCGACATACCGCCAGATTTCAGCTTCGCGGTATGCGATCGCGCCGGGCAAGGGACGACTGCTAGAGCCAACAAGCTCAAAGATTTTGTTGACCAAATCGACAATCTTGATCTCATCTCCGGCGCCGAGATTGATGATTTCGCCGACGGCGTCGGGCGTTGTGACAGCCTTAAATAGGCCGTCCACGATATCGTCAATAAAGGTAAACTCCCGCGTTTGCTCGCCCAACGTCATCGGAAACTCTCTTTCCTCAAGGGCGGCAACAATCGCCTGAGGCACGAGGCGATCGGTGGACTGCCCGGGTCCATACGTCAAAAAAGGGCGTACCATGACAATAGGAAAGCCAGTCATTCTATGCCACATTTGCGACCACAGGATCGCTGCAGCTTTGGACGCCGAATAAGGTGAGCGCGGATCGAGAGCCATATCTTCATGAAACGGAACCGCTTGATCGCCGTACTCTTCTGCCGACCCAACAACGAGCGTGCATTCAGGTGGAAAGGATCTGAGTGCCTGGAGCAGGTTGATCGTCCCGTGCAGATTGGCTCGGGTTGCGGCCTCGATTTGATCAACATCCCGGGACACATTGGTATGGGCCGCCAAATGGAACACCAGACTTGGCCGAACGCCCGCCGCCAGGGAAGCCAAAGCATCGCGGTCGGACAAATCGGCCTCCACGATAGACACACCCGGCGCCCATTCCGGCGGCACGCGCAGGTACCGCCCCGGCCGAACGAGCGCGTGGACTTGCGCGCCTTCCCGCAGCAATCGCGCCACAAGATGTGTGCCGATGAAACCTGTCGCTCCTGTTACGAGAACAGACCTATCGGTGAATTCGGTCTTCATACGGCTGCATTTTCTGCTTGGCGATCGAAAAAGTCACGGTACCAATCATAAGTCATTCGCAGTCCCTCTTCGAACCCAAATCGAGGGGACCACGACAAGCGATCCTTAGATTTTGCTGCGCTAAGATATTGATGGGGAATTTCACCTTTTGGCAATCCCTCACCCCGCACGTCCAGTTGCAGATGCTTCTTATCCAGAACAACAAGGCTGCGCTCGACAAGCTCCAGAACACTTTGTGGCTCTTCGTAACTAAAATTGAAGCCCTCGCCGCGATTTTGTTCGTCATCTAGACCTTCAGCAAGGCGCATATAGGCTTCAGCTGCATCCACCACGTAAACATAATCCCGCGTTGGAGAGCCGTCGCTGCGGATAACCGGCGATCTTTCTTCATAGACCGCTTGCATTGTCTCGGGAATGATCCGGCTGAAGTTCAAATCCCCGCCGCCAAAGATGTTTCCACAGCGAGCAACGCCCACAGGCAAACCGTACGTGTGGAAATACGATTGCGAAATGAGGTCCGTACAGCTCTTAGAGACATCGTAAGGATGCCTTCCAATCAAAGGCGCATCCTCATAGTACGGAAGTTCTGTCTGCGCCCCATAGGCCTTGTCGCTCGAAGCGACAACCATTCTCTTCATCTTGGGCGAAAGTCGCGCCGCCTCCAAAAGCACCCACGTCCCTTTGATGTTCGATTCAAATGTCGATAGAGGCGAGCGATTGGCGGTCCCGACGATGGTTTGAGCCGCAAGGTGGAAACACGTATCGATCTCATATTCATTGAAGGCGCGGAGCATCAATTCGTAATCTGCAATATCCCCATGGACAGAAACGATCTTCTGGTCTGTTTTCTGCCAATAGAGATTTGAAAATGGCACTCCGTCGCGCACGATGCCCACGACGCTTGCCCCTTCGGATACCAATCGTTGCGTCAGCCAGGATCCCACCAGGCCCGTGCAGCCCGTGATCAGGACATTCTTCTTCTGCCAATAGCTCATGACACACCCTATCCGGTTTCAATCTCGCCGTTCGGTTCGGCGACTCGCTGTAAAGCGATGCACAAATTACGCTAGGCGGCGGGATCGACCGCCTGCTGTTCGGCATATCTGGCCTCGACCCAGCGATACATAGACTCAAGCCCGTCTTTCAGCTCAACTCGAGGCGACCAGCCGAGCACTGTACGCGCCTTCTCGAAATCGGCGCACCGGCCCCGATCCCCTTCGGGCTTCGACAAATCAAACTTGAGATCGATGGGCTTGCCTGAGATCTCCACGATGGTTTCAGCAAGAGTGGCAATTGAAGTGCAATAGTCCGGTCCCAGCTGAATGAACCCTTGGCCCAATCCGCGCTCCAGACACAGGACTAAACCGTCCACAATGTCTTCGATGTGCACAAACGCCCGCCCCTGTTGGCCGCTTCCCCAAATGACAAACGCCTCGGAAGGATAAGCAATCGCCTTTCTCACCAGAGACGGAATGACTTGGCTTCGCTCCGGGCTGAAATCACAGGGAGCGCCGTAGACATTGTGCAGCATCGGCAACGAAATCGGAATGCCGACATCCCGCGCCAACAGCTGGGCTTCGTATTGGCCCATCAGCTTACTCCATCCGTATGCTGACTCGGGAGAGGCTGGGAAGAGATTCTCTTCCTTTAGAGGGGCTGCATCAACACCAGTTTGCAATTGCTCGGGAAAGCTGCAAGCCGTGCCGACGTAAATGTAACCCTTTAGGTCCCTAAACCGCGCAACGCTTGCCACCACATTTGTATTGATCAGCAAATTCTGGCGGAAGATCTCAAGCTGGTTAGAAAACACATAATCAACACCCGCGACAATGTCAGCTAAGTGATAGACATAGTCGACGCCCGGCAGCAGGGCATCCAACTGATCAGGACGCGATAGATCTAATTCGTGAAAGTCACGATCCATATCGATGACCCAGCTGCCGTCTTCATTGCTGAGATATTCGCGTTTTCCACGCCACAAATTATCGACGACAGTCACCCGGTGACCTTGCCCAGAAAGCCGGCGCACAAGATTGGAACCAATCATTCCGGCACCACCGGTTATCAATATGTGATATCCCACTACGTCACTCCTACTCTTGCCCTCACCCCAGCAATTCGCCGCTCGTGGACCTTAACCCCACCCACTAAAAACGCGCAATGGCGTCAAAACTAAGGAAATCTATCACGTCTGCCTTGTTGATTGCAGTTGGCGTGCCAATCTGAGCGCCATTGCAACAATCGTGAGCGTGGGATGGGCCTGGCTGCTCGTTGGAAACACGGCACTGCTTGCAACATAGACGTTTTTGACGTGATGCAGTCGAGCATTCTTGTCAACCACGCCGTCTTCTGGACGTTCCGACATGCGTGTGGTCCCGATATGATGGCCCAAAACTGCACTGGCTTTGCGAATTTCACTCTCGGGGTCTTCGGACAGAAACTCTAAACGGCCAACACCGCTTGCCTGCAATTCTTCGTCGATGAGGGCGTGACTGCGATAAACGCTATCGACATCTAAATCTGTGATCTGAAAGTTGATCCTGAGACGCGGAACTTGAAGCTCATCGACCTCGTTAGACAGCATGACGCGGCTGTCCCGATTTGGGGCCTGCTCCGCATGGAAGTAAAGGTAATATGTGTTTCCTCGGGGCCTGACCAAAAGGGAGGGCATGCGGCGCTTGTGCAGGAATCGGTCGCGGCCGAACTTCGGCAAGTGGGTGACAAGGGTCGGTGAGCCCGCCAAGATGTTGAGCACATGTTTGACGTAGAGATTGCCGCTCCGCGTGCCATCTTTTGTATGTCGTTGCAGCAAGCGCTTTGCGAGATAGGCGGCCGATAAGGTCGCGTCCCCATGTTCAGGATCACTTACAAGCGGGCGATCCAACAGCGCGTACATGTTCAACAAACCCAACTCGCGTTGAGCAGTCTCACTGACGCAAAGCCGTCGTCGGCAGAAAACGCCGTGATCGTCTGCTTCATACCCAAAAACGACATCCTTGCCCTCATTGAGGATCAACTTCGCAATCGTCCCGTGAATATGACACATGTAACCCCGCCCCAACCAATTCGAGTGATCGCCAAGGCATTTACCCCCTTGATCTTTTGAATTGAGAAGCAAGCGTGTGACTTCAAGACCCCCGCCGGCCAAAACAAAAGTGCCTGCGGAAATCGTAAACTGTCCACCCGCCAGCGTTGCGACAGAAAGTTTGTCTACGGATTTTCCACTCGAGTCGGTCAACAGCTCTATTGCAACGGCACGAGTGAGAACTGTCAGATTTTGCTGTGAGCGAAGCCGATCGCGATAAGCCTTTCCAAAATGGGTTGGCGGGCTCCAGCGTTCCAAACTGTCCGAAGTGACCCGTTCGCTTTTGAAGCCCGAGAACATCTCACCTGCAGCGGCGGTCATGGCGCCTCCAGCCGAGAACTCAAACGGCCCGCACTCGCACCACTTCACGGCTTCTTCATAATATGAGAGCAAGTCTTCGCGTGCCACCGGCCAGCCACTAAACGGAACATGAGCACGGGCCTCAAAATCAATGGAATCGTACGGGATACAGCGGCCGCCCCATTTCGCGCTTGTCCCCCCAACCATGCGGTGACGGTCTTCGTCAGGCGTCAGATGCTTTGTCTGAGGCTCAGCCTTACCTTGATAAAGCTTGTCGCTGCCCGCAGGACCGCGCAAGTCCCCAGCCTCCAAAAGGATGACCCGTCGACCCGATTGAGATAATTCCAAAGCAAGCGTGATCCCAGCGGCCCCTGCCCCCACAATACAAATGTCGCAGGAGAGGACCTCACCTTCATTTATTTTTCTTGCATCCCTGATCATCGGATTGAAAACAGCTTATGTTGGCAAAGACATTGAACGTTCAATTGCGGATAAGTTGCGATGTAAGTGATCCGCAGACGTCATTCCCACAAGCGCGGTAGAAACGCCCCGCATACTGACAACACGTCTCAGAGCATCCTCAACCCCATCTTGGTTCTCTTTGTCTACACTTGACAAGACTTCACGGGCAATGACCCCCACCCCTTGCTTTTCTGCCTGCGCCAAAATGTCGGATGCCCCGTTTAGGACTTCCCCCGGAAGTGGCAATTGCAGAACTTCGACGACAGGCTGCTCTAAGCAAATCTCCACGTCCGCTAAATCTCTGCACGACACACCCACATGTTTCGCAAGTCCTTGTTCTCGAATATGCTCCAACAAAGCGAATATCTCCGGAGTCTTCAGAACACTTGCTGGAGGACTATGCAGCAAGAAGAGATCCAATTCCTGCCTCTTGAGACGACGCAAGCTACCGTGTACCTGCTTCAAAATATGTCCCGAATCGAAATTCGTTCGCTCGGCAGTCTGTCTCGCCGACTGGACCGAACGCCGGCTTGCACGCGATCGCTTGATCAGGGGGCGAACCAAAGGCTTCGCAGCGCGAACCAGGAGAGGCGGAACACGCACACTCAATCCGGCCTTGGTGCACACGATCAGCCGTTTTCCCAATTTCGCTTCCAATAGAGCGATCGTTCGCTCAGAGTCGCCTTGGCCATAAACATTGGCGGTGTCAAAAAAGGTAATCCCGCCCGCAACGGCGTCTTCCATGACCGACAGCATTTCAGCCGTGGACGCTGGCGTGGCCAGCGACCCGATCCGCGAACAACCATATCCCAAAACGGACACGGAAAGACTGGAACTGCCGAGCTGCCTAATCTCCACCTTTTGTCCCTTGTCCCATCTGCAGATTGTCATTGTCGCAAATTCAAACCCGCCGCACGCAAGACGAAGCCCAATTCCGATCAAATGAAACGTGCTCCGAAATCGAACACTTATGCGTGATAATGCACATGCCGTGTCAATTGTCTGTGCAGATAATCAATTCAAATACCCGCAAAGCGGGAGGTCATAAAAGCGCAGCCAGTTTTCTACGCCTCGGTCTTCGATTATGTTTGATTTTGACACACATAATCGGGCAGAAAATTGCAGTCACCCAGACCTGAAAGAAGAAAGCGGCCGCCTGGAGTGGATCTAGCCGCGCCGCATTGAGGTCGATAACTCGAAAGCATGCTGGTTGGACGGGAATGTGAGAGATTTTACCAATCTCGTAACGCGGCGAGTAAGAGTGGGTCAGCAATTTGCACCAACGAGCATCTGAGTTGAAGAGTGCGATCAAGGGAATGGCATAGGCCATTTCCAAGAAGACGAGAGTTGTAGGTTTGAGTCCGGCGCGCTGAGCGCGCCATGAGTAAGAGTTGGGTATCTGCGACAGATACCAAAGCCAAGGGGTGGCTTGAAATGGCTTTCACCGGAGTCCGATTGGAGCCGCGCTTACGCGGGAAATTCTTTGAATATGACCAGGCAACCCGCCAGGGAGTCGTCTTGCTGGCGTTCTTTGTCGTTATGGTGGTTATGGCGGAGATTTCTGTTTTGGGCGGCTACCTCGTTAGACTAGCCGTACATCCATGGCTCCCATTTGATCTTGATCCGGAACACTATGTCGGAATAGCGGCAGGCATTCTCCTCTTGCCCGTATCATGGTTCGCGGTTGGCCTTATTCCCGGATATGGAATGGGCAGCATTGAGAGGCTTCGTCTGATTGTAATTACCAATCTGTCCGTCTTCGGTGCATTAGCCGCTTGGGATTGGCTTATTCAGAATGGCAATTGGTCCCGTGGCATTCTTCTTTCCACCTTCTTCTTTGCCTCTTTCGTTCCCGGCCTGGGCGTAATACTTGCGAGGAGATGGCTGATCGAAAAAGGTTGGTACGGATCAAAAGTTGTCATAATTGGTGCCACACAAATTGGGCGCAAGATCAAAGACGCGCTAGAGGCGGACCCTCTTTTGGGACTCACACCCGTCGGTTGCTTCGATGACCGTGCAGCGGGCGACATAGAACGCCGCGAAAGCATCGAAACAGAAGGACCGATCGCCAGGGCAAAGGAACTTTGGCCACAAGCCAATTCCGTGATCATCGCAATTCCTGAACTTGGCTCGAAACGACTTTGCCAGCTCACACGAAGCCTTCCCTTTAAAAATGTTCTCGTCGTATCCAGCGCCGCTGACTTCCAAAGTCTATGGGTCGCGCCGCAAGATCTTGGCGGCATTCTCGCTATGCGGATTAAACGCAATCTTCTCCTCAAGCGAAATCAGATCATCAAAAGGATCATTGATATTGTTGGTGGAAGCTTCCTTCTGGCTTGTGCCGCACCGATCATCCTTGCTTTGGCGATACTCATTAAACTCATCGACGGCGGCCCCGCCTTTTACCGCCAACAGCGGGGCGTGCGAAACGGCAAACCGTTTAGCATGATCAAGCTTCGCTCAATGCGCGTGGATGCGGATCAGATCCTAAGCGAGTATCTGGAGAATAACCCGGAAGCGAGAGCTGAATGGGAAACCCATATGAAGCTCGCAGACGACCCCCGCATCCTCCCGTTGATCGGAACGCCGATGCGTCGCTGGAGCCTGGATGAGTTGCCGCAATTCTATCATGTGGTTTCGGGGGAAATGAGCCTGGTTGGTCCCAGGCCCTTTCCCGCCTATCATTTGGAGTGTTTTTCGGATGAGTTTCTCGAGCTTCGCAATTCGGTGAAACCCGGAATTACCGGCCTTCTCCAGGTGACCGACAGAAGCGATGCTGACCTTCCGCGTCAAGAAGCCATCGACACGTACTATATCCGCAATTGGTCCCTATGGATGGACCTTTATGCGCTGTTACAAACCATTCCCGCTGTCTTAAATGGAAAAGGTGCGAGATGAATAACGCAACGGCATTTGATCTCCGAGCTCACCTGGCGACACTGTTCCGGCATCGCCTCAAGATCTTGCTGATCTTTTTTCTTTGTTTCACGATTTCGACGGCCTTTGCTTTTCTTGCACAGCCTATCTACATGGCCGGCTCAAGCTTACTTGTCTTAAGCCAAGATCCATTGCGCTTGAGTTCTGTTCTCACGCCGGGTGGCGACGGAGCGGTTCAATTCTTGTCTCCGCGCGACCAAATTATGACGGAAGCGGAGATATTCAAGTCCCAAACCATCGCCGAACAACTTGTCCTGGACATGGGACCCGAGAAGGTTCTCGAAGGCATGACGGGGCGTTGGGATTTCTTGGCCGAAGTTCCCGGAAAAGCAAAGTTCTGGGCAGTTTCGTCCTTGTACAAATTTGAGCCGGCTAAGAACGTTCTTGAAAAAGCCGGGATCCAACCGACTGTCGAAACGTATGATCCCGTAACGAAGGCCATCGGCAAGTTGATGGACAATATCGACGCCAATCCAGTCACCAAAACCGATGTCTTTGTGGTCACGCTCAAATCGCCCGACCCTGAATTTGCCGCCGAAGCCGTAAATGGTCTCGTGAACAACTATTTGGACCACAAACTGTCGATACAAAAGCCTCAGCTCGCGGTAGACGTGGTTCGACAAGAATCGAGACGCTTGCGCAGCCAAGTGGACGAAGCCCAGCGCGAACTTCAGGCCTTCAAGCTCACATCCAACATCGTATCGATCGAACAGCAAAAGACCCTGCTGCTTGATCGCTTGAACAAGGCAGAACAATCACTGTTGAACGCCCAAAACCCGATAGCTGGCGGCCTATCTCTTGGCGTTGGCGATGCGGGAGGAGCCCCAGCCATACCGCCCGCACTCCAACAACGACTATTCGAACTCCAGTTGGAACGAGACAAGTACATGTCCGGCAGCCCCGCAGCAGCTCAGGTTCAGCGCGAGATTTCCGATATCCGCAGCCGGATCAACACGGCTCGCCAATCGCAAATCGATGTCCTAGAGTCGGAAATCAAACAGTACAAAGCCGAACTGAGACGGTTGGATGGTCTGACGGACGAGGTCGTCGATCTGCGCCGCGACGTCAACATTAAGGAAGAAGCGTTTACGAAGTTTCTGAAAAAAGAACAGGAAACGCGTATCAACGAGACCCTTGATGTGAAGAACCTGACAAATGTCGTGCAAGTTGAGCCGGCCCGAGCCCCTCTGTTGCCTGAATTCCCTCAACGGTTCCTGACAATATTTCTGGGCGCCTTCGTGGGCATGGCGGGCGCCATTGGAACAGCGTATGGGTTCGATACTTTACGCCGTACGATGACGACCCGGGATGAGGCGGAAAAAGCCCTAGGTGAGCCCGTGATTGCGACAATCACGAAAGAGAGTGGCAAGCGCCAAGACCGGGTGGGCAACGTCATTGAGTTTCGCCGTGTCGCCGAAGCGGTTCGCCGTGCTCTCGGCGACAAAGGCCATTACTTCTTGCTCGTCACCAGCAGCGCCGCACGAGAAGGCCGGTCTTTCGTCGCGGCCGGTCTTGCCAATGCGCTGAGCGAACAAGATGTGGACGTCATGCTGCTTCAAGTGAGGGGCTCGGGCAATGAAATGCTGGAGGACCTATCTGACCCGGAAACTGAAAAGGGCAACCCTGTCAAGCGGCTGACCGATAAATCCGAACCGGCGACCTCGTTGCCTGCAGTTGGAATTGCCAACTCCTCAGTCATAGAAGTCGATCTGCACCCGACCAAAGAGGCAGACTACGGACGCCAAAGTGTGGAGCAGTATATTCACCAAGCGGATAATCACCGCGGCGTCGTAATCCTCGATGCACCATCTCTGGGCAGTGATCCCGAGCAATTGTTGCTCGCATCCAAAATCTCGGCATGTCTTTTTGTTGTCGACGCGGAATCAACGTCCGCGCCGGTTGCTCTGCGCTCTTTGACGAATCTTAAAGCAGCCGGAGGTAAGGTGCTGGGTGTTGTCCTAAACAAAAGGGAATTCGTTATTCCCAATTGGGCTTACCGCCTCTTCATCTCACCGCCCTCTCACGCCCGGCGGTGAGTCCGGAGGCTCCGGAGAGCGAGATGCTTGAGAAAATAGGGGCCGGCCGCGTTTTATTGCTCGTCGCGTTCGGCTTGTTCATTCTGGCTGTTTTTGCCTTGCCTACGAATCCTAATGCCGAAGACTGGGCTTTAGACAATCGCCTAGACGACGGCGCAACCGAAGGCTGTAGCAAGGATCCTGTCTTGCCCGCCGCAACCTCGGCGCCGCTCCCTGGTGCAACAAAAGTCTTGGAACGCCCCGACAAAGTATATGCGGGAGTGTTTCAACTTCCGCCCGAGGCGCAAGGCAACCGCGTTTTCGAGAACGCCGGCGGCACGAACCCACCCATCTTGTTTACTTTCCATGACTTTCTAAACGAAGAAAATACAACGTCCATCCCTGATCGCACGTTCGATGATCCGATGGAAGGAGACTCCGGACTTTCACCGCTGGAGTATGCGAAAGACCTTTGGGAAGACGATACGGTTCTCGCAATCGCTTGGGCAGTTTATTGCTGCAACTGGTATGAAGCGGATTTTTGGAAACGTCTTCTACCGCCCCATCGAAACTTCCAGGATATTCTTGAAGGTAAGCACGACGCGTTCTTCCGTCAGACCGCGAGAAAGATCAAAGAAAACGGCGTCCCCATTATGTTGACCACGGTCCCTGAGTTTTCATGGCAGGGCGAGTTTGGGTTCGGGCCTGAGGGCAACGCCTGGATGGATGACGTTGATAACATCTGCAATCACTATGGCGATCCCGCATGGCCGGATGGTCCGGAACGGGTTCGCGACCTCTACAGACACATCATTGATCTGTTCCGGGAAGAAGGCGTAACCAATGTGACGTGGTTCATGTATGCGGCGAGCAATTACATGGTTGCCTCCGTGGACGGACAAAGCCAATGGCTTCATCCCAAGTTTTACTATCCCGGCGATGAATATATGGATTGGGTTGGCCAGAGCGTGTACTTCACGCACCCATCCTGGAACACGAAAAGTGACGAGCCGCCCCTTGATTTCGATACTGCCCTCTCCGATGGGTACAAGGCATGGCAATCGGTGACTGACAAACCGATCTTCCTTCCTGAGTTTGGCGCCGATGCCGGGCCGGGCGTAGACCGCTCCGTCCACATGGCAGAGGTCTTAACCGAGAAACTCTCGAATTATCCTCGGGTCAAAGCCTTTGCTTGGGCGGACTCAGAACTCTATGCGTCAATCTATGGAATCCCACAGCTGGGACACGATCCGAACGAGCGCGACGCCTGGAGCCGGCATGTGGGAAATGCCTACCGATTTTCAGAGAAGGTGAAGACGTCGCAATAGACCCCTGAAGTCTCAAGACTTTTAATAAGATTATCCATCGAATTCGAGGATATAGTCTTGGCCAATATGCCCTTCGAGCCGGTATTGGCATTGCCTTGACGTGAGCAGACGCGTTGCGCCTCAACCGCTTCGATCAAGTGGTTACTCTGCCGTTTGCGCAAGCATTCTGCGCCTCAAAAGCATCATTGACTCAAAAAAGTTGGAAGCGGCTTTGGCCTGCTGATCCGGGCCGTGCCGGCAGCGAGGGGTCCCCAAAACAAGATTCTATTTGTTAAAAAGCGCCCAAAACCAGGACTGAACACGCTCAAAGCCCGTCGAAATCCCCCCCTATGGGTGGAGAGCCTCAAAATTAGATCATACCGGGAATTGTGCTATAATGAGATCATAAGTGAGTAGACACTTGATTAGTCACGTGGCATCTCAACACGCGTTAGAGCCCCGTAGTGAACAAAATTGGCTGAAACAGGCCCTTTTTGCTCATTCGTGTGTCTGGGGATAATATCAGACGCAGCGCACGTATTAGGAGTGCGGCAGTGTAGGTCCTTGATCTGTGCTGTTTACGCAAGTAAGCGCTCGACTTCTTGTTTGAATTGGGGCATGAGCCCCGGTTCGTATGAGACCGGATGAGCCTTCCCGGCGGCGAGCGGGCGCACGCACGCAAGGGAAAACCCTCGTGGCTACTGACGTCCGGATTGGTCCGAAGATAAACGGGGCCAGAACTGGGGTGCGGGTATGGTCCCGCCGCTTTGACGCTGATGCGGCTTAGGAGAACTTATTTTGATGGCGTTTCACACCCAACAAGAACCAGCTAAGGGACTTTACGATCCCCAAAATGAGCATGATTCCTGTGGTGTTGGATTCATCGCAAACATCAAGGGCGTGAAGACCCACAAGATCATTCGTGACGGTCTTCAGATACTCGTAAATCTTGATCATCGCGGCGCCGTTGGTGCCGACCCGTTGATGGGCGATGGGGCGGGCTGCCTAATCCAACTTCCTGACACCTTGTTCAGAGACTGGGCAACGGGAACAGATTTGCAATTGCCCGAGCCCGGCCATTACGCCGTGGCACAATGCTATTTGCCTCAATCTGAAACGGCATGTTCGGCAGCCATGAGGCACTTTGAGAGATTCATCGAAGCCGAAGGCCAAACTCTCTTGGGATGGCGAGAGGTCCCTGTTGATTTGACAGGCATCGGAGATCAGGCCATCCGCTCCATGCCCATATTACGGCAAGCAATTGTCGGTCGAAGCCCGGACGTGCCAACACAGGACGCCTTCGAGCGAATCTTGCTGACCATCCGTAAACAAACATTGAATACAGCAGAAGGCGTCACTGAAGACATCAGTAGCTTTTACATGCCGTCCTTTTCCTCACGGACGATTGTCTACAAAGGGCTGCTTCTCGCCCACCAAGTCGAAAGCTTTTACGAAGACTTGCGCAACCCGCTCGCCGTCTCCGCTGTCGCGATTGTGCATCAGCGCTTTTCGACGAATACGTTTCCGTCTTGGCCCTTGGCTCATCCCTACCGGATGATCGCACATAACGGGGAAATCAACACCGTTCGAGGGAACGTCAACTGGATGTATGCACGGCATTACTCCATGAGCAGCGAACTGCTCCCCGATCTCGACAAGTTGTGGCCGATCGTCCCTCACGGTCAATCCGATACGGCATGTTTGGACAACGCGCTCGAGGTTATGTGCGCGGGAGGCTACTCCCTCGCCCACGCCGCAATGATGCTGATCCCCGAGGCCTGGACAGGGCATCACGATATGGATCCCAAACACCGGGCGTTCTTTGAGTATCACGCCGCCTTAATGGAGCCATGGGACGGTCCGGCAGGTATTGCGTTCACGGACGGAAAGCAGGTAGGTGCAACGCTCGATCGAAACGGTCTGCGCCCGGCGCGCTATGTCATCACGGACGACGATCATGTGATCATGGCGTCCGAAGTCGGCGTTCTTCCAGTCCCGGACGAGCAAATCGTTCACAAATGGCGTCTGCAACCGGGCAAGATGCTACTGATCGATTTCGAAGAGGGCCGCATAATCGACGATGAAGAACTCAAAGAAACACTATCGAGCGTTCATCCGTATGAAGAGATATTGAAGAATACGCGCTTTGATCTCGAAACACTTGCCGCACCCAGCGCCGCTTCATTCGGGCCAAACGAAGAAAAAGACCCGGTCGAGCCGCTCGGCGCAGACCTTCTAAATGTGCAACAAGCGTTCGGATACACCAGCGAGGATCTCAAGGTCTTTTTGGAACCGATGATCCTCCGCGGCGACGATCCGGTGGGCGCTATGGGAACCGATACCCCTCCGGCGGTCCTCTCCGACCGGCCCAAGCTGCTCTATAACTATTTCAAGCAGAATTTCGCACAAGTGACCAACCCGCCCATCGATCCCATACGGGAAGAACTGGTGATGTCGCTGCTCACATATATTGGTCCACGACCCGATCTGCTTGGCCACAAAGTTGGCACCCATAAGCGGCTTGAGGCGTCCCAACCCATTCTCACCAATGAGAATTTGTACAAGATCCGTCATATTTCGAGCGCCACCAATGGGGCATTCCGCTCACTGACTATTGATGCTACATGGGCGGTTGAGGCAGGGGCTGCCGGTCTCGACGAACGTCTTGCCGACATATGCCAAGAAGCGACGGAATCGATCGAAAACGGGTACAACATTCTGATACTATCCGATCGTGCTGCCTCCCAGAGCCGTGTTCCGATTCCGGCACTGCTGGTAACAGCCGCTGTGCATCATCACCTCATCCGACAGGGATCACGGACCTTGACGGGCTTGGTCGTCGAAACCGGGGAAGCGCGTCAAGTCCACCATTTCTGCACGCTCGCCGGATACGGCGCCGAAGCGATCAATCCGTGGGTGGCCTTCGACACCCTCGAAGACATCCGTATACGCGAAGAAATTGAGCAATCCCCGGAAGAGGCCCAGAAGAACTACATTAAAGCCGTGGGCAAAGGTATACGCAAGGTGATGTCTAAGATGGGCATATCGACATACCAATCCTATTGCGGCGCGCAGATTTTCGATGCCGTCGGCCTGTCCAGCAAGTTTGTCGAAAGCCACTTCACGGGAACGGCCACAACGGTAGAGGGCGTTGGCATTGAAGCGATTGCCGTAGAATCGCTCAAGCGTCATACCGACGCCTGGGGTGACAACCCCATTTACAGAACGATGTTGGATGTTGGCGGTGACTATGCATTCCGGCTGCGAGGCGAAGAGCACGCATGGACACCACAATCCGTTGCCGATTTGCAGCATTCCGTACGGGGAAATAATCCGGAAAAGTACCGCGAGTTCGCGCGCAGCATTAATGAACAAAACGAACGCTTCTTAACCCTTCGGGGGCTGATGAAATTTAAGTTTGCAGACGAACCGCTGCCCCTCGATGAAGTTGAACCGGCCAGTTCTATCGTGAAGCGTTTTGCAACAGGCGCCATGAGTTTCGGATCGATCAGCCGCGAGGCCCACACCACGCTTGCTGTCGCTATGAACCGGATAGGTGGGAAATCCAACACCGGAGAGGGCGGCGAAGAGGTCGATCGGTTTACCCCCAAGGCCAATGGCGACTCGGAAAGATCGGCGATCAAGCAAGTCGCATCTGGGCGCTTTGGTGTGACCACAGAATATCTGGTCAATGCCGACGATATCCAAATCAAAATGGCCCAAGGGGCAAAGCCCGGTGAAGGCGGCCAATTGCCGGGCCACAAAGTGGACAAGAACATTGCCAAGGTACGCCACTCGACGCCCGGCGTGGGATTGATCTCTCCTCCGCCCCATCACGATATCTATTCCATTGAGGATTTGGCCCAGCTGATCCACGATCTCAAAAACGCCAATCCAATCGCTCGCATCTCTGTGAAACTCGTCTCAGAAGTAGGTGTCGGAACGGTTGCGGCCGGCGTCAGCAAGGCAAAGGCCGATCACGTGACGATTGCGGGGTATGAAGGTGGAACAGGCGCTAGTCCCCTCACGTCCGTCACACATGCGGGGTCTCCCTGGGAAATCGGTCTTGCGGAGACCCAGCAAACGTTGGTGCGAAATGAATTGCGCAGCCGGATCGCAGTTCAGGTCGACGGCGGACTGCGCACCGGCCGCGACGTGGTTGTTGGCGCTCTCCTAGGCGCTGACGAGTTCGGCTTTGCGACGGCGCCACTGATAGCGGCGGGATGTATCATGATGCGCAAGTGCCATTTGAACACGTGCCCGGTTGGCATCGCCACCCAAGACCCCGTACTGAGGAAGCGATTTACCGGCGCCCCGGAGCATGTCATCAATTATTTTTTCTTCATCGCAGAAGAAGTTCGCGAGCTGATGGCACAATTGGGCTTCCGTACCTTCAACGAAATGGTGGGCCAAACTCATCGACTGGACATGCGTGGCGCGATCGATCACTGGAAAGCGAAAGGCGTGGACTTGAGCCGCCTTCTTTACCAAGAGCCCGCTAAAGAAGGCGTTGAGATCTTTAACTGCGAAACTCAAGATCACAAGCTGGATGGAGCGATGGATAAGGAGCTCATTCAGTTGGCGGCTCCCGCTCTGGAAAAGAAAGAGCCTGTACTGATCGAACGCTCGATTGTGAATGTTAATCGCTCCGTAGGCGCCATGCTGTCCGGAGAACTCGCCAAACGTCATGGCCACGCCGGCCTGGCGGAGAACACCATCACGGTCAAATTCAAAGGGACGGCCGGGGGAAGCTTTGGTGCCTTTCTCGCGCGCGGCATCCGTTTCGATCTCGAAGGGGATGCAAACGATTATGTCGGCAAAGGACTGTCGGGCGGCCAGCTGGTCGTGCGTCAACCTGACAGCACGGAGCGGATCGCAACGGACAACATCATCATCGGAAACACCGTGCTTTACGGTGCGATCGCCGGAGAGGCCCATTTTGAAGGTGTCGCGGGCGAACGGTTCGCCGTGCGCAACTCTGGGGCAATTGCCGTCGTCGAAGGGGTCGGCGATCATGGCTGCGAATATATGACGGGCGGCGTGGTGCTGGTCCTGGGGGAAACGGGCCGCAATTTCGCAGCAGGCATGTCCGGCGGGATCGCCTACGTCTACGATCCTGACGGCACATTCAAAGAACGATGTAATCTGTCGATGGTCGATTTGGAGCCGATCAACCCGGCCTCCGGCGAATCGGGAAGCGAAAGCGGCAGACCCCAACACCTTTCCATCAGTGTGGAAAATAACGGCATGGGCGACTTGCTTGAATTCGACGAAGAGCGGCTCCATATTCTCATGGAACGGCACAAGCTCCTAACAGGAAGCCGGCGGGCGACTGAGTTTTTGAACAATTGGGAGAAGACCATCACCCAATTTGTCAAAGTGATGCCGCTAGATTTCCGCCGCGCCCTCTTGGAACTCCGCGAGGAGGATCAAACCGTCGCATTTGACACATCAGTCAATCCGCCAGCAGCGTAAGGATCGCAATCTATGGGTAAAGCCACCGGATTCTTGGAGTTCGATCGCCTTGATCGCAGCTATGACCCCGTCGAGAATCGGGTCAAGACATGGTCGGAGTTTGTTGTTCCTCTGCCTGCAGAGCAGCTCAACAAGCAAGCGGCCCGCTGCATGGATTGCGGCATTCCGTTTTGCCACAATGGTTGCCCGGTCAACAACATCATTCCTGATTTCAATGACCTGGTCTACCGCGATCAGTGGCGAGATGCGCTCTTT
This sequence comes from Alphaproteobacteria bacterium, assembly GCA_028285305.1. Lineage (GTDB taxonomy): Bacteria > Pseudomonadota > Alphaproteobacteria > SMXP01 > SMXP01 > JANQPV01. Next base: position 34,140 of record JANQPV010000021.1, on the reverse strand, counting down.
GTTCTACATTCGACGAACAACTTTCCCGAGTTTACAGGCCGGATCTGCCCTGCGCCTTGCGAAGCATCTTGTACCTTGAACATCACCGACAATCCCGTCACCATAAAGACGATCGAATGCGCCATTGTCGACCGGGGCTGGAAAGAGGGATGGATCAAACCGCGCGTTCCAAAGGAAAAGACCGGCAAGAAAGTGGCCGTTGTGGGATCTGGCCCGGCCGGTATGGCGTGCGCCCAACAGCTCGCCCGGGTGGGTCATGCGGTGACGCTCTTTGAAAAGAACGACCGTGTTGGAGGACTGCTTCGCTACGGCATTCCCGATTTCAAGATGGAGAAGTGGCTGATCGACCGCCGGATGGAGCAAATGGAAGCGGAAGGCGTCGAATTCAAGACTCTCGTCGAAGTGGGAATCGATATCCCGTTCGAAAAGCTGCAAACAGACTTTGATGCAGTGGTCATGACCGGCGGTGCGGAGTTGCCCCGCGATTTAGAGGTCTCGGGCCGCGAACTGGATGGAATTCATTTTGCGATGGATTTTCTCCGTCAGCAGAACAAGCGCAATGCTGGCGATGCAGAACAAGTCGCGGCCCCCCGCGGAACCATTTCCGCCAAGGGAAAGCACGTCATTGTCATTGGCGGCGGCGACACCGGTTCGGACTGCATCGGCACATCCATTCGGCAAGGCGCCGCGTCGATCACTCAGCTCGAAATCCTGGAGAAACCCCCGGTTCACGAAAACAAAGAGCTTACCTGGCCCGACTGGCCGTTGAAGCTGCGCACCTCGTCCTCCCAAGAAGAAGGGGCAGAGCGCGACTGGTCCGTTCTTACCACGGGTGCGAGCGGATCAGACGGAAAGATCGAAGCCCTCAACTGCGTCCGCGTAGAGTGGGTGCAGGGAGACTCAGGCCGACCCGAGATGCGTCAAGTCGAGGGCAGCGAGTTCGAGTTGCAAGCGGATCTCGTTCTGCTCGCGATGGGATTTCTATCGCCCGAGCACAAGGGCATGATCGAACAATCCAAGGTCAAACTTGATCCAAGGGGCAACGTAGCCGCGAACACCGACGATTACACAACCTCAACACCAGGAGTATTTGCAGCCGGAGACATGCGCCGTGGTCAGTCTTTGGTCGTGTGGGCGATTCGTGAAGGCCGCCAATGCGCGCGCGCTGTCGACGAATATCTCATGGGAACAAGCACCTTACCAAGATAGTAGGCCCATCTATTTCCCCTGATTTTTTCAGTTTGCCCTCTGGCCGCGCTTCCGTTGATCTCGAGTATCTGCCGAAAGGCTTCCATTGAACGGCGTTCATTGTACTATTACTCAATGAATGGGGGTCGCTCCAGCGACTTGAGGGAGGAAGCCGGCATGAAGGTCGAGGGCAGCAATGCGATAGTCACGGGAGCATCTGCAGGGATCGGACGAGCAACGGCCACGATGCTCGCCGAGCGCGGTGCCAACAGTATTCTGGCGGCGGACATCGACGAGAGCGGCCTCTCCGAAACGTGCGCGCTCATCGAAAAGGCGGGCGCAACGGCCATTGCCAAGAAGACCGATGTCACATCAACTCCGGATCTGGCCGCCCTCTACGCAGAGGCCGCCAAACGTGTGTCTCGTCTTGATATTGTCTTTAACAATGCGGGCATCGTCTCAGGCCCCCCACCCTTTCCCGACACGCCTTATGATCGTGTCAAACGCTTGGTCGACATCAACCTAACCAGCGTGATCATTTCTTCACAAATGGCCGTCGAGCAAATGAAGGACAGGGGAGGAGTGATCATAAACACCGCCTCGACCGGCGGTCTCACACCCTATCTGGCAGATGCCCCCTATGCGGCATCCAAAGCGGCGGTGATCATGTTTTCCCGGTCCTGCGCGGATCTCAAAACCATGTACAATATCCGCGTCAATGCCGTTTGCCCGGGCGTGACGGAAACACCGATCCTAGAAAAATTGGGGGGAGGCCAAAGACCCGACTGGTTGCAGCCTCTCATGGAGAACATCCAAGTCTTGCAGCCGGAGAATATCGCCTCCGCGGTCGTCGGGCTTATTGAAGATGAGGAAAAGTTCGGCGAGTATGTCGTTGTAGAGAACAAACCGCTGGGCCCCAACGGCAAGGGTTAGAGATCTGTGACCGATTTCGACGTAAAGTCTGACGCCTTCCAACAAGATCCACATGCGACGTTTAGGGTATTGCGGGACGCCTGCCCTGTCCATCACTCCGAGAAATACGGGTTCTTTTCGGTCAGCCGCTACGAAGACGTGAAGGCCATTCTTCGGGACACAAAGATGTGGTCGAGCAAGTTCGGTCCGGGGACAGATTATTCCAGTCCGGAAGCCGCGACCGCGCTCGTGAACGTGGATCCTCCCGAACACGATTTTCAGTTGCGACTCGTCAACAAGGCATTCACGCGCAAGAGCATTGACGCGTTGGAGCCCGCGATCGAGACATTCGTCGCCGATTCTATCGAGAGACTAAAGCCGCAGGGCGAATGCGATCTGATGCGCGATTTCGCGGTCCACCTGCCCCTTTTTGTCATTTCGACCATGCTGGGCGTAGATCCGAAGGACAGTCCCATGTTCCGGAAGTGGGTGGAAGTTCTCACGCTCGGCACCTTTCAAGATGCGGATCCCAAAGTCCATGCCGAAACAGGTCAGGCCCTTGCCGCCTACTTCATGCGGGAAATCGAAAAGCGCCAGACGCTGATCAATGAAGGCAAATCGCTGCCGGATGACCTCATCAGCCGTATGCTTACGACCACCGAGGATGGCCAACAACTGGATATCGGGCAGGTGATTGGGTTCATTTCCTTTTTGTTGATCGCGGGCAGCGGCACGACGACCATGCTCATCTGCAACACTGTCCATGAACTGTTACAACGTCCTCACCAGTTGGACCTGGTGCGCGATGATTTGAGTCTCGTCCCTGTGCTGATCGAAGAGTCTTTGCGTTACAGGTCTCCGGTCCACGGACTCTTCCGCACAAATAACGAGGACGTATCTCTGCATGGCGTTGAGATCCCAAAAGACTCCAAAGTAATGTGCCTGTTTGGCGCGGCAAACTTAGATGACCGCGAATTTTCGAATCCCGACACATTCGATGTTACCCGGGATCCTGCCGAGGCACGCAAACATCTAGGCTTTGGCTGGGGCGCCCATATCTGCACCGGCGCCCCCCTTGCCCGCATGGAGGCCCGGATTGCGCTGACGGCGCTCCTCACCGAGTTACCGGGCTTTCGCCTGAACGGCGAGCCCGTTTTGACCGAGCCCAGCGTACTTTACGGATTCGATCTTCTGCCCGTTGCATGGGACGTCTAAGCTGAGAGGCAAGTCATGGTCAAAAACCCGCCTGTCGGCATTCAACGCATCACCGTGCGAATCGCCTACGAGAACCCCAAGGAGGCCCTTCAATTCCTGAATGACGCCTTCGACTTTCCGGAACGAAAAGATAGCCGGTTGGAAGGCAAAGGCGGCTCAATCATCGTGACAGAAATCCAAGTGGGCGACGGATACATCATGATCGGGCCGGCCGGATCCCATTCCATCGCCAGCCCAACTTCAACCGGCGCTCCCACGGAGAGTCTCATGATCTATGTCGATGACGTGGACGGCCATTATGAGAGGGCCAAATCAGCAGGCGCCGAGATCGTCTCCCCACCCGCCGACCAGTACTGGGGAGATCGGCGCTATGAAGCCAAGGATACTGAAGGGCACCTGTGGTTTTTCCATCAGCGGACCCGGGATGTCCCGCGCGCAGAAATTGACGCGTTCGAGGCAAAGTTCAAAGAGTAATCCAGTTGTAAAGCGCTAGCTCTTGGGGCTAAACCCAATATGCAATTCCTTCATGATACGAAGCATATAGTTGGGGAGATGCCGGAGATTGTTTTTGCCCTCCAGAAGCCAAACCTCGTCAATCCGGTCGGTAATGGCCTTGAAGGCCCAGTAAAGCTCCCGCCGCGCCAGCGGAGCGCCCAAACAATGGTGCGTTCCCGAACTGAAACCCAGATGGGAGCCGGCTTTCTTGCGCTCCAAATCGATCGTGTGAGGATCAGCAAACTGTTCGGGATCCCGGTTGGCCGCACCGAACCGCACACACACCATGGAACCCTTGGGAAGCTTCACGCCTGAGACTTCGGTATCTTGAGTCACAAAGCGCGTCAGTCCTTGCACCGGCCCTTCGAGCCGAACAACTTCCTCGCAAAAGGTGGGAAGATACTTCTCCGGATCGGACTTAAGCTGATCCCATACGTTCGGGTTCCGGCAAAGCAACATCATCCCCGCCCCGATGGCGTTCGTCGTCGTCTCCGACCCACCGACAAATGTGTCCTGCATCATTTCTGCGTGCAGTTCGTTGTCATTGAGCGGACGACCCCATTCCGGGATAACGGTATTAACCAGATCAGACAGCAACGTATCGTTCGGTTCTTTGCGCAGCTTTTCAAAGACCTTCTGGAAGTAGTGCTGTGCCTCAATTTCTTTTTCCGTCGCCCAGATCACTTCTTCATCGGTCAGGCCAAAACCACCTCCCTTGATCCAGGCGTCCGTCCACTCCTTAATCTGCCAGATATCCTCATCCGGCGCCCCCATCTGCCGGCAGATAATGATGAGCGGCAACGGCACGGCAAATTGCTGAATGAACTCGCATTTTCCATCATCAATAAACTTTTCGAGCAAGCTGTAAGCGAGCGCTTCGACGTCGCCGTCCAGTTCGCGAATGCGGCTGGCGCGAAAGGCTTTGTCAAAGATGGCCCGCATTTGCTTGTGTTCGGGATCATCACGCCCGGCAAGGGACGCCGCCGGAAACCAGCCTTTCTCAAGGAACAATTTGTGGGCGATCTTTTGTTTGTCCGTCATATGATCCGGATCGTTACCCGGACGCCAATTGCTAAACGTTTCCGTATCGAGCAAGACTCGCCGCAGATCATCGTACTTTGAGATGATATACATCCCCGTCAGCGGATCCTTCCAAACCGGCGCTTCATTGAGGAGAAGCTCATAGGTCGGGAACGGACATTCGAGCACTTCAGGATCCGCAAGCCGCGCCTCATCCAACGAAGCCGGACAAATGGGATTGTCCATTCGGTTGATCTCACTCATCGTATAATCTCTCTTTTATCGCACAAAAGCACGTCACCCAATCGAGCGCACAGGGTCGGAGCCGTCCCACTCCTTAGAAGCTTGCTTCACCATGCTGTAAAATCCAAGCAACTGATCGGACTTTTCATAGATTTCAATCATATGGCCCAATGAAGAAACCGCATCAATGAACGCAAACTCGGTTCCCGTACTCGTTTCCGCTTTCGCCGCGACCTCGAAACCGTGTGCCTGATAGTGACCATAAGCCTCAGACTGGGAATCGACCATGGTTGCCACATGATGGATGCCTTCTTCTCCGGGTTCATACATATCCCGGAAAGGCGACGGTCCCTCTTCATCTTGCTGCACGAATTCCACCATAATCTCTCCCCACTGACCATAGGCAGAGGAATGCAGAAACGTCTGAGACTTGCCGCGATGTTCACCCCACGCAAGCTCTATTCTTGGGATGAAGAAAAACGGCCCCGCGCCGACTGTTTCAGCCATACGCTGAGCGGAAGTTCTCGCATCGCTGACAAAATATGCCACCTGGACGATCGGGGTTATGTACATGCGCCTCTCCTTCCTAGTATGTCCCGCCATCCCAAGAGGTAGCATCTGCAGCCCGCTTGTCCAAATTATCTTGCCCGAAGGTGATTTGGCTGCCAACCTAGATAAACAATTCAACATAGCGGAGGACAGATCTGATGGACCATCCTGAAGCCATCGAGAATCTCAAGGCGCGCATGGCAAGCGAAGTTAGCCGCCAGACGCCACCGCCTACTTTCAAAGGTTTTCCGCCCTTGGCGCCCGGCCGGTACACAAGCCAAGACTTCTTTGATTTGGAGATGAAGCACCTTTGGACGAAGATGTGGCTATACGCAGCTCACGAAAGTCAAGTGCCAGAAGCTGGCTCTTACTTACTTCTTGATATTCCGTGGGCCTCCATTTTTCTAATTCGGGGCGAAGACAACAAGATCAGAGCCTTCTACAATGTCTGCTCTCATCGGGGCGCGCCGATCGTCAGAGACAAAGAAGGCAAAGAGCGGCTCTTGCGCTGCACTTATCATCAGTGGGGATACAACACCCAAGGTAAGCTCGTTTCCGTCATGCATGAACGCGACTTCGCAGAAACTTTCGATAAGTCCTGTCTTGGCCTCGTGGAGGTAAAATGCGAATCCTGGAACGGGCTCATCTTTGTGAATGAAGACCCGAACGCTTCCCCTCTCCTTGAATGGCTCGGTATGATTGCGGACGAATTCGAGCAATTCGAAATGGATAAGCTAAGACCTGCAGCAATCCGATCTTACGAGCTCACATGCAATTGGAAGCTCACCATGGATGCGTTCTTGGAAGTTTATCACATCAAGGGCATTCATCCGAAAACGGTTGGCCCCGCCCTTGATGAAACAGGCGCCGTCATGGGGCTGCTCCCGAATGGCCACACGCGCATGACCTGCCCGACGACCATGGGAGAGGAAGACAAGATCAACCGAGGGTATGCAGACGATGACACTTCATTGCCACCAATTCCCATGGGCGAAATCGCCGCGAATTATCACGTCTCGCACAATATCTTTCCGAACATCATCACACCCGTGTCCGAAGGCGCCCGGCAATTCTTGATGTTTTGGCCCACTACGAAAGACAGGACCCGCGTAGATGTGGTGCACTTCGGCCTCGACTGGGGGAAAAACGAAAAACCCAAGGCATGGGAAACGCTGCTCTCTTTCTGGGAGGTGGTCATGGGCGAAGATCTGCAATTCTTAGAACAACAGCAGCGGGCCGTCGTCTCACCGGGCTTCCGCGGGTACAATCTGAGCTTTATGGAGCGCCGAATCTACTATGCCCACGAAAGCATCGACCGGATCATCGGTCCTCAGAACATTCCGGAAGATCTGCGCGTAGAGCAACTGTTGAAAGATTATCAAGAACAACCTTGGCATCATGCAGCCGACCCAATTCTCCTTAAGCAACAAGCGGCGGAGTAGCCTCACAGCGGCGTAGACCTTTCGGTTTTCGATGACCTCATGGCACAATGACCAAATCAAGGATCCTGTTCTACAGACTCGCGCAAACATAAGTGTAGTTGAGGTTGATAATCTTATCAGGTTTTGATAAGACTGAATCAACATATGAACCAGACTGCGTAAATCAGTGGAAGGCTTGAAGAAATCAACCTCCGCCAAGGATCGAATTGTCGGCGAAGCGCTCTCTCTTTTTGCGGCCCGCGGTTATGACAATGTCGGTGTAACGGAGATTGCCGAATCGGCGGGCGTATCCCAGCCAAGCATCCACTATCACTTCAAAAGCAAGCGGCGACTTTGGGAAGCGGCAATGCTCGCCATGGCCGAAGAAAGCCATCGCACGGCGTCCATTCAAAAAAGCGTTACCCAAAGCCTCGACCCCCTATCGGCACTGAAGGCCGCGTGCGCCATGCTCATCGAACAATCGAACACAAACCCAAATTTGGGCCGTGTCATCTTATCGGAAGGCCAAGCAGGAGGTGAGCGGTTGGAGTGGCTCATGCGGAATCTTTTCACTGAGAGCTACAGCCAATTTCTGGAATTGATCGAACAATGCATTCAGGCCCGATTGATCAAGCCGTTCAAACCCTTCCAGGTCTTAATGCTGCTCCACGGTGCGGCAGTCACGAGTTTTAACGTTGCCCCGCTGGTTCAATCAGCCTTCGGTGAAGATGTCCGAACGCCGGACAATGTGAGCGCCTTTCAAAAAATGTATCTGGACGTCATGTTTACAGGGCTGCAGCCCTGAGAAAGTGAAGCAATATGCCCCGTCTCAAACAAGCGGGCCGCGAGGCCAATAATCCGTACGCAAATCAAATCTTCGATCTCCTGTTCGGTGATCGCGACCCCATCAAGGAGCCCGGCACCGCCACCGGCACCCCTGGGAACTGGTGGACCGTTTTCAACATCGTCCCCGACGCCTTCGCTCATACCACGGACGGCTTCCGCTTTTACCGATCGGAAGAGCGCAAGATTGATCCCAAATTACGCGAGCTGGGCCAAATTCGCGCCGGGTTCACGGTGGGCTCTCAGTTTGTGTTCTCTCAGCATTGCAAAGCTTGTCGGGACGTCGGCCTCACCGAAGATCAAATCCAGGCGATTCCTCATTGGCCAACCGCTGACTGTTACAGCGAAATCGAGCGAGCCGTTCTCGCTTATACCGACGATCTCGTGCTCCAGCGCGGCCGCGTCGCCGACGGCACATTTGCGATTCTGAAGAAGCATCTGTCCGATGAGGAAATTCTAGAGTTTACGTACATCACGTGCACGTACATGATGCATGCGGTCATGAGCCGAGCCTTGCGCCTGGAGTACGATGATGTCGAGGAACGCATTGTTGAGATAGCCGCTCCGGAAGGGACGAGCTCAGATGTGATGAGCATGGTTGACGAATAGGGAGAAGACAGATGGCCTACCACCACCTGGCGCTTGCCGCAAAAGACATGAAAGCCACTCACAAATTCTATGAAGAGATCATGGGCTTCGAGCTGGTGAAAGTGGAAGTCGCCCCCATCCCGGAAGGCGGCTGGGGTAAACACTTTTTCTACCGGATGAACGGCGATGACAGCCGTTTCATTGCCTTCTGGGAACTGCACGACACCCCGACCCAATCCGATCACGAATTCGATCTCAACGCGGCCGCCAATCTTCCGCGCGGAACGAACCACTATTCCTTCAGTGTAGACACGATGGAGGAGTTGATCGCTTGGAAAGACAAATGGAGCGCCGCGGGGTTGGACGTCCTTGAGATCGACCACAATTGGTGCCATTCGGTCTATACCCAGGACCCCAACGGCAACATGGTGGAATTCTGCCTGACAACCGGCGCATTCACAGACGCCGACCGCGAACGGGCGCTCGCCGCGATGGACGAAACCGAATTTAACCCCTCCCCGGCGCCTGCAAAAGTCATGCTTTGGAAAGACGATGCGGCCACAGATTTGACCCAGGCGCGCTGACATGACCTCACCACCAGGAGTAACGCTCTACACGAGCCCGACGCCCAACGGGCGCAAAGTTTCGATCGCGTTGGAGGAGATGGGTCTGCCGTACAAAGAAGAGTATATCGATATCTTGGCGGGCGATCAGCACAAACCGGAGTTTCTGGCCCTCAATCCCAACAACAAAATCCCGGTTCTGGTGGACCCGGACGGCCCCGACGGGGAAGAGCTGGTCCTTTGGGAGTCGGGCGCGATCCTCTGGTATTTGGGCGAAAAGACGGGACAGTTTCTGCCCGCCACGGGCAAGGCGCGTGCGCTCACCCACCAGTGGTTGATGTTTCAAATGGCGAGCGTGGGCCCGATGATGGGACAATTCGCACACTTCTTTTTTTATGCCAAAGAAAAACATGGGTATTCCATCGACCGGTACATGAACGAGACGCTCCGGTTGACGTCGGTGATGGATGCCCATTTGGCGGACAGTACGTGGTTTACTGGCGCGGCCTACACGATAGCCGATATGGCCGTCCTGCCCTGGGTGGTCGACGCCGTCGACAGTCCCCAGATGCCGAGCCGTCCCCATCTCAAAGCTTGGGCCGACCGGATGAGAGAGCGGCCTGCGGTGCAACGCGGCCTCGCGTCAATGAAGGACCACGTGCGCCCGGAAATCATTGAGGGCGGCCTTGAGGGATTTGACGACGAGCACCGCTCTCAATTGTTTGGCGACGCTCAATATGAGCGAAACAGCGCGGACTAACACGTGCCGAAATCCGATTTGAAAAAGAGACTGGAAGCCGGTGACTTGGTCCAAGCACCCGGCATCTATGATGGCTTCAGCGCACGGATCGCAGACGCGATGGGATTCGGCGCCCTATATCTGTCCGGCTACGCCACCAGCGCCAGTCTCCTTGGAAAACCCGACGCAGGCTATCTCACGGCGACCCACATGGCGGACCGAGTCCGAACCATATGTGACGTGATAGAGACGCCCTTGATCGCCGATGCGGATACAGGCTTTGGCGGGATCGTGAACGTGGAAGAAACGGTTCGTGCCTACGAAACCGCAGGTGCCTCCGCGATCCAACTCGAGGACCAACGCTTCCCCAAACGCTGCGGCCACACCAAAAACCGGGACGTGATTGATCTGAGCGAAGCCACCGCCAAGATTCAGATCGCGGCTGAAGCGCGTAAGAGCAAAGACTTCCTCATCATTGCACGGACAGATGCGCGCACCAGTTTAGGGTTGGACGAAGCCCTGCGCCGCTGCGAAGCGTTCCGCAACGCCGGCGCCGACATCCTCTTTCTGGAAAGCCCTGAGTCCGAAAAGGAACTCGAGGAAATCGGCAAAGCTTTTCCCAAGACCTGGCTTCTCGCCAACATGGTGGACGGGGGCTCAACCCCTCTCGCCCCGCCGGACACTTTGCAGCGCCTGGGCTTTTCCGTCGCCATTTATCCCTTGATCGGTTTGACGGCGGCAGCCATTGCTTTGCAGCACTCCTACGCGGATCTCCAAAACGGAACGGCGAACACCAATCGAATGCCGTTTGAAGAGCTCAACCGAACGGTTGGCTTCGAGCGCATTTGGGCGCTGGACGAGCGGTTTGGGAAGGACGACTGAAGCCGAAAGGCGCCCGCCGCTTTTGAAGAGCCACGCGAGCCGCAAGAAGACTCGAACGCTGTTCTTGGCATGACGTGTATGTCAGGGAGAGAGCCAAAGATCCGCCCAATCGGCTCTCAAAGTCTATCCACTGAAATCGCCAAGTTCTTTTGCGAATGCGACCCAAATGGGCTACTCAAAACAATGAGTTCAGGGATTTGAAGCGCCAAGGAGGAAGACGCGATGCCTGTGTATGGCGACTATCAGCTAGAGATCTATTGGAACGGCCTCGGCGGAGTCCTGCCGAAACTGCCAACCGACTACGCGACGCTCGTCAAAAGAGCGGAGGCGGCCCTGCCCGATATGGTCCTGAACTATGTCCAAGGCGGCTGCGGTGATGAGCTAACCCAGGACCGCAACGTTACGGCGTTCGGCGATTGGGGTATGGTGCCGCGCATGATGGTCGATGCCTCGAACCCCGATCTCTCGATCGAGCTGTTCGGCATGAAACTGCCCCATCCCCTATTCATGGCACCGATCGGCGTCACCGGCATGGCCACACAAGATCAGCATGGGGACATCGCCGCAGCTCAGGCCTCAGCCATGACCAATGTTCCCTATTGCCACACCACCCTTTCGAACGATCCCATGGAAGACGTGATCCCCCATTGCGGCAACGTGCCCTCCTTCTTCCAACTTTATACGCCCAAAGACAAAGAGCTCGCCGAGAGCCTGGTGCGCCGCGCGGAAGCCGCGGGCTACAAAGCCCTGGTCGTCACCCTCGACACGACGATTCTGGGCTGGCGGCCAAGAGACCTCAACGCCTCCAACTTCCCGCAGCTGCGCGGCCATGTCATGCAGAACTATTTCTCCGACCCCCGATTTCGAGACATGCTCGGCAAACCCGTCGAAGAAAACCTGCAGGACGCGGTCGCAACGGTAATGGCCAATTTCCAACAAGTGTTGACGTGGGAGGACATTCCCTGGCTGCGCTCCATCACCAAGATGCCGATCGTCTTGAAAGGCATATGCCATAAGGACGACGCCAAGCGTGCCGCCGACGAGGGATTGGACGGCATTTACTGCTCTAACCATGGCGGCAGGCAGGCGAACGGCGGGATCGCTGCCATTGACATGTTGCCGGACGTGGTCGAGGGCGCGGGCAACCTGCCGGTCCTGTTCGATAGCGGCATTCGTTCCGGTACGGATATGGTCAAGGCGCTGGCCATGGGCGCTACGGCGATCGGCCTCGGGCGTCCTTTCTATTACGGCCTTGCCCTCGACGGTGCAGCCGGCGCGGCCCATGTCATGAAGTGCATTCTCGCCGAAGCGGACCTGATGATGGCCGTCAACGGCTATCCCTCCATCGCCGCCCTCCGCGAAGAGGGCGTGCGACGGGTTTGAGAGAGGCGAGCAACGCTCTGCCACCTGATTGACATCATGAGAAGTGGGGCCCGCAATAAATTCCCTGACTGACGACGGGGATGAATAACGGGCCCCACCTTTCATATCTACCTATCAAACAGCACAAAGTTGGTCCGACGCTAAGCCGCGACCCGCTCGATTTGCACCGGGATCGGGCGGCAGACTGTGGTGCACACCGGCGAGTGACCATGTGCATAGGAAAGCAAATCATCGAGCTCTTCATCAGAGCAGTCGGCTTTGATATGCATACGGATCTTTATGCTCTCATAGCCGGCTGAAACGGATTCATCAAGGCCGAGCAATCCCTGCAGATCGATGTTGCCCTCTAACTCCGTTGAGAGCTCGCGGATGGTGATCCCTCTCACCGCGGCATGCAAAACAATGGTGGTCGTCACACACCCGGCAAGGGCATGAAGCAAGAACTCGACCGGATTGGCCCCTTCATTATTGCCCAGCAGAACCGGCGGTTCGCCGTTGGCAAAAACAAAGTCGGACGTGCGGGACATGTCCTCTTGCCCGGCTCCGTAAAAGTCCCGGATCGTCGATTGGTTCTCGCCTCCATTGATCCAGCTGTTCTTTGCACGAAATTGAAACTTCGCGAGACTCTTGTCTTTTGTCAGTGCGTCAATCGTATCTGTGGCTGCCTGAACATCAAGACCATTGAGGGACGTCATCGTCTCTTCTGCCATCATTTCGGTTTTCATAAGTCATCTCCATTCTAAAGCGTGAACGCCGCGCCAGAATTCCGCGACGGCCATCACCGCAAACTAGGACTGGACGGCGCGCCCTATGAGTGCGAGTTTTGCCAAAACCGGTCCTTTTGTGCCAAATTCGAGTCTGCAGCGGAAAGATTGGAAAAGCATGGAAAACCAAGAAACCAGTCCTCTTGATGCCTATCTTCTGGCGCTCCCCGAAACCGCAGGGTCGGCCCTGTATGGAATGGTGGATGTCCTGGCGGCCACGAGCGTCTTGTGGCGCGAATTTATTGGCGAGGACCCGGGGGATCAACGCATCCGGCCTCATATTGTTTCCAGGACCCGCAAAGCATTCCGGTGCGGCAATGGCATCCCTGTGAGCCCGGAGGCATCCTTTCATGACATACCAACGCCAGGTGTACTGATTATTCCCGAATTTTGGCTCGCGCCGGACGATGACATGGCCGACAGATATAAGGACTTGAAGGAGTGGCTGAACGCGTGCTACCAGGCCGGCTCGATCATCTATTCCGGGTGCTCCGCATCCGTACTCCTTGCCGCCAGCGGACTGCTCGATGGCCGGGAGGCGACCTCCCACTGGGGCTATGAGGATCTTTTTCGCAAGAGCTTTCCCTCGGTCCGATTTAATCCAGCGCCCAATATTGTCCTCTCCGATCCCCAAGGCCGCATCGTTACGGCGGGCGGAACCACCTCGTGGCATGATCTGGCGCTCCACATTATCTCGCGCCACTGCAGTCCCGGCGAGGCCCTGCGCATTGCCAAAGTGTACCTGCTCAAATGGCACAGCGAGGGGCAGCTCCCCTTTGCAAGCCTGGTCCGCCGCCAACCCCACGCCGATTCGATCGTGCGCCAAGCTGAAACTTGGCTGGCGGATCACTTTCGCGAGCCCCACCCCGTCGCCAGTGTCGTCGAAGAGTGCGGCATCCCCGAACGGACGTTAAAGCGTCGGTTCAAGACCGCCACAGGAAGCTCGCTGATCACGCATGTGCAAAACCTGCGAATCGAAGAAGCCAAAAGGCTCTTGGAAGGAGAAGGCATCCCGACGGACGAAATCGCCGCCCAGGTCGGCTATGAAAACCCGGCCTTCTTCCGCCGAGTGTTCAAACGCTCCACTGGCCTCACCCCCAGCCACTACCGCCGCATGTTCCGCCCCATGAGCAATTGGTGTGGGGAAAGTGCGCCGGAGTGAGTAGAATGGACCACGGCGGCGCCCAGCACGAACAAGGCGGCGAATGCTTGTCCCATCAAGCACGAGCAGACTACGATCGTGTTACGAGACTTCAGAAGTTCACGCATACCAGGACGGATCGTGACTCTCCCGATAGGCCGGTCGATTCTTGATCCTCGCAACATAATCGGCCACTTTCGGTGAGGGCGATTTCAACCAGCCAAACTGCACCGCAAAATCCAGGGTGCCCCCGAAAACCACGTCCGCCGCAGTGAATTGAGTGCCCATAGCCCAATCCTCTTTCGGCGTGAGCGCCTCAATGGTGGCAAGGCATCGCTCCAAATCACCGAACCCCACCGATTGCGGCGAATACTCTCTAATGCCCATCTGCTCAAAAGTGAAAAGCGGTTCAAGTACAGTGCCCGGATAAAAGAGGTAGCGATAATATTTTCCGCGCTCTGAAGAGTTGGTCGGAGGCGCCAGCCCTTTTTCCGGGAACTTATCCGCCAGGTAGGCGCAAATCGCCGCAGCTTCGGTAACCACCACCTGACCGTCCACAAGGGCGGGGATTTTACCCATAGGATTGATGGCGCGATATTCGGGCGTGTTGTTTTCGCCCTTGGTAAAATCGATGACAATTTGCTCGTGATCCGCTTCAAGCTCTATCAGCATCCAGTGGGTCCCCACCGCTCTGCTCATGGGATGGAAATAGTGTTTCACGGCCAACCTCCATTGATTTGTTCAGAATTGGACCGACACATTAACAGCACGCTCCTGACAGTGTTATGTCAGGAGACCTGTTGCAGTAGACCAATACGATGACTTTGTCGCCTACCGCAACAATGACAGGCCGCGCCAAAACTTGGTCTGAAAACGCAGGCCGAGTGCCACGTCTCTTTCTCCAGATTCAACTCGGAACCCCAAGAGATCGACTCTCCGTTCCGTGACAAAACTGTCACCGTTACGATGTGCAGACGCATCTGTCTGAACAAGAAGAAAGCCAATCTATCCACCGTGTTTGCAGAACAGGATGCCGGCATCAATCAAGTGGAAGATGGGCTCCGGCAGGCCAGCTTTATGACCGATGATCTGGGACATTTCGACGAAGACGCCTGAGGCTTGCTGCCGATCGAAAACCCGTTCGGCAAAAGTGTGTTGCCTAGGTCTCGGGAACAATTTGCAGCCCATGTGGTAGGAATGGACCCGGACCAAGTGGCGCTGTGGGCAGTCCTTGGCGAACCAGTCTCAGGCAAAGTTCGCTGATTAACAGCGAAAAAACAGGGAGAATTCTCAAATTTTGGCCCCAGCGGGGAAACGTGCAGCTCGTTTCTCGCGGAATTCCGGGACTATACCATCAAATACCCTGATGATCTGAACAGGGAAAAAGCGGCATTTAACAGGGGCATGCAGGGAGAGAACAGGGACTCCGTTGCGCTCCTTACAACTACTTCTCCCAACTATCGCTATTCGTCGCACAAGCGCAGATGTGAGAACCAAAAACCGGCTTATCGAACCAATCGGGTCGGGATGCTAAAATTCAATTCGTACCGCTCGGATCCAGAGCAGCACGTCAGATTGAATTGGAAGCGGAGTGTTAAGAATGCCCCTTTTGCGGCTTAGTTGTAGTGACAGGAATCTGTGGGAGATCCCAACGAATTCATCGACTTTTTGAACGAAACCCAGGAATATCCATCACTTTCCAACGATCGATGTATAATTCACTCTATGTTACGATTCGCGGATCGCGGAGAACCGTAAAGGGACCACCCGGGCAATAAGGAGCGATGTCGCGTGGTACGATATTATAAGCGCGAACTCGATGCTCTTAGCCAAGTCTACTCAGCTGCGCAAAGTTTCGATATCTCGGCCATCTCTTCGATGGTTGGATCCCTGATCCAACTCCCAGTCCTTACAGTTGGTTCTGGTGGCTCGTTCTCAACTGCAAGTTTTGCGGCTGATCTACATCAGAGGCGAACGGGCCAGCTAGCTCGTGCAGCCACACCATTCGAGTTGGTGTCTGACGACATTCCTCAAAAAACAGCTACAGTGTGTTTTTCCGCAAGTGGGAGAAACCGAGATATCGGCATCGCCTTCAAGCATGCTGCGCAACAAGAGTGTGGACCTGTTGGTGCGCTTGTTTTGTCCAATGACACCCCGCTTCACAAATTGCAGCGAAGATACGGATACACAGACGTTGTGGGCGGCCGCTCCCCCAGTTTTCGCGATGGGTTCCTCGCTGTGGCGACTCTGCTTGCCACCTCGATTTTGTTGACGCGCGCCTACGACAATGTACTGGGAACGAACTCACTTTTCCCTGAATCGTTCGAAGATTTTTTGCAAACCTGTTTGGCTAAGCAGAATGCTGACACGATCGTCTTGGCGGTAGAGCCTGTCCTCGTAAAGGCATTTACCAGCCTTCTCTTTAGCCCAATCGCTCGGAGCGCGGCGATTGACTTGGAATCGCGATTTGTTGAGGCAGCTCTTGGACCAATTCACATCGCAGATCTTCGCAACTTTGGTCACGGTCGCCATCATTGGATGGCCAAACGCGCCAACGATACCGGCGTGTTGGCCCTTGTATCTGGAAGGGATCGTTCGCTTGCGGACCGCACTTTGGGCCTTCTTCCCCGTGACATCCCAGTGGCGCGCATCAACCTAGAGGGGTCGCCGGATTTGCAGGCAGTGGCCGCGCTGGTTGCGGGTCTCTATGTAAGCGAATCGGCGGGGCGTGTCTCAGGTATCGATCCCGGCAAACCCGGCGTGCCAAGTTTCGGTCGCAAACTTTATGGCTTAGGGCCGGGACCCGTTAGCCGAAAAACTTCGCAAGCAAACCAGAGAGCCGCGATAAAAAGAAAAGCGCCCGATGCATTGCGCGATGCGCTGCAGTTCGATGTGTGGGCAAAGGCACATCGCAAAGCGGTGGAAACGATTGCAAAGACGAGATTCGGCGCTGTGGTTTTCGACTATGATGGGACACTATGCGACAATCGACATCGGTTTGGTCGGCTCCAACCTGTTGTCGGTGAGGCGCTTTGCAAGCTCCACATCAATGGCATCAAAATTGGTATCGCAACTGGTCGCGGGGCGTCCGCCGGTAAAGCGTTACGACAAATCCTGCCCAAAGAGTCTTGGGACGAGGTGACGATCGGTTACTATAATGGAGCAGTGATCACATCTCTCGCCAGTCAACACGAAAATCTCATCGGCCCGTTCCGGTCTCCCGAACTTGTTAGGGCGCTTGGTACACACCCAGTGCTCGCAAGAGCGGAACTTCGTTCCAACGAAGCTCAAATTTCGATGCGTCTACCTCCCTTCATCGGAGTCTCAAGTGCCATTTCGGCGGTAGATGCGGTTCTAGCGGAGCACGGCATGCCGGCCCGGGTTAGCGCCTCCAGTCATTCGATCGATATTCAGTTCACATTCGCCTCAAAGAACAATGTAGTGGAGACAATCGAAGCCGGTTTGCACTCTGGATTTGAAGTGCTACGCATCGGAGACAAGGGAGTCTGGCCTGGTAATGATGCAGACCTCCTCGATACCCCGCTAGGATTGAGCGTGGATGAAGCTAGCCGTCACTTCAATCACTGTTGGGCACTCGCTCCCGCAGGTGTAAAAGGCGTCCAAGCGACTCTCTATTATATTTCAAAATTCGACGCCTCATCTGGAGCTGGTCACCTTTGTATTCAGCCTGGTGATCGCGGAGATGTGTATGCGACGTGATTTGGCTGAGCGGCTTCTCGCCAACATTATGAACTGGACGGACAGCGAGAAAGCGGCTGAATGCGCCTCACTTGAATCTTTTGCTAACTATAAATATGACGAATACCAACAATATGCGCCAGGACTCCGGTTTTTGGAGAGCCTCGCGCTCTGGTTGCGGCAATTCAAGACCAATTCTGACCGTCAAACAGCTTATGAGTTCGTGCGTAAGCGCCTGATTTTTATCTCCGAAGCTGAGATGGGGCACCTGGTCGAGCTCGCATTCCCGACTATCGTGCGCCCTCACCTTATTGAACGCACTGCTAATGAGCTTGGAATCACGGCTTTCCGTGTACGATCGATTACGGGCAGCTTGCCATATGAGCAGCACTTGCGGCGCACTCTTGTGCTCGGTCTCAGCGACGGGGCGCGAACGGATAGGTTCCGGCGTGCCAATTGGCGTGAGATCTCTAATGAACAAATCTGGCATGCCTATGATATATCGACAGACAAAGCGCTGAACCTCAAAGCGGAACTCGAAAAAGATATCGCCAAGCTGAACGCCAACGTCGTGGAAGGCGACGCAAAAGCTAGACCGCTCTTTCAAACTGTGGTTTTGCTAGACGATTTTTCCGCCAGCGGAACCAGTTTCTTGCGGGAGGACGGAAACGGCGGTTGGAAAGGTAAGATCGACAAAATCCTCAACAGACTTGATGATGAGGGTGGTCTGGGCGCACTCATGTGTCCAACTGGAGTCAAAGTCATCGTCGTTCTCTATGTCGCAGCGCCGCAAGCGATCGCGCATCTGACACCACTCTTAGTAAAGCGGGGTTTTAAGAGGGGTGATATAGAGCTACGAGTCGTCCATAGCCTGGGCGACAGGCAGAAGCTAACCTCTCCTGGCGACGATGACATCTTGGACCTTGTTCGCGATGACGCTTATTGGGACGAAAGCGTTGACGATGAACACGCCAAAGTGGGCGGCAGCTCATTCCGTTATGGATATGCCGATTGCGCACTGCCGGTCATCCTCAGTCACAACACACCAAATAATTCCCTCTTCCTTTTGTGGGCTGGAGAAGCTAGCAATGTTCATGGTTTGTTCCCCCGCGTTAGTCGCCATAGGACGTTTGGATAGTGCGTAACCCCTTCAGACTCAGAGCCTCTCAGAGGGCCGTTAATGACGAACAGTTTGTCCATCTATTCGGTGCGGGCGCACTCGATCTGATTGATGATATAGCAGATCCATTCAGCGGGCTCGTGGTTCTTCGGAGCGCGCCAGGCGGAGGGAAGACATCGTTCCTGAGGCTGATGACCCCGCGACCACTTCGCCTTGCTTGCAACCTTCAAGAGGATCCCCATTCGCGACCGACTTATGATGCCCTGCGCAGCAAAGGTGCCATCGGGGAGGATGGTCCTTCGCTCCTGGGCGTGATGGCGACTTTCACTCCGGAGTATCGCGATCTTGATGATGTCGATCGAGGGCTTGGTATGTTCCGAGCACTTTTGAACGCCAGAATTGTGATCGCAACCGTGCGGGCCGTCCTGGAGCGAAGCAATCGAACGTATCCTGATGACCTGGAAACGGTGAAAGCCCATTGGGATCCCGATGTGGATGTCACTATCCCTGCTAAAGCGACGGGAGCAGAACTTTACAGTTGGGCCGCGAACATCGAGCGGACTTTTTATGATCGATTGGATGATTTGGGTGATGCCGAAGGCTCTGGCGGTGATACAAAGCTTGACGCTCTGACCTGGTTCGCCAAAGCTCAGCTGAGCGATGCCCACGGGGAGGTCAACTCCAAACGGGTTTTGATGCTGGATGATCTACAATTGCTTTCCGACGACCAGCGAAAATCACTCATGGACTTGCTCGCCACTGCTCGGGCCGACTGTGGCATTTGGGTTGCTGAGCGCATGGAGGCGCTCAATTACCAAGAGATCTTGAGCGAAGGTGCGCTGCGCCATCGTGACTACAAAGACGTAGTCCAGCTCGAAAATCTGTGGGCAAATCGTCATAAGGCCTACTCGAAGTTTGCCTCGCAGATTGCCGATTTGCGAGCGCGCCGCGCCGATGGATTTCAGGATCGCGACTTCTTTGGCCTCTTGTCTGAAGAAGATGACTGCGTGCAATGGGACCCCGTGTATGCGGAAGCCTCAACCAATATCAAAACTCGGATCGAAACTCTCACCAAGAACAATCCGCGTTATCAAGATTGGATGACGGTTGCTGAGGCGCTCGAAGCGAGCGCATATGACAAGGCGATTCATTGGCGCGCCACCGAGATTTTAATCGAGCGCGATCTCGCACGCGGTCAACGCACATTTGATTTTGCAGTTCTTTCCGATGAAGACTATTCGTCCAAAGACAGCTCAGGCATGCGCAACGCGGCTCGTCATTTTCTCCGCCATGAGATGTCCGCACCGCTCTACTACGGCAAAGCCGTGCTGGCAGCTGTCTCCTCTTGGAATGTTGATCAGTACGTACACGTGGCTGGAGACATTTTCGAAGAAATGTCGGCAAAAGTAACCGGTCCGCGCGCCACACCCGCCGCACTCACCACGGATCGTCAACATGAGATCATCAAAACCGCCGCGAAGAAGCGTTGGCAGGCTATGCCGCGAAGACTGCCTCAGGGCTATGATGCTCGCCGGCTCCTAGAAGCAGCCGGCACGTTTTGTCAGATCCAGACCTTTCGCCCAACAGCCCCCTATGCGCCCGGAGTGACCGGGTTCGCGATCACTATGGAAGATCGCGCCAGGCTGATCGACGGGGCTGATGACGGGCCGGCTCACTACCGAAAGCTTCGTGAAGTGCTTGCTTCACTGGTTGCACATAACGAGATCGAGCCCCGACTCGATCATCGTAACAAGGGGCGTGAGTACGTGGTGTTTTATCTTAATCGATTGAATTGCGTCCATTTTGATCTGCCGTTGGGCTACGGCGGGTGGCGTGAGAAATCACTTCAAGACTTGTTGCAATGGTTGGAGCACGGTGCGAGAGTCGTCAAGGAGGCCCGCCTTGTCGACTAATAGGCCTACCATGCGTTGGGACCCCTATGTCCTAACCACAGAGCTCGAATTTGAAAGGTTCTGGACGGACCATCTTGGGCGCCGCAAGCGCGATGTTTTGTTTGTTGTCGGCCGCGGATTCGATATTCGCGCGACCTTAGGAAGTGCACGGATTTGTGCCATCGGCGGCAGAGGTAACCGGGATGCCTGGCTCCTTAGTTTTGACAATGGCCTGCCAGATTCTGCAAAACGCGCCGAACTGACAGCCGCTAACGTCGCCCGCTATCAGTGCATTTTTCGGAATGGCACGATGCAGGATTTGCCAATCCGGCTCTCAACTAGCGGTAATCAGGCGGGCACATCACGCCACACTTCGGGGGTCCTCCGTGGCCGCAAACAGGAGTTAGCTGCCTATGATGATATCGTCATAGATATCAGCGCTATGCCGCGCATGGTAGCAATGACAGTCATGGTCCAGGTACTGTATTTGCTGGACGCGGCTTTTGAGGCAGGCGGCAAAGATATCAATCTTCATATCGTGACCGCGGAAAGTGTTAGCTCGGATAGAGGCGCGAAACCGGCCTCACTCAGCGATACGGTCACAAGTGTTGTTGGATTCTCCGGCGAACTCAATAACGAAGTAACCGAGCACATTCCAAGGGTTTGGTTCCCTGTCCTGGGAGAGGATCAGGAGACGCGGCTCACCCGCATACGGGAAGAGCTACGTCCGGATGAAATCTGCCCTGTAATCCCTTTCCCGTCAAAAGATGCCCGTCGCGGAGATGAGATTATCGCTTCTTATCGACAAACGCTTTTCGATGATTTTCAGGTTGAGCCTGGAAATATTCTGCACGCTTCAGAATTCAATCCTTTCGAGGCGTACAAACAACTCTACACTGCCATTGATCGGTACAGGGATTCATTGAATGAGCTCGGCGGCTGTAAAGCTTACGTATCTCCACTTTCGTCTAAACTGCTCTCTGCGGGCGCGGTCCTCGCATGTTATGACCATCGAAGTAAGAGCGGTGGGCGTCTAAAAGTCGGTATCCCATATGTGGAAGCGGCGAGCTATGGCGAGCCGACGCAGTCCACAACCGAAGGAACTGAATTATACTCAATGTGGATTAGAGGCGAGTGGGAGCGATGACGAGAATAGACCTGCAAATTAGAAAGCACAGGCAATCGAGTTTGGCCATGGGGACCGGATTTATTGCCCTCGATATTATTGAAGGTAAATTTGGAACCTTTGGAGCGGCAGGCGGTTCCTGCGGCAATGTGATGGTAATGCTGGCTTGGCTCGGCTGGACAGCGTGCCCCAGTGGTCGAATAGGTGAAGATTCCGCGGGCGATTACATATTCGACGAATATCAAGCGGTCGGTGTGGAGACTTGTCATCTCGTTCGGGATGACCGGGTGGCGACACCGATTGTCATTCAGCGTTGTACTGAAACCAAAGACGGTGAACGAACTCATCGATTTTCCCTGTCATGTCCTGATTGCGGTGCGTGGTTGCCGCGATTTCGTCCGATGACGATCAATCAGGCAGCACCAATCTTAGGCTCTGACCTTGCACCGAAAGTCTTTTATTTTGACCGGATTACGCCCGCGTCACTCCGCATGGCAAAATGGGCGAGAGAGACCGGCGCACTGGTCTTGTTTGAGCCCGCTTCAGTAGGCGATGAAAAACCCTTCCAACAAGCTGTCGATCTTTGTCATGTGCTGAAATTCTCTCATGATCGTCTCGGCCACCTGCCCGATCTAGCAACGGCGAAGTCCCCACGGTTGGTTGTGGAGACCTTGGGCGAAGACGGATTGCGCTTGCGTTGGCGTGGTCGCTGGAGCGCGCTCCCTGCTTTTCGAACCACAATATTTGAAGATGCGGCCGGGTCTGGCGATTGGTGTAGCGCGGGTTTTTTACATGTTGTCGGCGCGCGCGGCGCCAATGGATTTGCCAAGCTCAAAAAAGCCGATCTTGACCGGGCCCTCAAATTTGGACAAGCGCTCGCCAGTCTCAATTGCAGATTTGAAGGAGCCAGGGGATTGATGAGATACATGGATCATCGCAGTGTGAACAAGGCACTTCGTTCTTTGCTCGAAAAGGGGACGCTTGCGGATCTCAATCACAATTCGGAATCTCTTCTGAGTATGCCAGGCGACCTTTGCAGGCTTTGCAAGCCAGAGGGTAAAGCAACGCAGAAAGCATCACCAAAGTGCGTTGGTTGAGTATCTTCTTACTGCGACAATTGTGAGGCCTGCTTAGCGCTCGGAGCTATCGACGGAGCAGAGTCTCCCTACAAGCGTCTCTCAAGTCACAGCGGAGACTTATCTTTTAGAGTCCGAATCGTCCTGCATCCCTTCGGCTGACTCCTCGCCGTCCGTCTTTGGCTCCTTCCCAAACTCAATCTCCCTCTCTTTCCTGCCGCCATTCCCATCCGATTCAACAAGCGTGACTTGAATGCTGGTCGGATAATCCGGCTGGGGATCAAAAACGGTGGGCGTGAATTGATGGAGCGCTTTCATCAAGGCGAGCTGATCGCGCACGCTGCCGGTCATCGCTGTCCGAACGAGACTTGCCGCCCAGGCCTCACGCAAGGGCATTGTGCGGACTTTGCCATTTTCGCGAACAGTCACGCGCTCAGACAACATATCGTTGAGAATTGTGGACATGTTCTTTGAGCCTTTTGGGCGTCCTTTCGGATTGCCGGACTGGCCTTTTTTCCATTGGGCGTGCTTGGGCGGTTTCCGGTACCCTACTTCATAGTCTTTGTCGTCATCACCAATGTCGTTATTCGTATTCATCTTAATCTACCTTGTTACTAAGTTGGGTTCATTGTTCACTGTCTCTTTTGTTCAAACTGTCTATTTTCTCTCCTTGCAGAGGAAATCCATCATTCAAGTACGTTGAACGGCAGGCCGCTTCGCTCCTCAATCGGTTCAACACCCGTCAAATCCCGAAATCGTCTCAGCGTCACGTCCACGTACTTCGGATCCAACTCCATCCCGAAACCGCGGCGGCCGGATTTCTCCGCCGCGATGATCGTCGAGCCTGACCCCGAAAACACATCGAGAATAATGTCGCCGCGATTTGAGCAATCCTTGATCGCATCTTCGACCAACGCGACCGGTTTTACGGTCGGATGAAGCGCGAGGTCTTCCCGATCCGCACCGAAGCCATTGACGCCCGCATAGTCCCAAACATTCGTCCGATAACGGCCGTACTTGCCGAGTTGCACATTGTTGATGTGAGGGGCGGTACCGTTCTTAAACGCGCAAACGAACTCATGTTTTGAGCGGTAGAGCGAGCCCATGCCGCCATTCGCTTTGTTCCAAACACAAATGTTCTTGAGTTCGGTGTAAGCATCGCGGCCGGCCGACAAGAGCTCAAACACGTGGCGCCAATCCATACATATATAATGTATAGAGCCGTCGACACTGTTGTCGCTCAAATGGCAGAGCACGGATTTCAGAAAGTCCGTGAATTCCGCCTCAGACATCTCGCCGACCGCCATGGCGAACTCGTCGTGCTTTACGTTCCCAAGTCCGCAGACATGGCCGTCTATCGGCACATTGTAGGGCGGGTCCATGAAAACCATCTGCGCACCCTCGCCGTCCATGAGGCGCGCGTAAGATTCAGCGTCCGTCGCATCACCGCAATAGAGCCGATGGCGCCCCAATACCCAAAGATCGCCCGATTGAGAAATCGTCGGCAGTGTTGGATCGATTTCGGGAACAGTTTCAGCTTCTCCTGAGTCCGTCTCGTCCAACTCACCCAAGATGATATCGATCTCCCCCATCTCAAAGCCGGTGACCGTGATGTCGAAATCGAGATTGATTTCGCTAAGGCCTTGCAATTCAATGGCGAGGAGCCCCTTATCCCATCCGGCGTTTTCCGCGAGCTTGTTATCGGCCAAGACATAAGCGCGCTTTTGTTCATCGGTCATGTCTTCGAGACAGATGGTCGGCACACGATCTAAACCAAGCCGATTCGCGGCTTCTAAGCGGCCATGACCGGCAATGATGCCCCCTTCCCTGTCGATGAGAATGGGATTCGTCCAGCCGAAAACGCGCATCGATTCAGCAATTTGCTTTATCTGTTTCTTGGAGTGCGTCCGTGGATTGTTCGAATAAGGATTTAGCGCTGAGATCTCTTTGATCTCGACGCACAATTCGCGGTTAATGGTTCGCATCGAGCAACTCCTGTTCCCGATGCCAATTCACCGCCTTTAACAGTTCACGAACGACCCACTTCGTATCTTCTTCCGTACGAATGAATCGTCGATCGTCGTCGTGAACGTAATAGTGAGCGGTAGCAACGCACTCCTCACCGGTTTTCGGGTGATAGATCACCCAGGGTATGCAGCCGCAATACGTTGCGCCGAGAATGTCGGACGTGGATTTCGCAATTTTGTAGTACTGAGTCACATTTAGTCTCCTGTTATAATGACAAAGAACAGGAAACTAAGCTGCGAGATCGATCGAAAAAATTTGTCCAGAAATCTTTGGACAGGGTTTTAGGCAGACTTTTTTGGGCGACCGGCCGGCTTAACCATATTTAGGAGGTCATCGGACAAACTAAGATGCGGGATCTTACCGGTATGGGGCCAAGAAGGATGCCGCATTGGAGGAGTCCAATCATCAGGAACTCGCCAAACCTCTTTTGGCAAAGGATGCTCAGCTTTCGCCCGTGCGGGAACCCAAGACTGGCCCCAACTCCTGAGGATTTCAGCTTCGGTCAAGAAAAACTGAAAGTCGGTGGCGAAATCGTATCCGATCTCCGGTTCCTGGTGGAACTTGCCCTCACGAATTACCCAAGCTGCCCACAAATGCGCAACACCAGAAAATGCGCTGCGTGCTGTCATCAGCTTTGATCTGCTTCCAATGTGCTGAAGTCGGCCAGCCACAGCCTCTGCGATTTTGGTGGCATTGTTCCAAGAGGCTAGGCGTTGGTCAGTGTTGTGGAGAGCAAATAGGACCTTGAAGACTTCGCCCGTCGCAGAACCGGCCCACCATCTTTCATCTAGATCTCCAAGCACGGCTCCACATTTTTCGGCGATCAGAGCCAAGTCTTGATGCCTTAACTCAAATCCATTTCGACGAGCTTCCCGACTAGGGCTTGCTAGATATTGGGACGCGAAAGCAGCCGCCTTTTGAGGCTCGCCTTCCTCCGCGCCCGGATAGAGCATAACTCCGAGAGTTGCAGCGAAGGGTTCTGGGGAATCGAGCGGCAATATGGGCATCAGAGACCAAAGGTTGAAGTGTCTCCAGAAACGATGCCCAACGCGGATTAAGTTTGCGTTATCTCTTCGACTTACCCCGCGGTCTCCGAGTAGACTTTTTCCCCTTGGCTGGAGCATCCAAGAGCGTTCCACAGCTCACGCCCAAAGACACTGCGATGCGGTCCACCACAGTGATCGTCGGATTTCGAACGCACCGCTCAATGCCGCTGATATAAGTACGATGAAGGCCGCTTTCGAACGCCAGATCCTCTTGGGACCAGCCCTGTTCCCGGCGAAGTCTTTGCACATTTAAAGAAAGGCGCTCACGAATGTCCATCCCTCAAAAAATTACGGGATGCATCCTATGAATCTACAGACTATGAGTCACATTCCATTAAAGATTTCGAGCTAAGACTGTACCCGGTGCTCATGAACGAGGCGACCGATTGAGTAGATACGAGCCACCTCGGGAATTGAGGATCGGTTCCAACAAGTACTTCGTATCGAAAGGTTGTGTGATGAGTAACCAAGCTGAGTCTTCAACAAAAGTCGAATCCAACAAACGTAAGGGGCGAGGACCGAAGCAATGGCTGGCGGCCCTCGCCGTTTTCTGCAGCGGGGCGTTGGTGGTCAATGTCGTGCTCCCGATCTCTACCTCCTTAGCCATGGCGGCAACGGGACTAGCGTCCGTTTTGGGGTGTTTAGCGGTCTTGGGTTTTTTGAGATGGGCCAACATCGGCAGAGTAGTCGGATTTATGTCCCTGCTTACCGCAGTCGGTATCGGGGCAAATGTTTCAGACGCCCAATTCACGATGCAAGAAGAAGAGCTTGCCCGTCTTCACCTATCGAATGAAACTGCCTATCTGGAGAAGCTCAAAGACTGGCGCGGCGACGAGGCCTGGCTAGAAGCTCTCAAAGAGATACAACCCTCAGCCTACGAGCAGGAACTCCGCGAGCGCACGGCCCGGGAAGCAGAAAAGCGCCAACGAGAACGCCTGGCAGAAATCGCTAAAAAGAGAGAGCAGAATTGCACCACATCTTACGCCTGGATGTACGCCACCGAGGCAGTGAAAACGCGGCTTAAGAGCCCGCGCAGCGCCAAGTTTCCATGGAGCTTTACGGACCACATCAAAACGGTCGGCGACTGCAAATTCGTGATCCGCTCATTCGTAGATGCCCAGAACGGATTTGGCGCCGAAATCAGAACGCCTTGGACGGCCACACTACAGTATACAGACGAGGGAAGTTGGACTTTCATCGAACTCGCCCTCCTATAGGTGAGATGGAAACTAGAATGTTCGCTAGAATAAGACTGGACTTTTACAGCAAAGGAAGCATTGCTAGTCCCTAACGAGACGTTTGCGCATATGAGCCCCGACCGACCATTCGGCCGGGGTCTCCGGGGTGGAAGCACAGATTTGTATCTGTGCAGAACACTCTCGGAGAAACGATGACTACACCATCCAAGTCTCGCGCAAAGCGCACACCACTTGCCGAAACCAAAACAGCAGTTCTTGTTCGACTTCTATCACGCAAGAAAGGGGCGACCATCGCAGATCTTGTCGAAGCAACCGGTTGGCAGGCCCATTCAATTCGCGGTGCCATCAGCGGAAAGCTGAAGAAGAAAATGGGCCTCACGATAAAGTCGAAACCGGGTACGTTGGGTCGGACTTATCGCATTGAAGGCAAGTCCACCGGTGGTGCGTAGAATGAGAAGCGAACAATCCTCCGAAGGCGAAGCTCCATACGTGAGCCCCTACCTTCTTCGCCCTTCGCGCACACGAGAAGAGGTGCTGCTTGAGCGCCGAACGAGACCAGATGTATGGAAGTTGACAGAGCGCCTTGCCAAGACGCTCACGAAGGGTCCGAAGGCGTGACTGACCAAGAGCGCATCGCGGCATACCTTGAGCGACTGGAAACTATGTCTCCCCAACAGTTGAGGGAAGAGTGGACGCGTGTTTTCAAGGCCCCTCCTCCCAAAGCAATGAGCCCCACCCTGGTCAAGCGCGATCTCGCCTATCGATTTCAAGCCAAGGTCTACGGCGGCCTCAAACCTTCCCTCCGTAAGCGCCTCATGTCGGTTCTAGAAGACGAAGGTAAACTCGTTCCAGCGCGGCGTACGAAGCTCGCACCTGGCACCCGGCTGGTGAGAGAGTGGAACGGTCGGACCTACATCGTCGATGCGACGCAAGACGGGTTCCTCTTCGACCGAAAGCCCTACCCTTCGCTATCTGCGATCGCCCGAGAAATTACAGGAGCGCACTGGAATGGACGGCGCTTCTTTGGTCTTACCAAATCGAACAGAGTTGCCGAAGAATGAAGCGGCTTCGTTGCGCCGTTTACACCCGAAAGTCTACGGAAGAGGGTCTTGAGCAAGACTTTAGCTCTCTCGATGCGCAGAGAGAAGCTTGCGAGGCCTACATCGCTAGCCAGAAATCCGAAGGGTGGAACCTCATCAAATCACGGTTTGACGACGGAGGATACTCGGGTGGCTATTTGGACCGCCCTGCCCTTCAGGACCTTTTGGATGGCATCAGGCAAAACAGAATCGACATCGTCGTCGTCTATAAGGTGGACCGGCTCACACGTTCGCTTGCTGACTTCGCGAAGTTGGTTGAACTGTTCGACGCGCACGGCGTTTCATTTGTCTCGGTCACACAGCAATTCAATACAACCACGTCCATGGGTCGATTGACGCTAAACGTCCTTCTCTCGTTCGCTCAATTCGAACGGGAAGTCACTGCCGAAAGAATACGAGACAAGATCGCCGCCTCGAAGAAGAAAGGCATTTGGATGGGCGGTAATGTGCCTTTGGGTTACGATGTCAGAGATCGAAAGCTGATCATCAATAAGGAAGAAGCAAAAACCGTCAAACGACTATTCGATCTCTATCTGAAACTCGGGAGCGTTCGTGAGCTGAAGGCCGAAGCCGACCGACAGAAGTTGAGAACAAAGCGCCGGGTACACAAGAACGGGAAAATGCTCGGCGGAAAGGCCTTTGTCAAAGGCGGGCTCTACCATCTTCTCAAGAACCCCATTTACATTGGGAAGATAGCCCACAAAGGCGTTCACTACGAAGGCGAGCACGAAGCCATCGTCGATCCTGAAACGTGGCGCCGTACCCAAGACAAACTCTCCTCGAAATCAAACTTTGCTGACCACCTGAGAACAGTTCGGCATACGGAGCCAAGTCCCCTTCTGGGTCTACTTTTCGATGACGCCGGGGAGCCGATGACCAGTCACCATACGAACAAAAATGGTGTTAGATACAGGTACTATATTTCGCGATCATTGAATGGAAAAAGGACCGACCGTTCTCAGGGCTGGCGTCTTCCCGCAAACGAGATCGAACGTGTCGTGAGAGAAAGCCTAAGCAGTCTTTTGGGACAACCCAACCTCATTCAAACTCACCTATCCGATGGATCGTCGTCGTTACACAACACCCTCACTATCCAGCGATTTTGTGAGAATGCATCAAATCGAAGTTCAATTGAAGACTGGAGACCAATCCTCCATCGTATCGATGTCGCTACAACCGAGCTGCGTATCGCGCTTTCCTCATCTCAACTCGCCAAGCTGGTTGGCATCAATGCATCAGATCAAAAGGAAGAAACATTTGAGTGGCAGGTGCCGATTCAATGGAAGCGACGCGGCGTCGAAAGCAGGATCATTCTGAAAGGCGATGAGCTTCGTCAACAATCTCCCGATTTAACGCTGCTAAGGCTGATTGCTCGCGCTCACCTTTGGATGGACCAAGTACGGTCCGGAGAGTTCTCATCGATCAAGGAAATAGCTGAGCTCAATAAGGTTTCGCCAAGCGATGTCAGTCGGTTTCTGCCTCTCTCGTTCCTTGCGCCGGATCTTATCGAGGCGGCCCTTGAAGGTAAGCAACCATCCTGTCTGACTTCATTTCGGCTTCGACGGCATTCAAATATACCGACGTCGTGGAATGATCAGAGAAAAGCGCTTAGCGCTTGACCTCCTCTAGTACCCCAATTGCTATTCCTAGGCCCGATGTTCTGTCGAGTGAGTTAATTTCTCGGGCTATTGGTCTTTGGAACAAAGACTTGACGTGCATTCGCCTTATGCTGTCCGTGAAAGCCCCAGTCAAGCATGATTTCTTAGTTTGAACGGATGTTAAACTGACCCTTCTCAAATTCGCACTCTAATCAGTCGTTTCAATGCAGCGGAAAGACCATTTATTTCTATTCTGAAGCTAAGCTCTCATAGAACGCAACGAGCACTGGAGCCTTTGATTTCCGCCCCTTGACTTGAACCTTTGCAGGACAAAAAATGCTTGGCTAAAGACGGGGTTTAGCACATCGGCGCATTCCGCATTGGTCACACTAGACCGCGAACTGCACAAAGCCGTTATCGAGAACAATCTGGTCTCGTGCTTCGACATGAGCTCGAAGAGAAGCGCGGCCCTTTCCTTCGATCCAGACCTCGATTTGAATCCGATCGCCTGGGTAAACGGGAGCTGAGAAGCGTACGTCGTATTGCCGAAGCCTTTCAGGCGCATCGCCGCATAGCTCCGTCAGGATAGCTCGTCCCACAACACCATACGTACACAGCCCATGCAATATAGGCTTACCGAAACCGGCGCTATCGGCCACGGCGGGGTCGGCGTGCAGAGGGTTCATGTCTCCAGAAAGCCGGTATAACAGCGCTTGGTCTCTTCGCGTCGACGCTTCGAAGACTAGATCCGGCGCTCGATCCGATATTTGGTGAGGTGACGGTGCACTTGCAGTGCTGCCCCCGAAGCCACCGTCGCCCCTCATGACATATGTCGCCCCCATTGTCGCAAGAAGTTCCCCAGTTCTCTGATCGTAGATCTTGCGTGTTGAAAGCAACAATGCTCCCTTTTGTGGTCCTTTATCGTAAATCTCATCGAGCGTCAGAACGCTTTTGACTGACCCTTCGGGCTCAATGGACTTGTGGATCCTCAGCCGCTGCTCACCATGAAGTACACGGCACCAATCAACGTCATACAGGGGATCTCTCAAAAAGAAATCGGCGTCCCCAATAACGACGGCCATGGTCGGAAGGGCTTTTAGATCTTGTTCGTAGATGAACTGGAGCTCGCTCGAACTCAGTGGATCGTCGGCGCCGACGCCGACTCCTAGGGCGTATAGAATGGCGTCGTGCTTATCGTAGTTGGCAAGAACCACTCGTGGCGGCAGAGCTAATAGGTCTTCATAAGGCAGCATTGAGGGTTCCCGCAGCAACTCCAGATCGGCGCAGCCCAAGTCGCGCGAAGCAGTCCCAAGACAGACGCAGTGGTTCCAATCCCCTTCATCGTGCACAGATCAATAGCGTTCCGACATCTGTACTTTCGTCAGCACAATATGGAACCATTCAAAGTTTGGCGAAGTTCAGTTGAGCAGGAGTTTCGTCTACCGTTTCCCTAGATCGATGGAACAAGAGCAAAGATGGATCCTCCGTAGCTCAAGAAGCTCACGCATTCCGACCATTCAACTTGCGCTTATAGTCTTCGACGACTTCGTGAATGTTCTCATGAAAGCTTCGCACAAGGACCTCGTGATCGCAAAGGGGATACTCCCTAATTGCGTTGGATTCCAATCCGAGTTGCGTTGCTTCAAGGAGGCTAAAATCTTGTATCGCCGCATCCATAAACATGTAGAGACTGGCCTGTTGTGAGAGGAGTTGGGTGAAATCTTCTGGGGGCGGCATAAAGATTTCAATTTCGAACCGCATCTCATTGTAGGACAGCGGCCACATCGCGTAGGTGAGAAACCATCCCGGATTGTAGAACTGAATGAAGAAGTTGGGCCAGAACTTGTGCGAACTGTTTCCCCAATTCTCAAGGCCAGTCGGGTTTGCGGCCGGCGGGAGCTTCGTCAGTTCCTCAGGGAACGGATAGCGAGGCCCCGTGCCGAACGCGAGCGTCGCACGCTCATAGTCGAAATTGTAAACATCGTTGCCAAAACTCTGATATACCATCATGCGATGTCGCCCATTGATCCCATAATGCTCTTCAGGAAATACCGATACCTCGCCCGGCTCTACGTTGTATGGGAGGGCATGAGTGGTCGGAGCGTGATACGTTTCTGAAAACCCATCGATCATCGCCTTCCAATTCGCATTCGAATTGCAGCGGACGAAGTATCTTTGGGAACACTTTTCAAATGGGTAGCCGTCAAACCCGGTCCAATAATAGTCTCCGAGAAACTCGCGCAAAGTTTCCTTGGGACCATCAGGATGGAGATTGACGAAGATAAACCCGTTCCAAATTTCGAACGGAACTTCCGCAAGTTTCAGTTGATCCCCTTGACCATCTAGCCAAGCGTCTCGCTCAGTGAGGACTGCTAGATTTCCGTCAGTATCAAACTGAATACCGTGAAACTTGCAAAAAAAGTTCACACATTGACCAGAAACCTCTTTTGAGGCATCCCTATTCCACATCAACTTGTTGCCTCTGTGTGGGCAAACATTGTGGAAGACGCGGACTTGCTCATCCTTGTTGCGAACCACCAACACGGACTGCTTCAGAACCTCGATCTCTTTCGTAAAATACTGGCCAGGCTGCTTGATGCGGTCAGCGCGGCCAACATACAGCCAGCTCGGACGAAAGATGGCTTCGCGCTCCAGCTCAAAAAAGTCTTCAGAAATCATGTCTTCAAAACTGATGAGGGCACGATCGAGTTTAAACTTCTTCGTCCAGCCTTCTTCGGGACGGTTACTCTTGAAAATCTGTGTCATCTTTTTACCTCATCAATCAAAATTTTGGCTCGTCCACGACTTCCCAATAGGTTCTCGAATCTGGCACGCTTGGCTCTCCAAAGACTTCTACAGCTTCCGCCACCGGCACCCAGGCGAATGTAAGCCGCGCCAACCTGAAATCCGCATCCGAATAGTCCTCAAACTTCTTTTTATCTAGGTAACCCTTGATCGCAGGAATTCTGGGCAAAACGGCATCGTGAAACTCGGTCATTTCCTCCATTGTGCTGTTCAGCCGGTTGGCATAACGCTCATTTGTGTCAGGCTTGTCCCACTTGGCGACAAATCGCTCTAAGTCGGAAAACTCCGGTGGAAGATCAATATCCATGTTGGCGCTCATCTGTTTTTTCTCCGAATATGACCTGCGAGTTAAACACTCGCAGACGTTCGCCATCGAACAAAACAACCAAGACTCTTTAGCCCTTTGGCTTGGATTGTTCGGCCTCATAGGCCTTGATGCGTTGATCGATCGTAAAGTGGAAATGGCGCAAGTTGTTTTCTTCGTCGATTAGGGGGTATTGATCAAAGACACGCGCTTGGAGTCCCCGTTGCGTTGCTTCGAGCGTCCCGAGGTCTTGCCTAACATTGTCGCTCACAATCGATACTCCGACCATTTGCGCAAACAATTCAGTGAAGTTCTTCGCAGGCTGATAATACTGGGTAACCTCAAACCGCATCTGATTATGAGACAATGGCCAATAGTGATAAAGCATGATCCATCCCGGCGCATAGATCTGGAACTGGAAATTGGGAAAGATCGTATACGTAATACAGAGCCAATCCTCTCGCCCGTCAGGAACCCCCGATTTGGGCGGCAAGATTGGGCGCGCAGGGGGCAAGCGCGTACCGGTAACGGAGGCCTTGGATATGCGCTCTATTTCGAAATTGTGTTGATCTGGCGAGTAGGTTCCACACGCCAGAGCTGTCCTGTGGGGACCTTCAAATCGACTCGGCGGATTGCGAAAAATGACATTCCGTAGGCCGACCATTGCCTGACTGTGTAACGTCGACCCATGCCATCCTTCCGAAAAGGCATCGTGCAAAGTTTTCCAGTTGCTGTTGATTTCACTTTTGGCGAATACGCGTTCTGTATAGAGTTCGGTTGGAAAATCGTCGAGCGCGTTCCAAATATGCTGGCCCATATATTCGCGTAAGGATTGCGAGGGTCCACCAGATTCAAAGTTGACGAAGATAAAGCCATTCCAGGTTTCGACTGGGACTTCCGCCAGTTGCAGATCTCTCCCTTGCGAGCCGAACCATGCATCGGGATCCTTCAAAAGGCTGACTTTTCCATCCAGGCCATATCCAATACCGTGATACTTACAGATGAACGTTGGGCATCTGCCCGACACTTCGTTCTTTGGGTGCCCGTCCCATACCAGTTTGTTTCCCCGATGGGGGCAGACATTGTGAAAGGCGCGAATCTTTTCTTCCGTATCGCGCACGACAATGATGGAGTAATCGAGAACTTCGATTTCCTTTGTGTAGTAACTCCCAATCTGGGGCAGCAGCGTATCACGCCCAAC
>JANQPV010000070.1 GCA_028285305.1 Alphaproteobacteria bacterium | reverse complement strand
TTTCCAGGTGAAGTGGAATCCGGTTCACCGTCAGGAAACGCGCAAAACAAGGAATCTGGAGCCGTTTTGTGTTTCCATCAAAACCAAAACGGCTCTAGGGGTGCGCAAGAGCAACACTTCCCCAGAAGTTCGGTCGCGGCGGGGCCTGCGGCCCAGCCAGCAACAGAGCATTAACCTCTCGAAGCGACAACGATTTGCATGGGACCACTCGACCCGGCTGATCGATGCGCTTGAAAACATTTTCCGCAATGACAATGGCAGAAGCTATGAAACTGGTCCGTGACTCTATGGGGCCGGACGCCATCATATTGTCGACGACGGAACGGCCTTTTGGCAAAGGCGTTGAGGTGCGTGCAGCCGTCGATACGCCCTTGCCGGCGCATCTGGAGAGTTCAAAGCCTCCCGACATGACCAAAGTGGCCAGCTTCCCAATTCTTGAGGATGCCCTGCACAGCGAAGGCGATTTTTCTCCGCCCTCCATGGGTATTCGCCGGGCGGGATTGCCCTCTAAGGCGATCAACAAAGAAATTGCGCAGTTGAAACGGGCGATGGTTTTTCATGGGTTTTCCCGGTCCCTCGCGAAAGCGGTTCTGGAGCTTTACAGCTCTCTCACCGAAGAAGATCCGCGTTCCAAGCTGGCCAGCTTCCTAGAGATGCGGTTTAAGTTCGCGGCGCTATCGCTTGAGGAGACCCGCGCCCTTATGCTTGTGGGCCCGCCGGGCGTCGGCAAGACTATTGCGGTTGCCAAGCTTGCGGCAGCCGCCGTTGTAAACGGTTTCGACACCCGCATCGTGACGACTGATACGATTCGCAGCGGCGCGGTGGAGCAACTTTCATCCATTGCTGAACTCATGGAAATCGAAGTCGATTCCGTCTCAAATGCCTCCGAGCTTAAAGATTTGGTAGGAACTGACCTGATATCCAGCGGCTCAATCGTATTGATTGATACCCCGGCGACAAATCCGCTGCGCTCGGAAGAGGTCGATGACCTGAGACGCAGCATTCGCGCCGTCAACGCGACACCGCTTCTCGTTCTGGCCGCCGGAGGCTTATGGGGGGACGATTTGGATGTGGCAAAGACATTTCGGGATCTCGGCGTGGAACGCCTGATTCTTACCCGTCTTGATGCCAGTCGAAGACTGGGCGGTGCTCTGTCGGCAGCGGATGCGGCCGGCCTCTCTCTCACTGCTTTCAGTCAGAGCCCCTACGTGGCGCAAGCGCTGCGACCATTTGAGGCCCTAGATCTGGCGGACCGCATACTGAACTTTGAATAGCACAGCATTTTGGGAAACACGGCTTAGGATCGAGACACAAAGGACTGGAACGGCGATGGTTACGGAACGAAACATAGCGCAGAGCATCGGCAGTAATGCCGCCGAGAGTGCTGCTGGAGAGAGCACGCGAACTCGCCAGATACCAAACATGATCGCCGTGGCTTCGGGAAAGGGCGGCGTCGGCAAGACCTTCATTTCCTCGGCTCTGGCGTATGCCCTTGCCCGGGAAAAACAAAAGGTGCTGCTCTTTGATGGTGACTTGGGATTGGCGAATGTCGATGTTCAACTCGGTCTCACGCCTCCGAACGACTTGGGAAGTGTGATCGCCGGGCGGGTCACGTTGTCCGATGCGCTTTGCCGGGTCGAAAGCGACCAAATCAAAGAAGGCTTGTTCGACGTGTTGGCTGGAAAGTCCGGTTCCGGCGCATTAAGTGCCCTTTCCAAACCTCAAATGATGGGGCTTATCCGGGGTCTGACTGAAATGTCGGATCAGTACGATCGGCTCATCGTGGACCTACCCGCCGGTCTCGATACGGCGGTGACGTCGATTAGCGCCAAGGCGGGCCGCATCATCGTTGTGGTGACCGATGAACCCACGTCGCTCACGGACGCCTACGCCTATATCAAGATCGCCTCGCGTCAGGCCGATCACAGCATCTTCAATGTCATTGTAAATCAGGCCACCACCGTTGGAGAGGCAAAGCTTACCTTCCAAACCCTGTCCACCGCATGCCGCAACTTTTTAAAGATGCAGCCCAAACTTCTCGGCGTGGTTCGAAGAGATCCGAAGGTCAAAGAGGCGATCCGTGCCCAATCGATTATTCTGGAACGCTCACCGACTGCGCCGGCGAGCAGTGATCTCGTGGCGATCGCGGAAAAATTGTTGAAGTAAGCGTGCCGGTTCTTATTTGATGGTTTGCCCTGCTCGACCGGGAGTGGCGGTAAACAGCCACAGGCTCCCACACTCTGATGAGTCTCGAACCGAATGACCTATCCAATAAATCGTTATCCCGCCTATCATGCTCACGTCTATTTCGACGCTCAAACTCTCAGCGAAGCGCGCGATCTTTGTGAGCGCACCCAAGATCATTTCCCCGCAAAGATGGGCCGTGTTCATGAGCGGCCAATCGGTCCGCATCCTTTTTGGAGCTGCCAACTCTCCTTCGATTCAGACGCGTTTGCGGATGTCATTGCGTTTCTCGATGCGGAACGTGGCGGTTTGACAATCTTGGTCCACGGGCTGACCGGTGACGATTTCGCCGATCACACCGACCATGCTGCCTGGCTGGGCGCACCGGTCGAACTCAATCTGAAAATCTTTGAAACGAGCGGCGGCTAGGTACTGACCGGCGCCGCAGACTTCAATCTATCCCGAAAAGTACTCCGCACGGCTCAGATTTGAGCCAACAAGCGGCAGAGCGAGCAGCAGCGCCGTTGTAAAGTAATGAAATCCGCCCTTTTTGTTCGATCTCTTCCGCCGATTGCTGGATTTGGACTCCAAACGGGCTTCTTTTTGGTTTGCTAACGCCGACCCGGAAAGAACCTTGTGACTATTCATCGGAGTATCCTCTCTCTTTTGCAGGTTTGTTCCCGCTATGGTTAAGAGATAGCCCTTTGCGCGCCATTTCTCTGTGATGCCCGTCACCTAGCCCAAAGAAATCCGAAAAAAATTGCGCGCCGCGCCTGCTCGGAGTCCATCGCTCCGATGCTGTCCCTCTTTGAACCACTATGGGTCAATTACGGTGGCCCGATCTCTGCACTTCGTGTCCTGCGTGTACACGGCATGGGCGATCTGTCCCATCTGTCTACACCCCAAAAAGGGTCAATGAACGGCTAGGGCCGCTTCATTTGCCCACAGAGGAGCAAAGAGTAGAGGGTATTATGGGTAAGAGTTTTTTGAAGCGCCGGCTTCGATCCTTTGCCAAAGACGAACGCGGCAATGTGATCATTCTCTTCGGTTTCTTTATTGTCGTACTCGCCATGTTGGGCGGAGCCGCAGTCGACTATTCGCAAGCGATCGCGGTGCGCACTCGTCTTGCGGCTGCGCTTGACGCCGCGGCCCTTGCCGTAGGAGCCGCCGAACTCTCCGACCCCAAGAAGGCACAGGAATATGCGCAGAGCGTCTTCGATGCAAATTTCCCGAGCGAGGAGCTGGGTGTTGCCGGCACGTTGAGCCTGAACTTGGGCGAGGAAACGGTCGGTCTGTCGGCCAACGCAACCGTCGACACGGCCCTTCTGGGAGTTATCGGCAAGAATACGATCACCGTGGGTTCCGAGACCGAAGTTACACGGTCCAACGATAATATCGAAGTCGTCTTGGTACTGGACAACACAGGTTCCATGCGCGGCTCTAAGATTGCGTCCCTGCGCACAGCTGCCAACGCCCTTGTCGACATTATGTTCGGCGACCAAGCGACCTCGGAGAATGTAAAGATCTCTTTGGTGCCCTTTTCGACTACGGTAAATTTGGGCCCAAGCGCTGTGCGCAACGGCTGGATCGATACTGCTGGCGCCTCTTCGCGTAATGAGACCAGTTTTGGTCCGGGTGCCAATGTATGGAACCTCTATCAAGACATGAGAGCCTCGAACGTGACATGGGAAGGCTGTGTGGTCGCGCGGGCAGCGCCCTATGACACCACGGATGCCGCCCCGACGCGAGGTAACCCGGAAACGCTTTGGGTTCCCTATTTGGCGCCCGATGAGCCGGACAATGGTGAGCCAGGTGTTACGTCCTTCTATTCGAACAACTACTTTGACGATGTGATTACGGCTTCGGCGGATGAGCGTCAGCGGTCCACGGACAAGTATGACGATGGACAGCCCGTGACCCGCTTCGGCCCGAACTATCTGTGTATCGAGCAGCCCATTCAGCCTCTGACCGATACCAAGGCTGTGCTGAAAACCGCCATCAGCGGCATGCAAGCGGAAAACACCACGAACATCGCCAATGGCCTGGCTTGGGGATGGCGTGCGATCTCGCCTGGCGCACCCTTTACCGAAGGTGCTGGCTATGGCGATGAGAAAACTAAAAAAGTGATCATTCTACTGACGGATGGCGACAATGTGTGGTCCGGACGGAACAATCACAACAGGTCTTCCTTTTCTGCCTACGGATTTATTGCCGATGAGCTTTTGGGGGCCATCCCCAATGGTCAGCAGGGCGCGAGAGAAATGGACAGGAGAACCACCGAAGTCTGCGACAACATCAAAGACAAGGACATCACGCTCTACACCATCACGTTCAAGGTCAGCTCGACCCGCACCCGCGACCTGATGAAAGACTGTGCAACGGAAGAAGCGAAGTACTTTAACTCGCCGAGCAATCAGTCACTGATTACGACCTTCGGTCAGATCGCGAAAGAACTGAAGCAGCTTCGCATCTCAAAATAGTTTCTGCGCTCCCAACCCTCTGCCTCGGTGGCCCGTGTGGCCGCCGGGGCTCCTTTTTTTTCGGGGCCGAACACATGAACGTGAAACCCTTGTGTTTTGAGTTTTCGGGCCCGCGCGATTAATTTCTGAATAGAAGGAACAGCAAAGGGTTCCCTCCCATCCCGTTCCTTTAAGGCTGCAGGTCGCTTGTTCGCTTTCCCAACCCCTCAACGCCAGACGGCGGCCTGCAGTTCCTCCCCGCTAACAGTTGCGAATTGGGTGTCGGCTCCCTAAAATAAAAGGAGCTTTGAATCGCTTGTTACGGAGTGCGCATGCTGGTCCTTCTTTCCCCCGCAAAGAACCTGAACTTTGATCCGCCGACGGTGGACGTTGAATACACCCAGCCTGAATTGATGAAAGAGACGAAGGCGTTGATTACTCATGCCAAAGAGCTGTCAGCTGGCGACCTCAAGCGCATGATGAAGATTAGCGATGATCTTGCTCAGTTGAATTACGAGCGGTTTCAGGCCTTCAAGTCCCGACAAACACCGAACAACGCGAAACAGGCGGTCCTGACATTCAATGGCGATGTCTATTGGGGGCTTGAAGCGAAATCCCTGAGCGCGGAGGATCTTACATGGGCACAAGATCATTTGCGCATCCTGTCAGGTCTTTATGGCGTTCTTCGTCCGCTTGATCTTATTCAACCCTACCGCTTGGTGATGGGGAGCCGTCTGGCGACAGAGGCGGGACCCGACCTTTATAGCTATTGGGGGGACCGGATCGCCAAGTCCTTGAACAAGAGTCTCAAAAAAAGTGGCGGCAAGACAATCGTAAACCTGGCGTCCAATGAGTATTTCTCTGCTGTAAAGTCCGATGCGCTTAAAGGCCAAGTCATTACTGTCGACTTTCGAGAGTACCGGGACGGCGTGCTCAGGTCGCTTCAGTTCTTTGTAAAGCGGGCCCGCGGCGCCATGGCCCGTTTCATCATCCAAAACCGTATTGAGGATCCGGAGCAGCTCAAGGGCTTTGATATTGACCGCTATCGTTTTGACCCCGATCTGTCTACAGATGAAAAGTTCTTGTTCACGCGCGAAGGCGTAAAGGCCGCGTAGCCGCGCGTACTTGGGCGTGAGATTCTGGGTCAGGGCGCCCTCGCCGCCTCTATGCGTACGGGGATTTCAGAGAGACAAGAAATCGTGTCGCAATCAACATCCATATAGTCGTTAAACGGATGGAACAACAATCCGTGCAGACCGGCGGCGCGGCTGCCGATGATGTCGGCTGCGTAGGTATCACCGACATACATAGTCTTGGCCGCGTCAACTTCGCCTGCCGCCAAGGCAGGCAAAAAGATTCTCGGGTCAGGTTTGGCGTGACCCACGATGTGAGAGTCGATCACGTGCTCAAAGTGATGGCTGAGGCCGGCGTGCTCCAAACTGCGAGCAGCCGAACCGTCAGAATTCGATACAGCAACAATGGTGAGTCCCATATCGCAAAGGGCCGACAGCATGCCATCGGCTTCGGCGATGGGCCGATTCCACAACTCATCTGAGCGACCAAAGGTCGGGTACATCTTCGTGCGCAGATGATCCTTCGCCTGCTCTCGTTTCGTCGGAGAGGGAAAGTCAAGGCCCGCCAAAATGGCGCCGATGAAGACCGATGGAAAGTCATCGCGACCTTCGTTTGGGTTTTGCATCGCGTAAGAGACGACGGGCCTGGCTCTGGCTTCTTCCCTTGCGATTTGTTCCACCGTGAAACTAGCCCCCACTTCCGCCAACTCATCGCGCACTTGTTCGTAGTCGATCGTGAGCAACGTCCCACCGACATCAAAGAAGACGGCTTCCAAGTCTCCATAAGGTATGCGCGCTTGATCTTCCAAAGACATCCTATTCTCCCAACCCGATCGCTAAGTAGCTCACGACAAACATATTTTTGTAAC
This sequence comes from Alphaproteobacteria bacterium, assembly GCA_028285305.1. Classification (GTDB taxonomy): domain Bacteria; phylum Pseudomonadota; class Alphaproteobacteria; order SMXP01; family SMXP01; genus JANQPV01. The sequence goes on along the minus strand of JANQPV010000070.1, from coordinate 18,973 downwards.
AAAACTTGAAAACGCGACGCAGCGATCCCACTTTTTTGTTATTGCTAACTGAAAGGACGTCTTAATGACATCTTCCGCTTATGAACAGGCTTCGCCAAACTCATTTGGACCTGGCGATCCCAATTCAGCGGGCAGATCTTCCTCTCACTTCTTTGAAGGCGTTATCGACGCCTTTCGATCATGGAAACCAGGTACTTGGACACCCTTTACGATCGGCGTAACTGTGGTTGCGTTCGTCGTTGCGTGGCCGATCGGCCTGGGTTTGCTCGCTTATAACCTCTGGGGACAGAATATGAGACATTCGTGTAGACATCGAAATCGCGGGAAATGGTCCCGATCCAGACGATATCATTGCGGTGGTTCCGGCAACGAGGCGTTTGATGAGTATCGGGAAGAAACACTGCGCCGGTTGGAAGAAGAACAGGCCGCTTTTGCGGAATATCTTGAGCGCCTGCGCCGGGCGAAGGATCAGGAAGAGTTCGATTCCTTTATGGCCGAGCGCCGGAACGGGTCCCAATCCAATCCTCCGGATCACCCTCCAGCCGTTTAACGGCGCTTTGACCCTCATTTCAAAGGCAGAGCGGAAATTGCTCAGCTAGATCCTATCCCCCAAAAACTTTGAGCCCCTGTGCAAATGCGCGGGGGTTTTCTTATTTGGACGACGCCGTACGATTGATCTAACGGGCTCGAATTTGGGCTGGCTTCCCCACGTCATTCGCGACACCTCGGGCTTTCTATGCGGCTGGAAACGCCGTCCAGACTTTCGTCATGAGCAGAGTTCTTTTGCTCGTGCCAATTCAAGGTTGCTGAGCTAAAGCCATACCGGATCACACTTTTGCGCTTCCGAGGGACCGCGTCACTTCCCGCCAATGCTTCACGCCTTCGGGGGCGTCTTGATGCAGTACATTCGCTGAGCGGGTTCGTTTTCTGAAAGTCCTTGTTGCGGTTCTTTTGCCGGAACAAGTCCACTTCCTGGAGAGGGGAGTTTCCGTCCTTTTCTCTCAAGACTATTCTCACGTTCGGTGGGTTAGGAGCCCCCTGTTTGCCACGTAGCTCCGTCGCGCCGTCGTCTCTGAATTGGCGCTCTGCCTTCGTTCCAAAGACTTCCAGTTGACCTAAATGTCTACAGCGTATACAAAGCCGGCAGTCTACAGTGTATACATCTTGAATTGGGATTAACACGAGTGTCGTCGGCTCCTCAAATGCCCCAAAAACCAAGGCGATTGTCACGTGACATCGTTATCAAAGAGGCCCGCTCCCTGGTCCAACACGAGGGGATCGAGGCGCTGTCGATCCGGCGGTTAGCTGCTGCTCTCCATGTTACGCCCATGGCGATTTACCGTCACGTAGAGGACAAGCAGGAGCTGATGGAAGGCATCCTTGCACAAATCATTCTTGAAAATGATGTAACCTTTCACAACGAAGCGAATTGGAAGGATTGGCTCGTTGAATGCTGTTTGCTCATGCGCCGCTCGATTTCGCAGCATCCTGAGATCGTTCCGATCCTTGCAGCCATGGACCGTATGTCTCCGCTCGAGTTGCAGACGTTCGACACAATCTTGGAAAAGCTCTTGAGCGCCGGCCTTTCGTTCAAGCGCGCCTCTTCGGCGTTTCATGTCGCCATCAGCTTTACGTTTGGTTCGATCGCATTGGAGCAATTCAAACTGCGGGTCTTGCCCAGCGCTCCAAAAACAAAGACACAGCGGGAGAGCTCCGCTTATCCTCATATCGATGACTGTATTCCCTATTTGGCCAAGCCGATCACGGATAATGAATTTCGGCGAAGCCTTAGCCGTATCATGGAGTCTTTCGAACCGTCAGAACGGTGACGAACGAGGTTTAGTGCGTGCACAAAGATATACAAGCCATTGATCTTATGATGGGTCTTCCTTCCAACGAAGACCGGATGGAATGGTATAACTTCATGAAACCTCTTCTCATGGATGAGGAAAGCCGTGCCATGATGAAAATGCCGGCTCAGTTCCTCTTTAAGGATATTCCAGATACCGGTGTGCAAGACGACTATGTTTCCTATGTCACTGACAAAATGGATGCTCATGGAATTGAGAAAGCCATGGTGGGGTTTGATGAGGGATCCGCCGTCCATCAACTGGCTTGGAAGGAGCGCCCGGACCGGTTCTTTTTTGACTTGCCCGCCAACGCCAACAAAGGGATGGAGGAAGTGTACCGGATCAAGCGTTTGCACAAAGAGTATGACATCAAAGCCGTGAGCGCCTTTCCGTCAGGCATCTCGCCTCAGGTACCTATCAACGATAAGAAATGGTATCCGATCTATGCGGCGTGCGTTGAATTGGGCCTCCCTTTTGTTTGCTGTGTCGGTGTCCCGGGCCCGCGCCTCCCCCTTGAGCCCCAAAAAGTCGAACTCATTGACGAAGTCTGCTGGTTCTTTCCAGAGCTCACATTTGTCATGCGCCATGGCGGCGAGCCCTGGGAAGACATGGCGGTCAAGCTGATGCTGAAATATCCAAACCTCTATTACTCAACAAGCGCCTTTCGGCCAAAACACTACCCTCGTGCCATCATTGATTACGCCAATACACGCGGTGCGGACAAGATTCTCTACGCTGGCTATTTTCCCATGGGGCTTAGCCTCGAACAAATTTCGGGTGATATGCCAAATGTTCCGTTTAAGGATCACATTTGGCCAAAGTTTTTGCGCGAAAACGCGATTCGGGTCTTCAACCTATAGACGGCTCTTCAAAAGGAGAGAAACATGAACGCCATAGATCATTCTTTTGAACGCATCCCGCTTCCTATGCCGTTCGGCTGGTTCGCCGTTGCCTATTCAAACGAGCTCGAAACCAAAGGTGTCAAGCCTTTGGAGTATTTTGGTCAGAGTTTGGTTCTATTCCGGGGAGAGGATGGCCGCCCGAGATGCTTGGACGCCTATTGCGTGCATATGGGTGCCCATTTGGGAGTCGGCGGCACGGTCGTTGAGAATACCATCGCTTGTCCGTTCCATGCTTGGCAATTCGACGGTGAAGGAAAATGTACGCATATTCCGTATGCTTCTAAGATCCCCGCTTTTGCGCAACAGCCCTGTTTGAAGTCCTGGCCTTGCCTGGAAGCAAACAAGATGATCTGGGTCTGGTATCATCCAAACAATGATACGCCGCAGTGGGAACCGCCGGACTATGCCGAGTGCAATAGCGATGAGTGGAGCGATTTTCAGTGTCACGAATGGACCATAAATACTCACCCCCAGGAGATGGCAGAGAACTCCGTCGATGCGGCCCATTTTAAGTACGTGCACGGCACGGTGGATTATCCCTCCAATTGGAACGCCAGCTATGACGGCCCGCTTCGCCATGCCTATATCGATGTAAATATGGATACTCCCCAAGGACCGGTCGCCTCTCGCATCGAGAACGGAAACGATGGCCCGGGCCAGGCCTGGACCCGGTTCACGGGGCTGACAGAGACGTTCTTGCTGGCCTCCGTGACGCCTGTAACGCGCGAGCAAGTTCATGTGCGATTTGCCTTCACTCAACCCAAGGCGAATAAGAACAGCGACGAAGGCGTGATCGCCGATGCCTTCATCCAAGAAATTGTCCGTCAGCTGAACCAGGACATTCCCATCTGGGAAAACAAGAAGTACTTGCATCGGATCCGTCTTTGCGACGGCGACGGCCCCATCATGGACATCCGACACTGGTTCAAGCAGTTTCTGATTGAGGGCGCGCCGTAGCCTCCGCAATCATATCATCCTCTTCGGGCGTCAGCTTGCTGGGGGGACTCGAGATCACATTGGCAGAATAGACCCTTGACATAACTAAAAAACTAGTTATATAGGGGTCATGAACAAGATGACGGATAAGGACGCGGCCAAAGCGTTTGCCGCGTTAGGGAACCCAACCCGGCTAGAGATCCTGCGCAAGCTGGTACAAGCAGGGGCGGACGGTCTGACCGTCGGTGATGTTCAACGATTGACGGGCGCGGCGGCCTCAACGCTTGCCCATCACCTGTCGTCTTTGGTGAGCGTCGGGATCGTAGAGCAGGAAAAGCAGGGACGCGAAATGGTCAATAGGATCAACTTTTCGTCCATTGAAGGGCTGTCCCAGCATCTACTTGAGAACTGCTGTGCGGGCCGAGCGTCGTTCGACCTCGACGCAGAAAGTGCCGCCTAACCCCTTTTTTGACTGGATAAAACTAAAAAACTAGTGATATAGTTAACCAACCTCAGGAGACCAAAATGACCAATCCTCAAAGACTTCACGTTCACATTAACGTCAGTGATCTGAATGAATCAAAAGCCTATTACACGGCCTTGTTTGGAACCGAGCCCACGCGGGAAAAAGGCGGATACGTCCAGTGGAGGCTCGACAATCCCAGCGTGAACTTTGCTATTTCGACCTCCTGTGGAGAGACCGTCGGCATCTCCCATCTCGGCATCCAAGTCGATGATGAGAGCGAGCTCGACACTCTCGATCAACGTCTTAAGGGCGCGGAACAAAACACGGTCGAAGAGACAGGTGCCATCTGTTGCTATGCCCGCTCGGACAAAGTGTGGTCGCAAGACCCGAGCGGCATCGCGTGGGAATTGTTCCAGACCCATGAAGACGTAGAAGAGATGGGGTCTTCGAAGATGGAAACCATCACGGACACACAGCGTCAAGCCAACGGAGGCTGCTGCTAACTAACCCAACACAGCCTTTGCCTCCCCTTCGCGGGGGGCAAAACTGTGTTCGCGATGTTGCCCCTGAATTTGTTCCCCCCTATGATCGAGACTGGAGAAACGGGGGCGAACCATGCGGACGCTTTTCATAGCGATTGTGCTTTTGGCAGGCCTCAGTGCTATTGGGGTGCATCAACGCCATAACATCCTCCTTTCCGTTTTAGGCTCGGGCGAGCCTCCCCCTTTGTTGGAGAAACAAGATGAGGGCTCCGGCGTTGATTGGGTTGATGATTACTTCATCATCGATGCCCTCGACGAACGGACGTTCGCGATCGGAGAACCCCGCTATCATCAGCAGGTCTTCAGCTATCTGATTTTAGGCACGGACCGGGCGATCTTGTTCGACGCCGGGCCAGGGTATTACGATGTGAAGGCGGTTGCCGAAAGTCTCACGGACTTGCCCATAACCTTCATCCCGTCGCACTTTCACTTCGACCACACGGGAAACGAAATCACCTTCGAAAATATCGCGGTCGTCGACTTGCCCTATCTGCGCGAGCGGGCGAGAAACAACCGGCTCCCCCTTACCCAGGAAGAGCATCTTGGCTCCTTTGAGGGAGTGAGCAACATTGTTTTGAACGTGGACGAATGGATCGCTCCTGGCTCTGAGATTAACTTGGGCGATCGGACTCTGCGTGTTTTGCTTACGCCCGGCCACACGGAGGAATCTATCTCTCTCTTTGACGCTCAGTCCCGGATGCTGTTCTCCGGCGACTTTATCTATCCCGGTCCCCTGTTCGCCTTTCTTCCCAACAGCAGTTTGCCGGACTATGTGCAGGGGGCCGAAGCGCTCTTGAGCGAGGATATGACGGACGTTACGATTTACGGGGCGCACAGAGTAACGCCGCCGGGGACTCCTAAACAAAGCGTTGCTGACGTGAAAGATCTTCATTCCGCCCTCATTGGCATTCGCGACGGTGACCTTAAAGGAGCCGGACTCTATCCGGTTATCTATCCAATCAACGAAGACATGCAGCTCTGGGCAGAACCGAAGTGGCTGCAGGATTGGGCATCGGACTAAACACAGCCTATTTCGAAAGGAAACACATGCACTTAACTGGGAAAGGCATCGTCATCACTGGATCGTCACGGGGCTTGGGGAGGGCTTTTGCCATCGCCTGCGCACAAAACGGTGCTAAAGTCGTTCTCAACGGAACCAATGCAGCCGCCGTGAACGAAGTCGAAGGTGTGATTACGAACGCGGGCGGCGAAGCGGCAAAGGTCATAGGCTCGGTGGCTGAGGAGGAGATTGTCAAATCTCTTGTCGATACGTGCGTGGACAGGTTCGGCGGCATCGACACGATCGTTCACAATGCCGGGATCGTGCGCGACCGCACGCTTATGAAAATGACGGCCGAAGAATGGGACGATGTGATCGCAGTTCACTTGCGCGGGTCTTTTCTGTGTACGAAATATGCAGCCCTCGCCATGAAGGAGGCGGGTGGACATGTGGTTTTGATCACGTCGGGCTCGGGCCTTGCCGGCGGGTTTGGCCAGTCCAATTACGGCGCAGCCAAAGAAGGGATGATGGGATTTCTGCGGTCCGCCGTCTTGGAACTGACAAAGTTCGGCATCCGCGTGAATTCTATGTGGCCGGTGGCCGACACGGATATGACCCAAGTGGTCTTCGATCGGGCTGGTGCGGCGGCCGAGAAGGACGGCAAGCCCCGTCCAAAGCCCGCAGATCTGGGGTTTGGCGCACCAGACGAGGTGGCCCAAGGCCTGGTGTGGCTGGTGAGCGATCACGCCGCACACCTCAACGGCCAGATCATGTCGTGCAACGGCCGGCGCACCGCTCTTTGGGCCCATCCGCACGAAGAGTATGTCAAGTTCTCGGACACCCCCCTGACCGTGGAAGACTATATCGCCCACTATGAAGGCAAAGAGCCCCTGCCCTTTGGACGGCCGAAATTGGTGAGACCGTAACCAAGACTTCCGTTTTTCGACGCCCCCCTTTTCCCGTGCATAATCCTTAGCCGGGATCCTTGATTGTCATCGCGAGACGGCCGTTGGCCGGTGTCGGGATCCAGTACACTGAACTCGTCCTTTGATCGCCCTGGATTGCTTAGCCGCGCAGTGCGCGTATAGCTTGGATTTTCTTGTGCGAAAATTTGTGGCACCATGTCCCGGCGAAACGAAGACGTAGAGTTGGGGGATCCATGAAAATCATACCAAAACGGGTTCAAAATATGTTTCAGTCCTCAGATGACGGAGGTGGCTCTTCCAAAGCCCCCAGCATTGCCGCTTATGCGGCCCTTTCCGAAAAAGCGACTCTGGAACCCTTTGCCATTGAGCGCCGCTCCGTCGGTGCGAACGATATCGAGATCGACATCGAGTATTGCGGGATCTGCCACACGGACATTCATTTCGTTGACAACGACATGGGTGTATCCGCCTACCCGCTTGTTCCCGGACACGAGATCATAGGCCGAGTCTCACAAACGGGCTCAGGCGTCTCCGGCGTTCAGCCCGGCGACCGTGTGGCCGTGGGGTGCCTTGTCGAGTCCTGCCGGTCTTGTGCTCCGTGCCACAATCATTTGGAACAGCTTTGCCAAAACGGCTATACGCTCACCTATAACAGCCCTACATCGGACCCGGGGGGCATGACCTATGGCGGCTACTCAAAGCGCATTGTCGTGGACAAAGACTTTGTACTGAGGGTACCAAAGAGGCTTGACCCGGCGGGAGCGGCTCCCCTCCTCTGCGCGGGCATCACGACCTACTCCCCTTTGCAGAACTGGGGCGTTGGCAAAGGGCATACGGTCGGCGTTATTGGGCTGGGCGGCCTTGGCCATATGGGCGTAAAATTCGCTCATGCGCTGGGTTCCAAAGTTGTGATGATCACCACTTCGCCAGAGAAGGGTAAGGACGCAAGAGCCTTGGGTGCCGATGATGTACTTCTGTCCACAGACGAGACTGCCATGACGAAGTGGGCCGGTCAGTTCGACTTTCTCCTCAACACCATTCCGATCGGTCACAATCTTGACCCCTATATGAGCCTCCTGCGTTATGACGGTATCATGTGCATCGTCGGTGCCGTAACGGAAATGAACGGTTTTCAGCCTGGCCCTTTGATGGCCGGACGCAAGTCCATTGTTGGTTCACTGATCGGTGGTATCAAGGAAACCCAGGACATGCTCGACTTTTGCGGGAAGCACAACATCACGTCCGATGTGGAAGTCATCTCCATCCAAGAGGTCAACACGGCTTATGATCGGATGCTCAAGAGCGACGTGAAGTATCGCTTCGTCATCGATCTAAGCACCTTGTCCTAGCGTCCAGCACTGCTTCTACTTTGCGGCGGCCGCCCGTCTCGCGTTTCGCCGCGCCAGGTTCGTCCGCAAGCGCATGTGCCTGTCTTGGGTAATGGGATAATTCCAAGCGATCATGGCGGCGACGACCATAAAAAAGGCCGGTCCCAAACCGAACAGCGCCTTCAGCGCGAAGAGCTCATCGGGGCCGTTGTTTGGTCCCAATTGAGGCTGAAACCCAAAGAAATCGAGCGCTCTCAAGGTAAACCAACCAGCAATGGTCGCCGACGCCTTCGTCACGAAGGACCAAGCGGCAAAGAACCAAGCCGCTCTGTTTTCACCGCTCTTGAGCGTGTCTAAATCGATCACGTCGGCCTTCATGGACTGGGGCATAGCTTCGAACGTGGCCGCTCCCAATCCGCCGATCGCGACCAACACAACGACCCAACCAATATCGCCTTGACCTAGAAGAAGGTAGAACACACTGACAAACGAGACGAGAAGGTAGCCAGCGATCCAAGTGCGGTGTTTGCCGATCCGCTCCGAGAGCTTGACCCAGGGGCCCACGGCGATCATGGCGGCTCCGTTCGAGACCAGGAGTAACCAAGCAAAGGCCCGCGGGTCCCCGATCACCGATCCAATATAGAACAAAAAGAGCTGGAGATTCATCGCATACGACATATTGCCCACCATGAAGGCCAGCATTAGTCTGCGGAAGGGGCCGTTGCGCCACATGATTTGCAAGCCGCGAAACAGGGAGACGACACTGGGCGCCCCTTCTTGTGGTTCCGGAACGAAGAGCGCACTTAAGGCGACACTGAACGGCAGGGTGAACAGAACGATGAGAGCGACCAGATTGAGCGCATTCTCGGTCCCGCCGATGTCAAAACCGAGAAGCGCGAGCGCCAATATGACTTGAATCGATAGACTGCCAATGATGCCAAAGGCGGCACGCCAGCCGGTGATGGAGGATCTTTCGTTATAGTCGTGGGAGAGTTCCGCCCCCCATGCGTAATAGGGTATGTGGATCATGGTCCAGCCTAGGCGCAGCCCCATCATCCAAAAGAGTACATATCCCCAATCAACGTTTGGTCCGGGTACAAATAGAAAGTAGATACTGACCATCATGACCGGCAGTCCCGCCACAATCCAGGGCCGGCGCCGTCCGAATCTTGTTTTCGTCTTGTCGCTCAAGTAGCCGATGATCGGATCGGTGACGATGTCGAAGACGGAGACGGCCAGGAGTATATTTGCAAAAACCGCAAGATCGATGCCCCGCTCTCCCGTGTAAAAGGGGGGCAAGAACATGATCATCGGCAGAATTGCCATCATGAGCGGCATCTGCGGCAGGCTGTAAAGGAGCTTCGTGGATCGCTTCAGCGGAGCGGCTAAAACGGCGGACTCGTCTGCCATCGCGGCGCCTGTCGGTTTTTGTTCGGGCCAATGCCCTTTCCGACTGTTTCACAAAGCCATGGAGACGGCAACTTGGCGGACCAAGCGCCCGGAAACCATTAGCAATTCGCCGGTGTTTCTGGCTCGGTCGTTTTCAGAGGGCGGGTGCGGCAGCGCGGCGTCGGTCTCACTTCCGGATCCTCGGCACAACGGCTCTGCATCAGCTTGTCGAAGTGAGATACTGTCTTGGGATAAACGAGATCACTGAGAACAAAGGCTCGCCGACGGGAGGTGTCATCCGCCGAGGATCTATATGTTGCTTTGCTCACAAATCGTCTCCTCAAGAATGCGCTCCTCGTTTGTTGATCTCGTAGAGCTGCGGAATCGAGCGGTCTCCAAATCATCACGGTCAAACATCCGTCTCAATTCCGCAGCTCACCCCACTATTACGACTTTGGGACGCTTTTGGATCTGAATTGATTTGCCGAGGCCGAGCAAGCATTGGATCCAGCCCACCCGTCGGTTTGTTCATACGACTGACAAGTCAATATATTGTCATCGAACTTGCCGAAACCGTGTCAACTGCACGTCGCAAATATGGAATTTGGGGAAATGCTCTTAAAGAGCCCGCGCAATCACATCAGTGTGAGCTTGACTCTTTGCTTTCGGCATCACGCGCGCGACTCAAAGAGAAAACGGCGTCTCTTTGCCGCCCTAATGCAACCTTTTCTCGAGGTCGTCTATTTTGGCGTGAAGACCTTTGATTTCCTCACGAAGCAACCGGCTTTCCTGGAGAATCTGGTCGGACGCAGGACTGTCTTCTCGCTCAAGAACACTTACCACGATGGCAACGAACAAATTCAAGAGAGTGAATGTTGCGACCAAAATAAAGGTGACAAAATACACCCACGACCACGGGTACTCCACCAACACTGTGTTGGCGATTTCCACCCACCCTTCCAGGGTGAGAATCTGGAAAAGCGTGTACATGGATCTAAACAGGGTGCCAAAATAATCGGGGAACGCTGCGCCAAACATGAAAGTCGCCATGATAGCTGCGACATACAAGATCAGGAGCACCAAGAATCCCACCGAGGCAATGCCGGGAATCGATTCAAGAAGCGCCGTCACGACGACGCGCAGCTTCGGGATCGCTGATATCACCATGAGTACGCGCAGAACGCGCAAGACCCGAAGGGCCGATACTCCGTTCAAAGCAATCAAAGACGCACCAATCACAAGAAAATCAAAGCTGTTCCAGGGATCCCTAAAAAAGGAGAAACCGCCGGCAAAGATGCGGAGCGCCAGCTCCAAAACAAACAAACACAATACAACACGATCGAGCATCATCAGGTTGAGCCCCAATGAAGCATGGATCTCGGGAGTCGCTTCAATCCCCAAAATCACTGCATTCAGTATAATGAGAAATAGCACTCCCCGCTGAAAATGCCGGTGTTCGACAATGCGCCCTATCTTCTCACGCGTACTCACAGAATATCCTCCATTCGTGTGACGTAAGGTGACTCGCACGCTTTCGGGTGTCAATTTGGCGGTTAACAGGTGGTTAGAGGGAGTGAGTTCGGTCCGTCTGTTGACGCCAGGAAAGAAAAAGGGGCACAACGCTGGAATGCCGAAGAAACTTTCTCCCGATCAAGTCCCAGATCTATTGCAACCCGGACAGCGCATTTATGTCCAGGGATTTACAGGTGAGCCGACAGCATTGCTGGACGCATTGGAGAGCGCCCCGGAAAAATGCAAAGACGTGCGCTTCTACGGCGTCTGGATTCCGGGTGTGAACACACGTGACTTCACTGCGCTTCATCCCACCGTCAAGGTTGAATTATACTTTATGTGCCCTCAGTTCTCGGGCGGATGGGAACGGGGTCAGATCGAGTATGTTCATCTTCACTATACTGACGTCTATCGCCGGATCGCCTATGGACCGCCGGCGGATCTCGCCCTGGTGCACGTCTCACCGCCCGATGAAAATGGTGAGTGCTCCTCGGGTGTTTCGTCGGACTTCGCGCCGGCAATCTTCGGAAACGCCAAGCAAATTGTCGCCGAGGTCAATCCCAACATGCCGCGAACAATCGGAGCGGCAACCATTCCCTACACAGACTTAGATTTTGTCGTTGAGACCGAGCATGAGCTTGTCCCTTATGACGCAGGCGAGCCGACACCCGACATGATCCAGATCGCCAAAACCGTTTCAAGCGTGATTCGGGACGGTGATACCTTGCAATTTGGTATCGGGAAGCTTCCAACCGCGATCCTGGGTCTGCTTGCGGACAAGCGGGAGGTTCGTATTCATTCAGGTATGGTCACGGACCCCGTTCTGCGCCTGCTCGATGCAGGCGCCATTCCGGACTTGCCGGGCGCGATTCGAACTGGCGCTGCGGCGGGCTCTCCGCCTCTCTATGACCGAATCAAAACTGATTCGCGCTTTGAATTTGTGGATGTTCGCCTAACGCACGGGATTGCGGCTACGTCTCGAATCGACAATCTGGTTGCCATCAACTCCGCTCTTGAAGTCGACTTGACCGGTCAGGCAAATGCTGAGATGACTGCTGGCCGCCAAATCAGCGGAACTGGCGGCCTTGTCGACTTTCTGCGCGGGGCGCATGCGTCCGCGGGAGGGCGTCCGATTATCGCTCTTGGAGCGACAGCGCGTGGAGGCACGATCAGCCGCATTGTGCCACACATAGCGCCAGAAAACACGATCACCGTGTCGCGTGCGGATGTAGGACTTGTGGTGACCGAACACGGCGTTGCCGATTTGAGGGACAAGTCGCTCGGCGAGAGGGCGGACCTCCTGATTTCAATTGCCGATCCAGCCTTTCGCGACGATCTCAGAAGGGGTCTGCGATCCTAACGGCTTTGGATGCAGTTTGGTCGGAGACGAACCCAGTCACAATTCACGCTCACATTTTGACGGCCGTTCGGCGCGTGGTTTCGCGCGTCCGATCGCTTGGTTGCGCGTAGATCCTTTGGGGTTTTAAGCGCTTTTGAGTTATCACCGGCACCATTCGGGCAAGCGGCGACAAATCAAAGTTAGGCGTCGCCAACCTCTATGACCGCCTTGTCAATTGGCTCGACTGACACAAAAAAAGTAGCCTCCACTTGGGAGTGGAGGCTATGGGCGACTTGGTTCTGGGGGGCAGTATAGAGAGGAGAATTAAAGTTAGTTAAAAAGTACGATTTTATTATTATTGTTATTCTGTGTGGAGCTGAAATTACTCAGCAGCCGGAGCCTCAAGAGCGGTGTCAGCTTGAACTTCCAAAGAAGCAGCTTCTTCCGTACCTTCAGCAACCTCTTCAACAGCTTCTTCTGCGCCTTCGGCAACTTCTTCAGTTGCTTCGGTTGCAGCTTCAGCAGCTTCTTCCGTAGCTTGATCAACAGCTTCGGTTGCTTCAGCAGCGGCTTCAGCTTCGATGGGAGCCTCAACAGCTTCTTCAGCAAACGCAGCAGTTCCAAACATAAGAGCAGCTGATACGAAGCCAGCCGTTAAGAGTTCTTTTTTCATACAAACCTCCAGGTTTCAGACATTATTTTTTGTTTTTTTGTCAGCCGCTTTGTGCAACTCACAAGTCTCAACATAGTCGCTTTTTCCCGTCCGTGTTGCGATAAGGAGAAGATAAAGTTGTGATCGGTAGGGTCACAACGGGCACCAGAGTGACCCGCAAACGGCGGAAAACCAGAGTATTGGGAGCTGCATCCCTGTTTGGAACGATTTAGTGAGCCGCGAGCGGAAGTATGATGGCGACTTCCAGTCCGTTCGGTTCCCGGTTCTGAGCGGAAACTTCTCCGCCCAACACCTCGACATTACGGCGAACGATCCAAAGCCCAATGCCAAAGTTTCGCGTCCAGGTGGGTTTTTCGTCTGGGATTTCTTGGGACTGAGCCGGGGCACCCTCGCGAAAGCTGACATAGCGATTGAAGATGGCGCCCAATCGATTCGGGTCGACGCCCGGTCCCTCGTCTACAATTCGGATGCGGACGGATGAGTCTTCCTGTTCCATAGAAACACTGAGCTGGGCGCCCTTCGCCGAGAAACTGATGGCGTTATCGATGAGATTCTCCATAACCGTCTCGAGAAGTTCGTCATTGCCCTGGATAAAAATATTTGGAACGAGGGACGTGTTCAGTGTGATCTCCTCCTCCGAAAGGATCGGCTTGTAGGATTCGAGAATGTTGCGAATGAGCTCCGTCAAGTTCAGGCGTTCTGTAGTTGGATCAAGCGTATCGGCCACTTGTGTTTCTAGATCTCGCGATGCGGAGACAAGCGCGTCCAGCCGGTCGACTGATCTCTCAATCAGGTCAACGCTGCGCTCCATACGCGTGTCGCCCGCATTGATGGCGCGCTTTAGCGGTTCCAGGGCTTGCGAAATGACAGCGAGCGGCGCTTTGAGCGCATGAGCGTTATCCTCTGCTGCCTGACGAATGAAGTTCTTCGAACGCTGGAGTGCATCTACGAGCTGGTCGATTTCGCCCGCGACACTGCGCAGTTCGGGGACTTCGGTGAGAGATTCGAACGACCGCCGGTTTTCGTCATTGAGCCGAATTGTGCGTGCCACATCGCGAAATCCCCTTAGATTCTGCCAAACGTCCGCAAACAACCACAAGACAATTATGGCCAACAGCACGTAGACGAGACCCGCGATTTGCACACCCCGCGTCATGTAAAAGGGCTTGGTCAACGAGGCCTGCAGCAACGCGTCGGAAGAATGGGACGTGATCACAACCCAACAACGTTCACCGGCAATCATCGGCGTAATGGATGTCAGAAGTTCCGGATCCCCCAAAGCGTTTTGAAATCTAACCGCCAAAGCATTGTCACCCTCGCAGGAGGGCGAAAGGTTCTCGAAAATTCCTGTATCCAAAAGGTCGACGCGTTCCTGATCGAAAAGATCAGCGGTCAACCGGGGGCTTGAGGCAATATAGAAGAAGACCTGCTTTTCTTCTTCTTGGGGCCGATAAAGGACCTTGATGTTTCGCTGTCCTTTGCGCAAACCGTCCAGCTCGGCTTGAAAGGATGCCGGATCGACGTTCTGAAATGCATCGAAGACCGGCCGAAGGGAGCGCGCGACGATCTCCCCCTCTGCTTGAATTGTCTTCAAAAGGAGTTCGTTTTTCGCTCGGTCAGCGCCAGCCAGTTGGCCGTAGAGCAGTATGGGGACAATGAGAAAGATGATGAACAAGAAAAACAGGCGTCCCGCGAATGTCCGGACGTAAGACCTTATGCCCTCATAGACTGCTGTGATCATGCTTTGACTCGGCGTTCCATCGGTACCCGAAGCCCGGATAATTTATGATCTCATCAAATTCTTCGTCTACGTTTTTGAATTTTTTGCGGATGCGTTTGATAAGGGCACGCACGTTTGCCCGGTACCCGACTTCGCCTTCGCCTGCCATGAAGCCTTCGCCTCGAACCTGATCATAAAGCTCGCGATAGCCAATATCTTCACCTGCGCGGTCCGCCAAACAGCTGAGAACCTCGAACTCCGCAACCGTTAAGTCCACCAATTCGTCGTTCCAGAACGCTCGCTTTGCCCGCAGGTTTACTGTCAGCTGACCGCGGCGCAGCAAGTCCTCGTTCACCTCTTCGGCCGCTTGCGCCTCCGGTGTTTTTGTTCCCCCCAGGATCAAATTGATGCGCCGCAAAAGGATCGCAAAACTTCGCGATTTTTCAACGAAATCAACGGCTCCACCCAACAATGCGGCCTCTTCGTAAATCTGCTCGCCCAAAACGGTCAGAAAAATCACTGGGGCCTCGATCTCTCGTTCACGCAAGCTTCGCAGCACTTCGATGCCGCTCATTTCCGGCATCTTCCAGTCAAGCAGAATGAGCTGCGGTATCGTCTCGTCGTTCAGGTACGCCAGCGCATCAAGGCCGTTGTCGAAGCCGCGGCATGAGAATCCCGCCTCATCGAGATTTGAGCCGAGCGATTCCCGGAACAAATCGTCATCATCGATAATTAGGATCGAAGCTGGTTGAGCCTCAGTGGGTGAGAGGGGCAATTTGGTTTTTGGCGAGGACATCACTGACGCAAGAAACGTTGTCTGAGGCTTGGGGAGAGAGAATCGCTCCGCGAACACCATCTTTTAACACGCCGTTCTTGACAATGTATTGCAGTGCTTCGAAGCGCTCACCATCCACGGTGGCATAAAATACTATATCCAGTGAACAGCTCTCAGCCAAATAGGACCAAATCAAGGCGGGCGCCTGATGTTGAACGGAATTTGGATCGCCGAGAATATCGCTGACCTCCTCCGGCTCCAGCTCCATGAGTTTTTCCGGATGAAAACCGACCGGTCTTGGTTTGGGCCGAGGGGTCACTCTCACTGTCGGCGCCTCGGGCTCAGAACCCGTATCCTGCGAAAGCACTGCCACCTCGGCATTTTCGCTTGTTCCCGCTCCATACTCTTCAAAGTTCGCACAGGCGGTCAGGCTCAAGAGACCAGCACAGAGCAAGCATTGCGACTTTAGAGGCAATTTCATTACGGGCAATTTCATTTATGCCTCGACCTGCACACGCGACGACACCTTAGGCGGTCCCTTTACGCTGTACTAATTGACCACCTGTTCGCGTCTTTTCTGTGTGCATGTTTTCCCATTAAACACCTGAGCCCACCCACTCGGTAACTTTCACCTTACCTAGAGTGGATGGTATCCAGTTAAAATCTGTTGCACAAGGCTGGACTTTTTGGAAAGGCGCACTTGCACAGAAAACTTCGGCGGCGCGTTACCAAAGGCCTCGAAGAGGCCGCGGCGGTTCAAATGATCTTGTTGTTTATCATCGCGTCAATCTGCGGATCGGGAAGCCCCACGTCTTGCGCCAGAGCCCGGGAATGCTCGCCATATTCGGGCACCTCAAGCCGGGGATCCGCGGGCTCGTGCCGAAACTTTATCGGCACACCGATATGCCTTTGGCCATCCGCATCCTGAAGAACCATGTTCCGGTCCCGCGTAAAAGGATCTGAATATGCCTCCTTCAGTGTGCGAACTGGCGCCCAACAGATGTCGAGAGGCTCTAAGAACGCGATCCATTCGTTCAACGTCCTTTGCAAAAACACGGTGCGGAGCTCGCTCTTCACGGGGTCTTGGTCAGGACCGGGCGGCTTGATCGCGAGATCATAAAGATCGGGACGACCGAGCGCGTCGAAGAAGATCTTCGCGAAGTGCTTTTCGCTGCCGCCCAATGAGATAAAACCGCCGTCTTGGGTTTCATATATCGAATAGAGCGCGGCCCCGCCCAATGTGCGCATTGACTTGGGCCGGGGCGCCTTGTCATTGGCGAACACCGGACCGGTCACGTTCGGGGTCCACCCCAAAACGGCATCGTACATCGCAAGGTCAATGTAGTCGCCGCGACCCGTAACTTGCCGCCGGTAAAGCGCCATCAGCACACCAACGAGCGCCATCAGGGAAGACGTCATATCGGCGCCGGGAAGGTTCGGCACAGCGGGTTTTCCGTCGTCTAGACCCAGCCCCAATGCCGCCGTGCCGGCAAGCGCCTGAACCGCCAAATCATGGGCGGGCCGATCCCGGTACTCGCTCTCCGATTGACCGAACGCGGAAAGGGAACAGTAAACGATTCGCGGATTGGAGGACGAAATCCGGTCGTAATCCACGCCTAGTCTCTTGACGACACCGGGCCGAAAAGACTCCACGATTACATCGGACGTTTCCGCAAGCTTGTGAAAAAGGTTTCGCCCCTCCTGCGATTTCAAATTCAAACGCAGGCTCTTTTTTCCACGGCTCACATTTCGATGATAGACGGTTGTGTCCCCTGCTCTCTCGCCTATCTGCCGCGTCGGCTCGCCTACCCCGTTCGAAGGCTCAACCGCAATCACTTCGGCCCCATGGTCTGCCATCATCATCGTCAGATGGGGGCCGGGTAAGAATTGCGACAGGTCAAGTACTCGTATTCCTTGAAGTTTCATCCGTATGACCTCGTAAATCCCTCTATTAATGTTTCGTTAATGATTCGGCCAATAGTCTTGACCGTGATTTTTGCTTGTCTCTTTTCTTAATCATGGCTGTCTCCAGCTTGAAATGTGGGATGCGCCTTTCCTCATTCCTTTTCGGCACTTCATTCTGTGAGATCAGACAGGATCGTGTTTGGACAACGACCAAATCAGTCTATGATATCTGGAAAGGTGAGCCCAAGGCTGTCCGAATCCGTATGGAGAATTTTTCCTTTGGAATGACGTTTAGTTTCAGCGGTAGTCCTTCATGACCGACAGACTTGCAGTTCTTCCCACCTTGCCTTCTGAACGTGTTGGAAGTCTCGATGTCGTGCGCGGCGCCGCCGTCATTGGAAGTGTGCCGCTCATTATACAGTCTTTCGGGACGGCAATGGTGCCCTTCACCGTTCCCCAAAATTTGAGCGACCTCAATTCTGTATCCGGCCTGATCAGGTTGTTTGAGTACATATTCATCGAGTTCAAGATCCTCCCTCTGCTCTCCTTGGTCTATGGCGCGAGCATCGTTTTGATGTGTGAGCGGCTTGACAATCAAGATAGGGCCCTCTCGAACATTCCACACAGCCTCGGCAAATTTATCACCGCCACCCGACTTCATACACTGATCGGACACTCAAGTACGGCGTTCGTGCTCAGACGGTGTCTCGCGCTTTTGGTCATTGGCGCCCTGACCTATTTCTTGTCGGGAAGTTCTACGTTTGTGATCGCCCTGGTCCTGGCTGGCTTTTTTGCTTTCCTTATGCGGCGTTGGCCAACCGACCAACTGGGCAAGATCGGCGCGGGTTGGCTGATCGCCGGATCGGTTTCACTCATCATATCTGGATTGTTGCTCGACTGGACCGGGTTTGCCTACCCTCAATCGCATCTTGAGGGACTTTCTCTGAGTACCGCTTCCGCCGCGAACCTGCCTGGTGGATGGCTCGAACAGGTTAAGGATCGCGTGGGTACCGCTACTGACCTGCAGACACTCATTCCGCTTTTGGTCAATTCCATCTTTCACTTCGGGATCATGTTGATCGGCATGGCTTTGGCGAAAAGCCGATATATTGCCGCACAGTGCCCAACCAAATCCTACGGTCTCTATGCGATCAGCGGCCTCATGATCGGTGTCCCTCTCGCGCTCATCAGCGTCATCGCCGGCGTTCGGAGCGATTGGGAAATCTCTTCCGTGTTGATGCTGAGCGCCCCGCTCCACTACTGGGCAAGCGTCTGCTTGGTCAGTTCATACATCAGCATTCTTATGATCTTGTGCCGCACATCGTCCTTGCGCTGGCTTAAACGCTACTTGGCATGTGTTGGCCGGCTGGCCCTTTCCAACTTCGTCATCGCGTCAGCGATCTATGTTTTTCTCTTTTCGCGTAGTGACTTAGGCCTTGATGCTCAATTTACACTTGAGCAAAAGGCGATTGGGGCGGTCGGGCTGGCGCTGTTGTCTATCGCTGCCTCCCGTCTGTGGAGCTGGTATTTCTGCATCGGCCCGGTCGAGTGGGTCCTGCGCGCGCTCACATACGGATTTGGAGCACCCTTGACCACGCGTCGCTGGGCACCGGCCTAGAGCGTTTCCAGGTGAAGTGGAATCCGGTTCACCGTCAGGAAACGCGCAAAACAAGGAATCTGGAGCCGTTTTGTGTTTCCGTCAAAACCAAA
>JANQPV010000054.1 GCA_028285305.1 Alphaproteobacteria bacterium | reverse complement strand
GGACGGGCTCACACCGCACCAATTTGCAACCCGGTCCACAACGGACCACAACATGAACAGAGCTAACTTATAAACGCGGACAATGAGGGGAGCAGGTCAGCGTAAAGGCCAATTCTTGACATGAACATCTGCGCCCATACTGCTAAGGTTCGGGCATGTTTCATGGTCCTGTGACCCGTCGCACGAAGGGTCATGAAATGAGATTCTTCGGTTTAAGGTGCTCCGCAAGATGTGTGTTGTAGTACAACACCATCTTGGCAAGGGAGACGCTGCGCTCTCCCGTTGCATCCCTCTCGCTGTTGGTGTGCGTCAGGCATTGAGCCTTTGCCCACCAAGCAACCGTATCGCCGGTTGACCACTCGAAGAGCTTGGAGGCTTGCCTCTCCACCTGCACCGAACCATGCACAATAGACTGGCCGATTGATGGCCATTCAAGGGAGCCTCCAAGCTCCCATGAAACTCCATGGCCAGGCGTATCGCGGTAAAAAAAAGGGCGATATGAACCAATCTATTGATTTATCCTTGAAATATGTCGTCCGCGCTGTGCTGGTCCTTTAGCCTACGATAGAGAAGCCAATCGACCATCAATTTCGACGCTAAAGGCGAGAGAGTAAGCCAGACAAAAAAGGTAGTGGTCAATACGGATGCTGGAGGCAAGGTGCCTAATTGATCTAAGGAAAACGAGAGTCCGAAGCCCACTATCCCAGCGACCAGAAACGCTGATACTGATGAGTAGAATCGAATCCCAGGCAGCAATTTTTCGACATGTATGTTTTTCACGGCGTCATCAAATCTAAAAACATGCAGGGGTTTAGATAAAAATAGCATCAATAAAAAAACAAATGGAACAGATAATATTGATAAATATGCAATCGGGATTTCTGCATTTCTGTTGTTGTATACCCCTAAAAATATCAACAATATCAACGCGTTCATCACTACAGCGGATGCTATCGATTGAACGTCACGTCCAAGCTGGTAAATCCGGCGCGATGTAAAACACGATGTAAATACCCAGAATATTAAAAACAGAAAGGCTAACAATATCAAGAACAAATATGCGCTAATTATTGTATTAAATATAGTTGAATCCTCCTTTTTTATTTCGTTGAAATTGAGGGCTATAGCACCAAGAAAAAACAGAGCTAGGAGTCCTGTTCCTCCTCCGTCCGACCTAGAAGAGTGGTAAACGCTCGTTTCCGTGGCACTGTTTTTTCTTCTCTCATATTCTTGATAGCCAAGTTGGCCAAGGCCGGACGCATAAGGATTGCCGGCGGCTCCCGATGCATAGTCCTGAAGGTCTTTATCCATGTTACCACCGTAAACTATCTTGGCTTACCCTGATTACGCGTTGATCCCTTGAGTAATCACCAGAGTGTTGGGTTTGGAGTGCCGATGTTGCCGATCGACATTATGGCGGTGTGCTCATTATTGACAAGCGGCTTATCTTCCGGCCACTGCAAGCTCCTTCGCGCGGTTAATCAAAGCGCTGCTGATGGAATCGTGTATCCGATGGGGAAAGCCGTCTGGTATTTCTGGGCCAACGTTTTCCAGCGCCGTTTGGTGCGTTTCGACAATTTCGCTGATGGCGCGTTCCATCAGTGATCTTGGTAGTCCCGCCGCATCGCCCGTTTCGATGAAGTGTCGAGCCTGGATATTGTCGATGCGGTAGTGATTGCTTTTCCCAACGCGCATCGCCAGTTTCAATTGGCTGTGCCTGATTTGCTCGGCATCGAAGCTTGGTTGTGCAGTGAGCACATCATAGAGCGGAGTCATTTTGAACCCACCGCCGGGCATCAGGAAGATGCTGAAATTCTTTGCGTGCCCGTCTGTCGCGCCGATCAACCAAAACAAAAGCTGTGTTTTGAAAAACGTCAGCTGGTCCTCTTCGGGCGTATCACTGGCTTTGAGGAGGTTGATGATCTCAATGATGCCGGGACCACCATGTGCCTGGTATTTTTGGGTTGGTGGAACAGATAGCGCTTGGCAACAGTCCTCTTGCGGAAGACGAAGCAAACGACCGTCCTTTGTCCACCGCCGATCAAACCGCTCAATCACCAGCGACTTTGTTTCACCGAAACTGTGCATCTCGGCATTGGCCACCGGCAGGCCGAACGCTGCCATCAGTTTGAGGCAGTAGAATTCGTTCTCAACGCTGTTGGTGAGATCTATGCCTTCAGGCAGTTTGCCGATCTGCGTTTTCAAAATATGCGTCGTTGGCGTTGTACCATGTGGCTTCAGCCATTTGCCATCATGATGGAGTAGGGCTGTCTTTTCTTGGGCGCCGGCGACTGAAATACGGAAAGCGTCGTCATCGCTCAGACCCAATGGCGCACGCGCAAGATTGCTCAGGATGGCTTCTATGTCTCCGTCATCGACAACATCGCCGATGATGGTCGCCGTATCATGGGCATCATGATTGCCGATATCGTCGCCGATGAACTGGAGAGCGCCGACGCAATCGCTGCCGATGGCTGCCAGCATGCTGTAGGCATCGGTTCCCTCGGCTCCGACCTTCCTGGCAACCCGGCGAATAAGTTCGTCGGAATCAGGCAACAGGTTTTCGAATACCGCTGAAACCGGCGCACCGCGATAGGCATCCTCTCGCAATGGGAGTGACAGTGAAACCGGATAGGCTTGCGGGTTGTCAAGCCAGCTTTGATCATACTGGAACGATATCGCGCCGCTGGTTTCTTTCAGCAGAAGACCGACAAAACGATTGTTTTGATAAACGCGTAATGGTGCATGCCGACGCTTGCGTGCCATTACAGCATGTCCTCTATATCTTGCGGTGAATGTTGCGAACGCTCAGTGATCTGAAGTTCCAGATTCAGCGCGGCGAGGACGCTCAATATCGTTTCGAGTTTGGCAGCCGGATTGCCTGTTTCAATTTCGGAAATCGTTGCTTGGCGCAGGCCAACTTTTTTGGCCAAGTCGGTTTGCGTCAGCCCGATTTTTTTGCGCCGACGTCTAATCTCATTTCCAATCTGTTTTGCATTTCTGGCAAGCCGCATAACGAATCCTTTCTCAAACATATTATACGCTAAATTGGATAAAATATCAATATGCAACTTGGCGTATAAATCAATTTGATACGCCAAAGCGTATAAGTCTATATTATACAAAGCAGCGTATATGAATGAAGGCTAGCCGTTGGATCGCAGTGTAACTGCTCGGCAAATTTGCACCAGGAATCCTGAATTCGGTATGCTGTTCATATGACTGATCCATACGAGCAGGACACTGATACTTTTCACGAATTTCTACAGACGATTCATTCAATCGATGAATTCTACGAAAAGAAGAAGCCGGCGTTTCGGGATTGGTTTGCGCGAGAAATGGTCAATGAGATAGTCGAACAGGGCCATTCCACCGCTGATGACATGTTGCTGGGTCTCAAGCAGCTTGAAAAGCAGCGATTTGTCCGATTGCGTGACGGGATAGCCGAGCCTGAGGATGAGTGGCCGCTTCCGAGACGCTGAAGTTAAACGCGGCAAGCCCATTATTGGTAGAAACCCTACAACGCCTCCCCGGTGCACTACACGCATCTTTTTGTGGGCTTTTGCATTCGGACAAGCCTTCAACTGCTTCGCGCATTGTCTTGCATCTCGCCCAGTGGTCTTATGACAAGTGTTGGTTCAAGCGGAATCAATTCAGTATTCTGCCCTTTCATAGAAAAAGAAATTTATATTTTGGATATAATGATTTAGGATAAGTCCAAAGTGGAGCCAAATAATATGCAGGGACAAACAGTACTGAGCGATATCACGCAAGAAGAAGCAGAAAGCGCTTCTCGAAATGCTGGCAGTCAACTCGCGGGCCTGATCGAATCAGACACATTGGTGGGCGAGCTTTTAACCATCAATTTCAGTGAAGCTCATGTGCTTGTGCACGATTATTTGCGTCAACAGGTTCGCGGTTTGCCTCACGGTTCATTTCTCGTAGCCACCCGAATGAACCTTGAAAACTCCCAAATTAACGATGCTGAAGACGAGGAGACCTGTCTTGTCTTGCTCAGAATCGTTGGTGACGCACCGCTGCCAAACGCTCGTGAAATGGAACATTTTCGATTTCAGGCCGGTATGAGATCAACCGAATCCTCGGAGACTTGGGACTCCCCCGGACACCTAGATGAATGGACAAAAAACAATCTCTCTTATGGTGCATATCGATGCCGCGTGCTCGGTACGTTCCGTATGAAATCTACAGCGGATGATCAGTACGAACTGTCCTTCGGTGGCGATCTCATCAATTACTATAACGGTCGCGGCTTAAAAGTATTCAAGCCAACGGGTTTGCTACTCTCGAAGATCGTCAACTACCAAAGAATTGTTGCATCAGGCAACGATGCTCGAGTGCGGGTTGGACGTGTCCGCTTCGCTTCAAGCGAAATCGGGGTCAAAGAAGACATCGATAATGTTCCTGTCGAAGTTGATCCGCGCGACTTTATTGCACGTCGTACATTTTATGGCGGAATGAGCCGCGGCGGTAAGTCCAATGCTATGAAGATCGCAGCACGCGCCATCTACTTGCTGCGAGGATCAGACCCTGAATTTCGTGTAGGACAATTGATCTTTGACCCCAACGGTGAGTACGCCAATGAGAATATCCAAGATGGCGGATCGCTCAAAAACTCTTACCAAGAGATCAGCAGTGCCATTTATGAGGACGAGATCGAAACTTACGGATTGAATAGCCATCCTAACGATCCAAAACGGAAAATCGTCAAAATCAATTTCTTCGGCTCCAACGTGTCCAACTGGAGCGACGTAGGCGCAATCGCTCAGGACCTTGATCAACTCTTTGTTGGCAAAACCATCCTCGACAACGAGCTTGCTGACGCTTCTGCGCTCTACGTTAAGCGGTTTCGCGACACTTTGATTGAGTCGCCAAAAGCATTTGCCGATAAGGGCGAGGAGATTCGGTTCAAGCGTCTAATCACTGTCTATCGCGGAATTCTATATGCAGCTGGGTTCCCAGCGCCATCACAAACAGTCAGCATAAAGGGCTTGTTCGGTGCCGAACTCAGAACCGCTTTGCAGAATAATCGAAGTCAGGAACCAGCTACTAAATCAAAAATTTCTTCAGCATCGACGCTCTTCGCTGACGATGAACTGACTTGGAGCGACTTCGTGAGCGCTTGCAAAGCACTTCGGGAGTTCATGACGGATAAGAGTGCTGGTTACTCCGACTATGAAGCCCAATACAGTACCAAAAAAAATGGAAAGCGCTGGGCTGATGACGCGTTGACCAATATTCTAGAAATCTATGCCTACCCTAATGGTGTGGCGCAGTTCCGGCGTGCGGAGCGGCAGCATTCTCCAAATGCTGCTTCAGACTACGCAGCTGATATTGTTTCTGCACTTAGAGAAGGCAAGCTCGTCATTTTCGATCAATCAACAGGCGATCCAGAACAGAATCAGAATGCCGCCGAGCGCATTCTATGGGAGATATTCAATAGACAGAAGCAGGATTTCGTTGAGCCAGAACGCAACACCGAAGGCGACATAATTCCGCCACCACCGATCATGGTCTATCTCGAGGAGGCGCAC
Organism: Alphaproteobacteria bacterium; assembly: GCA_028285305.1. Taxonomy (GTDB): domain Bacteria; phylum Pseudomonadota; class Alphaproteobacteria; order SMXP01; family SMXP01; genus JANQPV01. Next base: position 3,077 of record JANQPV010000054.1, on the reverse strand, counting down.
AACCTATTGCCAGCAGCTGGCGGCAAGGACGAGCTTCGAACGGTTTGGGCTCGAACTGCAAAGGAAGGTTCAAAATACCAAATAGGAATGGTGCTGGCCACGCAGGAGCCTTCGTCTGTAATGCCGGCGATTCTAAAAAATACCGACAATTGGTTCGTTGCGCATCTCAATAACGCGGATGAAGTCAGAACACTGTCCAAGTTTTATGACTTCGAGGATTACGCACATCAGATAAAAACGATTTCCGATCCTGGATTTGTGCGGATGCGTACGTTGTCTAATCCTTACACCATCCCAGTGCAGATTGACCTTTTTAGAGCAAACGGGGCTGATAGCTAATGCCCTATGAAGGCCAAAGAGCCACGGGTGAGAGCCTCATAGCACTCGAGCAAAGTAAGCTCTTTCAAGAGTTTGCTGGCGAAATCCGCATGCCGCCGAAGACCAAAGGTCGATCTCTTCAGCCCACAGCTTTGCCGTTGGTACCTGATCAAATCAATCGTGTGCTTGCAATCGATGGTTCCATTGTAAGCGAGAAGATCAAGAACGGTTTTCCTGGTGCTGAAGCCAGCCTTGTTCAAATTGCACTCGTGTCGGTCGATTTAAACAAGCTCAATGTGCACTCAAACCAGAAGATCATTCCGCCTAGCGCATTCAACCAAATGGATAAGGCTGCAACACTTCAATGTATGCTACCCGGATGTAACGTTGCGAAATCCGATGGCACAGCACCGAAGGAGTTTTTCAGAAGTTCAATCTATGAAGCGCTTCAGGGCAGTGTTCAGAAGGGTCACGAAACTCTGCTGGAAACCTATCGTGCACTTGTCTCGGGACGCTCTAGCTCCTTTCGGTGCCCAGCTAGTGATTGCGACCATTCTCTCACTCCTTCGAATGGAACTTGGCAATGTCCGTGTACAAGATCAATCTCAATCTACGAAACCGATCCACTACGTTTTCACGAGCGTTTCAATGACGTTGGGCCAAATGGTGAGCCTCACGGAGAGGTGATGCGCTTTCTTGAGGTCATAATGCTTCTCAATGTCCTCAGATTTTTTGCATCATCCGAAAAAGGTCTCGGCATACTTCCCAAGCTTGCCTTTGTTGTTGATGGGCCACTTGCAGCTTTCGGTCAGTTTGCCGCTGTTGTTCCATACGTGCAGAATGAGCTTCGTCGAATTAATGATCTGTGCGTCGCCAAAACCGGGAAGAACATTCTGCTTTTTTCTTTGATCAAAAGCGGTCAGTTCTACGAGCATTTTGAGCAGCTTGATTTCGACGAGGCTAAGGGGCCTAACGGCAGATACAGTCCCCAAACAATGCTGTTGCCCGATATCTCGTACATCCATCAATCGGTCGTGTATCGAGCACCAGACGCAAAGCCGTGGGGCGCCGACACCTACTACGGGCGTATTGCCCTATATAAGAGCAAGTCTGGCCAACGGATGGTAATTAACACCCCCAAGGTAACCACGGCATCTCTCGATCTGGCCAACACGGATTTAGCCGCATATCCGGGATTGCCTGAAGTTGCCGGCATCGTTGATCGCCTTTCAACCTACCTGTTTGACGGAGGGTTCGTCCCGATCGTACGCGCTCATTCACATGCAGCGATACCTCTAAAGATGGGAGGGGAAGTCATCAAAAGCCTGTTTGAGAAATGAATATTGCTGTCCCACAAGAACGATGGCCGCTCAGCAGCGCAGAGGGCAGGTGGAAGGGGTTTGGTCCGTACTACGCGATGTTCCCAGTCAGCTTTGCAGAGGAGTATATTGAACGATACAGCAGTCTCGGGGATGTAATTGTCGATCCTTTTTGCGGGCGAGGCACAAGCAATTATGTAGCGAACTTGCTGGGACGAGATTCGGTTGGCTGCGATGTAAATCCGGTTGCATGGGTCTATTCGAAAGCCAAGACAGAACCAGCCAGGCAAGTCGGTCGCCTTTATCGACGCGTCGATGAGATATGGTCGTTGCGCAAGAACTCAGACGGCGAGCCGGAGAACGAATTTCAGGCTTATGCATGGTCGCGAGATGTGCTGACATTTCTTAATAGCGCGCGCCGAGAACTTAATTGGCAGCGGTCAAAAGTGGACTGGACTCTAGCAGGCATTATTCTTGTCTATCTGCATGGCAAGCTGGGTGGGGGGCTCTCGAACCAGATGCGCCAAAGTAAATCCATGGCACCGGAATACGCTGTTCGTTGGTGGAAGCGGCGCGGCATGATCCCACCTGGAATAGATCCTGTCTCATTCGTAAAGGGTCGAATTCGCTGGAGATATGAAAAAGGTCTTCGGATGACGAGTGCCAAAAGTCGGATACTTCTTGGCGATGCGCGCACCGAACTCAATCGATTACAGAGCGTAAAGGCAAACCTATTAATCACATCACCGCCCTACAAAGGGATCACCAATTACGAGTACGATAACTGGATAAGACTGTGGATGCTCGGAGGACCATCTCTACCGAAATGGGATCAGACTCAGCGCTACGGTAATAAAGCGCTGTATGAGGACATGATCGCGGGTGTATTTTCCAGTGCCAAGAAGTTGATGACTCAGAATGCCTGCATCGTTGTCAGAACAGATCGCCGCAAGTTCACTTTGGAAACGACAGCGAACGTACTGCATGCGCTTTGGCCTCAGCATCAGCTATTGGGTAGGGCGAGCATCGCAAGCAAACCAACGCAGACTGCCCTTTTTGGTGACTCATCACCAAAACCCGGCGAAGTTGATCTTCTTGTCCTGCCAAAACGCCGGAAAGCTCCTATGGGGTTCTTAGACATACTTGCGATGTCAGAGAGCTAGGTCGCGATGGTGATCGAGAACCAAAATTCATCGTGGTACGATTAACGACGGTTTGGATTTGGAGCACTAATTCAGCGGGTTCACCATAAAGCAGGTCCAGACCAGCTCTTCAGAGCCACCCCGGATCGGGGCAAGAGTGGCTCCGAAAAGCAGGTCTTATCTATATGCGTAGTTGACGTGACCTGCTCCCCTCATTGTCCGCGTTTATAAGTTAGCTCTGTTCATGTTGTGGTCCGTTGTGGACCGGGTTGCAAATTGGTGCGGTGTGAGCCCGTCC